>NZ_WAAQ01000001.1:1485156-2227735 GCF_008868125.1 Microbacterium maritypicum
GCACGTCTCGCAGGATCGGGATGCGGATGGCAAGGCGCCGTCGACCGTCTCCGAGCTGTTCCGGCCCCAGCTGCTGATCGTGGTCGTCGGCATCCTCGGTGTCGGGATCTTCTTCGGAACGATGCTCACCTCGCTCACATCGTTCATGGCCGACCGCGGTGCACCAGAGCAGGCCGGCCTCCTCTACGGCGTCATGGGCGTCGGCTCCGCGATTCTCGCGCTCGGTGTCGCGTGGCTTCCCGCCGCGTTCTCGATGCGTGCGCGGTGGCTCGTCTTCTCGGGCATCCTGCTGGCGGGAACACTCCTGCTCGGCTTCGTCGACACGCCGGGAACCATGATGGTGGCGCTCGCGATCATGGGCATCGGCATCGGCCCCACACTCGTCACGCAGTACAGCTTCGGCGCCGCTCGCAGCCCGCGCGGGCGCTCGGCCACCGTCATGACCATGTTGGGCTCCGGCGTCGTGGTCGGGCAGTCGATCGGCGCCGCCTTCGCGGGCGAGATCGCCGAGAGCGTCGGGACTCCGGCTGCGCTCCTGCTGCCGATGGTCGCCGCGTTCATCGCGTTCGCCGCGGGAGTCGCGAACTGGATGCTCAGCGGTGAGAAGCGTCGAGCGGCTCCCGTCAAGCCCTGACGATCGATCCGCGGAAATCGAGGTTCCTCGATAGCCTGGAGGAAACCCCCGGGAGGAGCCCTCGTGGCCGCAGCAGATTTCGTCGTCGTCGCCAACCGCCTGCCCGTGGACCGCGTGGTGGGCCCCGATGGCGAGGAGGCGTGGCGCACATCCCCCGGCGGCCTCGTCGCGGCCCTCGAGCCGATGATGCGCAGCGTGCACGGCGCCTGGGTCGGTTGGGCCGGTCAGGCCGACCTGGAGCTCGCGCCCTTCGAGGCCGACGGCATCGATCTCATCCCGGTCGCCCTGAGCGCCCAAGAGGTCGCCGAGTACTACGAGGGCTTCGCGAACGACACCATCTGGCCCCTCTACCACGATGTGATCGCACCGCCGCAGTACCACCGTGAGTGGTGGGACGCCTACGTCACCGTGAATCGCCGTTTCGCCGAGGCGGCGGCTGCTGCTGCGGCGCCGGAGGGCACGGTCTGGGTGCACGACTACCAGCTGCAGCTCGTGCCGCAGATGGTGCGTGAGCTGCGCCCCGACGTCACGATCGGGTACTTCCACCACATCCCGTTCCCCGCGCACGGTCTGTACGCGCAGCTGCCCTGGCGCGATCAGGTGCTGCGTGGCCTGCTCGGTGCCGACGTGATCGGCTTCCAGCGCGCACAGGATGCCACGTACTTCCTCACCGCCGTGCGCCGCCGACTGCGCTACGAGGTCAAAGGTCCGCATGTCGCCGTGCCCGAGGGGGAGGGCGAGGGCACGCGCACCGCGATGGCGCGAGCGTTCCCCATCTCCATCGACACCACTCCCTACCTCGAGCTCGCCGCTCGCGAGGACGTGCGTGCGAGGGCAGCGGAGATCCGCGCGAGCCTCGGCAATCCGAAGCGCATCCTGCTCGGGGTCGACCGCCTCGACTACACCAAGGGCATCCGCCACCGCATCAAGGCGTACGGTGAGCTCCTCGCCGAGGGCCGGCTCAAGGTCGAGGACGTGACGCTCGTGCAGGTCGCCAGCCCCAGTCGCGAGCGTGTGGACGCCTACGTGCACCTGCGTGACGAGATCGAGCTCGCCGTCAGCCGCATCAACGGCGACACCGACACCATGGGCCACTCCGCGATCCGATACCTCCACCAGGGATACCCGCGCGAGGAGATGGTCGCGCTGTATCTGGCCGCGGACGTGATGCTCGTCACCGCTCTGCGCGACGGCATGAACCTGGTCGCCAAGGAGTACGTCGCCACCCGTGTCGACGACCGCGGCGTGCTCGTGCTGAGCGAGTTCACCGGCGCGGCGGATGAGCTGCGCCAGGCCGTCCGGGTCAACCCGCACGACATCGAGGGGCTCAAGGACGCGATCATGACGGCGGTGGAGATGCCGCCCGCTGAGCAGGGTCGCCGCATGCGGTCGCTTCGCCGACGTGTGCTCGACAACGACGTGAACGCCTGGTCGTCGTCGTTCCTGAAGGCCCTCTCCGAGGTGCGCGGCCGCTGAGCACCCGCGACACCGAACCCGAGCCCACACGCACGACCCCTGTGATTGGAGCATCCATGACGCGCCCCTGGATCCCCGGAACCGCTGACGACGACCTCAAGGCCCTGGCCGCCACGCCCCGGCTGGTGGTCGCCCTCGACTTCGACGGCACAGCCTCTCCGCTGGTCGCCGACCCGATGGCGGCGCGGGCGCTCCCCGAGGTCGCCGTCCAGGTCGATCGTCTTGCAGCACTACCTGACACGGTCGTCGCCTACGTCTCCGGACGCAGCATGCACGATCTCCGCGTCATCACCGAGCACTCCGACGACTCCGCGATCGCCCTGGCAGGCTCTCACGGCGCGCAGTACTGGTTTCCGGGCGAAGGCGACGTCGACGCTCCGGGCGAGGCGACAGAAGACGGTGCGCGCGAAGAGCTCTGGGCGGCGGCCCAGCCGATCATCGACCGCTACGACGGTGCCGAGTTCGAGCCCAAGACCTTCGGCATGGGCGTGCACACCCGTCGCGCCGATGCCGAGACCGAGCAGCGCGTCTTCGCCGAGATCGACGCCCTCGTGGCCGAGCGCTTCCCGCACTGGAGGCGCCGCTCCGGTCACCGGGTGCTCGAGTTCTCCTCGCGCACCGAGGGCAAGGATGCCGCGATGGCGGCCCTCCGCGAACGGTTCGACGCGACCGGCATCCTGTTCGCCGGCGATGACGTGACCGACGAGGACGCGATGCGCGTGCTGGAGCCCGGTGACCTCGGCGTGCGCGTGGGGCCGGGGGAGAGCGTGGCGACCCTGCGTGTGGACACTCCACAACAGATCGCCGAGCTTCTGGAGGCGTTGGCGGACGAACGCACCTCCGCACGGCAATAGACTTCCGTCATGTCCTCGCATGATCCCGCCAGCAGCGCGCCCATCGACATCAAGCCCCGCAGCCGCGTCGTCACCGACGGCATCGAGGCCACGACCTCCCGCGGTATGCTCCGTGCCGTCGGCATGGGCGACGCCGACTGGGACAAGCCGCAGATCGGCATCGCCTCGAGTTGGAACGAGATCACTCCCTGCAACCTGAGCCTCGACCGGCTCGCGCAGGGGGCGAAGGAGGGTGTGCATTCGGGCGGCGGCTACCCGCTGCAGTTCGGCACCATCTCGGTCTCCGACGGCATCTCGATGGGCCACGAGGGGATGCACTTCTCGCTCGTGTCGCGCGAGGTCATCGCCGACTCGGTCGAGACCGTGATGATGGCAGAGCGCCTCGACGGCTCGGTGCTCCTGGCCGGGTGCGACAAGTCGATCCCCGGCATGCTCATGGCCAGTGCGCGCCTCGACCTGTCGAGTGTGTTCCTGTACGCCGGATCGATCGCTCCGGGTTGGGTCAAGCTCTCGGACGGCACCGAGAAGGACGTCACGATCATCGACTCGTTCGAGGCTGTGGGTGCGTGTCGCGCCGGCCTCATGAGCGAGGAGGACCTGAAGCGCATCGAGTGCGCCATCGCTCCGGGTGAGGGCGCGTGCGGCGGCATGTACACCGCCAACACCATGGCTTCGGTCGCGGAGGCCCTCGGGCTCAGCCTCCCGGGCTCGGCGGCTCCGCCCGCAGCGGACCGCCGTCGCGACTACTACGCCCACCGCTCGGGCGAGGCCGTCGTGAACCTGCTCCGTCAGGGCATCACGACCCGCGACATCCTCACCAAAGAGGCGTTCGAGAACGCGATCGCCCTCGCGATGGCCCTCGGCGGCTCCACCAACGTCGTCCTGCACCTGCTCGCGATCGCCCGCGAGGCCGAGGTCGAGCTGAGCCTGCACGACTTCAACCGCATCGGCGACAAGGTTCCGCACGTCGCCGACATGAAGCCCTTCGGCAAGTACGTCATGAACGACGTCGACCGTCACGGCGGCATCCCCGTGATCATGAAGGCGATGCTCGACGAGGGACTGCTGCACGGCGACGCGCTCACAGTCACGGGCAAGACGCTCGCCGAGAACCTCGCCGACCTCGACCCGCAGCCGATCGACGGCGAGGTCATCCACACGTTCGACAACCCGATCCACGCCACGGGCGGCCTCACGATCCTGCACGGCTCGCTCGCTCCCGAGGGTGCCGTCGTCAAGACCGCCGGCTTCGATGCGGCCGTCTTCGAGGGTCCCGCCCGCGTCTTCGAGCGCGAGCGTGCCGCGATGGACGCCGTCGCCGAGGGGGAGATCGAGCCCGGCACCGTCATCGTGATCCGCTACGAGGGCCCCAAGGGCGGACCGGGCATGCGCGAGATGCTCGCCATCACGGCGGCCATCAAGGGCGCTGGGCTCGGAAAAGATGTACTACTCTTGACTGACGGACGATTCTCAGGCGGCACAACCGGCCTGTGCATCGGCCACATAGCACCCGAAGCGGTGGACGCAGGTCCTATCGCCTTCGTGCGCGATGGTGATCTGATACGGGTCGATATCGCAGCTCGCTCTCTCGATCTACTCGTCGACGAGGCAGAGCTCGCCTCCCGCCGTTCTGGCTGGGAGCCGCTTCCCCCGCGCTACACCCGAGGCGTTCTTGCCAAGTACTCGCGTCTCGTGCGGTCCGCCGCCGAGGGCGCGACCACCGGCTGACCCGGACGCTCCGGCATCCGGCGTCCTGCACAGATCATCAGAAGGAAACTCATGACTGCTGATTCCGCCCCGGCCGTGCCGAGGCCGCCCGCCCGTCAATCCTCTGCGCCGGAGATCACCGGTGCGGAGGCCGTGGTCCGCTCGCTCGAGCTCCTCGGCGTGACCGACGTGTTCGGTCTTCCCGGCGGCGCGATCCTCCCGGTCTACGATCCGCTGTTGGACGCCTCCGAGCTCCGCCACATCCTGGTGCGGCACGAGCAGGGCGCCGGCCACGCGGCCGAGGGTTACGCGTCGGCATCCGGCAAGGTGGGCGTGTGCATCGCCACCTCCGGCCCCGGTGCGACCAACCTCGTCACCGCGATCGCCGACGCCTACATGGACTCGGTGCCCATGCTCGCCATCACCGGCCAGGTGTTCTCGACGCTGATGGGGACGGACGCGTTCCAGGAGGCCGACATCGTGGGCATCACGATGCCGATCACCAAGCATTCGTTCCTGGTGAAGGATGCGTCCGAGATCCCCGGTGCGATCGCTGCGGCCTACGAGATCGCCGGTACCGGACGCCCCGGTCCTGTGCTGGTCGACATCACGAAGGACGCGCAGCAGGCGACCGCCCCGTTCGTGTGGCCGCCCAAGATCGACCTCCCCGGCTACCGTCCGGTGACTAAGGCGCACGGCAAGCAGATCCAGGCCGCAGCGACTCTGCTCGCCGAGGCCAAGAAGCCGGTGCTGTATGTCGGCGGTGGCGTGATCCGCGGCAAGGCGTCGGCGGAGCTCCTCGAGCTCGCGGAGTCCACCGGTGCACCGGTCGTCACGACGCTGATGGCGCGCGGCGCGTTCCCCGACTCTCACCCGCAGCACCTCGGCATGCCGGGCATGCACGGCACGGTTCCCGCGGTGCTGGCGCTGCAGGAGGCCGACCTGCTCGTGTCGCTCGGCGCACGGTTCGACGACCGTGTCACGGGCAAGGCGGCACTGTTCGCACCGAACGCGAAGGTCGTCCACGTCGACATCGACCCGGCTGAGATCTCCAAGATCCGCACAGCCGATGTGCCGATCGTCGGCGATGTGCGCGACGTGCTCACCGACCTCGATGCGGCCTTCCGCGGAGCGACTGCAGGCACCAAGCCCGACATCGACGAGTGGTGGTCGTACCTCGACGGTCTGCGCACCGAGTTCCCGCTCGGCTACGCGCCGACCACGGACGGCCTCCTCGCCCCGCAGTACGTGATCCAGCGGATCGGCGAGCTCACCGGCCCCGAGGGCATCTTCGCCTCGGGCGTCGGCCAGCACCAGATGTGGGCGGCGCAGTTCATCAAGTACGAGCGTCCGAACGCCTGGTTGAACTCCGGCGGCGCCGGAACGATGGGCTACTCGGTGCCCGCAGCGATGGGTGCCAAGGTGGCGCAGCCCGAGCGACCGGTCTGGGCGATCGACGGCGATGGCTGCTTCCAGATGACCAACCAGGAGCTCGCGACCTGCACGATCAACAACATCCCGATCAAGGTCGCGATCATCAACAACTCGTCGCTGGGCATGGTGCGGCAGTGGCAGACACTGTTCTACGACGGCCGTCACTCCAACACCGACCTCAACACCGGTCACGGCACGATCCGCATCCCCGACTTCGTCAAGCTCGCCGAGGCCTACGGCTGCCTCGCGATCCGCGTGGAGAAGGAGGAGGAGGTCGACGCCGCCATCCAGCTCGCGCTCGAGACGAACGACCGCCCCGTGGTGATCGACTTCGTCGTGAGCGCCGACTCCATGGTATGGCCGATGGTGCCGCAGGGAGTCAGCAACAGCTATGTCCAGTACGCCCGCGAGCACGCGCCCGCATTCGACGAGGAGGACTGATCCATGTCGACCCACGTGCTGAGCCTGCTGGTGGAGAACACCCCCGGCCTGCTGACCCGTGTCGCGGGGCTCTTCGCCCGCCGCGGCTTCAACATCGACTCCCTCGCCGTCGGCGTGACGGAGGTGCCGGGGATCTCCCGCATCACCGTCGTCGTCGACGTCGACGAGCTCCCGCTCGAGCAGGTCACCAAGCAGCTCAACAAGCTGATCAACGTGATCAAGATCGTCGAGCTCGACTTCGCCACGTCGGTGCAGCGCGAGCACATGCTCGTGAAGGTGCGCACCGACAACGCCACGCGATCGAACGTGATCGAGGTCGTGAACCTCTTCCGCGCCTCGGTGGTCGACTACGCCTCCGACGCCCTCGTGATCGAGGTGACCGGCGACAAGGGCAAGGTCGACGCCATGCTGCGCGCGCTCGAGCCCTTCGGGATCAAGGAGATCGCGCAGTCGGGTCTTCTCGCGATCGGCCGTGGCGGCAAGAGCATCACCGAGCGCGTCCTGCGCGGCTGACCAACCTGAGTACCGAGTTTTCGCCGCTCATCGAGCACGCGAAGCCAGACGAAACGCAAAGAACAAGGAGAAACACAAAGTGAGCACCGAGATCTTCTACGACGCCGATGCAGACCTGTCCCTGATCCAGGGCAAGAAGGTCGCGATCGTCGGCTATGGCTCGCAGGGCCACGCCCACGCGCAGAACCTGCGCGACTCGGGTGTCGAGGTCGCGATCGCCCTCAAGGAGGGCTCCAAGTCGGCCGCCAAGGCCGAGGAGGCCGGCTTCCCGGTGAAGACCGTCGCCGAAGCCACCGAGTGGGCCGACGTCATCATGATCCTCGCGCCGGACCAGCACCAGCGCACGATCTACAGCGAGTCGATCGCGCCGAACCTCACGGCCGGCAAGACGCTCGCCTTCGCGCACGGCTTCAACATCCGCTTCGGCTACATCGACGCTCCCGAGGGCGTCGACGTGATCCTGGTCGCCCCGAAGGCTCCCGGCCACACGGTCCGTCGCGAGTTCGTCGCCGGCCGCGGCATCCCCGACATCATCGCCGTCGAGCGCGACGCATCGGGCAAGGCCTGGGACCTGGCGCTCTCCTACGCGAAGGCCATCGGTGGCACCCGCGCCGGTGTCATCAAGACCACCTTCACCGAAGAGACCGAGACCGACCTGTTCGGTGAGCAGGCTGTTCTCTGCGGCGGCGTGAGCCACCTGGTGCAGGCCGGCTTCGAGACCCTGACCGAGGCGGGCTACCAGCCGCAGATCGCGTACTTCGAGGTTCTGCACGAGCTCAAGCTGATCGTCGACCTGATGTGGGAGGGCGGCATCGCCAAGCAGCGCTGGTCGATCTCCGACACCGCCGAGTTCGGCGACTACGTCTCGGGTCCGCGCGTCATCGACGAGCGCGTCAAGGAGAGCATGAAGGGTGTGCTGGCCGACATCCAGTCCGGCGCCTTCGCGAAGCGCTTCATCGACGACCAGGACAACGGTGCCGAGGAGTTCCTGGCGCTGCGCGCCAAGGAGGAGCAGCACCCGATCGAGGTCACCGGCAAGGAGCTGCGTTCGCTCTTCGCATGGAAGCAGCAGGACGAGGACTATGTCGACGGCAGCGCTGCTCGCTGATTCGATTCTCGAAAGAACGGGCGTCCCCTCGGGGGCGCCCGTTCTTCGTTTTCTGATGAACCCCAAGGCGCAAACATCCGATGTCTATGCCAGGATGGGAGACATGCGACAGGAATGGTTTGACCGGGCTCGGTTCGGCATGTTCGTCCACTTCGGCCTCTACAGCGGCGCCGCCAGGCACGAGTGGGTCCAGAACTACGAACGCCTCACCGACGAGGATTACCGGCAGTACTTCGAGCACTTCGACCCGGATCTCTTCGACGCCGCGGCCCTCGCCCGCACCGCGAAGGAGACGGGCATGGGATACGTGGTGCTCACCACGAAGCACCACGACGGCTTCTGCCTCTGGGACTCGAAGCTGACCGACTACACGTCGGTGGCGAACACCGGACGCGACCTCGTGCGCGAGTACGTGGAGGCGCTGCGGGCCGAGGGGCTCAAGGTCGGGCTCTACCACTCGGTCATCGACTGGCATCACCCCGACTTCACCGTGGACTGGAACCACCCGCGCCGCGATGACGAGGGCGCCGCCGAGCTCAACGTCGGCCGCGACATGGCGGCGTACCGCGCCTACCTTCACGGGCAGGTGCGCGAGCTCCTCACGGACTACGGCGACATCGACTACCTCTTCTTCGACTTCACATACCCCGAGGAGAAGGACGGCTGGGCAGGCAAGGGACCCGACGACTGGGACGCCACCGCGCTGCTCGCGCTGTGCCGGGAGCTGCAGCCGAACATGCTCGTCAACGACCGTCTGGGCATTCCGGCCGATTTCGTCACCCCCGAGCAGTACCAGCCGACCTCGCCGATCGTGCGTGACGGCGTGCCGTTGACCTGGGAGGCCTGCCAGACGCTCAACGGGTCCTGGGGCTATCACCGCGACAACACCGACCAGAAGTCACCCACGATGCTCGTGCAGATGCTGGTCGACTCGGTCTCGATGGGCGGCAACATGCTGCTGAACATCGGCCCGGACGGACGCGGGGCGATCGCGCCCCGCGATGCGCAGACGCTGGGGGAGATCGGTGAGTGGATGCGCCTGCACCGTGGCGCCGTGGTCGGCGCCGGGTATGCGGCATTCACTCCGCCGCGCGAGGGTGTGTACACACGCAGCGGGAACCGCCTCTACCTGAGCCTGTTCAGCTGGCCGATGGGCTTCGTGCATCTTCCCGAACTCGCCGGCAAGGTCTCCTATGCACGACTGCTCAACGACGGTTCGTGGCTCGAGACGAGCGTGTCCGATCCCGAGCGCGAGGCGGAGCTGATGACGCCGGCCGGCGAGGCGGAGGGAACTCTGACCGTGCACCTTCCGGTGCGTCGCCCTGACGTTCTGGTGCCCGTGATCGAGCTGACCCTGATCGGGGAGTGACCCTGTCCGTGGCGGCGGCTCAGGCCGTCGCCACGGGGAGGTCCATGCCCTCCAGCGCGAGGCGTGCGGCACCGTGCAGGATGGCATCGGCGCCCGTGGTCGCCGACTCGATCCGCAGACGCTGGGTCGCCAGCGGGTGGCACGCCTCGTACACCCGACTGCGGACGGCGGCGATGAACGGCTCGGAGGCGCTCATGCTGCCCGTGAGGAACACCGCGTGCGGGTTGAAGAAGTTCACGACTCCGGACAGCGCCTGTCCGAGGTGAGTGCCGGCGGTGCGCACCAGAGTGGTGGCCAGCGGATCGGCGTCGCGGGCGAGGCTCAGCACGTCGGTCGTCGTGTGCACGGAGTCGCTGCCGCGCTCGCGCATCTGCCGCACGAGGCTCGCGCCGCTGGCCACGGTCTCCAGGCAGCCGGTGTTGCCGCACGAGCACGGGATGTCGCCGCTGCCGTCGATGCGGGTGTGGGTGATGTCACCCGCGGCTGAGGTGGCTCCTCGATGCACCCGTCCGTCGACGATGATGCCGCTGCCGATCGCGGTGCCGGCCTTGACGGTGATGCTGTGTCCCGTGTGTCCGAAGCGCTCACGGTGCTCGCCGAGAGCCGCGAGGTTGGCGTCGTTGTCGACGGCCACGGGGACGCCGTAGCGCGCCGAGAGGTGCTCGCCGACGCGGAATCCTGGCCAGCCGGGCATGCGAGAGGGCTGGTCGACCGATCCGGTCGCGATGTCGACGGGCCCGGGGAGGCTGATGCCGATCGCATGGACCCTACCCGTGCTCGTGAGGCGGTCGAACACGACGGCGAGGCGATCGAGCGTGGCCTCGGGCCCCTCGGTCACGTCGACGGCGATCGACTCGCTGTCCAGCAGTGCGCCGCTGAGGGAGTGCCTGCCGATCCGGGCGTGTCCGCCGCCGAGGTCGGCCGAGAGCACGAAGCCGTCTGCGGCGATCTGCAGCACCCGGGGACGTCGACCACCGCGAGATGTGCCGTCTCCCGCTTCCCTGAGCACCCCGGCATCGAGCAGGGACTGCACGCGGAGCCCGACCGTCGACGCGGCAACCCCCAGCAGTGCGGCCAGCTCTGTGCGTGAGCGCGCCTCGCCGCGGGCGACGAGGTCGAGGATCCGCCGCGTGTGGGGATCGTCGACGGTGGTGTCTGCGGAGTTGGTCATGGGAGCACTTTCCTGTCGGAGCATCGTCAGCGTAGCGGGGGATCGTCGTGTTTCCCGGGAGTTACGAATTATCAAGGTCCGATAAACATCGGATGTTCAGCTTGCGGCCCCTTGCGAAGTATGAAACGGTGACTTCATACGAAATCCTACTAGGTTAATTCGAACCTCGAAATAACCAGTTCCCTTCCAGGAGGCATTCAATGAAGAAGTTGCGTGTAGGGGCTGTGGTCGCCGTCGCCGGCGTCGCAGTCGCGATGACCGGCTGCGCGAGCGGCAGCGGCACCGGTGGTTCCGCCGACGGCGACACCATCGTGGTCGACATGTGGGCGGGTAGCGAGTCCGACGTGGATGCCCTCGAGGCGCAGGTCGCGTTCGCTCAGGAGCAGAACCCCGATATCAAGATCAAGCTGCAGACGTCGCCGTGGAGCGACTTCTTCACGAAGCTGACCACGAACATGGCCAGCGGCAACATGGCCTGCGTCACCGGCATGAGCGGTGCGCAGCTCGGCGGCTACACGGGCGGCTTCCGCGAGCTGAGCGACGCCGACCTCAAGACGGCCGGCATCGACTGGGCGGACTTCAACCCGAGTGCCGACGGCATCCTCAGCTTCGAGGGCAAGGTCTACGGCGTGCCCTTCGACGTGGCCACCATGCTCGTCTACTACAACCAGGACATGCTGACCGCGGCCGGCGCCCCCACCCCGGAGATCGGCTGGACGTTCGACGACTTCGACAGCATCGCCGCCGCCGCGACGAAGGACGGCAAGTACGGCTTCGGCATGGGCATGGGCGGCTACCAGTGGATGTCGATGCCCATCGCGTACTCCGCGACGCAGCCCGCTTCCGAGGACGGGACGCTGCACATCGACGAGAAGGCCTTCGTCGACGCGTCGACCTGGTATGCCGAGCTCGTCACCGAGAAGAAGGTCGCCGCACCCGTGGCATCCGCCTCCGACACCGGATGGGGCGAGAACCAGTACACGGGCGCCAACGCGGCGATGGCTGTGGACGGCACGTGGAACGCCGTGAGCTACCTCGACAACGAGTCCGGCTTCGCGGCCGGCATGGTCCCGCTGCCCGCCGGCGCGAACGGCAACCCCGGTCCGATCCTCGGCTCGGGCTACGGCATCTCGGCCAACTGCAAGAACCCCGAGGCCGCGCTCAAGGTCATGGGCTCGCTTCTCGGTGAGGACGCACAGGACTACATCGCGTCGTCCGGCCGTTCGTACCCCGCGCGCACGTCGTCGCAGCCGCTGTACTTCGAGTCGATCGACGAGCAGTACCGCGACCAGGTCCAGTCCGTCTTCGAGGCGGCCTTCGGCGACACGGTCCCGCTGTACATGACGAAGAACTGGCAGAAGCTCGACAGCTACATCCAGCCGAACCTGGTCAGCGTCTACAACGGCCAGATGACGATGGAAGAGCTGCTCTCGAACGCGCAGGCGCAGTTCGGCGAGTGACCCGGCTCCGGCCACCGCAGCAGCAATGCAGTAACAGAGAAAGAAACTGAGATGACGATCACGACGAGACGTCGACGATCGCTCGCCAAGGTGGAGGCCGGTCAGGCGCTGGGATTCGCAAGCCCAGCCCTGATCGGGCTCGCCCTGTTCACGATCGTGCCCGTCGGGCTCTCGATCGTGATGAGCGTCTTCGACTGGCCGACCTTCGGCGAGCGGACCTTCAACGGGGTGGACAACTACGTCAAACTGTTCACCAGCAGCCCCGACTTCTGGCCGGCGCTGCGCAACTCGGCGGTGTACACGCTGCTCTACGTGCCGCTGAGCGTCGCTCTCTCGCTCGTGCTCGCTCTCGGCCTCGGTTCGCGCATCCGCGGACGAGGTGCCCTGCGCGTGCTCTTCTTCATCCCCGTGGTGACTCCCATGGTCGCCAACGTGCTGGTGTGGAAGATGATGCTGCAGCCGCAGGGACTGTTCAACGGTCTCTCGCAGACCTGGTTCGGCATCGAGCTGCCGAACTTCCTCGCAGACCCGTCGTGGGCCATGATCATGGTCGTCGTGATGAGCGTCTGGCAGGGGCTCGGCTACAACATGCTGATCTTCTCGGCCGCTCTCGAGCAGCTTCCCGAGAGCGTGCTCGAGGCGGCCAGCATCGACGGCGCCAGAGGGTTCCGACGGGTGTGGAGCATCATCATCCCGATGATCTCGCCGTCGATCTTCTTCGCAACGATCATGACGATGATCACGTCTCTGCAGGTGTTCGTGCAGCCGCAGATGCTCACCGGTGGCGGTCCGGGCAACGCCACCAAGCCCCTGGTGATGTACATCTGGGAGCAGGGATTCACCTTCGGCGACCTCGGCCTCGCCGCCGCAGCCGCCTGGATCCTCTTCGCGATCATCATCGCGATCACCGGGCTCCAGTTCGCAGCGCAGAAGAAGTGGGTGCACTATGAGCACTGAGACCCTCGTCCGGCCCACCGGCCGCGCCGGCCGCACCGAACGCGAGCGGGCTCGCGGCGCGGCGACGACCCCCGGCGCCCGCGCCCGGCTCATCCTCGCCCACGTCGGGATCTACGTCGCTGCGCTGATCTTCATCTCCCCGCTGATCTACGCCTTCTTCTCGGCGCTCAAGCCGAACGCCGAGATGTTCTCGATGCCGCCCACGCTGGTGGGCTCGGAGCTGCGGTGGAGCAACTTCGTCGACGTGTTCGCCTACGGACCGTTCCTGACCTACATCATGAACTCCTTCATCGTCGCGATCGGCGGAACGCTGGTCGTGCTGGTCGTCTCGACCACGGCCGGATATGCCTTCGGGCGTCTGCGGTGGAAGGGGCGCGACGCCGTCTTCGTCCTGTTCCTGGCCACGCTCATGGTGCCGGCCGAGGTGCTCGTCATCCCCATGTTCCAGGTGATGCAGTGGTTCAGCTGGGTCGACACGTACCAGGCGCTTATCCTGCCCTTCGCCTTCGGCGCCTTCGGAACCTTCCTGATGCGGCAGTTCTTCCGCGGCATCCCGTACGAGCTCGAAGAGGCGGCCCGCGTCGACGGCGCAGGCCCCGTGCGCTCGTTCCTGCAGATCATCCTGCCGCTGTCGAAGTCGGCCGTCGCCGTCCTCGCGGTGTTCACATTCCTCTCGTTCTGGAACAGCTACCTGTGGCCGCTGATCGTGACGGTCGACTACAACGCGCACGGCACGCTCCCGGTGGGACTCGCGAGCTTCGCCGGACTCACCGGCACCCGGTGGGACCTGCAGATGGCTGCGGCCATCATCTCGATGGTCCCGACCACGATCCTCGTGATCGTTCTGCAGAAGCACCTCGTCAAGGGCATCGCGATGGCAGGACTGGGCGGGCGCTGAGCATGATCGGTCAGGAACACGGGACCACCATGCCCATCGCCACCTCTTCGGCCCGCGGTGCGGGACTGGTCGGGATCGATATCGGGGGTACCAAGATCGCCGCACTCCTGGTGAGTGACGACGGTACCGTCCTCGCCCGGGGCAGTGTGCCAGCGCCGGCCGCACTCGGCGGCGGTGCGATGGCCGATGCGGCCGCCAATCTCGCGGGGGAACTCGCGGCGCAGGCCGAGGTGTCGCTCGCCGCGGCCGGCGTCGGCGCGGCCGGAGTCATCGACCATGAGACCGGCACCATCCGCGCCGCATCGGCGACCTTCGTCGGGTGGGCGGGATTCCCGCTGGCCGACGAGCTGGAGCAGCGTCTCGGAGTGCCGGTCCGCGTCGAGAACGATGTGAACGCGTTCCTTCTCGGCGAGGCGGCGGCCGACGGCAGGACCGATCGCGACGTGCTCGGCGTCATGCTCGGCACGGGCGTCGGCGGTGCACTCATCATCGATGGAGATCTCCACCACGGTCCGCACGGCGCGGCGGGGGAGATCGGGCACACACCCGGCTACAGCGAACTGGTGTGCACCTGCGGCCAGATCGGTCACCTGGAGACCCTGGCCTCCGGTACGTCGATCGCGCTCCGCTATCAGGAGCGCACGTCCGCTCCCGTGCGCGACGCGCGAGAGGTCGCCGACCGTGCCCGTGGCGGCGACGCCGAGGCGATCGCGGTGTTCGATGCCGCCGGGCGCGCCCTCGCCCTCGCGTGCGCCAGCGCGGCGACGATCCTCGACCTGCCCTGCGCGATCGTCGGCGGCGGAGTCACCGCGGCCTGGGATCTGCTCGAGCCGTCCATCCTGCGCACGCTCGACACGGATTCTCCGGTGTCGGGCATTCCGCTGCGCATCATCCCCGCCGTCCTCGGCTCCGATGCGGTCGCGCTGGGCGCGATCGAGACCGCTCGCCGCGCGCTCGTGCCGGCGGGGGCACACTGAGTCCGAACCTCTCGGTCCGGCCCCGCCGTCCGACCCGCACCGACAAGGAGCACATCACGTGACCGCACGTCCCGAAGCCCACGAGATCTGGATGGGCCCCCTTCCCACCATCGCCGACGGCGGGCTGTCGAAGCCCCGGATCGGCATCGCCGGAATCTCGATCGAGTCGAGCACGTTCTCCCCGCACATCTCCGGCGACGAGGCCTTCACGGTCCGTACGGGGGAGACACTGCGCGGGTACTACCCGTTCCTGGACGACGGACGCGAACTCGCCGGCGCCGCGGAGTGGGTGCCGCTGACGCATGGTCGCTCGCTGCCGGGCGGTGCCGTGGCGCCGGAGACCTATCGACGGATGAAGGAGGCGATCGTCGCCGGTATCCGCGAGCAGGGCCCCTTCGACGGGTTCTTCTTCGACATCCACGGAGCGATGAGCGTCGTCGGCATGGACGACGCCGAGGGCGACCTCGCTCTCGCTGTGCGCTCGGCTCTCGGCCCCGACACGCTGGTGTCGACGTCGATGGACCTGCACGGCAACGTCTCGGAGGTGCTGCGTGACGCGGTCGATCTGCTGACCTGTTATCGGATGGCGCCCCACGAGGACTGGATGAACACCAAGGAGCGGGCCGTGTGGAACCTGCTCGCGCGACTGCGGGGTCCGCACGGCGCCGACCCGCTGCGTCGTCGTCCGTTCTCCGCATGGGTGCCCGTTCCCGTGCTGCTGCCGGGGGAGAAGACCAGCACCCGGCTGGAGCCGGCGCGCAGCATCTACGCCCAGCTTCCCGAGATCGAGGCGCTCCCCGGCGTCGTCGACGCCTCGGTGTGGATCGGCTATGCCTGGGCGGACGAGCCGCGCTGTCAGGCGTACGTGGTGGTCACCGGTGACGACGAGGAGCTGATCGCCCGTGAGGCCGAGCGCGTGGCGCGGATGTTCTGGGACGCCCGCGAGGACTTCGTCTTCGTGGCCGAGACCGGATCCCTCGATGAGGCGCTCGAGAAGGCGCTCGCCCCGGGAGCGCCGCATCCGTACCTGATCTCCGACTCGGGGGACAACCCGACAGCGGGCGGTGCGGGCGACGTGACCTGGACGCTCGCGCACCTGCTGCAGCGTGCGGAGCTCACCGACGGCAGCCGCACGACCCTGGTCGCCTCGATCTTCGACCGCGAGGCCGTCGCGCGGGCGGTCGCCGCCGGAATCGGCGCCACCGTCACCCTCGACGCCGGTGCAGGGGTAGACGCGGGCCCGCACGGCCCTGCGACGATCACCGGGACCGTGTTCTCCATCACCGACGGCGACCCGGATGCGGGCACGCAGGTCGTGATCGCGGTGGGCGGGTTGCACGCCATCATCACCGAGCGTCGCAAGCCGTTCCATCACCTCTCGGACTTCCGGATGCTGGGGCTGGAGCCCACGACCGCCGACATCGTCGTGGTGAAGATCGGCTATCTGGAACCCGAGCTGTACGAGCTCGCCGAGGGCTGGACCCTCGCACTGACACCCGGCGGCGTCGACCAGGACCTCCTGCGTCTGGGGCACCACCGCCTGCAGCCGGGTGTCTTCCCGTTCGAGACGGACGGGAATCCCGACCTGAAAGCGGTGGTCGTCCGCCGCGGAGTCTCCGAGGAGCAGAACGCATGATGAACTTCGAGAAGCGCACCGGTCCGGACTTCGGAGCTGACGCTCCGGTGTACCCGGCCCAGGATGTGCCCGAGTGGTACCGCGATGCGAAGCTCGGCTTCTTCGTGCACTGGGGGCTCTACTCCGTGCCGGCATGGGCGGTGCAGCACGGCGAAGGCGTGAACATCCCCACCGAGGATGCCTACGCCTGGCACCAGTACGCCGAGTGGTACGGGAACACCGTGCGGATCGCGGGGAGCCCCACCTGGGAGCGTCATCAGCAGCTGTTCGGCCCGGGGACCTCCTACGAGGACCTCGCGGATCAGTGGGACGCCTCGGCCTTCGACGCGGACGCCTTCGTGGGCGAACTGGTCGGTGCGGGGGCGAAGTACATCGTCCCCACCACGAAGCACCACGAGGGTTTCTGCCTGTGGGACACGGCGACGACCGGCTTCAACGCGGCCGCACGCGGTCCGCGCCGCGACCTGATCGCCGAGTTCCACGACGCCACCCGGCGGGCGGGGGCGAAGTTCGGCGTGTACTACTCGGGTGCACTCGATTGGCACGTGAGCGACTTCCCGCCGATCGAGTCGGACACCGACCTCTTCCGCTTCCGCCGCAACGATGAGCACTTCGCGCGCTACTCGGCCGCGCAGCTCGACGAACTCGTCTCGCGCTTCTCGCCCGACGTCCTGTGGAACGACATCGAGTGGCCCGACGGCGGAAAGGGGCGAGACGAATACGCGGTCGCGGCCCTGCTGGAGCGCTACTTCGCCGCGGTGCCGGACGGCGTCGTCAACGACCGCTGGGGTGTGCCGTACCACGGCTTCCTCACCCGCGAGTACACGGACATCCCCGAGATCATCTCGCAGCCGTGGGAGTCGACGCGCGGCCTCGGCTTCTCGTTCGGCTTCAACCAGGCGGAGGACGAGCGGCACTCGCTGTCGGGCGCGGCCCTGATCCGCCTGCTTGTCGACGTCGTGGCGAAGAACGGCAACCTGCTGATCAACGTGGGCCCAGCGGCCGACGGCTCGATCCCCGAGCTGCAGCGTCGCGCGATGCGCGAGCTGGGCACGTGGCTGGAGGCGAACGGCGACGCGATCTACGGCACACGTCCGTGGATCCGCATGGGGGAGCGCACCGGCGCCCCGCGTCGGTACACGACCACCGGGGCGACCGTGCACGTGCACGCCCTCGACCCGAGCACGGGCACGCTCGAGCTGCCCGAGGAGCTCCTGGGCTCCGACCTGCGCTGGACCGACGGCAGCGTGGTCGAGAGGCAGGCGCACGACCAGACGGTCGCGGTGATCCCGGCCGGGCTGCGCGAGGAGGCTGTCGCGGTCCTGTCCGCAGGCTGAGACGGATCGGACCGCGACGAGGCGAGGGCCCTCCCGAAGACGATTCGGGAGGGCCCTCGCTGTGTTCGCCGGCACTCAGGGGCGGGTGAGCTCCTCGAGCACCTCGATCACGTGGCGGTACGGCCGGCCGGTGGCGCGGGTCATGCCGATCTCGCACGTGCGGTTCGCCGAGACGAACGCATCGAAGCCGCCGCGTGCGCTCTCGGCCTCGGCGATCTCCGCGGACTCCTGGGCGGTCGCACTGGCGGTGAGTTCCGGATGCAGCATGCCGCGATCTCCCGCGAAGGCGCAGCAGCCCCAGCCCTCGGGAATGAACACGTCATCGGCGACGGCCCCGGCGATCGCCGTCAGCGCCCCTGTCGCTCCGAGCGCGGTCGTGGAGCAGGTCGGATGCACCGCGACGGTGGGGAGCTTCGCCGACACGCTCAGCCGGGGGAGCACCTCACGGGCCACGAACGTCGTGGCATCCTCGATGCGAAGCCCGGCGTAGCGCGGGTTCTTCGCGACGGACTGGGCGAGCATCACATCCAGACCCTCGGTGCACGACGCGGCGTCGCACACCACGGGAAGCTCGCCGTGGCGGCTGGCCTCCCAGAGCGAGTCGAGCACCCGGTCCGACATGAGGGCGTAACCGTCGAGGTGGCCCTTCGACTTCCATGGGGTGCCGCAGCAGAGGCCGCCGTTCTCCTCCGGGATGACGACGGGGATGCCTGCGCGGTCGAGCAGCTCGCGCAGCGCGTCTCGAGAGCCCTGGCCCTCGCCTTCCGCGCCGAACATGGTGCCGATGCAGGCGCCGAAGAAGACCGCCTGCGCATCGGCCGGTGACACAGGGCGCGGTGGCTTCGAGCCGCCGTGGGGGAGTCCGCCGTCGTAGAGCGGCACGGTGTCGGCGCCGAGCACCGCCCGGCCGAGGTGCGTCACTCCGCGCACGAGCGGAGCGGGGAGCGCATCGGCGACGGTGAGCGCGACACCTCCGGCGCGGGTGACCGTGCTCCAATGCTTGGCCGCGGTGCCCCACACGGCTCCCTCGAGCGCATTCGACTGCTCTGCCCTGAGCCGGCGCACGAGATCACCGGTGTTGATGTCGACGGGGCACGCCACACCGCACATGCCGTCGACCGCGCAGGTCTGCACGCCGTCGTAGTCGTAGTCCTTCTGCAGATCGCGGAGCAGTTCGGTGTCGCCCTGCTCCTCGGCCCACGCCATGTCGCGGCGGATCACGATGCGCTGCCGCGGCGTGAGGGTGATGCTCTTGCTCGGACAGGTCGGCTCGCAGTAGCCGCATTCGACACAGCGGTCGACTTCCTTCTCGACCGTCGGCACCCGCTTCAGGTCGTGCAGGTACGAATCGGGGTCATCGGAGAGGACCACTCCGGGGTTCAGGATGCGGTCGGGGTCGAGCAGGTGCTTGATCTCCCACATCATGTCGGTGAGTTCGTCACCGTACTGGCGTCGCACGAACGGCGCCATGATGCGTCCGGTGCCGTGCTCGGCCTTCAGGGATCCCTGCTGGGAGAGCACGAGGTCGACCAGGTCGTCGGTGAAGCGCCGGTAGCGCGCGACGCTGTCGGGATCGTCGAAACGCTCGTTGAGCAGGAAATGGATGTTGCCGTCCTTGGCGTGCCCGAAGATCACCGAGCCCTCGTAGCCGTGCGCGGCGAACAGCTCGATCAGCCGCTCGCAGGTGTGCAGAAGTCGTGGCACCGGCACCACGATGTCCTCCAGAAGCGCGGTCGTGCCGGAGGGACGCGCACCCGCCACAGCGGTGTAGAGGCCCTTTCGCACGTGCCACAGCGCGGCGCGCTCGCTCGCATCCGTGGTGAGGCGGGGTGCCACCGCCAGCGGCAGCGCCTCGAAGTGCGCCTGCGCCGCAGCGCTCGCCTCGACGAGGGCCTCCGCGTCGGCGGCGTGAACCTCGACCAGGAGAGCGGCGTGTCCGCGGACCTCGATCTCGGCGATGGCCGCCGGGACGTCGCTCAGCCCCTGCGCGACGCGCAGCGACGCGGCATCCAGCAGCTCGATGGTGGCGAGACCGAGCCGGGTCAGGTCGGGAAGAGCGGTCATGGCCGCGGAGAGCGTCTCGAACACCAGCAGACCGGTGGCGATCGAGGGGCGCACCTCGATCGTGCGGAAGCGGGCCTCGGCCACGAACGCGAGCGTGCCCTCGGATCCGATGATGAGGTGCTCGAGGATGCGTACCGGATCGTCGAAGTCGAGCAGTGCGTTCAGGCCGTAGCCCATGGTGTTCTTCATCGAGAACTGCTGGCGGAGGAACGCGACGTGCTCGGGCGAGGCGAGCAGACGTGCCCGCAGATCGAGAAGGCCGTCGGCGATCGCGGGCTCTGCCGCGCGCAGCACCTCGTTCGCATCCGGGCGACCCGTGTCGAGGATCGTCCCGCTCGGCAGCACGACCGTCATCGACTCGATGGTCTGGTACGAGTTCTCGGTGATGCCGCACGCCATGCCGCTGGAGTTGTTCGCGACGACTCCGCCGATCGTGCACGCGATCTCGCTCGCCGGGTCGGGGCCGAGCTTGCGGCGATACCGCGTGAGCCTGGTGTTGACCTGGCGCACGGTCGCGCCGGGTCCGACGCGCACCATGGCACCGTCGTCCTCCACGCGGATGTCGCGGAAGTTGCTGCGTGTGTCGACGAGGATGTCGCCGCTCACGCTCTGCCCGGACAGGCTGGTACCCCCGGAGCGGAACGTCATGGTGCGTCCGGCGGCGCGGACGGCGCCGAAGGCGCGGGCGACGCCCTCGGCATCCGCGGGGGAGAGCACGGCGTCGGGGATCAGCAGGTAGTGCGAGGCATCATGAGCGCGGGCGAAACGATCGATGGAGCGCGAGTGGACCTGTGTCGTGGAACCCAGCAGTGCGGGATCCAGCGGCTCGGCGAGGGTGGTCGTCACGGTGCTCCTCTGCTCCGTCGGAAGATTGTCTGACAAGTGTACCGACATGGTGCGGCTTCGATAGGCTGACCGGATGACCAGCACACCGGAGACACCGCTGGGAATCGTCGGCGTCGTGGATGCGGTGACGGCCCAGCTGCGTGGTCGTATCCTCAGCGGCGAGATCCGTTCGGGAGATCCGCTCACGGAAGCCGCGGTGTCACAGTCGTTCGGCGTCGCCCGCCCGAGCGCGAAGGCGGCGATCGAGCAGCTCGTGGCGAGCGGGCTCCTGGTGCGTACTGCGCATCGGAGCGCGCGTGTGGTCGGGATCGATCCCGAGGCCGTGCGCGACGTCTACCGGACCAGGACCCGCCTCGAGAGCGCCGCACTTCGCGACCTCGCCGTGACCAGGACGGTTCCGCGTGCCGCGCTCGAGGCGAATGCGGAGATCCTCGCGATGCCCCCCGGCCCCGACCCGGCGACCGTGGATCCGGACCTGCGGTTCCACACCGCTCTCATCGATGCGCTCGACAGCGAGCGCACCGGACGCATGTACCGCAGCGTCCTCGACGAGGTGCGGCTGTGCATGGCGCAGGTGCAGGGGCGTCGCCTTCTCGACGCTGCGGCCATCGCCGCTCAGCACGCCGACATCCTCGCTGCCGTCGCCTCGGGAGACGGGGAGCGCGCCGCAGCCCTCCTCGATGCGCATCTGTCGTCGGCGGAGGAGCGGCTCGTGGAGGCGCTCGACGCGGACTAGCGTCGAGCCGTCGTCACTCGGCCGGTGCTTCCTCGACCACGATGGGCGCCTCGGCGGGGTCAGCCCACACCGGGGCGGGGAGCACCGTGTCGACCTGGCCGGCCTGGATCGCGCGGAGTGCCTCTGCGATCGCCTCGTCGTTCTCCGGCACCGGAAGATCGCACGCGCGCAGCTCGGAAGCGAACTGCAGTGTCAGACGGATCTTCCCGGCCTCGACGGCCTGAGCGGTCGTTCCGGTGCGGATCTCGCTCCCGGTCTGGATGGCCGAGACCTCATCGCAGACGTGATAGACCTTGCCGCCGTCGACCCAGACGACCTCGTCCTTGCCCAGGAGCTGGATCACGGCGGACTGGTCGGCCGTGTACTGCTCGACGGAGGGCGGCGTGAAGTCGACGCCGACGAAGACGGCCAGTGCCGCGAGGACCACGCCGACGATTCCGGCGGTGGTCTTCTGACCCTTGTCCATGTCCTTGTTGAGGAAGATCAGGATGACCAGAGGAAGGAACGCGACGACCGCGATGATCGCCCCGAGCTGGTTCTGCACGAAGAACCGCGTCTTGTCCGCCTTGCGCGCGGGGTCGAGACGGTTCGCCTTCTTCCACAGCACCGAGCCGGTGATCGACAGGGCCGCGATCACGACGAGCAGCACGAGGAGGGCGATGAACGCCCACTGCGGGAATGTCGCGGTGACGCCCTGCTCCTCGAGCAGGCCGGTGTCGGGGTTGCGGAGGAGTTCGCCGTCCTCGCCGACGAACACGCGCTGACGCAGGAGCCAGAAGATGCCGACGCCCTCGCCGACGATCGCGACCGCCCAGAGGATGCCGGCGATCCAACGGAAACGCGTGGCCCTGGCCTTGGCTTCGGGAGTGGGGACCCAGCCGGCGGGCGGTTCCGCGGCTGTGCTCTTCGCGGACCGTGCGACGCCGGTGTCGGTGTTGTCGCTCTGGGCGTTCTCGCTCGCAGCCACGGTGTTCCCTTTCCCCTCCGGTGCCCGCCGTTCCGGCTCAAGGCAACCCCGATCCTAGTGGACCTGGTGTCCTACGCTGGGGACATGACTTCCGATTCCGACGACGCCCTCAACTGGGACGGCGACGAGGCCCCGACGCCGAAGGACCGCGCTCTCCCGCACGGCTGGAACGCCGTCGGCAAGGGCAGCGACGACGTGGGAACGATCGAGGACGACGGCACCGTGACTCCTGCGCCCGTCGACGAACCGGCCGGCTTGAGCACGCCGATGCTGCTCCTGGTCGGAGTGGTCGGCGGGGTGTACCTCCTCTACACGATCGGCTGGATCGTCGGCGGGCTGCGACTTCAGCCGCTGGCGTCGTTCCTGGTCTCCGACGTGATGTTCCTGCCGTGGTTCGTCCTCGCGATCGCCGCGCCCGCACTGTGGTTCCTGGCGAGCTGGGTGCTCACGCGGGGGAGGGCGGCGTGGATCCGCGTCGCCGTGCTGCTCGCGGGAGTCGTGCTGCTCGTTCCCTGGCCCTTCGTCACCGTGGGGGTGATCGGATCATGACCACGTCGTCGACCGAGGCGCAGGTGTCTGCGGGTTCTCCGCGCTGGCTCGTCGGGCTCGTCATCGGCCTGGCGGGACTCTTCTACGCCTATGCCGTCTGGAATGCCGTGGCGCATCTGATCACGATGGCGCAGACCGGGCTGACCGGCGGCGGGTGGGCGACCCTGTTGTTCGGCGTCGCTTTCCCTGCCATCGTGTTCGCCTTCGCGTATGTGATCGGTCGGCGGCGGCGAGTGGGCGAGCTCGCGCTCGTCTTCCTCGCAGGACTCGGTGTGGTCGCGGTGTTCTGGATGAGTCTCATCGCGCTGAGCCTCACCATGCCCAGCGCCTGAGCCGCCTGTCCTGCCGCGTCATACGGCACGGAGGCCCGCGTCCGCTCCGGTAGAGTTGACGCGATCGCGCCCCCATGGTGTGCGGCGCATCGGCCCCTGCCGCGCTGCCCCGAAGGATCCACTGTGCCGAAGCCTGTCGTGCTTATCGCCGAAGTACTCTCTCCCGCCACGATCGACGCTCTCGGTCCCGACTTCGACGTCCGCGACGTCGACGGCACCGACCGGGAGGCGCTGTTCGCGGCGCTCGCGGACGCGGACGCCGTGCTGGTCCGCTCGGCGACCCGCATCGACGAGGAGGCTCTGACTCACGCCCCGAAGCTGAAGGTCGTCGCCCGCGCCGGCGTGGGCCTCGACAACGTCGACATCAAGGCCGCCACCGCGGCCGGTGTCATGGTCGTGAACGCGCCGACCTCGAACATCGTCTCGGCCGCCGAGCTCACGGTCGGCCACATCCTCAGCCTCGCTCGCCGTATTCCGGCCGCGCACGCCTCGCTGTCCGCCGGCGCGTGGAAGCGCAGCTCGTTCACCGGCGCCGAACTGTTCGAGAAGACCGTCGGCATCGTCGGCCTCGGACGCATCGGTGCCCTCGTCGCCGCCCGACTCGCGGCGTTCGACATGCGCGTCGTCGCCTACGACCCTTACGTCACCTCGGCACGTGCCCAGCAGCTGGGCGTGCAGCTGCTCTCGCTCGACGAGCTCGTGGCCGAGTCCGACTTCCTGACCATCCACATGCCCAAGACGCCTGAGACGACGGGCATGATCGGCGCCGAGCAGTTCAAGGCCATGAAGCCGACCGCTTTCGTGGTCAACGTAGCGCGCGGTGGGCTCATCGACGAGGAGGCGCTGCACGCGGCTCTCGTCGCGGGCGAGATCGCGGGTGCCGGCCTCGACGTCTTCACCTCAGAGCCCCCGGCAGAGGGGGGCACCGCCCGCCCGCTCCTGGATCTTCCCAACGTCGTCGTCACCCCGCACCTCGGTGCCAGCACGGAAGAGGCGCAGGAGAAGGCGGGCGTCTCGGTCGCGAAGTCCGTGCGCCTCGCGCTCGGCGGCGATCTGGTGCCGGACGCGGTGAACGTCGCCGGTGGTGTGATCGATCCCTACGTGCGCCCCGGCATCTCGCTCGTCGAGAAGCTCGGACAGATCTTCGCAGCGCTCGCGACCTCGCCGCTCACCAGCCTCGACGTCGAGGTGCACGGTGAGCTGAACGACTACGACGTGAGCGTGCTGAAGCTCGCGGCGCTCAAGGGCGTCTTCACGAACATCGTCAGCGAGACCGTCTCGTACGTGAACGCTCCGCTGCTCGCCGAGCAGCGCGGCATCGCGGTGCGGCTGCTCAAGGACGATGTGAGCGACGAGTACCGCAACGTGATCACGCTGAGCGGTGCGCTCTCCGACGGCTCGCAGCTCTCGGTCTCCGGAACGCTGACCGGTCCGAAGCAGACCGAGAAGCTGGTCGGCATCAACGACCACACCCTCGAGCTGCCGATCGAGAAGAACCATGTCGTGATGCTCTACACCGACCGTCCCGGCATCGTGGCGGTCTACGGCCAGAAGTTCGGCGAAGCCGGCATCAACATCGCGGGCATGCAGATCGCCCGTCGGGCGGCCGGCGCGCAGGCGCTCAGCGTGCTGACGCTCGACTCGCCCGTGTCGGAGGAGCTGCTCGAAGACGTGAGCGCCGCGATCGACGCCGACCTCTTCCGCCAGATCGAGATCACCGAGGTCTGATCGGCGACAGTCGAAGGAGGGCGGGAGCGCGATGCTCCCGCCCTCCTTCGCGTTTCGACGGGTTCAGGCCGTCGCCTTCAGCACCAGTGCGATCAGCTCACGGAGTTCATCGCTGCGAGGGACCAGTCGCTCCGGTCCGTGCACATCGAGCGAGTTGTTGAAGTAGAGCCCGTCGCTGACGAGCATCACGAGATCGAGGCTCGCACTGTCGCGCACGTGCGGGCGAATCGTCCCCGCCCAGCGACGCCTCGTGTCGCGGAGCATGTCCGCCGCGGGGATCGAGCCGCCCTGCGCGAGGCGGGTCGTGGCGATCAGCACCCGATCGAGCGCGTCGTCCTCCATCACCGAGGTGCGCACGTAGTAGGCGACGGGGCCCTCGTCGGCAGTTGTCATGCGCTCGAGGTCGAGGGTCGTGAGGCGGTCCAGCCGCTCGACGAGCCCGGCCTCGAGCTCATCCTTCGACCCGAAGTGGTACAGCAATCCGCCCTTCGAGACGCCGGCCGCCTTGGCGGTGGCTTCGAGAGTGGCGGCACGCTCTCCCTCTTCGATGAGGATCGCTTCGAAGGCGTCGAGCACCTTCTCGCGGGCGAGGGGAGGTCGGGGCATCGTGGATCCTTTGCACAGGGGAAGGGAGGGAATTCTGTTACTATACCATCCGGACGGTTCACTAACCGTGCGATCACGATCCTGAGAGGTGTTCCATGACCCGTACTGCGTCGATCCCGACGACAGAGACGGATGCTCCCCGCGTCGGAGCCCGCGGCTGGGCGGCGCTCGTCGTCCTCATGCTGCCGGTGCTGCTGGTCTCGGTGGACAACACGGTGCTGAGCTTCGCGCTCCCCGAGATCTCCATCGCGCTCGCCCCCACGGGTGCGGAGCAGCTGTGGATCATCGACGTGTACCCCCTGGTGCTCGCCGGACTCCTCGTCACGATGGGCACGCTGGGCGACCGCTTCGGTCGACGCCGGATGCTACTGATCGGAGCGACCGGCTTCGCCGCGGTCTCCGCCCTCGCGGCGTTCGCACCGACCGCCGGGCTGCTCATCGCCGCCCGCGCGCTCCTGGGCTTCTTCGGCGCCATGTTGATGCCGTCGACCCTCTCCCTCCTGCGTTCGATCTTCCAGAACCGCGACCAGCGCCGCATGGCCATCGCGGTGTGGGCCTCGGCGTTCTCCGCCGGGTCGGCGCTGGGCCCGATCGTGGGCGGCATCCTCCTCGAGCACTTCGCCTGGGGATCGGTCTTCCTGATCGCCGTTCCCGTGCTCATCCCGTTGCTCATCGCCGCGCCGCTGCTGGTCCCGGAGAGCCGTGACCCGAACCCGGGGCGGATCGACCTGATCAGCATCGCGCTGTCGATGGCGACAATGATCCCGGTGGTCTACGCGATCAAGTCCCTGGCGGTGGACGGCCCGAGCCTCACGGCCGGCGCGTGGGCACTGCTCGGCTTCGGGATGGGCTACCTGTTCGTCCGTCGCCAGCTGCGGGTGAAGAGCCCGATGCTCGACATGGCGCTGTTCCGTCGCGGTTCGTTCTCCGGAGCGATCCTGGTGAACCTGCTCAGTGTCGTCGCACTCGTCGGCTTCCTCTACTTCGTGTCGCAGCACCTGCAGCTCGTCCTTGGGCTGTCACCGATGATGGCCGGTTTCGCACTGGTCCCCGGCATGCTCGCGATGATCGTCGCCGGGCTCTCGGTCGTGCCGGTCTCGCGTCGGGTGCCTCCGCACATCGTCATCCCCGCCGGGCTGGCGTTCTCGGTGGCCGGATACCTCATCGTGGCGTTCACGACGCATGAGCACGGTGTCCTGCCGCTCGTGGTGGCGTTCGTGGTGCTCGGCATCGGCATCGGTGCGGCGGAGACGATCTCCAACGAGCTGATCCTGTCGAGCGCGCCCGCGGCCAAGGCGGGGGCGGCGAGTGCCGTGTCGGAGACCGCGTATGAACTGGGCGCCGTGCTGGGCACGGCCGTCCTCGGCGGCATCATCACCGCCTTCTACCGCGGGGCGCTCGTGCTTCCGGACGGGCTGCCTGCCGATGTCGCGCATGCGGCGGGCGAGACGCTCGCCGGTGCCTACACCGCCGCTCAGGAGCTGCCCGATCAACTCGGGACCGCGTTGTGGGATGCCGCAGCCGCGGCGTTCGGCTCCGGCGTGATGGTGACGTCGCTCATCGGTGCGGGGCTCGTGGTCGTCGCCGGCGTGATCGCCGCCGTCACACTGCGCAAAGCCCCCTCGCACTGACCAGTACGCTGGGAGGACCGGCTCGTTCGCCCCGCGGCGGGCGTGGGCCGGTCCATCCCCGTGCAGTGCGCAAGGAGTCTCATGTCGCGTGTCGTGAAGCTGGCCGTCATCCCCGGTGACGGCATCGGTCCCGAGGTCATCGCCGAGGCGGAGAAGGTGCTCGACGCCGTCACCGCCGACAGCGGAGTGGTCTTCGACAAGACCCGCTTCTCGCTCGGTGCCGGGCGTTTCCTTGACACGGGGGAGACCCTCACCGATGACGACCTCGCCGCGATCGCCGCGAACGACGCGATCCTGCTGGGCGCGGTCGGCGGAAAGCCGGGCGACCCTCGCCTCAAGGACGCCAACATCGAGCGCGGTCTGCTCCTCAAGCTGCGCTTCACGCTCGACCACTACGTGAATCTGCGGCCGTCCAAGCTCTTCGCCGGCGCCCCGGGCCCGCTGTCCGACCCGGGTGAGATCGACTTCGTCGTGGTGCGTGAAGGCACGGAGGGGCCGTACGTCGGCAACGGCGGCGCGATCCGCAAGGGGACCCCGCAGGAGGTCGCGAACGAGACCTCGGTGAACACCGCCTTCGGCGTGGAGCGTGTGGTGCGCTACGCGTTCGACCTCGCCGAGCGCCGCCGCAAGAAGGTGACGCTCGTACACAAGACCAATGTGCTCGTGCACGCGGGGGCCATCTGGCAGCGCATCGTGAACGAGGTGGCGGCCGAGCACCCCGACGTCGTCGTCGACTACCTGCACGTCGATGCCGCCACGATCTTCCTGGTCACCGATCCCTCGCGCTTCGACGTGATCGTGACCGACAACCTGTTCGGCGACATCCTCACCGACCTCGCCGGTGCCGTCACGGGCGGCATCGGTCTCGCCGCGTCGGGGAACATCAACCCCGATGGCGCCTTCCCGTCGATGTTCGAGCCGGTGCACGGCTCGGCGCCCGACATCGCGGGGCAGCAGAAGGCCGATCCGACCGCTGCGATCCTCTCGATCGCGCTGCTGCTGGACCACCTCGGCCTCACCGAGGAATCCGCACGTGTGAGCGCGGCGGTCGAGGCCGACATCGCCGCCCGCACCGCGGCTCGCACGACGGCGGAGATCGGCTCCGCGATCACTGCACGCCTCTGACTGCAGGCGTAGGCTGAACGGGCGCGAGGATGCGCCCACCCACGAGGAATGGATGATGAGATGACGACCATCGATGCCGAGGCGACCGTGGCTCCCCTGGAGTTCGCCGTCACGAAGAACCTGACCGCAGCGTCGCCCGCACGGCTGGCCGAGGTGCTGGAGAACCCGGGCTTCGGCGTGGTCTTCACCGATCACATGGTCGACATCTGCTGGTCGGCCAAGGGCGGCTGGCACCGTCCGCGCGTGCAGCCGTACGGCCCGATCCCGCTCGACCCCGCAGCGTCCGTGCTGCACTACGCGCAGGAGATCTTCGAGGGCATCAAGGCCTACCGTCACGCCGACGGCTCGATCCACACGTTCCGCCCCGACCGCAACGCCGCGCGCCTGCAGGCCAGCGCCCGCCGCCTCGCGCTGCCCGAGCTTCCGACCGAGTACTTCATCCAGTCGCTGCGCGAGCTCATCGCCGTCGACGGACGCTGGGTGCCCACGGGTGCCGACCAGAGCCTCTACCTGCGTCCGTTCATGTTCGCCAAGGAGGCGTTCCTGGGTGTCCGTGCCGCGCAGAAGGTCGCGTACTACGTGATCGCCAGCCCCGCAGGCGCCTACTTCTCCGGTGGCGTGAAGCCGGTGCGCATCTGGCTCTCCGAGGAGTACGCCCGCGCGGGCAAGGGCGGCACCGGCAAGGCCAAGACCGGCGGCAACTACGCATCGAGCCTGCTCGCGCAGAGCGAGGCCAGCGCCAAGGGCTGCGACCAGGTCGTGTTCCTCGACGAGAAGCGCAACGTCGAGGAGCTCGGCGGCATGAACGTCGTCTTCGTCTTCAAGGACGGGCGCGTCGTCACCCCCGAGTCCGACAGCATCCTCGAGGGCATCACCCGCGACTCGCTGCTGCAGCTGGCGGAAGACCGCGGCTACACGGTGGAGAAGCGGCCGATCTCGATCGACGAGTGGCGCGAGGGTGTCGCGTCGGGCGACATCGTGGAGGTGTTCGCCTGCGGCACGGCTGCCGTCGTCACCCCGATCGGCGCTCTCGTGGGCGACGGGTTCGACGAGCCGCAGCCGCTGGGCGAGCTCGCGCTCTCGCTGCGCGAGGAGCTCACCGACATCCAGTACGGCCGCCGTGAGGACAAGCACGGCTGGCTGCTGCGCCTCGACGCCTGAGTTTCCAGTTGCCGAGACCCACGCTCCCCGCCGGGCGCGCTCGGTAGGCTGGATCCCATGAAGATCGCCCGGTTCAGCCACGACGAAGCCATCATGTACGGGATCATCGACGAGCGCGAGCTCGTGGTGCTTGCCGGGGACCCGATGTTCACCGGGTACGAGACCACCGGCGCTCGGGTGCCGCTCGCGGATGCCGCCCTGCTCGCCCCGGTGATCCCGCGGTCGAAGGTCGTCTGCGTCGGCAAGAACTATCACGATCATGCCGCCGAGATGGGGGGAGAGGCCCCTGAGGAGCCCCTGCTGTTCCTCAAGCCGAACACCGCGGTGATCGGCCCCGGAGACGCGATCGTGCGGCCGACGCTCTCCGAGCGCACCGAGTACGAGGGCGAACTGGTCGTCGTGATCGGCAAGATCGCGAAGAACGTCAAGGCCGAGAATGCGCTCGACTACGTGCTCGGCTACACGATCGGCAACGACGTGACCGCTCGCGACCTCCAGCGCAAGGATGGTCAGTGGTCGCGCGCGAAGGGCTTCGACACGTTCTGCCCGCTGGGACCGGTTATCGAGACCGACTTCGACCCGGCGAACGCGACGATCGAGACGCGGGTGAACGGCGAGGTGCGCCAGCACGCCCCGCTCACCGACATGATCCACTCGGTACCGGCGATCATCGAGTACGCCTCGGCCGTGTTCACCCTGCTCCCCGGCGATGTCATCATGACCGGCACCCCGGCCGGTGTCGGCACGTTCGCGGCCGGTGACGTCGTCGAGGTCGAGATCTCGGGATTGGGCATTCTGCGCAACACCGCGCGCGACGCCGTTCCCGCGTCATGACCGATGTCGCCCTGACGGCGGCGCAGCAGACGGTGGTCCAGCGGCGCACCGTGCTGGTGCTGTCGTTCGGGCAGGTGCTCGGCGGCATCGCCTTCGGGGCCACGGTCTCGCTCGGCGCGCTTCTTGCTGCCGACATCTCGGGGAACGACGCGCTCTCCGGTTTGGCGACGGCTTCCGTGACGCTGGGAGCGGCGGCGTGCGCCATCCCGCTCGCCCGCCTCGCCGCGCGCGTCGGACGCCGCCGCGCGCTCACGCTCGGCAACCTGTTCGCGCTGGTCGGCATCGCGGTGGTGATCCTCGCCGCTGCCCTGCGGATCTTCCCCCTGCTGCTCGCCGGGATCCTGATGATCGGCGCAGGCAATGCGGGAAACCTCCAGTCGCGATTCGCGGCGACCGATCTCGCCGCCCCGCAGCACCGAGGCCGCGACCTGTCGATCGTCGTCTGGTCGACGACCATCGGCGGTGTCGCCGGCCCTCTGCTGCTGGGCCCTGGGGAGATCGTCGGGCAGGCGGTCGGGATGCCACCGCAGACGGGCTCGTATCTGTTCTCCTTCGTCGCGCAGTGCGCGGCGCTGCTGCTCTACATCGTCGCGCTGCGTCCTGATCCGCTTCTGGCGGCCCAGCGGCTCGCCAAGGCGTCGACCGCGGCCGCCGGAGCGGTGGCGGTGGATCGCCCGCGGGTCGCCCGCTATGCGATCTTCGCGATCGCCGGCTCTCATGTGGTGATGGCCTCGGTCATGGCCATGACTCCGGTGCACCTGTCGCACATGGCCCACGGCGCCGGGGGCATGGCCGCGAGTCCGGCAGATGTCTCGGCGCTCGTGGGGATCACGATCGCCCTGCACGTCGGTGGCATGTACGCCCTGTCCCCGGTCTTCGGTGTGCTGGCCGATCGATGGGGCCGACTGCAGGTCGTTCTGCTCGGACAGGTACTGCTCGCCGGAGCTCTCGCGTTCGCCGTGTTCACCGGTACGGAGGCGTGGGGCGTGATGGTGGCCCTCATCCTGCTGGGGCTGGGGTGGAGCGCGGCGACGGTCGCCGGCGCCGCACTGCTCACCGAGGCTTCGGCGCCCGAGCTGCGCACCCGCAGGCAGGGGCGCAGCGATTCGCTGATGAGCCTCTCGGCTGCCGCCGGGTCTGTGCTTGCCGGTGTGGTGCTGTCGAACTTCCAGTACTCGGGACTCGGCATCGCGGCTTTCGTCCTGGTCGTCGCGATCGTGGCGCTCTCCCCGCTCGCCCGCTCCGGCGTCCGATGAAGGACTGGGTCGGCGTCGGCGAGGCATATTCCGCTTCCTACGCCGCACTCTGCGCAGGGACCTTCTCGGCGATGCAACGCGCACTCGGCGCACCGGGAGGGCGCAGCCTGCTCGATGTCGGCGCGGGCGACGGCAGGCTCGCTGCACTGTGGGCGGAGACGGGATGGAGCGTCCAGGCGTGCGAGCCCGAGGAGTCGATGCGTAGGGTGTCGCGCCGCGAGCGACCGCAGGTCGACACGATCGATGCGGGGCTGCCGGATCTGCCGTTCGCCGACGGTGCCGTCGATGTGGTGGTCGCGAACTTCGTCCTGAACCATGTCGCCTCTCCGCGCAGGTCAGCCGCCGAGCTGCGGCGCGTGAGCCGTGGCGCCGTGGTCGCGACGACCTGGACGCTCTCGCCCTCCTGGTTCTGGGCGGAGGTCACCGAGCGCGCGAGGGTGACCCCGTTCGCCGGTGCGAAGCTCCCGGCCGACGAGGATTTCGAGCGGACCGCCGACGGCTTCGCGCGGATGCTGCGGGACGCGGGTCTGGAGCGCGTGGTCGTCACCGAGCACGGCTGGACCTGGAACGCGGACCCGGATGTGCTCTGGCATTCGGTCGAAGGGGGCGTCGCCGGGGCCGGTGCTCTCTATGCCCGTCTCGACGCCGATGATCGTCGGCGATTCCGTGCGGCGTTCGAGCGCGTCGTGGATGAGCGCGCTGCGCACGGCGCGCTCCCGCTCGAGCATCGTGCGGCCGTGGCTGTGAGCCCATTTTCCTGAGGGCCCTCCGCCCACCCGCGATGCGACGGCCGTCCCCGTAGAATCGAAGGGCTATGGCTACCCCTCACCCCCTCACCACGACTGTCAGTGGTGCCGACGTCCGCGTCCGCTTCTGCCCCTCGCCGACCGGACTGCCGCATGTCGGCATGGTCCGCACGGCTCTCTACAACTGGGCCTACGCCCGTCACAACGGCGGGAAGATGGTGTTCCGCATCGAGGACACCGACGCCGCCCGTGACAGCGAGGAGAGCTTCCGCCAGCTGGTCGATGCTCTGACCTGGCTCAAGATCGACTGGGATGAGGGCGTCGAGGTCGGCGGACCGCACGCTCCGTACCGGCAGTCCGAGCGTCATGACATCTATCGCGAGGTGATCGACAAGCTCATCGCCACGGGCGCCCTCTACGAGAGCTTCTCCACGGCCGAGGAGATCGACGCGCGCAACGAGGCCGCAGGCCGTGCCAAGCAGCTCGGCTACGACAACTTCGACCGCGATCTCACCGAGGAGCAGAAGGAGGCGTTCCGCGCCGAGGGTCGCCAGCCTGCGCTGCGCCTGCGGGTACCGGACGAGGACGTCACCTACGTCGACCTGATCCGCGGCGAGGTCACCTTCCCCGCCGGCTCGTTCCCCGACTTCGTGGTCGTGCGTCCGAACGGCGTGCCGCTGTACACCTTCGTGAACCCGGTCGACGACGCCCTGATGGGCATCACCCACGTGCTGCGTGGCGAGGACCTCATGCCCTCGACCGCACGCCAGCTCTCTCTGTACGCCGCGCTCATCGACGCGGGCGTCACGACGTTCGTGCCGCGCTTCGCGCACATGCCCCTGGTGTTGGGAGAGACCGGCAACAAGAAGCTCTCCAAGCGCGACCCGCAGGCCGACCTGTTCCTGCACCGGGACCGCGGCTTCATCCCCGAGGGGCTGCTCAATTACCTCGCGCTGCTCGGCTGGTCGATCGGTCCCGACCGCGACGTGTTCTCGCTCGACGAGTTCACGGCCGCGTTCGACATCGTCAACGTCAACCCGAACCCGGCCCGTTTCGACCAGAAGAAGGCCGAGTCGATCAACGGCGACCACATCCGGATGCTGGGGGAGAAGGACTTCGCCGAGCGCACGATCCCGTATCTCGCCGCGGCCGGTCTGTTCGACGAGCCCACGCACGAGCAGCTGGTGACGGCCTTCCGCGTCGCACCTCTCGTGCAGGAGCGCGTGCAGCTGCTGGGCGAGGTCCCCGGCATGGTGGGCTTCCTGTTCGCCGACGAGGTCACGTACGCCGAGGATGCGCTCAAGGGGCTGCCGGCGAACGCCGCCGAGGTGCTCGATGCCTGCGTCGTCGCGCTCGAGCCGCTGGAGGAGTTCACGCCGGAGAAGATCCAGGAGGCCCTGGCCGCGGAGCTGGTCGAGAAGCTCGAGCTCAAGCCGCGCATCGCCTACGGCCCGCCGCGCGTGGCCATCACGGGCCGCCGGATCTCCCCGCCGCTGTTCGAGTCGATGGAGCTGCTGGGCAAGGAGGAGTCGCTTCGTCGTCTGCGCTCCCTGTCGGCGTTCCTCGCCAGCTGAGGCGCGACGCGCCCGGGCGGCGGATCACGGCCCACCGGTTTTGGTGTTCCGCCGCCGCTCGGGTAGGCTTGATTCTCGGTGCGAGGCTCCGGTTTCGCCCTTGGGGTATGGTGTAATTGGCAACACGACGGTTTCTGGTTCCGTTATTCTTGGTTCGAGTCCAGGTACCCCAGCAAGTCGAAAACCCCCGCTCAGGCGGGGGTTTCGTCGTTTCCGGACCAGTATCGCCAGAGCAGTTCGGCTGCGTGTCCACCGCGACGACGAAAGCCCCCTGCATCCCGTGTCAGCACAGGATGCAGAGGGCTCTCGTGATGGCGCGTCAGGCCGAGCGGCGGCGCAGGTGGAGCAGCCACGTGCCCGCGGCCAGCAGAGTGAGGGCAAGGCCCGTCCAGACCCAGCCGATCGCGCCGTCTGCGCCGGTCGTCGCCAGGGGGTCGGGAGAGCTGTCGGCTCCGGGCTTCGTGGCGGTGCCGTGCCCGTCGCCGGGGCTTCCGTTCCCGGTGCCTCCGTCGCCGCCCTCTCCAGGTGTTCCCGCGTCGACCGCGGCGAACTCCACCGAGGCGAGCACTCTGCTCTGGACGCCGGTCAGCACCAGGTCCGACCCCTCGATGGCGAAGCTGTCGACGCCGCTGGCCGTGACCGTGGAACCCGCGATCCGGAAACCGGCCGCCGGGGTGAGGGTCAGCCGCACCTGGCCCCCACGATCGGCGACGCCCTCTGCGGGCGAGACGGCGCCCCCGCGCACCTCGGTGCGATAGCTGAAGCGCACGGTCTGAGCCTCCACCGCGTCGACGGCGGCCTTCAGTGCATCGAAGCTCGTACGAAGCTGCTCGCTCGTCGGCGCCGCTGCGGCACGTCGGTCGAGCGGGGCTGCTTCCCCTGCGAGCAGAGCGGCACTGTTCGACGTCGCGGTGGCGAGCGCCTCGCCGAGGGTCTGATCGAAGACCCGGCCGTTGGCGGCCTCGACCTCGTTCGCGTTCATCAGCTCGGTGGCGTACTCCACGGCCTGGGTGAGCGCGGCGTTCTCGGCGGTGGAGTCGCCCGCCGCGAACAGGGCGGCGACCTCGGTTCCGGTCAACGCCGTGTCCCACATCCGCAGGTCGTCCATGTCGAGACCGATGCCGTAGCTCTTGCTGCCGTCGACGCCCACGAGCATGTTCAGACCACTGGTCATGCTGCCGATGCCCGCGATGCTCATCTCCTTGGCCTGCACGCCGTCCAGGTAAGTGCTCGCCACGTTGCGCGTGCGATCCACGGTCACGGTCATGTGGTGCCACGAACCCCGGTAGTCGCCGACATCACCGGTCGCATATACGCCGTTCGTGCCGTCGCCGAGGGTGAACTCGAGCTTGCCGGTGTTGGTTCCCTCCGGCGCGAGGTTGATGCCGGAGCGGTACCAGTTCGCCCAGTTCTTGTTGCTGATGATCGCGCCGTAGCCGCTGACTCCTGTGACCTTCGTCCAGAAGCCGATGGTGAGGTCCTTGTCCGTGCCGAGTTCGAACTCGGGGCGGGATCCGAGGTCGATGTAGTTGCTCGCGCCGCCGCCGATGCGTACCGCCGTTCCCGACGCGCCGGGGCGGTCGGTGTCGACATAGGAGACCGATCCGACCGGCTTCGCCGCGGGAGCCGTGCCCGCGTGTGCGCCGGTGTCTCCGAGATCGCCCTCGAAGGCGAGGTGCAGGAATTCGCCGTCCGGCGCAGGCGCCGGTACCTCCGGGAAGTCGGGGAAGACGAGCTCGCCGGCCGTGCGCACGATGCCGGTGAGCGGCTCGGACGCGTTCTGGAAGTCATCGTAGGCGGTGACCGTGACGGTGTAGTTCTTCGCCGCCTTCAGGCCGCGGATGTCGAAGCCCATCGTGTTCGGGGTCATGTAGAACCGCGAGTACGCCTTGAACGAACCGGCGACGGACTTCGGGGCGTTGCTTCCGAAGTCGGGCACCTGATTCGCCGTGAACGGCACGGGGTTGCCGGCCTGGTCGCGGATCTCGACCTCGTAGTGGTTCACGAGCTCATCGTCCTTCGCCTGGTCGAAGCGCAGCGTGAGGGACTCCTCTGCGATGTCGCTCGCGGTCACGGCAGCGGCACCCCACCACGGTGCGACCGTGCTGCGCTGATCCGCGGTGTACGTGAAGCCGCTCTTGCCCTCGGTCGTGTCGATGACCCAGGGCATGCCGATCCACCGCTGATGGGTGACATCGAATCGGCGGATGACCGTGCGCCCGTCGGTGAGCACAGACACGAAGTTCGCGCTCTTCTGCGGGACCCCGGCGGCGGCATCGCCCTGGTTGCCGCCGAAGTAGCCGCCGCCGATGAAGTCAGCGGGGACATCTTGGTAGATGTAGTTCATCGACGCGTTCTCGTAGACGGTGAAGTCCTTCTGGAAGATGCTCGTCTCCGGGTTCGATGAGAAATGGGTGTGCGCGGAACCCAGCATCACCTGCGGGTAGTCCGCGAGGATGCGCTGCAGATCGGGTCCTGCCATGTCGTAGTCGGCATGGAAGGGGCCACCCAGCGAGGTGCCGGCGTACCCGCTGTGGATCGAGACGAAGATCGGCGAGGCCGGGTCGTAGTCGGGCTTCGCCGCGATCTCCTGGAGCGTGCTGCGGAGGTAGGCCTGGTAGCCGGAGCGCTGGCCGCTGTATCCGAACGTGTTCGTGCCGTTGTAGTCGAGGCCGATGAAGTCGATGCCCTCGATCGTCGTGTGGAAGTTGCTCACGTAGCCGGTGTCGGCGTTCGGGTAGAACCACTCCGGCGCACCAGCGGGCGCGTTCGAGCGTGCGGCCTCGAACGTCGTGCCCATCAGATCGGCGATGTCGTGGTTGCCCTGTGTCAGAAGCACCTGCGACTCTGGGAACGTCTCGCGCATGACGCGTTCGACCGCGCGGTACCAGCCGGCGACCTTCTCGCTGTCGCCGGCGAGGTGAGCGGAGTGCTCGGGATCGTTCGCGCCGACGACGTCGCCGTTGTCGACGACGACGCGGGGTTCGAACCCCTTCGCCTCTGCCCAGGAGCGCAACGCCTGGAAGTGCGGCTTCGCCCCCTCGTAGGCGACCTGCTCCGATGTCTTGTCGGCCGTGGCGGAGCCACCGAGCTCGGTGTCGGACATCGTGATGAACTCGAGCGTCGCCTCCGCATCGTTGTAGGCGTCGTTCGCGGCCTCGATGCGCTGCGGGGTCATCGGCTCGGTGGCAGGAAGGGAGGCGGGGTCCGCCATCGGTGCGATCGCCGCGGCGGGCAGGGCGGGCAGGAGCAGGGTGAGCGCTGCAGCGGCGGCGATCACCCCTCCGCCCAGAGCACGGCGCCGTGCCGGTTCGGGGCGGGGGCGCGTCTTCATCGGATCATCAGGGGTCAGCATGGAGCTTCCTCACGGGGTGTTGGTCGGGTGCGAACGGGGAGAGATCGGACGAGCAGGTCAGGGGAGTGCGGGCTCGAGGGCCATCACCGAGGCCACCCACGCGGCGGTCACAGGGCGGAGGTCGGGGATGCACGCGGTCGCGCCGCTCGTGGCGCGCAGATCGGCTCGTACCTGTACGACCCGGCTTCCGGCCGCGACGGCGGCCCGGACTCCGACCTCCGAGTCCTCGAACACCAGGCAGGTGCCGGGGTCGATGCCGAGCAGATCGAATGCCTGCAGATAGGGCTCGGGATCCGGCTTCGTGTGCTGCACGTCATCAGCCGTGACGACGACGTCGAATGCGCCCAGAGCGAGGCTTTCGGCGACCGCATCGACCCAGCGGTGCGTCGAGCTCGTCACCAGCGCGATGCGGATCCCTTCTCCGCGGAGGTGTCCGAGCGCCTCCTCGGCGCCGGAGACCCACGACAGGCGGTCGGCGAAGGCGTCGATCGTGAGCGCCTCGAGGTCGGCGGCGACCTCGGCGGCTCGGGCGGACAGGCCGCCGACCTCGATCAGCGCGTGGGCGGCCTCGATGCTGGAGAGACCCTCGAACTCGACGAGCTGTGCAGACGAGACCGCCGCGCCGTCGAGCGCGAGCCGGGCGCGGATCGCGTCGAGCCACAGCCGCTCGCTGTCGACGAGCGTGCCGTCGAGGTCGAAGAGCACGGCAGCGGGCTGCGCGGAAGGGCGGTGATCGGAGGAGGGCGTCGACGGGGTCACGGGTTGATTACCCCGCCTGACGGTGTGCAGAGGAGGGCGAGCAGATGAACGGCGACGGAACGATCGGTGTCTCCGGGCGCGACACGCGGGACAACTGTGAACTGCTGTCCCGTTCGCGCGATCGCGGGCCTCGTGGCTCACCTAGTCTGAGATGGTGCCACCGGCGAACCCGCGCCCCCATCGCGAGATCATGAGCGATCTGATGACCAGGATCATCGACGGAGAGTTCGCCCCGGATTCCCGGCTTCCGTCCGAGACGAAGCTGGGGCACCATTACGGCTCGACCCGGGGAACGGTGCGCCGAGCACTCGCGGGGCTCGAGGAGCGAGGGCTGGTGTCGCCGGTTCAGGGCACGGGCTGGATCGTGCGTTCGGGGCGTCCGAGCCAGTCGTTCGAAGAGCTGCGGTCGTTCGCCCAGTGGGCGCGGTCGAAGGGGATGACACCCGGAGGGCTGGTGCGACGCAAGGAGTTCGGAGAGGCGACAGCAGCCGAGGCGCGCCGTCTGTGGGTGAGCCCGAGGGCACGGGTGCTCCGCGTGACGAGGACGCGCAGCATCGACGGGCGCGACGTCATGCTGGAGCGCACCTCCTATCCCGACTGGATCGCCGATCGGGTCGCCGCGATCGCCGACGACGAGGCCTCGGTCGTCGAGGCGCTCACTCGCGACTTCGGCGTCGTGACCGCCTTCGCCGAGCACGCCATCGACGCTGTCCCGGTCTCCAGTGCGGACGCCACCCTGCTCGGGGTCCGTCGCGCGAGCCCGCTGCTGCGTGTGCGCCGGGTGAGTTACGCCTCGGCCGGTGAACCGATCGAGTACGGGGAGGATCGCTACCTTCCGGATGCCGTGACGTTCCTGGTCACGGCATCGCGGGAGAGCACGCCGCTCACGCGTACCGAGTTCTCGCGGTAGATCCGGGGCCTGCCCGGGCACCAGTCCCGCGTCGCGTCCGGCGACGTCGAGGGCGCCGAGTAATGTGAATACGTGACAGGAACACGAGCAGAAGCGGCATTCTCCCGCGCTGTCACCGCATTCAGCACTCCTACGCTCGATCTGCTGCACGGTCGCTTCGCGCCCTTCGTGGTGGCGTCGCTCTCGCTTCTGTTCACCGCCGACCGGGCATCCATCCCGATCGCCGATGCGCAGGCCGAGCTCTCCGAGATCCTCGACGAGTTGCGGGGAGCGGGCGACGATGAGGACGACCGTCGGGTACCGGCGGGGACGGGACGCGACGTCGCCAGGAACTGGGTGCGGCTGGGCTGGCTGGTGCAGCAGATCGATGAGGACATCGAGGTGTACCGGCTGTCCGCGCACGCGGTGGAGGCACTGGAGATCGCGGGACGCACGGGCGGAGGCCGCACGCGTGTCTCCAACTCACGGGTGCGCACGCTCCTCGAAGCCGTGGAGCATCTGGCCGACAGTGCCGAGGCCGATCCCCTTCGCCGGCTCGCCCGTCTGCGTGAGGAGCGCGCCGCGCTCGACGCTGAGATCGACCGGATCGAGGAATCGGGCCGGGCCGATCCGCTGGACGACGAAGAGCTCTACGAGGAAGCCGAGAACGTGCTGCATCTGGCGCGCGAGCTCCCGGCCGACTTCACACGGGTCGCCGAGTCCCTCAAGCTGATGCAGCGCGACGTCGTCGCCCATCTGCGCCGCGACGAGCGGCCGACGGGTGAGGTGCTCCGCGAATACCTCCAGCGCGCGCAGGACGTGATGAACTCGACGCCGGAGGGGCGCGCGTTCGCCGGTGCCCTGAGACTCATCGGCGATCCGGACCGCATCGATGCGCTCACCGAACAGCTGCACGGCCTGCTCCGGCAGCCGTTCGCCCGCATGCTCGACGCCACCCAGCGTGCCGAACTCGATGCGATCGGGCGTCGAGTGGAACTCGGCGTCGAGGAGGTCCTCGCCGCGCAGCGGCGGGCATCCCATGTCATCACTGGCCAGGTGAAGACCCATGATCCGCTGCGGGACCGTCAGATCGACGACCTGCTCCGCGACGTCATCGCCGCGCTCCACGTCTGGGATGGCACGGGGGCGAGCGCTGCGCCGGTGCGCAGCCTCCCACTCATCGATCTGGGTCACCTCAGACAGACGGTGAGCAGCATCCGCCCTCCCGCCGTCCCCGCCCCGCTCGCGGATGCCGAGGATGTCGAGTTCCCCGATGTCGACACGCGAGCGTGGGGTGGTCCGAGGTATGCGGAGCTCGAAGAGTACGTCTCGAACCTCGGCCCGGAGTTCGATCTCGCGACCGCTTTCGAGGACGCCGCCGACGACACCCGCCGGCCCGTCGACCTCGTCGGACTGCTCGAGATCGCTCATCGCAACGGCATGACCGAGAGCGATGCGGTCTCGGTCGTCGAGGCGCTGCGTCCCGACGGCTCGACACGACGTTTCGCGTTCGGCGCCGTCACGGCGCGCAACCCGAAGGAAGAAGCACATGCCTGAAGAGAGCCTCGTGACGGAAGCGCCGGTGGACGACGCGTTCATCGCCCCCGTCCCGATGGAAGACGACATCGAGGAGCACTTCGCGGGTGATCGAGGGACGCTCGATCCCGAGATCCGACGGCTGCTCGCGCACATCCTCCAGCGTCGTTTCATCGCCGCGGAGCGCAATCGTCGGGAGTGGACGCTCCTGCTCGACCACCAGCAGGTGATCGAGTCGCGGCTGAACGACCTCTACCTCCGCCTGGTCGTCGACCACGGTCGCGGTTTCGCCTACAAGCAGCAGTTGCGCTCCGATGAGATCGACATGCCGGTGCTGCTGAAGGACGCGCCCTACACGCGAGCCGAGACCCTGGTGCTGGTGCATCTTCGCACGGTGTATCAGCGCGAGTCCGCCGCCGGTGAGGCATCCGTGCGCATCGACATCGAAGACCTCGAGCAGACGGTGCTCAGCTACTTCACCGACGTCGACGGGGGCACGGCCCGACAGCAGAAGGCCATCCGGAACGCGATGGACCGTCTGGATCGAGAGGGCATCGTCCAGGAGGAGACCAGTGGGCGCTATCGGATCAGTGCGCTCGTCGAGGTCGTCCTCAGCGCCGAGACCCTGAAAGAGCTTCGCGATTGGCTGCGGTCGCAGGAAGTGGTGGAACGATGACCATGGTCGACACGCTCTTCGGACTCATCCCCGCGGGGTCGCGGGGACAGCAGTGGGTCGCGGAGGAGCTGCAGCTGATCAACTGGGGCGGATACGACGCCGGCCCCCATCGTGTGCGCTTCTCACCCGACGCGACCCTGCTCTGCGGGGGCTCGGGTTCCGGCAAGTCCACCCTCATGGATGCGTACATCGCCTTGATGATGCCCCACACGACGCCGTTCAACGGCGCCTCGAACGGCGGAGTGACGGGTCGCCCTCGCGGCGACGAGCAGCGGAACATCCTCTCCTACGGGCGCGGGAAGATCGACGAATCCCGCACCGAGGACGGCACGAAGCTGCGTGTGCTGCGCGGCGACGGCGAAGACACATGGAGTGCGATCGCGACGACGTGGCTCGACCACGACGGATCGCGTTTCACCGCGGTGCGCGCGTGGTACATCCCCGCGGATGCTCGCACTCTGGAGGACACGACCCGGGTGCGGGCCACCGTGAACGGGGCATTCGATCTGGGGCTTCTGGAGAAGGCGGCCACGCAGAGGCTCTCCGATGCGTCGGTACGGGCGACGGGACTGGAGACCCTGGCGACGGACCGCGAGTTCTCGGCGCGGCTGCAGGCGGTTCTCGGCATCGGGGCGGCAGGTTCCGGTGCGAAGGCGATCAGCCTCCTGGCGAGGATCCAGGCGGGGCAGCAGATCACGACGGTCGACGATCTGTACAAGAAGCTCGTGTTGGAAGAGCCAGAGACCATGGCCACCGCCGATGCCGTGGTGGCGCATTTCGACGAACTCGAGAGCACGCGCACGAGGATGCTCACCGCGAAGCAGCAGGTGAGCGCGCTCGAGCCGATCCGCGGGATCAAGGACCGCATCGCCGCGGCCGCCGAACGCGTGCGGGTGATCGACGAGGTCGGCGTCTTCACCGATCCCTCCTCGCTCGCCGCGCTCTGGAACGCGCAGCGGCGCCTGGATCTGCTGCGCGAGGTCGAGGTCGAGCTGGGGGATCGCACCCGCGCGCTCAGCCTCGCCGTCCGCGAGAAGCGCGCCCTCGTCGATGCCGCCGATCTCGAGCGTGAAGGCCTCCTCGATGTGCTGCGGCAGTCCGGCGGCGACCGCCTGGAGACCGCACAGCGTGAGCTGCGCGTGGCCGAGCGTCGTCTGGAGGACGTCCGGCGGGAGAGGGCGAAGTTCGACGCGATCGCCGAGGAGCTCGGGGTGGAGGTCGAGACCGCCGCGCAGTTCGATGCCTTCGTGGCCGGCACCCGGGGCTCATCGCCGAAGTCCGACATCCGCGACGCGCGTGCGGCCTTCGCGGATGCGGAGACGGCGCGCAGGACCGCCGAGGCCGAGATGCGGAGTCTGCGCGACGAACGCGAGAGGACCATCCGCGTGCGCGGCAGCATCCCCGCGCACCTCGACGAGTCACGCGCACTGCTCGCACAGGCGGTCGGACTCGCGCCATCGGATCTTCCGTTCGTCGGGGAACTCATCGAAGTGCGCACGGAGTTCGAGCCATGGCGCGAGGCCTTCAACCTCGCGCTCGGCGGCTTCGCGAGGACGCTTCTGATCGACGTCGAGCATCTGGCAGAGTTCCGTTCGGCCATCAACGCGGTGCGCACCCCGGAACGGCTCAATTACGAAGGCGTCCAGACGGGGCTCCCCGAGATGCGGGGCGCCGACCCGAAGACGCTCCCCGGGCGGCTCGACCACCTGCCCACGCCCTTCACCGGCTGGCTCCAGCAGAGACTCCAGGAGCGCTTCGGGTACGTCTGCGTGGACTCGTCGTCGCAGCTGGGCGCGCACCAGAGAGCGCTCACCATCAGCGGTCAGGTCTCGCAGGGGAGTCGCGGCGCGCACGGCGGGCAGGGCCGCGCCAACATGCTGGGCTTCACCAACGACCGTCGTCTGCGTGAGATCGATGAGCAGCTGCGGCAGCTGAGCGCACGGCATGACGAGTGCGCCGCCTCTGCGGCGGACGCCGAGGCGGCCCTCGACCGGATCGAGGCGCGGTCGACCGCGTTCGCGAGGATCGATGACCTGACCTGGGAGCAGATCGATGTCGCCGCGGTGGAGGCGGAGCGAGAGCGCTGGGTCGCCGTCGAAGCCGAGGTCACCACGGCCAGCCCCGAGATCGGCCAGCTCCGGCACCAGGCCGACGACCTGAGGACTCGGGCGGCCCGGCTCCGCGACGACGAGGCGCGTCTGAGCAATGAGCTCGCACAGACGCAGGATCACTGGGGCCAGGTCACCGACGACGTCGACGCGTGTCAGAGCGTCATCGATGCGGCCGCGGCATCGGGACTCGAGATGGGGGAGCGGCACGCGTCGTTCCTCGACGGTCGATTCCTGCATTCCGAGACGGGGGACACCCCGTCCGCGGCGGAGCGCCTGACGCACCTGGACACCGCGCTGAGAACCGCGGCCCAGCGCCTTCACGAGGATCGCCGCGAGGCCGCCGAGGCCCACGAGCAGCAGCGCGAGAGCATGCGACGACTCATGACCGGGTTCCTGGAGCGGTGGGACAATCTGACGCTCCTGCCGGATCCGGACGCGTCGGTCGGGGAGTTCGAGAGCATTCTGGAGGCGCTCCAGACCAACGGACTGCATGAGCTGGAGACCGAGTGGCGCGACAGCCTCCTCAAGCTCTCCGGCAACGATCTGACGAGTCTCGACTCGACGCTCAGCCGTTCGCTGCGCGAGATCAAGGATCGCATCGATCCCATCAACCGCATCATGGAGGAGCTGCCCTTCTACGATGACGATCACCGCCTGCAGATCACCCCGCGGGAGAATCAGACGGAGGCGCGCAAGCGCTTCCGACGTGAGCTCCGCGAGGTGCGGGGACTGATCGATGCGGCCTCGACCGATGCGGAACGGGAGGCCGTGTATCGCAAGATGAGCCGCCTCATCGCCCGGATGCGTCGGACGGCGCCCGACTTCGCCGAACTCATCGACGTGCGAAACCACGTGCGGGTGAGCGCGGAGCGGGTCACCGCCGCGACACGAGAGCACGTCGCGCTCTACGATCACATCGGCGAGAAGTCCGGAGGGGAGTCCCAGGAGCTCGTCGCCTTCATCGTCGGCGCTGCTCTGCGCTACCAGCTCGGAGACGCGGGGGCGGCACGGCCGCGCTACGCGCCGGTCTTCATGGACGAAGCTCTGATCAAGGCGGATGCCCACTTCACCAAGCGCGCGATCGGCGCCTGGAGAGGACTCGGCTTCCAACTCGTGATCGGTGCGCCGAACGACAAGTACAGCGCGATCGAGCCGCACGTCGATGTCGAGTACAACATCCTCAAAGACACGCGCGGTCGCTCCTGGGCGAAGGCGAAGGTGGGGCTTCCGCAGGAGGCGGTCTGAGGAGAGGCGGTCTGAGGCGGCCGGTCGTCCTCCGTGCCGCTACTCGCACTCCCCGAGGAAGCCGAGGTAGCAGACGGCCTCGTGGGTGACCGCCGCTTCAAAGTCGTTGTTGGACACCTGCCGCGTCGCGGTCTCGGGCGTGCGGGTGAGGTGGCCGAAATCGCCGAGCGAGGCGACGACCGAACCCTCCGAATCCTCCGCGCGCATGCGGTCGATCTCGGCGCGGTGCTGTCCGCAGAGGGTCACGGCCGCAGGAACGAGTTCGACGCCGGCGCAGGCTCCGGCGTAGTTGACCTCCATCGCATCGATGCAGTCCGTCCAGTCCTGGTCGACGGCGCACGGGCTCACTCCGTCGTCCGACACGAGGTACAGGCCGGTCTCGTACTCCTCGCTGTGGAACGTCTCCGGCTTCTCCGGCGAATCGACCTTCGTCCAGTGACGAGCGGTCGTGAAGGCCACCACCACGATGATGACCGCGATCAGCAGCAATGCACCGACGATCGAAAGCGCCACCCAGAGGCCGACCCGGCTCTTCTTCTGCGGCTCGCCGGAGGTCGGAGGAACGGCGTGGCCGGCGTATTCCGCCGGGCCTCCGCCGTAGGCCGGGGGAGCGGATGCGAACGCGGCCGCCCGCGCGAAGTCATGCCCGCCGAGGGGAATCGTCTCGGCGGTCGGCGAGGCGTCCGGCGTCGAGGACGCGTCGACGGCAGGCGCCGTCTGCGGGTTCGTGGACAGCCAGTACTCGTACCAGCTCCGGCTGGCCTGCGGGTCGGCGGCGACCTGCTGCGCCTCGGCATCCGTGAGCTGGATGCCCAGTCCCTGCCGGGAGACGGCGTCCAGCAGGGCGGAACGGAATTCTTCGAGAGACAGCGCCATGCTCGTGATGATGGCAGATACCGGGCCGTCCGACAATCCGCTCCCGAACGGCGATGTCGCAGGCATCGGGAAGAATGTCGAGGTGATCGGTATGAGGAGCTTCTGGAACGCGCTGCCCACCGAGGGGCGCTGGTTGCTGTCGACCGTGGCCGTTCAGACGCTCGGGCGCGGCATGACACTGCCGTTCACGATCATCTACTTCCACGAGGTGCGCGGTTTCGACCTCGGCATCTCGGGGGCACTGATGAGTCTCATCGCGATCACGGGTCTGGTCGTGACCGGTCCAGGGGGCACTCTGATCGACCGCTTCGGCGCACGGCGGGTGCTGATCGTGGGGCTGCTGTCCATGATCGCCGGATGCACGCTTCTCGCCTACGCCACGCACCCGGCGGTCGCCGCGGTCGCCGTCATGCTCATCGGCGTGAACTTCGGTGTGTCCTGGCCGGGGTTCAATGCACTCATCGCCACCGTGGTCGAGGGGGAGGTGCGCCAGCAGTACTTCGGCGTCAACTTCGCACTGGTGAACCTCGGGATCGGCGTCGGAGGAGTTATCGGCGGCTTCTTCGTCGATGTCACCGATCCCGCCACCTTCACGACGATCTTCCTCGTCGACGCCGCGAGCGGCCTGATCCCGCTCGCTCTGATTCTCGGGCCGCTCCGCCACGTGCGCACGCAGCATGAGGCAGCGGTCGACGCCCCGCCCGTCGGGGGATACCGGGAGATCCTGCGTCGACCCGCCGTGCTGTGGCTGACCCTTCTCACGTTCCTGTCGGTCTTCATCGGATACGGGCAGATGGAGGCCGGCTTCCCGGCTTTCGCGCGACAGGTCTCCGAGGTCTCCACCCAGGTCGTCGGCATCTCCTTCGCCGTGAACACCGCGGTCATCGTGCTGCTGCAGTTCGCCGTCCTGAAACTGATCACCGGCAAGAGGCGCACGAGGGTCATGCAGGTGATGGCACTCATCTGGGCGCTGTCGTGGGTGCTGCTCGGGGCGACCGGATTCCTGCCGGGCACTCTGGTCGCGGCCATCGGGGTGATCGCCTACATGGGCGTCTTCGCGTTCGGGGAGACGATGCTGCAGCCCACCGTCCCCGCGATCTACAACGACCTGGCCTCCGACCGTACTCGCGGTCGCTACAACGCCATCAACTCCGCGGCGTTCCAGGGCGGTGCCATCATGGGGCCGCTCGTCGCCGGCGTCCTGCTCGGCGGTGGGCTGGAGGGCTGGTTCATCGGCCTGATGATCGCGGGGAGCCTCGCTGTCGGGCTGCTGGCCCTGGTGCTGGAGCGCGCGGTCGACCCGGCGGCCAACGGAGTGGTCGACATCCATCGAATGGAGGAGCCCGACGAGGTCCGCACGCAATAGGCTCCGATCATGGCTCTGGAGTCTCTTTTCCTCCGACTGGATCGGATCGCCGGCGGGCGGCAGGCGGGCGTCGCCATCAGCGAGGCCGACCGCACGCACCCCAAGACCGTGCGTGCGTTCACCTGGATCATCTGGCTCCTGGTCGTCGAGCTGATCATCGGGGTCGGCGCCGTCGCCGTCGCACTCGCGTTGGCAGTCGACGGCGCATCGGTCTCGTTCGCCGTCTGGATGCGCACGCTCGTCGTGCTGGCGATGACCGCGACCCTGTTCTACTTCGCGTGGCGGGCGCAGCGCGGATGGCGGTGGGCGTATCAGCGTCTGCGCCTGTTCGCGCAGATCTTCCCGGTGATCACGCTCGTGATGGCAGCGATCCCCGGGCTCTACCCACTCTGGATGGTGTCGGAGCAGATCGTGTTCAGCCTGATCATGATCGGTATCGCCGACTTCCTGACGAGCGATCACATGCGCAGCACCTTCGCGGCGCCCCGCGCCGAGCCCGACGGGGAATAGCACGACGGCACCCCGCCACGCCACTCCCTTCCGCTGGCAGAAACGGCCGGGCATCCTCGATCGCAGACAGTCGAGGAGGGGAAACACGATGGCAAGACTCATCCGGGTGGTACCGGGGCAGGATCCGGGCTTCCGGCGCGTGCGATCGGGGTCGGGGTTCCGCTACGTCGATCCGGCAGGGGACACCGCACCCGAGGCCGATCGTGAGCGTATCCACGATCTCGTGATCCCTCCCGCCTGGCAGGACGTGTGGATCGCGGCCGACCCGCTGGCGCACATCCAAGCTGTGGGGGTCGACGGTGCCGGGCGCAAGCAGTACCTGTATCACCCGCTGTGGCGTGTGACGCGGGACCGCCGGAAGTTCGTGCGTGCGCTCGATCTCGCGGCCGCCCTTCCTCGCGCCAGAGCCCAGGTCACCAGGGCGCTCGCGCAGGAGGGGCAGACGAAGGAGCGCGCTCTCGCCATCGCGTTCCGTCTTCTCGACGATGCGGCCCTGCGCATCGGATCGGAGCGATATCTGGTTCGGCACGGCAGCCGCGGTCTCACGACGCTTCGACGGCGTGATGTGCGCGTGGCGGGCAGCGAGGTCGCCCTGTCGTTCCCGGCCAAGAGCGGTCGCACGGCATCGATCGAGATCACCGACGAGTCACTCGCCGACGCGCTCACGGACTTCGCGGCCGGGAAGTCGGGGGCCTTCCTGCTCGCGTACCGCCGGGGACGCCGTCGCATGCGGATCACACCCGCCGAGGTCAACGCCTACTTGCGGGAGGTCACGGGAGCGTCCTTCACCGCGAAGGACTTCCGCACGCTTCACGGGACGATCATCGCCGCGGATGCCCTCGCGCGGATCGGTGAGCTCGACAGTCGCAACCACCGGAGCCAGGCCGAGCGCCTCGCCGTGCAGGCGGCGGCGACGGCGCTCGGCAACACCACCGCCGTCGCGCGCGGCAGCTACATCGATCCCCGGGTGTTCAGCCAGTACGCCCGAGGGCGGACGCTCGATCTCTCGGTGACGCCCGAGACGGCCATCCGTCGTCTCCTCGGCGGCCCGGAGATCTCCCGGAAGGTCAACCGGCGAGCAGGAGCCAGACGACGGCGATGAGCATCGGGACGAGAGGCGTCGCCACGGCAGCCAGGACCGGCCACCACCGCACGCGTGTGTCGACCCGGCGCGCCCTGGCGGCGAGCGCGTCGCCGTCGCGGCGGTAGGCCTCCGGATCGAGGGGAGCGGCGGCTTCGTCGCGATAGAGCAGGGTGCGACGTCCGAAGCGGTCATGCAGTGCTGCGATCACGGTGAGGAACCGGTGCAGCTCTGCGTCGTCGGTCAGGTCGACGGCGGGGAAGTACACGTGCAGCGTGCTGTCGACGATCTCCAGGTCGAGGTCGGCGCTCGCATCGAGGAGGATCACCATGAGGTCGGGAGTGAGCACATAGAGCGCATCCGTCTCGTAACCCGTCGGTACCGACACGTCGAAGACGTCGCTGAAATCGCCCTCGAGTCGGAACCGCGATCGGCCGGTCGGGCGTCGTGGGAGCACACTGAGTGCTCCTCCGCCGCGCCGCGACCGGAGCGTGATCCGCGGCGCCTCGGACGGCAGTGGGATCCGCACCGCGCGCACCGTGTGCACGGTCGCCCCTTCGCGGTCGCCGACGACGAAGGTGCGCTCGACGCTGTCGAAGGGGATCTCGGAGCGACGCCCGTCGAGGTGGTCTCGTGCGGTGCGACTCGCGCGGTCGATCTGCTCGTCGATGGAGCCGCCCCACACGTGGTCACCGATGTCCGCGCGATACTCCCAGCCGAGTGCCGCGGCGACCGCGGCGAGGGCGGCACGTCGCCGCTGGTGCCGGCGGATGGTGATCGTCGAGGAGGCGACGAGCGCTGCACCGAGGAGAATCGCCCCCACCTGGGCGAGCGCGAGGATCGCGCCCGTCAGGCCGAACCCCACGGGCAGCAGGTAGAACGCCAGTGCTCCGGCGATCCCGAGGGTCGCAAGGGACGCCGCGACGAGGATCAGAGCGCCCCGCGCGCCATCCTCTGCGCGCGGTGCGGTCGCGCCGACCGAGAGCGTCGGCACCGTCAGGGCTTGTACACGATGGCGATGTTCAGCTGATCGCCCTCGCGGGCCCAGGCGAGCCATCGGGGTTCGCCCGTGCTGGTGAGCCGTTGGATCGGGATGACGTAGACGCCCTGCTCGGGGCGGCTCAGTGCTCGGAACTCGGGCTTCTTCGAGATCCAGATGGTGCCGCCACCGTCCCAGGGCTCGAGGCAGGTGTAGACGTAGCCGTGCGCGCGCAGGTTGACCCGGTCCGTGAGGGCTTCCGCCTGCTGCTTCAGCTCCGAGATGATCTCCTCGGGGACCTTCCCGTCGAGGGTGAAGGCCGCCACGTCGTACACGTTTCCCTCGCCGTAGTCCCTCGTGGTGAGCAGCGTCAGCTCGGTGACCCCCTTGTCGGAGGCACGGGTCCACAGCGCGTGCGAGTTCTTCGCGCGCTTGTTCATCAGGAACCCGCCGAAGTTCATTTTCTGGAAGGAGAAGTCGTCGAGCTTCGCCGCGATCTCTGCGCGTGTCGTCATGGGTGTCATGTCCTTGTCCGGGAGGTCGGATGGCCTCTCCGTCGAGTGAGCCTAGGGGTGCGGCGCGTCGGTTCGTCCGACTCCGAACGACCCCGAACGAACCCTGTCCGCAGACGCGCGACAGCGTGCCATAGGCTCGACTCATGCCCGCCCCGAGCACCCTCGATGAGCTCTGTCTGGGCCTCGGACGGATGCGTGCGGACGCGGGATCGCCGTCGTATGCCGAGATCGCCCGAAGGATCGGCAGCCTGCGCGACGGCGCCGAGCCTCCCAAGGTGACCGTCTACGACTGCTTCCGCCCCGGGCGGCGGCGGGTCGACGATCGTCTGGTCGGCGATATCGTGCGTGTGCTCGGCGGTGGGCGCACCGTGGCGGCTCGCTGGCGTGAGACCGCACGCGCCCTCAACGGCCAGAGATCGGGAGTCCACGTCGAGGTGACGCTCGGACCACGAGACGCCACCGGTGCGGATGTCGGACGAGAAGCGCTGCTGGCTGCGGTTCCCGCAGCGGACGTCCTCATCCTCACGGGCCTGCCAGGAGCGGGCAAGACCACTCTCGCCTCTGCACTGGCCGGCTCGTCGCCGGTGCTCACCGTGCACCTGCGGGAGTCGGAGCCCGACCGTCCGTACGCCGACCCGATCGACATCCTGCGGCGCATGCTCGGAGCGCTCGGCGTTCGCTCTCTTCCCTACGAACTGCCTCGTCTGCGGGAGCGGCTGCAGGCGGCAGCCCGCGACATCCTCGTGATCATCGAGGACGCGGGCGATGCCGGCCGCCTCGCGGCGCTGCTGGTTCCCGGTGTGCGCTTCATCGTCACAGCCCGCGTCGACCTGGCCGACCTCGAGCAGCGCCTTCCCTCGTCAGACGTGCATGTGGCGAGGGTCGTCGTCCCGCCGATGTCGAGTGGCGAAGCCCGCCGCCTCCTCGCTCGTCTGCTGCCTGTCGAGGAGGGGACATCCGCGAAGGGCGCAGAGGAAGCCCTGCGTGCGGATGCTCTGCGCCGCATCGTCGCGGTCGGAGGGGGGCTCCCGCTCGATCTCGTGATGCTGGCGGGAATCGTCCGCGAACACGAGGGCTGGTCGTTCCAGGACCTCGCATCGAGATTCGAGCACGAACCTCGCGACGCGCGCATCCGTCCGGTCCTGGAGGCGGCGACGCGTTCCCTGTCTCCGGCCGAGGCCGACCTTCTCGCCGATGCCGCGCTGCTGGACAGGGACATCGAGGAGGGCGTGCTCATCGCCGCGGCCGGTCCCTCCGCCGCGCGGGATCTGCGCCGCCTGCACGCCCGTCATCTGGTCGAGCTGCGTGAGGGGCATGTGCGCATGCACGACACGGTCTTCGCCTTCGCGGCAGAACGGTCACGGTCGCTCCGGCCGTCGTCGGTGCGCCGACGGTTTGTGGACAGATCCGCGTCCGAGGTGCTCTCCCGGATCGGGGAGGACCCCGACTTCGCCGCACGTGAAGTCTCGACCGTGCTCGCAGTCACGACCGCGGCCCGCGAGCACGGCCTCGACTCCGCCGTCGAGCAGGTGGCGATCGCGGCGCATCCCGCGCTCTCGCGCTGGTCGCTCTGGAGCGAATCCCTGCAACTGCACGACTTGGCGGCGCGAGGGGAGGGGCTCGATCTCGTGCCGGACATCGCGCTCGGCGTGGCGCATTGCGCGGAGAAGCTCGGACGCCTCGACGAGGCGCTCATCACGCTGCAGCGGGTGCGCCGCATAGCCGCGGGATCGGCTCTCGCCCGCACTTGGAACCAGATCGGCAACGTCCAACGGTGGATGAGTCACCTCGATGAGGCGCTGGAGTCGTATGAACGCGCGGTCGCACATGCGCGGGATGCGCGGGACCGTGTCGTGGAGGGACGCGCCGCCGGCAACCATGCAGACACCCTGCGCATCCTCGCCCGTTATCCGGAGGCGCTGGAGGGGTACGCCCTCGCCCTGTCGATGGCGCGGGCGGAAGGCGACGATCTCAATGTGGCCGTCGTGCGCGGCAATCGCCCGCTGCTGCTCCTCGCGATCGGGCGGCTCGACGATGCGGAGAGTGAGCTGCACGAACTGCTGGACGCGTCCGGCGGTGAATCCCTGCCTTTCGTCCGACGCACGCTCGCCCTCGTCGCCGAGGCGCGGGGTGACGACAGGCAGGCCAGCGACCTGTCCGCGGTCGCGATGCAGAGCCTGCAGACGGCGAGGGAGTTCGCGACCTCGGCCGATCTCGAGCTTCTCGACGCGCGGATCGCCGGACGAGCCGGAGATGTCGTGAGGGCGAGGACCGCGGCGGAACGGATTCTCCGAGAGGCGGAGCGTGCGGGCTCGCCGCTGATCGCGACGGAGGCGGCGAACTCGCTCGCCGAGATCCTGGTGTCGGCAGCCACGAGGGGTGCGGAGGATGCGGATGACCTCCTGCGGGAGGCCGAGCGGCACGCGCAGGAGGCGCGGAGCATCGCCGAGGCGACCGGGGATCGTGCAGAAGTGGCTCGCAGCGATGCGATCCTCGCTTCTGTCGCGCGATCGAGAGGCGACCAGCCCACCGTTCTCGTGCGCGCGCAGGCCTCCGCACAGGTCTACGCCGAGATCGGACACCGCCTGCAGACCGCGTGACGTCTCGGTCCACGGCGGTTCGTGCGGCATCCGGATGCCAGGATGGATGCATGGACACCGCCAACCTCACCCGCGAGGAGACCGCAGCGCGATCCGCTGCCGTCACCGTGCACCGCATCCGCGTCGAGCTCGACCTGACCGGAGCGCCGGAGCGCGCTCGCACCGGGTTCCCGACCGTGACGACGCTCGAGTTCTCGTCGACCGTCGACGCGACCTGGCTCGACTTCATCGGCGAAGGCGTCCAGCGAGTCTGCGTGAACGGCGTCGATCAGGAGATCGTCTACGACGGTGCCCGCATCTCGCTCTCGGGACTGGTGGATTCCAACGTCGTCCGCGTCGAGGCGATCGGCGCGTACAGTCGCTCCGGTGAGGGGCTGCACCGGTTCCACGATCCGGTCGACGACGAGACCTACCTCTACACGCAGTACGAACCGGCCGACGCGCGGCGGGTGATGGCCTGCTTCGAACAGCCCGACATGAAGGCCGAGTACACCTTCGTCGTCGACGCCCCCTCCGGATGGGAGGTGCTCTCGAATCAGTCTCCGACGCACACCGATCTCGGTGTCGGCGTGCAGCGCGTGGAGTTCGCACCCACCCTGCCGATCTCGAGCTACATCACGGCCGTGGCCGCGGGACCCTACTCGCGGGTGGACGGCGAGTGGCGCCGCGACGATCAGAGCGTCGCCCTCGGCGTGTTCGTCCGCCGATCACTCGCTGCGCACCTCGAGGCCGAGGAGATCCTCGAGGTCACACGCCAGGGGCTGGACTTCTTCACCGATGCCTTCGCCTATCCGTATCCGTGGGGCAAGTACGACCAGATCTTCGTTCCGGAGTACAACCTCGGCGCGATGGAGAACCCGGGACTGGTGACGTTCACGGAGTCGTATCTCTCCCGTGGCGCGGCGACCGACGCGCAGCGCGCCGCGCGAGCCAACACGATCCTGCATGAGATGGCGCACATGTGGTTCGGCGACCTGGTGACGATGATCTGGTGGGACGACCTGTGGCTCAAGGAATCTTTCGCCGACTACATGGGCGCCCATGCGTCGGCAGTCGCCACGCGCTATCACGATGCGTGGGTCACCTTCGCCGCCAGCCGCAAGGCGTGGGCGTACCAGCAGGACCAGCTGCCGACGACGCACCCCATCGTGGCGGACATCACCGATCTCGAGGCCGCGAAGCTGAACTTCGATGGGATCACCTACGCCAAGGGTGCCGCCGTGCTCAAGCAGCTGGTCGCCTTCGTCGGGGATGAGGCGTTCTTCGAGGGCGCCCGTCTCTACTTCGCCGCCAACGCGTTCGGGAACACGACGCTCGACGACTTCCTGGTGCAGTTGAGCGCCGTCTCGGGGCGGGACATGAGCGATTGGTCGGCGGCCTGGCTGCAGACCTCGGGCATGTCCACGCTGTGGACCGAGACCGAGACCGAGGCGGACGGGCGGAGCATCCTCGTGCAGACCGACCCTCGCCCGCATCGACTGCGCATCGGGCTGTACGAGCGTGTCGACGGCCGGGTCGTGCGGCGCGAGCAGCGTGAGCTCGACGTGGTCGGCGAACGGACCGAGATCGACCTGCCCGATGCCGATCTGGTGCTGCTCAACGACGACGACCTCACCTATGTGAAGGCTCGTCTCGATGCGCGTTCGCTCGCGACGGTCGAGGAGTCCCTCTCTGCGATCGACGACCCGCTGGCGCGCGCCCTCGTCTGGTCGTCGCTGTGGAACGCCACCCGCGACGGCGAGCTCGCGGCGGCGCGGTACCTCGAGATCGTGCGCACCCATGCGCCCGCGGAGTCCAACATCGGGCTGTTGACGGGCGTCCTCGCGAACGCCAGCTACACGATCCGCCACTTCGTCGCGGAGGCGAGCCGCGACCAGGAGCAGCGGCGCTGGGTCGAGACCGTGTGGACCACGCTGGAGGCTGCGGACGCCGGGAGCGACGCGCAGCTCTCCTGGGCCCGGGCGTTCGCGACGGCATCCGCCTTCGACGACGGGCATCAGGAACAGGTGCGGGCACTGCTGGACGGGCAGGCACCCGAAGGCCTCGTCATCGATCCCGATCTGCGCTGGCAGCTCCTCACGGCGCTGGTCACCACCGGGCACGCCGATCTTGCGGATGTGGCGGCAGAGCAGCAGCGGGACGACACGGGCGACGGACGTACAGCCGCACGGCGGGCGCGGTCGTCGCGACCGGATGCCACCGTGCGCCGCGAGGCATGGGACTCCGCTTGGAACGACCTCGCGCTCAGCAATGATCACCTCGATGCCGAGATCGGGGGTTTCCGCGCCGGCGGGCGCCGTGATCTCGTCTCCGGCTTCGATGACGAGTACTTCGCGCGGATCGGGCAGGTCTGGGGCGCGCGCAGCATCGAGATCGCGCGACGGCTGGTGGTCGGGCTGTTCCCGGCCGGCGATTCGTTGGAACCGGTCGATGCATGGCTGGCCGCGAACGCGGAGGCGCCGGCCGCTCTCCGGCGGCTCGTGATCGAGCAGCGTGATCACCTCGCGCGTGAGCTGAGGGTCAGGGCCGCGCAGGCCTGAACCTGTGTGCTCTGTCCGGTACGACGGTCGCCGGCTTCTCGACGATCGCGCCCGACGGGTGTGGTCGCGGGTGACCGGAGTGCTCACAGGCGCGCGGCGTCAGGTCGTCGGGGCCGTCCGCAGCTGAGCGGATGTCTCGTAACCGAGCGCGCGCAGATCGGGTCGGTCATCGCTCGAATGGCAGAGGATGATCGCGATCGCGGCCGCCCAGGCGCGTGCCCGCACCCAGGTCTCCTCGTCGTATCGGCGTCCCGTGGCTCGGCGGAACACATGTCGGCCTTCCGCGTCGAAGGCGAGCCATCCTGCGGCGAGGTCGTAGGCCGGGTCGCCGGCTGTGACGTCGCCGAAGTCGATAAGAGCCGACAGCCGATCACCGTCGACGAGGATGTTCCCGGGGTGCAGGTCGCCGTGGATCCAGACGGACTCGGTCGCGGGGGCGGCGTCGAGCCCGGTCTGCCAGATATCGGCGAGATTTTCGGCGATCGTCGCGGGAAGGTCTGCGAGGCGGGAGAGGATGCTGTCGTCCCGCACCGCCAGCGGCACCCCGCGGACCGGGTTCCGGGGTGCGTCTGCAGGTGCATCCCGGTGGAGGGTGAGCAGGACGGCAGCGAGTTGAGCGGCCCAGACGGTGTTGTCCCGACGGGGGCGACCGAGAGCCTGGCCGCCGGGCAACCACGGCACGATCGACCAGGGCCAGGGGAAGTGCGGGGTCGGTGAACCTGCGAACACCGGTAGGGGCGTGCGGACGTTCGCCGCGGCCAGGTGCATCGCGATCAAGGGGAGCGCACGCTGCTCGTGCCGGATCAGCGGCGCCGCCTGGAGTCGGCGGGGGATGCGCACCGCGAGATCCGCCCCGAGACGCCAGGTGACGTTGTCCCATCCCTCGGCAGACCGCGTCAACGGAAGTGCCGCCAGCTCCGGGGCGACGGTGCGGACGAGTTCGCGGACGTCGCGCTCATCGAGTGCTACCTCCGCGCCGGGGGAGTCCGCCATGCTCAGAGATCGAGGGAGTCGCCGGGCTCCAGCACGAAGAACTCGCCGCCGCCCTGTTCCGTGGCCCACTGCAGCCGCTGCCTGTGCATGTTCTTCCCGATCACCGACAGCGTCATGTCGTGGGTCCCGAAGGAGCGACGAGGGGCGACCGCGAGCACGAAGTCCATCGCTTCGCCGATCTTCAGCCAGGGAGCGCCGAGCGGTGCGGCGAGAGTGCCGACCGCGACGCCCTCGGGGACCGCGTAGGAGTCGCCGGGGAAGTAGAGCTCGTCGTTCACGAGCACGCCCACGTTCTCGACGGTCGGGAGGGAGGAGTGGATGACTTCGTGGGTACCCCCGAAGAATCGCAGGGTGAATCCGCCGACGTCGACGGTGTCGCCGGGAGAGACGACGGTGATGTCGTATCCCTCTGCGGCGCGGGCGACCCCGGCGGGGGCGAAGATCGGCGTGCCGGGTGCCGCGCGGAGGAGTCTGTCGAAGTGGTCGGCCGTCCAGTGGTCCGGGTGCTCATGGGTGATCACGATCCCGACCAGATCGGCGAGGTCGTTCAGGGGCGTCGTGAACGACCCGGGGTCGATCAGAAGGGTCTTCTCGTTCGCATCGAGACGGAGGGCGGCATGTTCGAACTTGGTGACGCGCATGGGAAGAGTCAACTCCTTCCGCTCGCCCACGGCAAACGTATTCGGCGTCGGATTCGGTGCGCCACGCCCGGGATTCGGGAGAGGGTGGCGTCGATTTGGCGCAGTGAGAATCGCCGTGGCATACTTGAACGGTTGTCGCGGGACGGAAACGTTCCGCCAGACGGCCCCATCGTATAGCGGCCTAGTACGCTGCCCTCTCACGGCGGTAACGCGGGTTCGAATCCCGCTGGGGTCACACAACAGAGAAAGCCTCCGGTTCGCCGGAGGCTTTCTTGTTTCCCCCCCTCAGTGCCGGGGATTCAAGGACAGGGTGCGGAACGTCCGGTTCCTCAACGGCAGGATCATCAGGGCCATCATCGCGCCCCCGAAGAGTGCGAACGGCACCCCGACGGTCGTTGCCGATGCGAGAGCGCCGAAGCCGGCCATCGCGAGCGGCATCAGACAGTCGTCGCCGAGGCGCGTGAGCGCGCCCATCCGGCCGAGGTAGGCCGTGTCGACGGTCGCCGAGAAGGTGGCGCTGAGCAGCACCGAGGCGTATCCCGCGGTCGCACCGATCACGAACGCGGCTGCAGCGACGGTCCAGGCCGGCCCGAACCCGAGCGCCACGATGCCTGCCCCTTGCACGACCAGCGCCCAGAACCCGGCGCGCGCCTCGTGACGTGGCCGCCACTTCGCCACCGAGACGGCCCCCAGCGCCGCGCCGAGACCGAGGAGCGCTTCGAAGAGCCCGACCGCCTGAGCGCCCCACCCCTCGTCGTGAGCACGGAGGGCGAGTCCGAGCCCGATCGCCGGGCCGACCGCCAGATTCAACCCCGACAGTGCGATCACGAGCGTGCGGGTCGTGGGGTTCACGGAGAGATGGGTGAACCCGCGGGCGATGCCGCGCAGCGCGGACTCCTTCTCCGCGCGGGCGAGGCGGAAGCGCGGGCGCAGCCAGATCGCGATGAAGGCGACCACCACGGTGAAGGTCAGGGCGTTCACCGACGCGCTTGCGGCAAGGCCTGCGTGCGCCACGACGAACCCGCCTATCGCTGCACCTCCCATGGTCCCCAGGCGTGAGGCCGTCTGGGCCGCAGCTCCGTAGGACGGAAGATCGACGGCTCTGACCAGCTGGCGCGCGATCGTCCCGGCTGACGGCTCGTACAACGCATCGCACACCCCGAACGCGATGGCGGCGAGGAGGAGGACCGCGACCGAGGGCGGTGTCGTGAGCACCCACACGGCCACTGCGACCAGGACGCCGACCCGGAGCACGTTGAACGCGAGCATGATGCGGCGGGCGTCCGCACGGTCGGCGATCACCCCTCCGAACAGGAGGATCACCGCGCGGGGCAGTGTTCCTGCGGCGACGATCAGCCCGGCGACCGCGGGGGAGGCGATCTGCACGGCTGTCCAGGCGAGGGCGATCGTCCACACGGCGTCACCAGCATCGGAGAGCGCCTTCACACCGATCCATGCATGCGCGAGGTGGTCCCGGCGGAACGCAGGAGGCGCGGTCACCTCGACGGGATCGCTGACCGTCGCCATCACGGCTCCGTGGGGAAGGCGTGCGCGAAGACGAAGACGGGGACGCGCTCCTGACCGTCGTCGAGGTCGATGCCCTCCTGCCACTCGCGGATCGTCCCGAGGATCCGCGCGGAGAGGTCGCGCAGCTCGTCGGGCGACGCCCATGCGGTCGTCTCCGTGTTCGAGCCGTCGTATCCCGCGTACGCGGGGTCTCGGCGACTGCGGTGCCAGCGCTGCAGCCGGGCTATCTGCATCCGGATGCCCTGCCGCTGGGCTTCGCGCGCGAGCAGGGCATCGGCGGGGGAGTCCGCGTAGTCGTCGGTCGACCAGGTCAACCCGCGTCGAGCCACCTTCCACCAGCTGGTGCGCTTGTCACCGGCGGGATCCGGTGCGCGTTCGACGACGCCTGCGCGCTCCAGCATCCGCAGATGATGGCTGATGCTGCCGACCTGGTTGTCGAGTGCGCGGGCGATCGCGGTGACCTGTGCGGTTCCGTACAGGAGCAGATAGTCGTAGATGCGGCGGCGCAGCGGGTGATGCACGGCGGTGATCACGGAGATGTCTTCCACGGGAGAAGACGCTAATCCCGCGGTGGTAGACGCACAAGACTTCTTGTATACCTCGGAATATCAACGAGAAGGCTCGCCCGGAAGCACCCGGGCGAGCCTTCTCCTACGGGGCGGCGTCAGTTCTCTTCGACGGATGTCCCGCTTGAGGATCCCGCGGCGTCACGGCGGTTGCGACGCGTCCGGCGCAGGAGCCAGACGAGGAGCACGACCACCGCGGCGAGTGCGAGCCACGGGAGGATGAAGCCGAGGGCGATGACCAGTGCGTTCAGCGACACCACGAGACCGTTCCAGCCGGCCAGCAGGCCGTCGCCGAAGCCGGCCGGGTCAGCGGTCGTCGGTGCGCTCGCCTTCGTCAGCTGCACCTGCAGGGAGGACATCGCGACCTGGTCGTCGAGAGCGGCGAGCTGCTGTTCGTAGGATTCGAGCTGGGCCTGGCGGTCGGTCAGTGCGACCTCGGCCTCGATCAGCTCGGACACGCTTCCCGATTGCGCCATGAGCTGCGTGAGCCGCTCGACCGATGCCTTCGTGGAATCGACGCGGGCGCGCAGATCGATCGCGGCAGACGTCACGTCCTGCTTCGACGTCGACGACGCGAGCACCTCTCCGGTGTCGGCGAGAGCGGCGATCACGTCGGGAAGATCCGCCGACGGCACCCTGATGCCGACCCAGCCGTACGCCGAATCGGCGGTGTCGGTGGCGGGATCGGTGCGGCCGTCGAGCGGGACCGACTTCCCGATCTCCGTGCTCTCGACGTAGCCGCCGTGCTCCTCGGCGAGGGCCGCGATCGCCGTCGCCGCCTCGGGGATGCTCTTCACCTGAACGGTCGCCTGCGCGGTGGCGATGATCTCGCGCCCGCTCTCCGCGTCAGCGGCACCGGGGAGCGTCGCCGCGTTCGCATCGGAGCTCACGGCGCCACCGTCCGACAGCGACTCGGGAGCCACACCCGTGAGCCGCTCGGGCGATGAGGGCGCGGAGTCGGCGACCGTGCCGCTGGAGAAGCCGATGCCTTCGGACGTCACGGAGGTTCCCCCGCCTACGGCGCCGAGGATGGGGGGCGTCACGAGCACGCCGACCACGAAGGCCGCGGCGATGCCGCCGCCGGTGAGCCACCGCCGCCGACGAGCACGGGACTTGGCCTCGGCCGGGCGCGCCGGCGCGCGCTCGGAGGCGATCTCGGCGAAGACGGCGTCTTCGATACGGGCGATCGCCTCGTCCGAGAGGGCGGGCAGGTCGCTGCCGCTGGTCTTGTCGTTCATGCGTCTCTCACTTCCGTCACGGCGCCACGCAACTGCGTGCGCACTCGAGAGAGACGGTTCCTGACGACGGCGTGGGTCACCCCGAGCTTTTCCGCAGCCGCCTGATAGGCATAGCCCTCAGACGCGCACAGACGGAAGATCTCACGATCGAGTTCGCTCAACGTGCCCACTTCTCGGGCTATCCGCGCCGCCAGCTCGGCCGTGATGACCTGCTCCTCGACGCTCACCGTGTCCGGCAGCAGGGTCTCGTCCACGGCCTCGGCGGTGTGCGCCTGATCGCGCCGACGCTGACGGAGCCGGTTTGCTGCCTGGAATCGGCAGATCGTGGCCAGCCACGGCAGGATCGACTCGCCCTGGAGCTCGAGGTCGGGGATCTTCCGCCAGGCGACGACGAACGTCTCCTGGGTCACATCCTCAGCGTCGGACGGCGAGGCGAGGATGCCCTGCGCGATCCAGTACACGGGACGCACGTGTGCGCGGTACAGCTCGCGAAAGGCGTTCTCGTCGCCGGCCGCGGCCTGCGCCGCCCATCTCTGATCAGTTGTCTGCAGGGGCATCCTGGTTCCGTTCGGTGTCTCTCACGAGGAGAGTGTCGATCGATGCCCCATCGTCTCAGATCCGGTGCAGGGGATTGCGTGCGGGCCGCAGGGAGTTTCCGACGACATCCGTTCCCACTGATGCCACGGCTCCGGTAGCATTGCCCGGGCGAGAGGGAGTATCCCGAATCCGCGCGTAACGTCATCACGAGCACCGTCATCGCTGCTCCGGGCGCGCGCCGCACATGTGTGCGGGGGAGAGACTTTCGACTCATTCCCGACCCCTCCGCGAAAGGTGCAGTGCGCCCTTGGAAATCCCCGTCTGGTTCGAGATCACCTCGATGGTCGTCCTCACGATCATCCTGATCGGCGACCTGCTCCTCATCCGGCTGCGGCCGCACATCCCGTCGACGAAGGAGTCCACTCTCTGGGTGGTCTTCTACGTCGGGCTCGCGCTGCTGTTCGCGGTGCTCCTCGGCAATGTCGGAGGTTGGCAGAACGCGGGTGACTTCATCACCGGATGGGCGTTGGAATACAGCCTCTCCATCGACAACCTGTTCGTCTTCGTCCTGATCATGGCCCAGTTCGCCGTGCCGCGGCGGCTGCAGCAGCAGGTGCTCATGGTCGGCATCATCATCGCGCTCATCCTGCGCGGCCTGTTCATCCTCGCCGGTGTCGCGATCGTCGAGAACTTCTCGCCGATCTTCTACATCTTCGGCGCCTTCCTCATCTGGACGGCGATCCGTCAGGCCATGCCGGACGGCGATCACGAGGGCGAGGTGCAGCGCGAGAACTTCATCGTCCGCCTGCTGCGTCGCCGCGTCGACATCAGCGAGACGTACGACGGGTCCAAGATCCGCACCACGGTCGACGGCAAGCGCATGTGGACGCCCATGGTGATCGTCTTCATCACCATCGGTGTCACCGACCTGATCTTCGCGATCGACTCGATCCCCGCGATCTTCGAGATCACCACCAACGGCTTCCTCGTCTTCTCGGCCAACATCTTCGCGCTGATGGGGCTGCGCCAGCTCTACTTCCTGCTCGGTGACCTGCTCGACCGTCTGCGCTACCTGCACTACGGCATCGCCGTCATCCTCGGTTTCATCGGCGTCAAGCTGATCCTGCACGCTCTGCACGTCAACGAGCTGCCGTTCATCAACGGCGGCGAGCACGTCGAGTGGGTGCCCGACATCAGCAACATGGTCTCCCTCGGCGTGATCCTCGCCTCGATGACCATCGCGACCGTCGCCAGCCTGATCGCCTCGTCCCGCGAGAAGCGCGCGGCGAGGTCCACGACGACCGTGGAGTGAGATCATGGCGGCATGACCCGCCACTGGACACCCCTCGCCCTCGTCTATCTCGTGCTGGCGGTGGTCGGTCTCATCGGCACCTGGACGTTCAACGTGCTGGCCATCACGCAGATGGTGGACTTCGTCGGCGATCTCGTCGGCAGCGGTCCGGCGGTGTCGTCGATCACGGTCGATCTCCTGATCGTGGCGATCGCGGGGAGCGTGTTCATCATCGTCGAGGCGCGACGGATCGGGATGCGGAGGGGCTGGCTCTATGTCGTGCTGTCCGGAGTGACGGCGTTCGCCTTCACCTTCCCGCTCTTCCTGGCGATGCGCCAGCGCCACCTCACCCGTCTGACCACAGAAGCTCGGCGTCGAGCGTGAGGTCGATGATCTGACGAAGCAACGCCCCCACCGTGGCGGACTGCAGCAGCGCGTATCTGTCGTAGTCGCCGAGGGGAGCGATCGCGGCGAGCTGCCACGCGGCGGCGATCGGATCGTCCGAGAGCTCGGTGTCGGCATCCCACTGCGCCTCGGGCGCGCGGGCGAGTGTCCGTCGCACGATCGCCTCCGCTTGCGTGCGCAGCGGGGTGAGCTCGTCGCTCCAGTCGAGCTCGGGCAGTGGCGTGACCTCGGCGCGGGGATAGGGGTCGTCATCCAGCCACTCATCGACCGTGAAGCGATCGGTGCCGACGGCGACGGCCAGCAGAGCGTCGGCACCCGCGGAGACGCTGACCAGCCGCGCCATCGTCCCGATGCGACTGCGCCGATCGCCACCGCCGACCTCATGGCCGCGTTCGATGAGCACGACACCGAACCGCGGGTCCTCCTCATCCAGGAGCCGCCCGATCATCGTGAGGTACCGCGGCTCGAACACGCGAAGCGGAAGCGGGGTGTGCGGGAAGTGCACCGAGCCGAGCGGGAACATCGGGATGGCGGTCATGGCACCAGTCAACACCGAGAGACGTAAAGTGAACAGATGCGCAGACCTCGCCCCCTCACCCCGTCCGCCGGACAGGAATCCGTCTGGGACTATCCGAGGCCGCCGCGCGTTGAACCGGTCGCCGAACGCATCACGATCCGCCTCGGCGGTGACCTGATCGCCGACACACGCGATGCCGTGCGCGTGCTGGAGACCAGCCACCCTCCCGTCTACTACCTTCCGATCGCCGACTTCATCCCCGGTGCGCTGGTGGAGGCCCCCGGTGCCTCGTTCTGCGAGTTCAAGGGCACCGCCCGCTACTTCGATGTGCGCGGTGGAGACACCCTTCGCCCTGGAGCGGCCTGGAACTATCCGCACCCGTCGCCCGGCTTCGAGGCGCTGACCGACCGGGTCGCCGTGTACGCGGCGCCGATGGACGAGTGCACCGTCGGGGACGATGTCGCGGTCCCGCAACCGGGCGGGTTCTACGGCGGGTGGGTCACGTCTTGGGTCGTCGGTCCCTTCAAGGGCGTTCCCGGCTCCATGGGCTGGTGACGTTCGGCCTGACCGCCGCTCAGAACGCGCGCAGGTTCGCCTGCAGGCCGCCGTCCGCGTATTCACGACGAAGGATGCCTCGACGGCGGAGCACAGGCACGAGCTCGTCGAGAGTGCGGTGCAGGGTGACCGGATGGAAGTCCCCCCACAGCAGCACGCCGTCGTTGCCCCATTCGCCGAGCTCTTCGATCAGGTCGGCGAACTCCTCGGCCGTTCCGACGAAGCCGGTGCGGTCCGAGATCCGACCCGCACGGGCGAGCGCGCTGAGGTGTGCGCGCAGCGGCGCCTCCTGGCCCCGGTCGCCGATCAGACGCTGGATGCTGCCGCGGGAGACGTGCGCACCGAAGACAGAGAGGTCGAGCGGACGGTCGAGGTCGAGCGACGTGAGATCGGTCTCGAGGTCGCTCGACTGCTTGCGGGCGATCTGCACGAGCGCGGCATCGTCGGGGTGTGCGGACGCGGCCACGATGCGGTCGGCCTCCTCCACCGACGGGGTGATCACGGGCTGGATGGCGAAGAGGATCTTGATGTCCTCCGGACGTCGTCCTCTCTCGATCGCCGCGTCGTGCACTTTGGCGCGGTAGTCCCGCACGGACTTCTCGTTCAGCGGCGCCAGAGCCAGTTGGACGTCGGAGTTCGCGCCGGCGAAGCCGAGCCCTCGGCCCGAGCCGCCGGGTGAGACGATCGCGGGGTCCCCGTCGGTGAACGGCACGGCGTTGAGCGGGCCGTCGAAGGCGAAGTGCTCACCGCGATGCTCGACCGCACGCAGGCGGGTGCCGTCGGCGTAGACATCCGTCTCCCGATCAGCGAGGAGAGCGCCGTCGTCCCAGCTGCGCCAGAGGGCGCGGATGCCGTCGAGCCATTCCTCGGCGCGGTCGTAGGCCTCGTCGTGCCCGAGCTGCGGGGCCGCGGAGAAGTGTCGTGCGCTGCCGGTGTCGGTGACCACGTTGAGACCCAGACGATGGCCGCTGAGGTGCTGTAGCGTCGCGAACTGCCGGGCGGCCGTGTAGGGGAGGTACGCCGCGGGATTCACCGTCGGCACCACGCCCAGGTGCCTGGTCGCCTGGAACAGATAGGGAGCCAGCAGGAGCGGGTCGTGCTTCGGGCCGCCGAACGCGTGCCGGACGCGCAGATCGATCGTCGAAGGCGATCCCAGGGAGGGCGCGTCCTCGATGATGACCAGATCGAAGCCGGCCTGCTCCAGGGTGCGCGCGGCGTCCTGATAGATCTCGGGGCGCGTCCAGTCGTAGTCCCATTCGAGGGACGGATAGCCCCAGCCCTGCGGTCCGAAGCCGCGGGCGAGGAACCAGCCGAAGTGCTGAGGGCGGCTCATGCCACCGTCTCCCGTACGTTCTGGAGCACACGGGACAGATCCGTGATCAGATCGTCGACGTCCTCGATGCCGATCGACAGCCGCAGGGTGCCCGGCCGCACGCCGAGAGCCTCGCGCTCCTCCTCGGTGCGCTGGGCATGACTGGTGGTCCCGGGGTGCAGCACCAGAGAGCGCACATCTCCGATGTGGGTCATGTGGGTGAAGACCCGCACATGCTCCACGAATCGGCGTGCCGCAGGGAGCCCGCCCCGCAGAGTGAAGGTGAAGATCGATCCGGACCCGCCCTCGAGGTAGCGTTTGCCGACCTCGTGGTCGGGGTGCGAGGGGAGCCCGACGTAGTCGACGCTCTCGACCTCCTCGTGCCGTTCCAGCCACTGGGCGATCTGCAGGGCGTTGCGAGACTGTCGCTCGACCCGCAGGCCGAGCGTCTCGACGCCCTGTCCGATCAGGAAGGCGTTGAGAGGGGACGGCGATGCGCCGAATCGCGGGGCGACGGATTCGCGGGCGTAGGCGATGCGGGCGCGGCCCCCGTGGCGGGCGAAGACGCTGGGTGCATCCCCCCGGCCGGGGAGGACGAGATGGGGCGCGTTGTGGCCAGCGAGAGCGGCGTCGAAGCGCCCGTCATCGATGATGACGCCGCCGAGCACGGAGCCGTGCCCGGCCAGGAACTTCGACGCGGAATGGACCGCGATCGCCGCGCCGTGCTCGAGAGGGCGCAGCAGTGCCGGCGTCGCCAGCGTGTTGTCGACGATCAGTGGGATCGCGTGCTCATCGCCGACGTCGCTGATGGCGCGGACGTCGAGCACATCGTTGCGGGCGTTGGCGAGCGACTCGGCGAACAGCGCGCGGGTGTTCGGGCGGATCGCCGCCCTCCAGGCATCCGCATCGGCGATGTCGTCGACGAACGTGGTCTCGATGTCGAGTCGAGCGAGGTTGTCCAGGAACAGGCCCCTGGTGCCTTCGTAGATGTGGGTGGACGACACGATGTGATCGCCCGCGCCGGCGACGGTAAGAAGGGCCGTCGCCACTGCTGCCTGGCCGCTGGCCACGAGCACGGCGTCGGCGCCGGACTCCAGGGCTGCGAGCTGGCGCTCCACGGCGCGCACCGTGGGGTTCCCTGTGCGGGTGTAGCCGAAGCCGGTGCCGGTGCTGAAGTGGTCGGCCGCGTGATCGAAGTCGTCGAACTCGAAGCCCGCCGTCAGGTAGATGGGCGTCGCGCGGGAGCTGGCCGTCTCCCGGCTTCTCGCCGCGTGGACCGCGCGGGTGGCGAAGCGGGCGGTGTCGACGGTCATGCGGTGCCTCTCGGTCGTTCGGGTGCTCAACAGAGTGTCATGACGGGTCGGAGCACGTCTCAGCGGTGGTAATCTGACGTCATGCGGACCGTGCTCCTTCTTCTTAGGCGCCGCGACGAGACCTCGATCTGAGCCCCTCCTCGTCGCGGAGTCCATCGTGGGCCGAACCGCCAGCCACAGGAGACACGCAATGACCACCCCCGCAAACGGTGCCGATTCCGCACGCCGCAGGACTCTCGCCGAGAAGGTCTGGGACGACCACCTCGTCGTCAAGGGCGAGAACGGCGAGCCGGACCTCATCTACATCGACCTGCACCTCGTGCACGAGGTCACCAGCCCGCAGGCCTTCGATGGCCTCCGCAGCGAAGGGCGGCCGCTTCGTCGCCTCGACCTCACGATCGCGACGGAGGACCACAACACTCCGACGTGGGACATCGACAAGCCGATCGCCGACCTGACCAGCCGTACGCAGATCGAGACGCTGCGCCGCAATGCCGCCGAGTTCGGAGTGCGTCTGCACTCGCTCGGCGATGCGGAACAGGGCATCGTGCACGTGGTCGGGCCCCAGCTCGGGCTGACCATGCCCGGCATCACCGTGGTCTGCGGCGACTCGCACACCTCGACCCACGGCGCGTTCGGCGCGATGGCGTTCGGTATCGGCACCAGCGAGGTCGAGCATGTCATGGCCACGCAGACCCTGCCGCTGAAGCCTTTCAAGACCATGGCGATCAACGTCGAGGGCACGTTGCGCCCCGGTGTGACGGCGAAGGACATCATCCTCGCGGTGATCGCGAAGATCGGTACCGGCGGGGGACAGGGCTACGTGCTCGAGTTCCGCGGCAGCGCCATCCGCGCGCTCTCCATGGAGGGCCGCATGACGATCTGCAACATGTCGATCGAGGCAGGGGCCCGCGCGGGCATGGTCGCCCCCGACGAGACGACGTTCGCCTACCTCGAGGGTCGCCCGCACGCGCCGAAGGGGCAGGACTGGGAAGACGCCGTCGCCTACTGGCGCACGTTGCCGACCGATGAGGGCGCGACCTTCGACGCCGAGGTGTTCATCGATGCCGATCAGCTCGAGCCGTTCGTGACGTGGGGGACCAACCCCGGTCAGGGCAGCTCCCTCTCGGCCGCCGTGCCCGACCCCGCCGAGATCGACGACCCGAATGAGCGCGCAGCCGCGGAGCGGGCGCTGGAGTACATGGACCTGAAGCCGGGGACACCGCTCAAGGAGGTGCCGGTGGACGCGGTCTTCATGGGGTCGTGCACCAACAGCCGCATCGAGGACCTCCGGGCGTTCGCGTCGATCATCGAGGGCAAGAAGAAGGCCGACGGCGTGCGCGTCATGGTCGTGCCGGGATCGGCCAGGGTGCGGCTGGAAGCCGAGGCGGAGGGCCTGGACAAGGTGATCAAGGACTTCGGGGCGGAATGGCGTTTCGCCGGATGCTCGATGTGCCTGGGCATGAACCCGGATCAGCTGTCTCCGGGCGAACGCTGCGCCTCCACCTCCAACCGCAACTTCGAAGGACGCCAGGGCAAGGGAGGGCGCACGCATCTCGTCTCACCTCTGGTCGCCGCAGCGACCGCGATCCGCGGCACCCTGTCCAGCCCGAGCGACCTGACGGAAGGGTTCTGAATCATGGAGAAGTTCACCACTCACACCGGTATCGCCGCTCCGCTGAAGCGTTCGAACGTCGACACCGATCAGATCATCCCTGCGGTGTTCCTCAAGCGCGTCACCAAGACCGGATTCGAGGACGCGCTGTTCCATGCATGGCGCCAGGATCCCGATTTCGTGCTCAACCAGACAGCGTTCCACGGGGCCTCCGTGCTCCTGGCCGGCTCCGATTTCGGCACCGGTTCGAGCCGCGAACACGCGGTGTGGGCGTTGCGTGACTTCGGCTTCAAAGTCGTGCTGAGCCCGCGCTTCGCCGACATCTTCCGGGGCAATTCGGGCAAGCAGGGGCTGCTCGCCGCGACGATCTCGGAAGAGGATCTCGAGCGGTTCTGGGCCGAGATCGACCGGAATCCCGGGGTCCAGATGACCGTCGACCTCGAGGCGCGCACCGCCTCGATCGGTGACGTCCAGGCCGAGATCGGGATCGACGATTACACTAGATGGCGGCTCCTCGAAGGGCTCGATGACATCGGGCTCACGCTGCGCAACGAAGACAAGATCGCGCAGTTCGAGGCCCGTCGCGAGTCGTGGCGGCCCCGAACCCTTCCCGTTCAGTAGACGGTGGGGGCGGGGGAGCCAGGGGCAACCCGCCCCCGAAATCCGTAAATGAAGTGAGGCTCCGAATGACGACACCTGTGCGCGACGCTCTTCCGGACGGAGTCCCTGCACTCACCGGAGACGTCCTCGCCATTCGAGGCGGACGCCCGCTTCGCGGTCGGGTCGACGTCAAGGGGGCGAAGAACCTGGCGACGAAGGCCATGGTCGCCTCGCTCCTCGGCGAGACCGTGAGCACCCTGCGCGACGTACCGGCGATCAGCGATGTCGCCGTCGTGCGCTCGCTGCTCGAGGTGCACGGTGTGCGTGTGTCCGAAGGCGATGAGCCCGGTTCGCTGGTGTTCGACCCGAGCGACGTGGAATCCGCGCACTTCGAGCAGATCGACGCTCACGCCGGTGCCTCGCGCATTCCGATCCTCTTCTGCGGCCCGCTGCTGCACCGTCTCGGTCAGGCGTTCATCCCCGACCTCGGTGGATGCCGCATCGGTGACCGCCCCATCGACTTCCACCTGGACGCTCTGCGCAAGTTCGGTGCGATCGTCGAGAAGCTCCCCAGCGGCATCCGCCTCTCCACGGGGGGAAGCCGCCTGCACGGGGCGAACATCCACCTCCCGTACCCCAGCGTCGGCGCCACCGAGCAGGTGCTCCTCACGGCCGTGCGCGCCGAGGGCGTCACGGAGCTGCGCAACGCCGCCATCGAGCCCGAGATCATGGACCTGATCGCCGTGCTGCAGAAGATGGGCGCGATCATCTCCTACGAGCCGAACCGCGTCATCGTGATCGAGGGCGTCGAGAAGCTCCGCGGCTACGACCACCGGTCGATCTTCGACCGCAACGAGGCCGCGTCCTGGGCCTCCGCCGCGCTCGCGACCGATGGCGAGATCTTCGTCGGCGGCGCGAAGCAGCAGGAGATGCTCACCTTCCTCAACATCTTCCGCAAGGCCGGCGGCTGGTTCGACATCCAGGAAGACGGCATCATGTTCCGTCGCGACGGCGAGATCAAGCCCGTCGTGATCGAGACCGACGTGCACCCCGGCTTCATGACGGACTGGCAGCAGCCTCTCGTCGTCGCCCTGACTCAGGCGCACGGCCGTTCCGTGGTGCACGAGACCGTGTACGAGAACCGCATGGGCTTCACCGACGCGCTGGTCAAGATGGGCGCCGACATCGTCGTGCACCCCCGAGGCCTCCAGGACGGTCCGCGTCGTGTTCCGCGTCGCGACCTCGAGCAGGCTGCGGTCATCACCGGTCCGACGCCGTTGCACGGCGCCGACATCGTGGTTCCCGACCTGCGCGGTGGCTACAGCCACGTGATCGCGGCGCTGACGGCCACCGGCGAGTCGAAGGTGTCCGGTGTCGACATCCTCAGCCGCGGCTACGAGAAGTTCCTCGCCAAGCTCGACGCGCTCGGCGCCGACTTCGACGTCATCCGGTGACCGCGGTGACGTCCCGGTCATCGGAGACGAAGCGGCCGAGCATCTTCTGGCCGCTCGCCGCGCTGATCATCCCTCCCGTCTCGCTGATCGCGAAGATCCGCGTGAGCGGTGCGGAGAAGCTGCCGCGCGAGGGATCGTACGTGCTCGCCCCGAACCACTACTCGGAGTTCGATCCGCTCATCGTCGCCGTCGCCGTGTGGCGGTCCGGTCGCGCGCCGCGCTTCATGGCGAAGGAGAGCCTGTTCAAGGTGCCGGTGCTCGGCTGGTTCCTGCATCGCACCGGGATGATCCCGGTCGCGCGCACGTCGTCGGCGTCGTCGGCACGGCAGACGATGAAGCAGTCCGAAGAGCTCGTCGAGCACGGTCGGGGCGTGATCGTCTACCCCGAGGGCACGCTCACGCGCGATCCCGATATGTGGCCGATGCGCGGCAAGTCCGGCGCGGTGCGTCTGGCCCTCGCCGACGGCATCCCCCTGATCCCGATGGCGCAGTGGGGTACCCAGGCGATCATGGGGCGCTACCAGAAGGGCCTGAGCCTGTGGCCGCTGCGCAAGCCGGTCAGAGTGCTCATCGGCGACCCCGTCGATGTCTCCGATCTGCGCGAGCGGGCAGGAGAGCCTGCGGCGCTCACCGAGGCGACGAACCGTCTGATGAACGCGATCACCGCACTCCTCGAAGAGCTGCGCGACGAGAAGGCACCCGCGGAGCGCTGGAACCCCGCGAGTCACGGACAGAAGGAGACCGGACGCCTTGACTCCTAAGAGAACCGCTGCGGCCGGGCCGCGGGCCGCGGTCGTAGGATCTGGCAGCTGGGGAACCACGTTCGGCAAGATCCTCGCCGACGGTGGCGCTCAGGTGACGATGTGGGCTCGGCGCCCGGAGCTGGCCCAGGAGATCAACGAGGCCAAGCGCAACTCCCGCTATCTGCCCGGCATCAATCTGCCGCGCACGATGGCGGCGACGCACGAGCTCGCAACCGCTCTGGACGGCGTGGACCAGGTCTACCTGTCGGTGCCGAGCCAGTCGCTGCGCGAGAACCTGAAGGCGCTGCGGCCGCTGCTCGCCGACAGCGATGCCAAGATCATCAGCCTCATGAAGGGCGTCGAGCGCGGAACCGGACTTCGCATGAGCCAGGTGATCCAGCAGGAGCTGCGCTGCGACCCCGATCGCGTCGCCGTGGCCTCGGGGCCGAACCTCGCTCTCGAGATCGCCCGCGAGCAGCCGACCGCCGCCGTGATCTCCTCGCGCAGTCAGGAGACGGCGGAGATCGTCGCGCGCGCGGCTCGGAACAGCTACTTCCGCACCTTCGTGAACACCGATGTGATCGGCACGGAGTTCGGCGGCGTCCTGAAGAACCTGATCGCGGTGGCCATCGGCATCGTCGACGGCGTCGGCTACGGCGAGAACACCAAGGCGTCGATCATCACCCGCGGTCTCGTCGAGATGACCGACTTCGCGGTGGCGAACGGGGCGCACCCCGAGACGCTCCAGGGGCTTGCCGGACTCGGCGACCTGATCGCGACCTGTCAGTCGCCGCTGAGCCGGAACAACACCGCAGGGCGACTGCTCGGTCAGGGCTACAGCTTCCAGGACGTCGTGAAGCAGATGCAGCAGACGGCCGAGGGATTGGCCTCCGTTGCGCCCGTCCTGCAGCTGGCGCGCGAGGCCGAGATCGACATGCCCATCGTCGAGCAGGTGAAGATGGTGCTCGACGGCAAGATGAATCCGCGGGACATCGCACCGCACCTGACGACGGACGACGACACCCCGCAGGGTGAGAGGACCAACCATGGACAAGCAGACGGTGGTGGTGCTCTTCGGCGGGCGCTCCAGCGAGCATTCGATCAGTTCCGCAACGGCGGGGGGAGTGCTGGGCGCGATTGACCGCGACCGCTACGCCGTGATCCCGGTCGGGATCACCCGTGAAGGCGCGTTCGTCCTCGAAGACGACGATCCCGCGAAGTTCCCGCTTGACGCGGCGCATCTCCCCGAAGTGGTCGACAACGGCACCCGCGTGCTCTGGCCGGAGCCGGGCGGTGACCGCACGCTGCGCGTCGTGCAGACGGACGGCACCGTCGAGGGGCTGGGAGAGATCGACGTGGTGCTGCCGATCCTGCATGGACCGCACGGCGAGGACGGCACCATCCAGGGCTTCTTCGACACGCTGGAGGTCCCTTACGCGGGCGGTGGGGTCCTCGACTCCGCACTCTGCATGGACAAGCACTTCATGAAGATCGCGCTCGAGGCCTCCGGCATCTCGGTCGCTCCCTGGGTGACGGTGCGCCGCACGGACTGGGATCGCGATGCCGCAGTCGTGCGTGCGCGGGCCGCGGAGCTGGGCCTGCCGGTGTTCGTGAAGCCCGCACGTGCGGGCTCGAGCGTCGGGGTGTCCAAGGTCGAAGCCGCCGACGAACTGGACGCGGCCCTGGCCGTGGCCTTCGCCGAAGACGACAAGGTGCTGATCGAGACCGGCGTGAGCGGTCGCGAGATCGAGGTCGCAGTGCTCGAGAGCGCCGACGGGGTCCGGGCATCTCTTCCCGGCGAGATCGTGCTGACCTCGCGGGGCTTCTACGACTTCGAGGGCAAGTACCTCGGCGGCGACGGGGTGGATGTCGTGTGCCCGGCCGAGGTGACCGACGCAGAGCTGGCGGCCATCCAGCAGGCGGGTATCCGCGCGTTCGAGGCCGTCGACGGCCGTGGGCTGGCCCGCGTCGACATGTTCCTGACGCCGTCGGGCGAGCTCGTGGTGAACGAGCTCAACACGATGCCGGGCTTCACCCCGATCTCGATGTTCCCCAAGTGCTGGGTCGCCTCGGGCCTGAGCTACGGCGATCTGATCACCGAGCTCGTCGAAGCCGGTCTGCGCCGCTGAGCGCGCGGTTCCCCGCGGCGATCAGCTCGCGGGGAACTCGACGCGGTCCGTGCACTGTCCGGTCGCGGGCTGGAGCCCGGACTGGATGCTCGCGGAGATCTTGTCGACGATCGCCTGGAAGTCGATCTGCTCGCCGCGGCGGATGGTCACCTCGACCGCGGGGTCGCGTCCGAACGTGACCAGCCTCTGACGCTCCTCTTCCTGCTCGAGGACCAACCAGTCGACGCCGCCGAGGGTGGTGCACACGAGTGCAGACGGTGCGGGGGGCTCGACACCGCAGCGCAGCACGACGGTGGGGTCGCCCCAGGCACCTGTCGCCTGCGCGTCGGTCCAGACCCGATCGAATCCGCCGACGGTCTCCGGCAGGAGCACGGAGACGTTCGCGCATGCGGGGTTGTTCGCATCGGCGGCGGGTTCGAGGTGCACGGTGGTCGAGCAGCCGGCGAGCATCGCGGCCAGGGACACCGCGCCTGCGAGGACAGCGAGGCGACGGGAACGGGGCATGCTTCCAGGCTACCTTTGACAGCATGCCCTCCCGACCCGATACCGACGATCCGCGCCTGGGAGATGTGTCCGAGGGGCGTATTCTCCAGGCGATCCTGACCCGGACCCCCGCGGCGTCGCACACGCTGATCGGTCCGGGCGATGATGCGGCCGTCATCGCCACGCCCTCCGGCTCGGTGGTGGCGACGACAGACACGCTCGTGCACGGTCCCGACTTCCGTCTCGCATGGTCGAGTGGGTACGACCTCGGCTGGAAGGCTGCGGCGGTGAACCTCGCCGATGTGGCGGCGATGGGTGCCCGCCCGACCGCGCTGCTCGTCGCTCTGGCCGTCCCGCGGGAGCTGCGTCTGTCGTTCGTCGAGCGCCTCGCCGACGGCTTCCGCGACGCCTGTGCATCTCTCGCGCCCGGATGCGCTGTGGTCGGCGGCGATCTGACGGTGTCCGACGTGCTGACGGTCGCCGTGACCGCGCTCGGCGACCTGGAGGGGCGTGTCGCGGTGACGCGGAGCGGTGCGCGAGCTGGTGATGTCGTCGCGGTGGCCGGGGAGCTCGGGCATGCCGCTCGCGGTCTCGCGGTGCTGTTCGGGCGGTTCCGAGACGGAGATGTCCCCGTGCCGGTGGATCCGGCGAAGCTCGCTTCGGGCGAGAGCGCGGCGCTGGCGGCACAGCTTCGACCCGCACCGCCGATCGGCCTCGGTGCGGTCGCGGCCACGGCGGGCGCCACGGCGATGATGGACGTCTCCGACGGGCTCGCTCTCGACGCACGACGGATGGCCGCGGCTTCGGGCGTCACGATCGCCCTCGACCGCTCTCTTCTCGGAGGCGACCCGGAACGCGCGCTGGCGGGGGGAGAGGACCATGCGCTGCTCGCGACGTTCCCCGAGGGAACGCTGCCGCCGGGATTCCGCGTCATCGGTTCGGTTCGGGCTCGCGGAGAAGAAGACCTGCTCTGCGACGACCTTCCTGTCGACCTCTCCGGGTGGGACCCCTACCGGGACTGGGACTCGGTCGCTGGCTGATCGAGCCGCTCGGAGTCCTTCGCCTCCGGGGCAGGTTCAGCCCACCACACTGTGGTGTCGCCGTAGCTCTTCTCGCGGAACTGCTCCAGATTCGCTGCTCCGAAGTCGGGCGGCGTGGAACGGCGGGCCCGCTCGACGACCACCACGGCGTCCGCCGACAGCAGCGGAGCGAGCGCGACGAGATCCGCGGTCATGGCGGTGTCGTCGAGATCGTAGGGCGGATCGGTGAAGACGAGGTCGAAAGGTCCCGTCGCGCGCTGCAGGAACGCGTGCGCGGTGCTCTCGTGGACGCGACCGGGCGGCAGACCGCCCGCCTTGGCGACGACGGCGGCGTTGCGTCGGACGATGGCCGCGGCCTGGCGTGCGCGTTCCACGAACTCGGCACTCGCCGCTCCGCGGCTGAGCGCCTCGAGCCCGAGGGCGCCTGATCCGGCGTAGAGGTCGAGCACTCTCGCGCCCTCGATCGCGCTCAGGGATTCCAGCGCGCCGAACAGCGACTCGCGCACCCGATCACTCGTGGGGCGTGTGCCCGAGCCCGGCACCTCGAGTCGGGCGCCTCGGGCGCTGCCTGCGATGATCCTCGTCACCCGTTCACGATACGACAGCCTGCGTGCCGGCTGTGTCCGTCGTGTTCCCTAGACTCGGAGCATGTCGCTCACGCTCGATTCCTCGCTGGAGGATGCGCTCGGTGCGGCGTCTGCCAAGACGCTCGGTCGTGCCTTCGGCATGCAGAGCGTCGGAGACCTGCTCGCGCACTATCCGCGCCGCTACGCCGACCCGGGCGAGCTCACGCCGATCCGCGACCTGCCCCTCGGAGAGACGGTGACCATCGTCGCCGAGGTGCTCTCCTCGAGCTTCCGTCGCATGCGCAACCGCCCCGGTGCCATGGTCGATGTCGTGATCGGCGACGGGATCGGACGCATGTCGCTGACCTTCTTCGCCAAGAACGCCGGTGCAGCCGAGTGGCGGTCGAAAGACCTCGCCGTCGGACGACGCGGTGTGTTCTCCGGCAAGGTCGGGGAGTTCAACGGGGTGACGCAGTTCGCGCACCCGGAGTACGAGCTGTTCGACGACGAGGATTCCGCTCGACGCAGTGCCGACGCGCGCGCAGCCGTGCCGATCCCGATCTATCCCGCGACTTCGACGATCCAGACCTGGCAGATAGCCAGACTCATCGGTCGCGTGCTCGACGACCTCTCGGAAGCCCCCGACCCGTTGACCGCGGAGATCCGAGAACGCGAAGAGCTGCTCACCGCTCGCGAGGCTCTCGAACTGGTGCACCGCCCCCGCACCCGGAACGACATCGACCCGGCCGTGCGCACCCTGCGCATGCATGAGGCGCTCACCCTGCAGACGGCGCTCCTCCAGCAGCGGGACGCGATTCGTGCGCTCTCCGCCACGTCGCGGCCTGCGAGCGCGGGCGGACTGCTGGAACGCTTCGACGCGAGCCTCCCGTACACGCTCACTCCCGATCAGGAGACGGTGGGACGGCAGATCGCCGCTGACCTCATCGGTGCCTGGCCGATGAACCGTCTTGTTCAGGGTGAAGTCGGATCCGGTAAGACGCTGGTGGCCCTGCGAGCGATGCTGCAGGTGGCCGAGAGCGGCGGCCAGGCCGCGCTGATCGCCCCCACGGAGGTCTTGGCCGGTCAGCATCTGCGCTCGATCGCCAAGATGCTCGGTCCCGATCTCGCGCCGTTGCTGATGCCGACGCTGCTGACTGGTCAGATGCCCGCGGCCGAGCGCCGCAAGGCCGCCCTGCGGGTCGCGTCCGGGCAGGCGCTGATCGTGGTCGGGACCCATGCCCTGCTGGGGGAGAAGACGACGTTCGCCGACCTCGGTCTGGTCGTGGTCGACGAGCAGCACCGCTTCGGTGTCGAGCAGCGCGAGGCTCTGCGGGCGAAGGGCTCGAGTCCTCACGCCCTCGTGCTGACGGCGACGCCGATCCCGCGGACGGTCGCGATGACGGTCTTCGGCGACCTCGACACCTCTGTCATCCGCACTATGCCGGCGGGCCGCGCCGGCATCGAGTCCTTCGTGGCTCCGCTCGCGGAGCACCCCGGGTGGTTCAATCGCGTCTGGGAGCGGGCCGCGGAGGAGATCGCCCAGGGGCGGCAGGTCTTCGCGGTGTGCGCGGCGATCGACACGACCAAGAAGACGGCCGAAGCAGGGGAGCAGCCCGCGCTCGCGCCCGAGGGCGCCTCCGGGCCCCGCTGGGGCGTCGTCCAGCTCGACGAGGCTCTCGCGACCCACCCGACGCTCGGCGGGCTGCGGCGCGCCGTGCTGCACGGTCGTATGCCGTCGGATGAGAAAGACGCCGTGATGCAGTCTTTCGCCCGCGGCGACATCGACCTCCTCCTCGCCACCACGGTGATCGAGGTCGGCGTCGACGTGCCCAATGCGTCGACGATGATCGTCCTCGATGCCGACCGGTTCGGCGTCTCGCAGCTGCACCAGTTGCGCGGGCGAGTCGGTCGAGGCGGCGTCCCCGGGCTCTGCCTCCTCGTGACCGAGGCCGAGGCGGGGTCGCTCGCGCGGGACCGCGTCGATGCCGTCGCCGCGACTCTCGACGGCTTCGCCCTCGCCGAGGTCGATCTGGAGCTGCGCGGTGAGGGTGATGTGCTCGGGGCGGCGCAGGCGGGCGTCCGCTCCTCCCTCAAGCTCCTCCGCGTCGTCAAAGATGCCGGCCTCATCGCCCGGGCGCGTGAGCTGGCCGAGGGTATCCTCTCCGCCGACCCCGACCTGGCCGATCACCCGGGCCTTCGCGAGGCGATTGCACGACGTGTGAGCGATGAGGATCGCGCGGCGCTGGCGAAGAACTGACGCGTAACCGACGTGCCCTAGGCTGGAACCATGAGCAGCCGGATCGCCGTCGTCCCGGGTTCCTTCGATCCGCCTACGCTGGGTCACCTCGATGTGATCAGGCGCGCGGCCGCTCTCTATGACGAGCTGCACGTGCTGGTCGTGCACAACCCGGGCAAAGAGGCCATGCTGCCGATCGCGCAGCGGCTCTCCCTGCTGGAGAAGTCGATCGCCGACGACGGCATGCAGGGCAACATCGTCATCGGTTCGTGGAGCATGGGTCTCCTGGTCGATTACGCCCGCGATGTGAACGCCGGTGTGCTGGTGAAGGGCATCCGCTCCCAGATCGACGTCGCGTACGAGTCTCCGATGGCGATCGTGAACCGACACCTCGCCGGCATCGAGACCGTGTTCCTCCTGCCCGACCCCTCGCACGCCATGGTCTCCAGCTCCCTCGTGCGCCAGGTCGCATCTCTCGGCGGCGATGTGACGCCCTTCGTCCCCTCGGCGGTCGCGGCGTTCCTGGACACCGGGTCCCGCGGGCTCTGACGCCCTTCCCTGAACGCGCGGTCAGAGCGACCGTGAGCCCTGGCCGGTAGCATGGAAGCGTGCGCTCTCGAATGAACGGCCCTTTTGTGCTCCCTGCCCGCGACATCGTCCGGCGACCGGGAGAGATGCGCGAACACGAGTTCACCGTCGCTCTCTCCGAGGCGTGGGGTGAGGGGATCGTGTCGTACGAGGCCGGGTCCGAACTCGATCTCGATGTGCGCTTGGAGTCTGTCCACGAGGGCATCCTCGTGTCGGGAACCGCTGATGCGGAATACGCCGGCGTGTGCGGAAGATGCCTGATCGACATCACTCGGCCCGTCGAAGTCGAGTTCCAGGAGCTTTTCGCGTATCCTGGTGAGGAAGAAACTGACTTCGAGGTTCAAGACGACCACGTGGATCTTGAAACTCTCGTCAGGGATGCGGCCGTACTGGCACTTCCTTTTCAGCCGGTGTGTCAGCCGGATTGCCCGGGTCTCGACCCGAAAACGGGTGAACGACTGACCGTGAGCACCGGAACGGAGCAGGCCGCTCCCATCGATCCTCGGTGGAGTGCGCTCCAGAACATCACAGACCAAGACGGCACGGAAGAATCTCGTGCCGCCGAGAAAGAAGAGAGCTAGTCATGGCTGGTAACCCCCCGAAGCGCAAGGTATCCCGTTCGAACACCCGCTCGCGCCGCGCGCAGTGGAAGGCGGCGCCCGTCGCGCTCGTCAAGACGATCGAGAACGGCCAGGTCGTCTACAGCCGTCCCCACCAGGCGAAGGTCGTCACCGACTCGCAGGGCACGGAGCTCTTCCTGGAGTACAAGGGCCGCAAGGTCGCCGACGTCTGAATCGCGTACGGTGACGGAGGTCCCCGGGGGGATGAGGCCTCTCCCAGATAAGCTCCGCGTCGATATCGACGCGGAGCTTCTGGAGTTGGCCCTCACCCATCGCTCGTACGCGTACGAGCACGGCGCCATCCCGCACAACGAGCGTCTCGAGTTCCTCGGGGACTCGGTGCTCGGTCAGGCCGTCACCGTCATGCTGTTCACCACGCACCCTGATCTCGATGAGGGCGAGCTGGCCAAGCGACGCGCGAGCGTCGTGTCGACCGTCGCCCTCGCCGAAGTCGCCCGCGGGATCGATCTCGGCAGTCATCTTCTGCTCGGGCGCGGTGAGGAGCAGACGGGCGGTCGCGACAAGGACTCGATCCTCGCCGACACGATGGAAGCCGTCATCGGGGCCACCTACCTCTCGGCCGGGCCCGAAGCCGCCACAGAACTCGTGCTGCGTCTGACGAAGCCGCTGCTGGCCGATCCGGAGCGCTATGGCGCCGCGATGGATCCGAAGACCAGTCTGCAGGAGCTCGCCGCCCGTGTCGGTGCGACGCCTCCCCGCTACTCGGTGGAAGCGAGTGGGCCTGATCACGACCGGCGGTTCGTCGCCACCGTCATCGTGGGCGATGTGAGCATGACCGGCGCGGGCAGCAGCAAGAAGACGGCCGAGATGGCTGCGGCCCTCAGCGCCTGGCGCACCCTCAGCGAGCGTGCCTGAGCTTCCTGAGGTCGAGGTCGTCCGTGCGGGCCTCGCCCCGGCTGCCGTCGGATCCCTGATCACCGCGGTGAGCGTGTTCGATGAACGCGCGCTCACGCGGCACGTCGCGGGTGCCGCTGATTTCGTCGGTCTGCTCGAAGGACGCACCTTCACCGCAGCGTCCCGCCGGGGCAAGTTCCTCTGGCTCCCGCTCGACGACGGCGACTCCGCGCTGATCGCGCACCTCGGGATGAGCGGCCAGATGCTGCTTCGTGCTCCCGATGCGGGCGCCGAACGCCATGAGCGCGTGCGCATCGGCATCGAGCATCCGACCCACGGCGAACTCGCGATCGTGTTCGCCGACCAGCGGACCTTCGGCTCGCTGGCGGTGGACGCACTGATCGACGACGCAGGATCGCGGATCCCCACCCAGGTCGCGCATATCGCCCGTGACCCGCTGGATCCTCGTTTCGATGATCCAGCTTTCCGCGCGGCTCTGGCCACACGGGGGAGCGCGATCAAGCGCGTGCTGCTCGACCAGGGGGTCGTGAGCGGGATCGGCAACATCTACGCCGACGAGTCGCTGTGGGCTGCGCGCATCCACCCGGAGACACCCGCCGCCAGCCTGTCGACACAGGCCGTTCGCCGGCTGCTCGCCGAGGTGCGCCTCGTGCTCGCGAAGGCCCTCGCCGAGGGCGGGACCAGCTTCGATGCGCAGTACGTCAACGTCAACGGTCAGGCCGGCTACTTCGCGCATTCGCTCAATGCGTACGGACGTCAAGGCGAGCCGTGCCCGCGCTGCGGAGCGCCGATCGTCCGCGAGAGTTTTATGAATCGCGGGTCGCACTTCTGTCCGCGGTGCCAGCGACGGCCGTGAGGAGGTACTGAGGCTCAGCCGTTGAGCAGTACCGATGCGATTGTGCTGTCTTTCATCGTTGCGACCGCGTACACTCCGTCGTCGAAACCATAGGCGAGGGAAACGCTGGGAGCATTCGCCTCTGAATCCCAAACGGCGCTGAGCGAGCTGAGCTCACACCTGGCGAACATGTTCCGGTCTGCCTCGCAGGGCAGTTCGGCCGCGACTTCGGCATGCAGTAGCGACGGCTCTTTCTGCTGCACGAACGCAAAGGCTGCGCCTACAGCCTGCAGCGCTCTCTTCGTTTTCTCGTCGTCAAGCGGGCAGTCGAAGATGACGCCGGATGAATATGTGCTGTCAGCGATTTCTATCGTGCAACGGTAGAACGTGGGCCCCAAAGCTTCGAACTGGAGGTCGGCCATCGGCTCAGTCTAGAGGTCGTCGCCTCGCCTGGTTTGAGGATCAACATCCTCCGTGTAAGGGGCCCTGCGATGTTCGCGCTTCTCCGGTGGCTCGGACCCATGAGGACAAGCTCGCCAGGTCAACGTGACTAACTGTGCCAGTCGGGCTACTTCGCGCACTCGCTCAACGCCTACGGGCAGCAGGGCAAGCCGTGCTCTCGATGCGGCACCTCGATCGTGCGCGAGAGCTTCATGAACCGGGGTTCGCGCTTCTGCCCGCGGTGCCAGCGGCTGCGCACGTAGAGCGGCTACGCACGTAGAGCGGCTACCCGCGCGGGACCGCGGCGATCATGTGCTGCCCCGTTCCGGGGAGAGCCGCGAGAGGACCGCCCTCGTCGAGGACGACGTCGGCGAACAGTATCGGTAGGCCTTGAGCCGTCCACGGCGATGCTCTATCCATGAGCTGCGCGTGGACATGCGGTTCACTGCTGTTTCCGGAGTTCCCACAACGTGCGATCCGGGTCCCGGCGCGTACCGTCTCACCGACCTTCACGGCGACGGACCCCTGCTCCAGGTGAGCCACGGTCGCGAAGTCGCCGTTCGCCCCGCGGATCGTCACGTGGTTGCCCAAGATGAATCCGGGTCCGCCGAGCTCGCGCACCGCTCCCTCGATCAGCATGTAGGCGATCGCCAACCCGCTCGATCGGGCTCGATGGTCGCGCCGCCAGTCGGTGGCGCGCACGACGACGCCGTCGATCATGGCGAACACCGGCTCGCCGAAGGCGGGGTACTCCCGCGCCGGCCGCATGGCGGACCCGCTGCCGAACGACGGGCGGGCGGTGTCGTCGGGTTCGTGCACGAGATCGATGGCGTACGCCTGTCCGTACAGACGGATGCCGTGGCTGGGAACCTTGGTCGCAGGACTGTTCACGCTCAGCCACCGCCCGGACACCGGAGCCGAGATCGCCACGGCGTCTCTGGTCGGAATCAGGCGTGGCCCGATGAGGACCAGAAGCACGCAGACCGCCAGCACACCGACCGAGATGACGGCGACGATGCTCCTCGCCTGACGAGCGCCATCGCCCAGGCTGATCCCACTGGTGAAGGCGATGGCGACGAGGATGAGAGCGGTGACGCCGTAGAGAGGCCCGCGTACACGGTAGAGGGCGAGCAGAATGCGCCTCATCGTTCTGCTCCCAGCACGCAGACGAGCAGCGGTACGATGCGTGCGGCCGGCACCTCATAGCTGCCGCGCCCACTCTGGCGCACCCATCCGGCCGACACGAGCTGGCGCAGATGATGATGTAGCTGTCCGGTCGTCCCGAGGCCGTCGACGGCGGCGAGCTCCGACGTGGCGTGGGTTCCCGAGACGATATGACGAAGGAGCTCGAGGCGCACAGGGTGTCCGAGCGCCGCGAAGACGGATGCGCGTTCCGACCACGTGGCCTCCAGCTGTCCTGCGGTTCCCACGGTCTGCTGCCAGGACACCGGTGCTCCCGTCGGCAACGTCAGCGCGCCGACGAGCATCACCGCTCCCTCTGTCGTCGAGGCGTCATCGGGGAGGCGCGCCTGCAAGCCGTTCAACGCCCAGAAACCGCCCTCGTCGAAGGGTGCGCTGTGTGAGACGTGGCGCGTCTGCTCCAGCACTGCCACCCGCTCGGTCAGAGCAAGCAGTGCTTCGCGGAGGTGGGAGATCTCATCACTCATGGTCGAATAATACGTCATTACGTATTATTCGACCATGAGTCGCTCTCACACGGTCTGGAAGGAACGCTGCAGCAGTGGGCGCGTGGCCCACGTGGTGGCCCAGACCACGCCGATCCCGACCGACACGACGGCGGCGATGGTCATCAGCGAGAGTGGGGCCGTGATGAGCGCGATCCCGACGAGCGGGAAGACCAGGACGGCTGCGACCAGCGCCGACCCGATCGCCGTGACCAGCAGAGGCGACATGATCGCGCGACGACGCGCCCGATCCACGGTCTCGATCGGCATGCCCAGGTGGTGCAGGCTGCGGTGCAGGTCGCGCTGGTCGAGCACATCGGACGCCTGATTGACCCCGACCGACGCCGCGACCATCAGGAACGAGCCGATGAGTGTGATGATGAGCCCGGTGCGGATGTCGTCGGCGAGGGCGATGTCGGACGCGGCGGCGTCGGCGGTGCTCATCATGTTCAGCAGGGCGACTCCCGTGCCGGCGAACACGGCCATGAAGCTCGCCATCGCGATGCCTCCGACCTGACGCCAGGCCGCCTTCGGAGAATCCAGCACGATCCGCGCGGCGAGCAGTCGCTCGGGACGTTCGGCGCGGCGCAGCTGGCGTCCCGCTGAGACTTTGAGCACCCACGGGCCGACCAGATTCAGCACCGCCAACGCAGCTGCGAACAGCCCGGCGAGGATGACGATCGTCATCAACAGGCCGCCGACCGAGGGGAACACCTTGATCAGCACGAAGGCGATTGCGATCGCACCGGCGGCGATCACGGCGCGAATCCAGTGCACCGGTGGCACATCCGTGCGCGTGCGCACGCCCAGGGGCGAGATGACGACGCGGCGAAGGCCGATGACGGCACTGGTGGCTGCGAGTGCGAGCACGGCCGCGACGACGATCACGGTCTGCAGCGGCGGAAGGACCACGGCTGCGAACCCGAGTGCTTCGCCCCGGAACAGGATCAGCCCGATGAGAGGGCTGATCGCGACATGCCCGATGACACCGGCGAGAGCGCCGACCGCAGCCACGAGCACCGACTCCGCGACGGTGGCGACCGTGACTCCGGCCGGTGACACTCCGAGCAGGCGGAGGGTGGAGAGCCGCTCGTCTCGCCGACGTGCGGAGAGCCGCGCCGCTGCGCCACCGAGGGACATCAGCGGCACCACCAGCAGGACCAGCGCGATGGCCGCGAGTGCCTGGTAGAGAGGAGCGATCTCATCCGTCCATCCCCAGAAGGACTGCGCACCTCCGATGACCGTGAGGACCAGCATCGTCACCACGGCGAAGGCGACCACCGGCAGTGCGAGGACGGTGTTCTGGCCGGGAGCAGGCCGCAGCAGGAGGGCGAGGACGTTGCGGTTCATGCGGCCACCGCCGACGAGATGATGCGTCCGTCGCGCACGGCGACCGTGCGTGTGCAGCGGGCGGCGACGTCGGGATCGTGCGTGACCACGACGAGTGTGCGTCCCTGCCCGGTCGTCGACCACAGGAGGGCGTCCATGACCTCGGAGGACGTCGTCGAATCGAGGGCGCCCGTGGGCTCGTCGGCGAAGACGAGCTCTGCGCCGGTAGCCTGAGCGCGGGCGATGGCGACGCGCTGGGCCTGTCCGCCGGAGAGCTCGCCGATGCGACGATCCTCCATCCCGGCGAGCCCGAGAGCCGCGAGCCACGACGCCGCGTGCTGCACGGCGTCCTGGCGGCGGACGCCGTTGATCATGGACGCCAGCGCGACGTTCTCCACTGCCGTCAGCTCGGGGATGAGAAGACCCTGTTGGAAGACGAACCCGAACCTCTCGCGACGCAGACGCGAGCGCGCGGACTCGCTGAGCGCGGTCACCTCGACGGGGGCGCCCTCGGCGGGGCGGAAGACGACGCTGCCGGCATCGGGCGCCGTGATTCCGGCCAGCACGTGCAGGAGCGTCGTCTTGCCGGAGCCGGAGGCGCCCATGATCGCCACGGATTCGCCTCGATGGATCGCCAGATCGACGCCGGCGAGAGCGCGCGTGGTCCCGAAGGTCTTGATGAGGGCGTGGGCTTCGATCACGGGAGTGTTCATGCTTCCAGCCTCGCCACCCGCCGCGGTGCCGTCATCGCTCCGGCGGATGACGGTGCGGACCCGACGTCATCCCGAAGAATGAGATCGGGTCCGCGCGCTCGTCAGATCATCTTCTGCCAAGCCCCGGCGTACGAGACGGGCACGAAGCCGATCGCCTCGTTGATGCTCAGCATCGGCCTGTTCTCCTCCGCATTGAAGGTCGAGACGACGGTGGAGTGCGGCATCAGCTCGCGCCAGCGAAGCAGGTTCGCGCACTTCACTATCGTCCCCAGACGATGCCCGCGGTGGTCCTTGCGCACCAGGGTGCCGTACTGTTCCGTGACACCGGTGCGGTCGGCGGCGATGACCAGCTCGTTGTAGGCGACGAGCTCTCCCGTCGGAACGTGCTGTACCGCGACCACGGAGACGGCTTGACCGGAGCTCAGGATCCTCGCCTCCCGGCGGGCGACGCGATCGGCGTCCCAGCTCTCCTCGGCGAAGTCCATGTCGCCGCTCGGCGCATCCGTCGACAGCCGGGCGAGGACGTCCGCGAAGCCGTCCCGGAGTTCGGGCGGAGTCGGCATATCCCATTCGAGGACGCGGTAGTCAGGGCCGGCGAACGCGGTCGCGTCCGTCAGCGCTGCGCGCAGGGGAGCGGGGTCCGCGTGGAGGTCGTACTCGCTGTTGCGCTCGACCTGCTCGAGCACATAGCCGTCGCTCTCGACGAGGTCGGAGAGCGGAGTCGCCGGGATCCGTCCCCACTTCGTGCGCGGCACGAGCATGCGCTCAGCGCCCTCCGGACGATGCAGCGTCCAGGTCTGCAGGACGTTTCGATCATGTACCCGCGCCTCGGCTTCTGCCTGCGCGAGCAGGGCGTCCTCGATGCCCTGCCCCCAGTGTTCGCGCGGCACCAGCAGGTCGAACTCGATCGCGTGAGCCTCATCTTCGAGGGCGATGTAGATCGTGATCATGCCGACGATCTGCCCGTCGATGCGGGCGACGAACCCCCGGTGGAGTGCGTCTGTCTGGTCCTGCCATCCGGGCAGCATCTGCTCGGCTGTGGAGGCGAGATCGGGGAGGCCGACCAGTTCATCGCAGATCTGGCGGTTGAGTGCGGCGCAGGCGCGGAAGTCGGCCGCGTCATCGGCGTCCAGGGAGACCGGCACGATCAGCGGCGTGATCGTCGGTTCGACGGTCGTCATGTGATGTTTCCTTCGTAGGTGTTTCCAGCGGGTGAGCTCCGCGACGGGCGGAGCAGGGGAGAGGGCCGGCGATGGTTCCCCGCCGCCACCCGCACGGAGCAGGCGGGGGTGGGGAACCATCGGAGGAGAGACGAGCATCACCGACGCCCGATCATCAGCGCATTCCGCGCTGCAGGTCGAACATCAGCAGTGCCTGGGATTCCGCGGCGGAGCGATGACGCTGCTCACCGAGCAGAAGCATGTCTGCCGGATCGATGTGCAGGCCGCGGCGCGGACGCCGGGGGCGCTGCGCCCTCTGGAAGAGCCAGAGGCCGATCCGGAGGGAGAGACGATCTGCGAGCGACAGGCGACGCAGCTCGTCGGGGCGGGGGATCTGGAGGACCTCGCGGTCCTCGATATCGGGCGGGTGGATGTCGCTGCGATGCAACGTGGTGTTCACGATGGTTCCTTCGAGAGAAAGGCGGTGATGGATGCGGAAGCACCGCACGTCGACCGAGGAAGCGGCCAGGAGCGATGCGGAAGAACGCGGGGCGACGGGGTCACGCAAAAGTGACCCCGCACGCGGGGATGAGCCGTGACCTGGGATGCAGGTCAGCAGACGGGGCGCGGAAGAGCCGACCGGATAGAGCCCACTACGGGCACGGAATCTCGGGGTGCGGTTCTACGAGAGAGCGCTGATGCGGACGCCGGCGGTTACCGAGAACGCGTGGCGCGGCGCGAAGTGCGCGGGCGCGGCGAGGCCAGTGGCCTGTGCGTTGAGCTGAGTCGTAATCATCGGTAACCTCCTTTCGTGTGGCGATCCGGACGCAACCGTAGCGAATCCACCGGGCGGGCGTCAAGCACATGTGGTCCCGCTCGGCGTGTCGTCTGGTGCTCGAGTTCTCTCGCCGCCCGCGCGGGATAAGGCTGAAACCGCGTGATTCCGGTAGCGTAGCCGCGTGATTCTCCCCGGACGAGCGGTGCCCGCATGCATCTGAAGAGCCTGACTCTCAAGGGGTTCAAGTCGTTCGCGCAGCCGACGAGTTTCGTCTTCGAGCCCGGTGTCACCTGCATCGTCGGTCCGAACGGCTCGGGCAAGTCGAATGTCGTCGACGCCCTGGCCTGGGTGATGGGCGAGCAGGGTGCGAAGACGCTGCGTGGCGGCAAGATGGAAGACGTCATCTTCGCCGGAACGTCGACGCGCGGTCCGCTCGGTCGCGCCGAGGTGCAGCTGACGATCGACAACGCCGACGGTGCGTTGCCGATCGAGTACGCCGAGGTGACGATCAGCCGCACGCTCTTCCGCAACGGTTCCAGTGAGTACGCGATCAACGGCGAGGGATGCCGTCTCCTCGATGTGCAGGAGCTTCTGAGCGACTCCGGCCTGGGCCGCGAGATGCACGTGATCGTCGGCCAGGGCCGTCTCGACACGGTGCTCCAGGCGTCTCCGGAGGATCGCCGCGGGTTCATCGAGGAAGCGGCGGGAATCCTGAAGCACCGCCGACGCAAGGAGAAGACCCTCCGCAAGCTCGATGCGATGGAGACCAACCTCACCCGCCTGAGCGACCTCGCCGGCGAGATCCGCAGGCAGCTCAAGCCGTTGGGACGCCAGGCCGAGATCGCCCGGGAGGCGCAGACGATCGCTGCGGTCGTGCGCGATGCCAAGGCTCGTATCTTCGCCGATGACGTCGTCGCCCTGCGCGCCGCCCTCGCGGATCACACGCGCACGGAGCACGAGCGCCACACCGAGCGGCTGGTGCTCTCGGACCAGGCCGAGACCGTGCGCGCGAGCATCGCGCGACTGGAGCAGGATCAGAATTCCGTCGCCGTCGACGAGGCACGCAGCGTGGCGTTCGGCCTCGAGCAGGTGCAGGAGCGCATGCGTGGCCTCTTCACGCTCGCGAATCAGCGGCTCGCCCTCCTCGGCACCGAAGACGACGACGCCGCAGTCACCGCGGTCACGGTCACGCAGGCCACGATCGACGAAGCCAAGGAGGAGATCGATCTGATCTCGGCCGGTCTCGGAGATGCCCAGGATGCGGCGGCAGCGGCCAGCCGCGAAGTGGTGCACGCGCGTGCCGAACTCGACACGCTCGACGTCGACATCGCCGAGCAGAGCGCCCTCGTCTCCGCATACGACATGCGGGTGTCGGCTCTGCGCGGAACTGCGGATGCCGCCGCATCCGCCCTCGCTGCTGTCCGGGGAGCGGTGCTCCGTCAGGAGAACGCCCTCGAGGCGGCGAATGTGCGCCGACGCGAGGCCGCGCAGGCCCTCGAGTCCATCGACGACGCGGAGGCGCCCGAAGGAACGGCGGCCGAACACGCGGCCGCCTACGAGAGCGCACAGCGCGCCGCCACGGCTGCGGAGTCCGAGCGCGAGGCCCTTCGGGAGCGCCTGCACGCCGCCGAGCGCGAAGTCGACTCTCTGACGGCGAAGGCATCGGCTCTGAGCAGCGCGCTCGCATTGTCGGGTGGCGCTGCCGAGATCGTCAGAGCGGGTGGCAAGGGCGTGCGCGGCCTCGTCGGCGATGCCGTGCAGGTGCGCGCCGGTTTCGAGGCCGCTATCGCCGCGGTCCTCGGTCCGCTCGCGGAGGGCGTGCTCATCGACACGGCTGCCGACGCTTTCGCACTGGCGATGGATGCAGCGGAGCAGCGGAGGGGCGTGGTCGACTTCGTCATCGCTGACGCGTTCAGACCCGACCCGGTACTCCCCGTCGTCGCAGGGGTCACGCCCGCCGTCGACACGGTCACGGCTCCCGACGGCGTGCTCGGCGTGTTGTCCCATGTGCTGATCGCCGACGATCTGGACTCGGCGCGCGCGGCACGAGCGGCTCTCGATGCGACGGGCGACACCTTCACGACCATCGTCACGGTCGCGGGTGAGGTCGTCACGGCCCAGACCTTGCGCACGGGTTCCGGGGGAGAGCGCTCCCGCTTGGAGCTCGCTGCCGAGAGGGACGCCGCGACCGAGCGGCTCGCCGAGATCCAGATCGTCGTCGACTCGCTCCGCGAAGCGCGCGAGGAGGCGAACGAGGCGGTCGAGACGACCAGACGTCAGGCCAAGGACGCGTTGCGGGCACTTCGGGAGCACGATGCGGCTCTCGCCACCCACGCCGAGCAGGTCAACCGCGTCACGGTGCGCCACGAATCCGCTGTCGCCGAGTGCGAGCGCCTCGAGACGGGGCTCGCTCAGGCGCAGTCCGCCGTCGCCGAGGCCGAGGCCAAGGCCGAGTCGGCGAAGGCGGCGCTGGACGACGCGATCTCCGCGCCGCGTCCCGTGCTCGATGCCTCCGCGCGAGATGGGCTGCTCGAAGCTCTGGAACTCGCACGAGAGGGTGAGGTACGGGCACGGCTCGAGATCGAGACCCTGCGTGAGCGCGTGCGTGCGGCGCAGTCCAGGGTCACGACCCTGGAGCGGCAGCGCGAGCACGAGAGGGATGCCGCGGCCGAGGCTGCTCGCCGAGCGGTCATCCGCCGTGCTCAGCGAGAGGCGGCGTCGGGTGTGGCCGAAGAACTGCCTCGCATCCTCGACTCACTGGATCGCTCGGTCACGGAGGCGCGCCTCGCTCTGCGCGAGGCTGAAGCTGCGCGATCGGCGCAGAATCAGGAACTCGTCGCCCTGCGCGCGCAGGAGAGCTCTCTTCGGGAGCGGCTCGCCGGGCTCACCGAGAGCGTGCACGGACTCGAGCTGCAGATCCACGAGAAGAAGCTCCACCTGAACAGCCTTCTCGAGCGCGTCGCTTCCGAGCTGGCTCTCGACGAAGATATTCTCGTTGCGGAATATGGTCCTGACCAGCTGGTCCCGCGCGATCCGGGCGTGGCGCCGCACGACGGCGATGAGCACACGGATGACACCGCCATACCCTTCGACCGTCGCATCCAGCAGCGTCGTCTCGCCGAAGCGGAGCGCAAACTCGCCCAGCTCGGTCGCGTGAACCCGCTGGCACTCGAGGAGTTCGCCGCTCTCGAGCAGCGGCACGCCTTCCTCACCGAGCAGCTGGCCGACCTCACCCAGACGCGCCAAGACCTCCTGACGATCATCACCGATCTCGATGAGCGGATGCAGACGATCTTCGCCAGTGCCTTCGAAGACACGAAGGAGGCGTTCGGTCAGGTCTTCCCTCTGCTGTTCCCCGGTGGGACAGGGAGCATCTCGCTGACGGACCCCGACAACATGCTGACGACGGGCATCGAGGTGTCCGTCCGGCCGGTCGGGAAGAAGATCGAGCGCCTCTCCCTCCTCTCCGGCGGGGAGCGGTCGTTGGCGGCCGTGGCGCTGCTGGTCGCGATCTTCAAGGCGCGGCCGAGCCCGTTCTACATCCTGGACGAGGTCGAGGCCGCTCTGGACGATGCGAACCTCGGCCGGCTGCTCACCGTCTTCGAGCAGCTGAGGGAGAGCTCGCAGCTGCTGGTCATCACGCATCAGAAGCGCACCATGGAGATCGCCGATGCGCTCTACGGCGTCTCGATGCGCCAGGACGGCGTCTCGGCGGTCGTGGGGCAGCGTGTCGGAGATCGAGCGGCGGCGGCCGTTTAGCGGATCGAACCGCCTCGCGCGGAGCATCCACCCGCGCAACCCGTAGGCTGGAGTGATGGCGGAGAAGTCCTGGTCTCTTGGTCGCGCACTGCGCGGCATGTTCGTCAAGCCCACCATCGATGAGACGACCTGGGAGGACCTCGAAACGGCTCTCATCACAGCCGACTTCGGACCTGACATCAGCGAGCGCGTCGTCGACGAGCTGCGCGCGAAGGTCGAACGGTACCGCACTACCGACCCCAAGGACCTTCAGCGCATGCTGCGGGAGACCCTCGAGGAGCACTTCGCCAAGTTCGACACGACGCTGAAGCTCACGGAGCGTCCCGCTGTCGTGCTCGTCGTCGGTGTCAACGGCGTGGGCAAGACGACGACGATCGGCAAGTTCACGAAGTTCCTCCGCGGCTATCAGCGCAGCGTGGTCGTGGGCGCGGCCGACACCTTCCGCGCGGCAGCGGTCGAGCAGCTCGCGACGTGGGCGCAGCGCGGCGGGGCCGCGATCGTGCGTCCGCAGCAGGAGGGCCAGGACCCGGCATCCGTCGCCTTCCAGACGGTCGAGTACGCCAAGCGTGAAGGCATCGAGATCGCCATCATCGACACGGCGGGGCGTCTGCACACCAAGGGCGGCCTCATGGATGAGCTCTCGAAGGTCCGGCGCGTGATCGAGAAGCAGGCCCCGATCAGTGAGGTGCTCCTCGTGCTCGATGCCACCACGGGCCAGAACGGCGTGATGCAGGCCGAGGCTTTCCTCGAGCACGCCGGCGTCACCGGACTCGTCCTCACCAAGCTCGACGGCTCTGCCAAGGGCGGCTTCGTGCTGGCCGTGCAGGAGCGCACCGGGATCCCGGTCAAGCTGCTCGGCCAGGGCGAGGGTATCGACGATCTGACCGGTTTCACCCCCCATGTGTTCGTCCAGTCATTGGTCGGTTGATGACGGGACTACCGCAGTGAGCACGAGGCTGGTTTCATAGCGTTATGGCGATCGAACACGACTACTTCGGACTCCTGTCCTCGGGTCCCGACGGCTCGATCTTCTGGTCGGAGACCGTGGAGCTCGGCGACCAGAGCGTCACCGTCGATCTGACCGCGCCGGATCAGGACGACGTGTCCTCCGATGCGCTCGACATCGCCGCGTCGCTCATCGCGGGCTTGGAGAGCGTCGACGACACCGCCCGGCGGGGCATGCTCGCCGAAGTCGACGACCGCACCAGTGAGGTGACCGAGTACATCCTCCAGCAGCAGGAGACGTACGGCGATGACCTTCCCGACGTCCTCGTCGACGTGTCCGGCGATGCGGCGGTCGACATCATCCGTTCGCTGCGCCTGATGAGCATGACCATCCTCGCTGATGAGCACGGAGGATCCGAGCCCTTCGCGGTGCTCGAGTACGCCCTCGACGACAGCTCGACGGACGACGTGCTGCTGGTGAACCTCGGCTCGGACGGCAGCGTGCAGTCCGTCATGAGCGCGGACTGAGCAACACCCCGGAGCGCGTCCGGGTCAGACGGCCTGGGCGAAGCCGAGGTCTGCGCTCTCCGCGATGTGCGACAGATGAGCGGGGATCTCGCGACCCTTCGACACCATCGACTGCGCCCACAGCCGCCCGGCCCGATACGAGGACCGCACCAGGGGGCCCGCGAGGACGCCGAGGAAGCCGATACGCTCCGCCTCCTCCTTGAACTCGACGAACTCCGCGGGCTTCACCCATCGCGAGACCGGGAGATGACGAGGTGAGGGACGCAGATACTGCGTGATCGTGATGATGTCGCATCCGGCGTCGTGCAGGTCGTTCAGCGCCTGGACGACCTCTTCCGGCTCCTCACCCATCCCGAGGATGAGGTTCGACTTGGTGATCAGCCCCGCGTCTCGCGCCTGGGTGAGCACGTTCAGCGACCGCTCGTAGCGGAAGGCGGGACGGATGCGCTTGAAGATACGGGGCACGGTCTCGACGTTGTGTGCGAACACCTCGGGGCGGGCGTCGAAGATCTGGCCGAGGAATGCCGGATCGGCGTTGTGCTCGTTCGCGAGCAGCTCGACCCCGGTGTTCGGATTGAGCTCGTGGATCTTGCGCACCGTCTCGGCGTTGAGCCATGCTCCGGTGTCTGGCAGGTCGTCGCGCGCCACGCTCGTCACGGTCGCGTAGCGCAGGTTCATGCGGACCACGCTCTCGGCGACACGACGCGGCTCATCGGTGTCGTAGTCGGCGGGCTTCCCGGTGTCGATCTGGCAGAAGTCGCACCGGCGCGTGCACTGAGAACCGCCGATGAGGAAGGTCGCCTCCCGGTCCTCCCAGCATTCGTAGATGTTCGGGCAGCCGGCCTCCTGGCACACCGTGTGCAGATCCTCGCTCTTCACGAGGGAGTGCAGGGCCGTGTACTCGGGGCCCATCTTCGCCTTGGTCTTGATCCACTCCGGTTTGCGCTCGATCGGCGTCTCGGCGTTGCGGATCTCCAGGCGCAGGAGCTTGCGCCCCTCGGGTGCGGCGGTCATGCGGTGGCTCCTGTCAGCTCAGTGGTCGCGTACTCGGCCAGGAAGGCGCGGGTGACGGCGTCGACGAGGTCGAGCGGGGAGACGGCGGAGCCGGCCACCTCGCTCACCGTCGTGACCCCGGCGTCGGTGATCCCGCACGGGATGATCCCGCGAAACCCGGTCAGCGAGTTGTCGCAGTTGATGGCGAAGCCGTGCATCGTCACTCCCTGTTGCACGCGCACCCCGATCGCTGCGACCTTGTCTTCGGAGAGCGGTCGGCGCACCCAGACGCCGCTTCTGCCGTCCACCTGATAGCCGTCGACGCCGAACGGGCGCAGCACATCGATGAGCACGCGCTCGAGCCGACGCACATGGGCGACGACATCGATGGGCTCGACGAGGCGGACGATCGGATATCCCACGAGTTGCCCGGGGCCGTGCCAGGTGATCTTGCCGCCGCGGTCCACGTCGATCACGGGAGTCCCGTCCTGTGGGCGCTCCTGCGGTTCCGTCCGCTTTCCCGCGGTGTACACCGCCTCATGCTCGAGGAGGATCAGTGTGTCCGGACGTGTACGTCCGACGACATCGGCGTGGATACGGCGCTGAAGATCCCATCCGTCCAGGTACGGTACGGGCGTCGGAGCGAATCCAGGGGTGAGGATCTCGAGCATCGCAGAACCGCTTTCCTTGAGTAAATGGACTGGGAACAACAATACCCCTCCGCACTGCCGACGGCGTCGTCGTGGTGGTCCTCGCGGTAGCGTGAGGGCATGAGTTCCCCTGGCAGGGCCGGTCGCCCCAAGGCGTCTTCGCGAGAGACGCTCGCAGAAGCTGCGTGCGAGCTCTTCCTCGAACGCGGATACGACGCCACGTCAGTCGCTGACATCACCCAGCGCGCCGGCGTCAGCCGATCCAGCTTCTTCAACTACTTCGCGTCGAAGAGCGACGTGCTGTGGTCGGGTGTCGACGAGCGCATCGGTCAGGCCATCGCTTCTCTCGAGCGGCTCGACAGGGCAGCGACCGGGGACGAGGTTCGCGACATCCTGCTGCGTGTGGTGCACGACTTCGCCCCTGATCCGCTCGCGCTCGCTCTTCGGAACGCTCGGGCGATGGGGTTGGAGGACGAGCTCGTCCGCGACACCGGACTCCGCCTCGCCCGCCTGTCCACGGCGGTGTCGCGTGCGGCGTCCGCCGCCGGGGTCGATGTCATCCGCGCCGATATCCTGGGGGCCGCTCACGCGGCGGCGGTGCTGTCATCCTTGCGGGTCTGGGCGGAACAGGGAGCCGGACGCGGCACTCCCGAGACCGTCCTCCGGGAAGCGCTGGGGACGATCCACGACCTGCCCTGGTCCTGAGTCCGCACGGCGCTGAGCAACCGGCCTCCGCTCGCGTAGAATCAGAGCACCATGGCTACATTTGGCACGCTCTCCGATCGGCTCACCGAGACCTTCCGCAATCTGCGCACGAAGGGAAAGCTCACCGCGGCCGACGTCGACGGCACCGTGCGCGAGATCCGACGCGCCCTGCTCGACGCCGACGTCGCGCTCGTGGTCGTCAAGGAATTCACGGCGAAGGTGCGCGAACGCGCCCTCGGCGACGAGGTCAACAAGGCGCTGAACCCAGCCCAGCAGGTCGTGCAGATCGTCAACGAGGAACTCGTGCAGATCCTCGGCGGAGAGCAGCGTCGTCTGCAGTTCGCGAAGACCGCGCCGACCGTGATCATGCTCGCGGGCCTGCAGGGCTCCGGTAAGACCACCTTCGCAGGCAAGCTCGCCAAGCAGCTCGAGGGTGAGGGGCACACGCCGCTGCTCGTCGCGGCTGACCTCCAGCGCCCGAACGCGGTCACCCAGCTCCAGGTCGTCGCGGAGCAGGCCGGCGCATCTGTCTACGCACCGGAGCCGGGCAACGGCGTCGGCGATCCCGTGAAGGTGTCGCGTGACGGCGTCGAGTACGCGCGACGGCAGCAGCACGACGTCGTGATCATCGACACCGCCGGCCGTCTCGGCGTCGATGCCGAGCTCATGAAGCAGGCCGCCGACATCCGCAAGGCTGTGAACCCGGATGAGGTCCTGTTCGTCATCGACGCGATGATCGGTCAGGACGCCGTGAACACCGCCAAGGCGTTCCAGGAGGGTGTCGACTTCACCGGAGTCGTGCTGTCGAAGCTCGACGGCGACGCCCGCGGTGGCGCCGCACTCTCGGTGGCCTCCGTCACCGGCCGCCCGATCATCTTCGCCTCGACGGGCGAGCGTCTCGAAGACCTCGAGCCGTTCCACCCCGACCGTATGGCGAGCCGCATCCTCGACCTCGGCGACATCCTGACCCTCATCGAGCAGGCGCAGCAGGCCTTCGATGAGGAAGAGGCCATGAAGATGGCCGAGAAGCTCGCGACCGAGGCCTTCACGCTCGAGGACTTCCTCGACCAGCTTCAGCAGATGAAGAAGATGGGCTCGATGAAGAAGATGCTCGGGATGCTCCCGGGCATGGGGCAGATGAAGCAGCAGCTCGAAGATTTCGACGAGCGTGAGATCGACCGCACCGAAGCCATCATCCGCTCGATGACGCCGGGCGAGCGACGCAACCCCAAGGTCCTGAACGGATCACGCCGTCTGCGTATCGCACGCGGATCCGGAATGACGGTCACCGATGTCAACCAGCTCGTGCAGCGCTTCGAGCAGGCCGCGAAGATGATGAAGACCGTTGCTCGTGGCGGCACCCCCAACATTCCCGGTATGGGGGCCGTTCCCGGCATGGGGCGTCCCGGTGCATCTTCCAAGCGCGGCAAGAAGGCCAAGTCCTCCGGCGGCTCCCGCTCGGGAAACCCCGCCAAGCGCGCGGCCGAGAATGCGGGGATCGCGTCATCCGCGACGCCCACCGGTTCCGGTTCCGGGTTCGGCCTCGGCGGCGGAGCGGCGAAGGCTCCGAGTGAGGCGGACCTCGCGGAGATCCAAAAGCTCTTCGGTAAGAGCTGAGCTCTTTCAGCGCGGCGCTGTGAGAGACGGCGACACCGTCGCCTGCATGCTTCGAGCGTGAGGTGGCTTCGGCCGCGAGACGAGCTGTCCCAGTACCAGAGCGCCGAGGGTGAGCACGAACCCGGTCGCCTGCAGCGGCGTGAACCGCTCGCCCGAGATCAGCACGCCCAGGACCGTCGCGACGATGGGGGAGAGCAGGGCCAGAAGGCCCGGAGCGATCACCGGCAGCTGCTGCACACCGCGGAACCACAGCGTGTAGGCGACGATCCCCCCGGCGGTGGCCAGCCACAGGTATCCGAGGGCTGCACCGCCGTCGATCGTCGCCGGCACGCCCTCGACGATCAGCGTGAGCGGCAGCAGCAACAGGCCGCCCGCGCTGAGCTGCCAACCGGCGTAGGACACGGGGCCCACCCCGACGGGACGGCCCCAGCGCTTGGTCAGGATCATCCCGACACCCGTCGCCGTGACGCCCCCGAGGGCAGCCAGGATTCCCCAGAGGTCGAGCTCAGCGGCGGGCCCCAGGACCACCAGAGCCACTCCTCCCGCGCCGACGGCCGCTGCGGCAGCGGTGAGCGGTCGGATCCGTTCGTGCAGCACGAGGGCTCCGAGCGCCAGGACGATGAGCGGCTGTGCACCGGCGACGGCGGCGGCGACGCCTCCCGGGAGTCGCTCGGCGGCGAGGAAGAGCAGCGGGAAGAAGGCGCCGATGTTGAGCGCTCCGAGTGCGAGAGACTTCCACCACCAGGAGCCGTGGGGGAGTCGACGACTGATGAGGACGGCGAGCAGCCCCGCGGGGAGTGAACGGAGGAGCCCCGCGAACAGCGGATGGCCGGCGGGAAGCAGATCTGTGGTGACCAGGTAGGTGGTTCCCCAGGCGATGGGGGCGAGGGCGGTCGACAACACCAGTGTCAGGCGGTTCATGCTTCCAGCCTGCGTCCGCCAAGTCGATGAGTCCAACGCATGGTTGTCACGTCATCGATGAACCCACATCATGGAAGCATGGAACTCCAGCAGCTTCGCTATGTCGTGGAAGTCGCCGACACTCTGAGCTTCACCCGAGCGGCCGAGCGGTGCTTCGTCACGCAATCGGCGTTGAGTCACCAGATCGCATCGCTGGAGCGAGAACTCGGTCGTCGATTGTTCGTCCGATCCAGCCGGAGCGTCCGCCTGAGTGAAGCCGGGGCGGCGTTCGTCGCCCACGCGCGCATCGCGCTTCGTGCCGCGGAGGAGGCGAAGGCGGACGCTGCCGCCGCCGACGGTGTCGTGGAGGGCACGCTCCGGATCGGTGTGATCCCGACGGTGACCGCCGTCGATGTGCCTGCGCTGCTCGTCACGTACCGTGCGGCGCATCCTCGGGTGCGAGTGGAACTGCAGGTCGGCAACAGCGACACCCTCACGACGAAGCTCCGCAGCGGCGAACTCGACGTGGCCCTGCTCGGTTTGCGTGAAGGGGTGCCGCCGAAAGGTGTCGCCTCACGCGTGCTCTCTCGTGAGCGCCTCGTCGTGGTGTTCCCGCCGGGGCATCCACGGGGCGGCTCGAGTGCTGTGGAGCTCTCGGACCTGGCCGGGATGACCTTCGCCGACTTCCCGGCCGGCACCTCCGGCCGTGCGCAGAGCGATGGCGCCTTCCTCGCGGCGGGGCTGAGCCGTGACGTCGCGTTCGAGGCCGATTCGGCGACCCTCATCCTCGGTCTGGTCGAGGCGGGCCTGGCAGTGACCCTTCTCGCACCGGGGACCGTGGCCCGCTCTGCGGCGCACGTGGTCACAGCCCAGGTGCACGGCGGCCCGGTGCGCGTGGAGTACCTCGCTTGGGACGCTGCGGCAGCGCGTCAGGTCGCTCGAGCATTCGTCGCGGTCGTGGATGCCCTCGTGGATGCCCCGCATACGACGAGGCGGGTCCGGAGATGAACTCCGAACCCGCCTCGCACTGAAGACGACTACTTCACGTCGTCGTCGACCCAGTCCATCGACTTCGTGATCGCCTTGCGCCACAGACGAAGCTGACGGTCGCGTTCGGCTTCCTCCATCGACGGCTCCCAGCGCTTGTCCTCCTGCCAGTTGGCAGAGAGGTCGTCGAGACCGTTCCAGAACCCGACCGCGAGTCCCGCGGCGTAGGCCGCACCGAGTGCCGTGGTCTCGGCGACGACCGGCCGAACGACCGGAACACCGAGGACATCCGCCTGGAACTGCATGAGCGCGTCGTTCGCGACCATGCCGCCGTCGACCTTGAGCTCGGTGAGGTCCACGCCGGCGTCCGCGTTCACGGCGTCCAGCACATCACGCGTCTGGAAGGCGACGGCCTCGAGCGCTGCGCGAGCGATGTGGTTCTTGTTCGCGTAGCGTGTGAGACCGACGATCGCGCCGCGGGCGTCCGGACGCCAGTACGGAGCGAACAGACCCGAGAATGCGGGCACGATGTACACGCCGCCGTTGTCCTCGACCTTCTCGGCCAGCTCCTCGACCTCGGGGGCCGACGAGATGATGCCGAGCTGGTCGCGCAGCCACTGGATCAGGGACCCGGTGACCGCGATGGAGCCCTCGAGCGCGTAGTGCGTCGGCTGGTCGCCGAGCTTGTAGCCGACGGTCGTGAGCAGCCCGTTCTTCGAGTGGACGATCTCCTCGCCCGTGTTGAAGATCAGGAAGCAGCCGGTGCCGTAGGTGTTCTTGCTCTCGCCCTTCTGGAACGCCGCCTGACCGAAGGTCGCCGCCTGCTGGTCGCCCAGGATGCCGGCGATCGGCGTCTCGCGCAGCAGGGAGGAGTCCTCCGCGGCACCGTAGACCTCGGAGGAGGAGCGGATCTCCGGCATCATCGAGCGCGGCACGCCGAACGCTTCGAGGATGTCGTCGCGCCACTCGAGCGTCTCGAGGTCCATGAACATCGTCCGCGAGGCGTTGGTGACGTCGGTCACGTGCACACCGCCGTCGACACCGCCCGTGAGGTTCCACAGCACCCAGCTGTCGGTGGTGCCGAAGATCAGGTCACCGGCTTCGGCCTTCTCGCGTGCGCCGTCGACGTTCTCCAGGATCCAGGCGATCTTGGTACCAGAGAAGTACGTCGCGAGCGGCAGTCCGACGATGGGCTTGAACCGCTCGACTCCACCGTCCGCAGCCAGACGGTCGACGATGTCCTGCGTGCGCGTGTCCTGCCACACGATCGCGTTGTAGGCGGGCTTCCCGGTGGTCTTGTCCCACACGACCGCGGTCTCGCGCTGGTTGGTGATGCCCACCGCCGCGATGTCGTGACGGGTGAGGTCGGCCCGGCTGAGGGCCAGACCGATGACCTCCTGGACGTTGCGCCAGATCTCGGAGGCGTCGTGCTCGACCCAGCCGGCCTTCGGCAGGATCTGCTCGTGCTCCTTCTGACCCGTCGCGATGATGCTGCCCTTCTTGTCGAAGATGATCGCGCGGCTGGAAGTCGTTCCCTGGTCGATGGCGAGGATGTAGTCAGCCATTGTGTTCTCCTTTGAATTCAGGTCGTTCAGGCGAGGTGCAGCAGGACGGGCGCTGCGGCGGCGGCGAGTGCACCACCGATGAACGGACCGACCACCGGCACCCACGAGTAGGACCAGTCGCTGGAGCCCTTGCCCTTGATCGGGAGGATCGCGTGAGCGATGCGCGGACCGAGGTCACGAGCGGGGTTGATCGCGTAGCCGGTCGGACCACCGAGGGAGGCGCCGATCGCGACCACGAGGAGCGCGACGGGAAGCGCGGTGAGCGGTCCGAGGCCTCCGGGCGTGCCGACCTCGATGTCGCCGTAGTCGGCGAACGCGAAGATCACGAAAACGAGCACGAAGGTGCCGATGATCTCGGTGACGAGGTTCCAGCCGTAGGAACGGATCGCGGGGCCGGTGGAGAAGACGCCGAGCTTGTTGGCCGCCTCCGGCTCCTCATCGAAGTGCTGCTTGTACGCGAGCCATACGACGATCGCACCGAGGATCGCTCCGACGAGCTCCGCGGCCGTGGCTGTGAGGAACATGACGAAGCTGATCTTGCCAGCCAGCAGAAGGCCGATACCGACGGCCGGGTTGAGGATCGCACCGGAGTACGCGGAGACGAGCACACCGGCGAAGACCGCGAGGCCCCATCCCCAGTTGACCATCAGGAAGCCGCCGCCGAAACCCTTGTTCTTGGCGAGGGCGACGTTGGCGACGACACCACATCCGAGCAGGATCAGCATCGCTGTGCCGACCAACTCGGAGAGGAAGTAGAGACCGAGATTCACATCAGCCATGTCTTCTTTGACCTTTCTTGTGTGTCGGGGCCCCTCTGCCCCGACACTTTATGGGAGTTGCGCCGCGAGGAGGGCGGCAGTCCGAGACCCCGTCAGCCGCGGGTGCGGGACGGGATATCGAGTCCGTGTCGTTCGTTCAGCAGCTGGCGCGTCTGATCGAGCTCGGCGTCGTGGCGCGAGCGATCCCAACCGAGCATCGGCGCGAGGGCGTCGGCGATCTCGTCGAGGACCTCTGCGTTCGCGCCGCCGGTGAAGGCGATGCTGGTGCGACGGAGCACGACGTCTTCCAGGCGTGCCACCATCTCGTTCTGCACCATCCACTCGAGCTCGCGCGTGGAGAGGTCGCCGCCGGCGAGCGGTGCGTCCGTGCCCTGCTCGACATACTCCCAGACCTGAGCGGCGCGGGTACCGTAGCGGGCGAGAAGCTGATCGGCGCGAGCCCCGGCTCCGGGCAGGTTCTCCTGGATCCAGATGCGCTTGGCCTTCTCGGTGCGCGGGAATTCGCGACCGCCGCCGATGGCCCGTCCGGCGGTGGAGACGGTCCTGGTGCGCTCGATGAGGCCGAGCACGACGTCGGACAGCGACTCACCGAGGGCGCGGAAGGTCGTCCACTTGCCGCCGACCAGGCTGACGAGAGGGACAGCCCCCTTGTCGTCGACCTCGATGCGGTAGTCACGCGAGACGAAGCCGGGAGCGGTGTCCTCGTGGCGCGGGAGCGGGCGGATGCCGGAGAACTTGTAGACGATCTGGTCACGCGCCACGGGAATCGTCGGGAACACGTGATGGATCAGGTCGAAGAAGTAGTCGACCTCCTCCTCGGTGCACACGGGGACCTCGCGAGGGTCGGCGTCGATGTCGGTGGTGCCGACCAGGACGCGCCCCTTGAGCGGGTAGATGAGCACGATGCGCCCGTCGGAGTGCTCGAAGAAGATCTCGCGTCCCTGCGTCGCCTCGAGCAGCTCGGGGTGATCGAGGACGATGTGCGACCCCTTGGTGCCGCCCATGAAGCGGGTGTCGGTGCCCAGCGCATCGTTGGTCAGGTCGGTCCAGGGACCGGAGGCGTTCACGACCACGTCGGCCTGCACGGTGAACTCCGTGCCGCTCTCGCGGTCGCGGAGCACGACCTTGTCGCCGTCACGGGCGATGGCCTCGACGTAGTTGAGGGCATGCGCTCCGGGGTGCGCCGTGCGCCCGTCCTGCAGGACGTCGAGGGCGAGCCGCTCCGGGTCGTGCATCGAGGCGTCGTAGTAGGTCGCCGTGTACTTGATCTTCGGGTCGAGCGACGGCAGCTCGGCGAGAGACTTCTTACGGCCGAGGAAGCGATGCCGGGGAACCATCCCGCCGTCACGCGAGAACGTGTCGTAGATGGTCAGGCCCACCTTGATGAGGAAGGCGCCGCGCTCCTGGGGCTTGCCGCTCTTGTGCGTCAGGAACCGCAGGGGAGCGGAGAGGATGCCCGAGAAGGTCGAGTAGATCGGGATCGTCGTCTGCAGCGGCTTGACGTAATGCGGGGCGATCTTGAGAAGCCCGTTGCGCTCCTCGACCGACTCGCGCACCAGGCGGAACTCACCGTTCTCGAGGTAGCGGATGCCACCGTGGATCATGTGGCTCGACGCGGCGGATGCCCCGGAGGCGAAGTCCCCCCGCTCGACCAGCACGACATCGACGCCCTGGAGTGCCAGGTCGCGGAAGGTGGAGATGCCGTTGATCCCACCACCGATGACGAGGACGCTGGTGCGTCCGGATTCACGGACGGCGCGGATCTCTGCGCGCTCCGCTGACGAGTGTGTCGAATCGATCATCGTCGACCCTCTCTTCCTTACTTGCCAACCAGCATCGACCTGTGTGGCATCCCGCGCAAGCCCACTGCACATATGTGCAAGGATCGGGGTGGAGGAGGATGTCATGGTCGGTGCAAGTGCGGAATCCCGCGACAGCAAGCTGATCGCGGCGCTCACCGCCGCGCAGCTCTACTACATGCAGGACAAGACGATGGAGGTCATCGCGAAGGAGCTCGGCACCTCGCGGTCCTCGGTCTCGCGTCTTCTGAGCTTCGCGCGGGAGAGCGGTCTGGTGGACATCCGGATCAATTCACCCCTGGAGCGTCTGGGCATGCTCGAGCACAGGATCCGCGATCGGCATCGCGTCGCCGCTCACGTCGTCCCGATGCCGGAGATCCTCAGCGAGGTCGAGCGGCTCGAGCGCGTCGCGCTGACAGCCGGACGGCTGCTGTCGCAGTTCGTCGACTCGAACATGGTCATCGGCGTCGCATGGGGATCGACCATCAGCGCCGTGAGTCGCGGGCTCACGCAGAAGGAGACCCACAACACCACCTTCGTGCAGCTCAACGGCGCCGGCAATACCCAGACGACGGGAGTCGAGTACTCCAGCGACATCCTGCAGCGGTTCGGCAGCGCCTTCGGCGCGCAGGTGCAGCAGTTCCCGGTTCCGGCATTCTTCGACGACCCCGCCACGCGTGAGGCGATGTGGCGGGAGCGGAGCACTCGCCGTGTTCTCGACCTGCAGGCGAAGATGGACGTCGCGGTGTTCAGCCTCGGCTCTCCCGCCGCCGAAGTACCGAGCCGGGTCTATGTCGGCGGATATCTCGGGCGCGACGACTACCGCAGCCTGCGGGAGGATCACGCGATCGGCGACGTCGCGACGGTGTTCTTCCGCTCCGACGGGTCGTGGCGGGACATCCGGGTCAACGCGAGGGCCACGGGGCCGGGTCTTGACCGTCTCCGCCGAGTTCCTCGTCGCGTGTGCGTCGTGTCCGGGATACCGAAGTTGGTCAGTCTTCGCGCGGCCCTGGCCGCGGGACTCATCACGGACGTGGTCCTGGATGAGGGTCTCGCCAGGCGCCTCGTCGAGGACTGATCACTGCACCGGCTACGGCTCCTCGGTGGAGGATTCGGGTCCTGAGCGGAACTCGCGGATCAGATGCTGTACCACCGCCGAGAGTTCGCCACCAGCCGCATCCGCGACCGCCAGCTGACGCGCATAGCTCGCCCCGCCCTCGAGGATCGTGGCGATGCCGCCGAACTCCCGACCGCAGCCGAGCTCGACGGCGGTCGGGGTGAGGGCTTCGAGTGTCTCCGCGAGATGCTCGCGCACAGGTCGCTGGGTGCCGGCCGCATCGACGATCACTCTCGCCTCCAGTCCGTAGCGCGCCGCGCGCCACTTGTTCTCGCGATGGAACCAGGCGGGAAGCTCCGGAAGGGTCTTGCCCTCGTCGAGCTGGCGTGAGAAGTCCTCGACGAGGACCTGCACGAGCGCCGCGACCGAGGCGAGCTCCGGCAGCGTGGAGAGTCCGTCACACGCGCGGACCTCGATCGTCCCCCAGCGAGGTGCCGGGCGGATGTCCCAGCGCACCTCGGTGGCATCCGCCATCACGCCGGTTCGCACCATGTCGTCGAGGTATGACTCGTACTGCGACCAGTCGTGCAGGGGCCACGGGAGTCCCGCGGTCGGCAGCTGCTGGAACACCAGCGCGCGGTTGGAGGCGTAGCCGGTGCGCTCACCCGCCCAGAACGGGCTCGAGGCGGCGAGCGATTGCAGATGGGGGAGGAACCCGGCGAGAGCGTTGATGATGGGGAACACCTTGCGCTGGTCCTCGACGCCGATGTGGACGTGGATTCCCCAGATCATCATGTTCCGCCCCCACCACTGGGTGCGCTCTATCAGGGTGTGGTACCGCGACTTGTCGGTGACCTGCTGGTCGAACCACTGCGCGAACGGGTGGCTTCCCGCCGAGAGCAGCTCGACTCCTGCCGGGTCGGTCGCCGCACGCACCGCGGTGATGGCGTTCGCGATGTCGTCGACCGCATGGGCGACCGAGTCGCCGATGCCGCTCGTGACCTCGATCGTGTTCGTGAGCAGTTCGCCCGTGACCGTGTGGCGCTCATCGGCGCTCTCGGCTTCGAGGGCTGCGAGCAGTTCGGGCGCACGTCCGACGAGATCACCGGTCGCGGGATCCGCGAGCATGATCTCCCATTCGAGGCCGACGGTGGACCGGGCCGAGGAGGCGAACTCGAGCTTCACCCGCACAGTCTGGCACGGGCGAGGCGCGACACGGCAACGGTCGTTTCGCCACGTTTCGCGCCTGGCGCGCGCTTCTGGCAGAATAGAGGGTCGGACGACCTGCTCGACCCTCTATCCAGCAGGTGTCCACACTCATTTGAGCTTCCGCCGGGTGTGCACCCCACTCTCCAGGCGATCAGTTCGTTTCCTTCCACACAATTCAGGAGAATCGTGGCTGTCAAGATTCGTCTCAAGCGCCTGGGCAAGATCCGTGCGCCGTACTACCGCATCGTCGTCGCCGACTCGAAGACCAAGCGCGATGGTCGCGTGATCGAGGAGATCGGCAAGTACCACCCCACCGAGGAGCCCTCGTTCATCGAGGTCGACTCCGAGCGTGCGCAGTACTGGCTCTCCGTCGGCGCGCAGCCGACCGAGCAGGTCGCCGCCATCCTCAAGATCACGGGCGACTGGGGCAAGTTCAAGGGCGACAAGGACGCCAAGTCCACGCTCAAGGTCAAGGAGCCCAAGGTTCCGTTCGAGATCGACGCCGCCAAGAAGTCCGTCGTGAAGCCCAAGGCCGAGAAGAAGGTGGAGGCCCCCGCTGAGGAGGCTCCCGCCGCTGCCGAGGCCGACGCGGCTCCCGCCGCCGACGCAGAGTAATCCGTCGTGCTCGCCGCCGCGCTCGAACACATCGTCAAGGGGATCGTCGATCACCCGGAGGATGTCCGTATCAACGAGTCCACATCGCCGCGAGGCGACCTCCTCGAGGTGCGTGTGCACCCCGATGACCGTGGACGCGTGATCGGGCGCGGCGGCCGCACCGCGAAGGCCCTTCGCACTCTCGTCAGCGCGCTCGCTGACGGGCGTCGGGTCCGTGTCGATGTCGCGGACGACTGACGTGGTGGCGAAGGACCGCAACCAGGGCAAGAACCAGCTGCGTGTCGGGCGCCTCGTCAAGGCGCACGGACTCAAAGGCGGGCTCAAGCTCGAGCTTTACACCGACAACCCCGAGGGACGATTCGTCCCCGGTGCCGGTTTCACGTTGCAGGTGCCAGAGGCATCTCCGTGGCACGGCAAGGAGATCACGGTGCGCGAGTACCGGGTCATGAACGGCAATCCCGTCGTCTTCTTCGACGACGTCGAGGATCGCGACGCCGCAGACAGCCTCGTCAGGGCGATCCTCTGGATCGACCAGGACGTCGATGAGGTCGAGGACGATGCGTGGTTCGACCACCAGCTCGTCGGCCTCGATGTCGTGCGCGACGACACCGTCGTCGGCCGGGTCGTACGCGTGGAGCACTTTCCCGCGCAGGACCTCCTCATCGTCAAGGCCGGGGAGAACGAGGTCATGGTGCCGTTCGTCTCCGCCATCGTCCCGACGGTCGATGTCCAGGCAGGGCGCGTCATCGTGACCCCGCCCCCCGGACTCTTCGAAGAGCTTCCTGATGCTGCGGACGCGGAGCCGCAGACGCCCTCGGACGCCGAAGCGGCCGAGTGAGCGCTGATACGGTTCCCCCGTGCGCATCGACGTCCTCTCCATCTTCCCGTCCTACTTCGACGGCCTGACGCTCTCCCTGCTCGGGAAGGCCCAGGAATCCGGCCTGATCGACCTCCGTGTCCGGGATCTTCGGGACTGGACCTCGGATCGGCACCGCACGGTCGACGACACCCCCTACGGCGGCGGCGCCGGCATGGTGATGAAGCCCGAGCCGTGGGGTCTCGCCCTCGATGAGATCGCCGGGTCGTCCGAGGGAGCGACCACCGAGCGACCCACCATCATCTTCCCGTCGCCCGCTGGTGAGGTGTTCACGCAGAAGACCGCGCGAGCGTTGGCGACCCGGGAGCACCTCGTCTTCGGCTGCGGCCGTTACGAGGGCATCGACGAGCGGGTGTTCGAGTACGCCTCGGACCTGGGAGAGGTGCGACTGATCAGCCTCGGCGACTACGTCCTCAACGGGGGAGAGGTCGCGACGATGGCGATGATCGAGGCCATCGGCCGGCTCATCCCCGGGGTCGTCGGCAACCCGGAGAGCCTGGTCGAAGAGTCGCACGAAGACGGTCTTCTGGAGTACCCCTCGTACACGAAGCCCGCATCGTGGCGAGAGCGTTCCGTGCCGGATGTGCTCCTGAGCGGGAACCATGGCGCGATCGCCTCCTGGCGCCGCGGGCAGCAGATCGAGCGCACGAAGCGGCGTCGTCCCGATCTCCTGCCCGGTGACGAGACGTCCCCTGTCTGATCGAAGCCGAGAGCCGATTCCGTCACCCAGAAGGCGTCAGAGCATCCGCTCCGAGCCGCCGTCGATCTCGAAGACCACGCCGTGCGGATGCCGGAGTCCGAGGGCGTTCGATGCGTCGAGGCCCCGCAGTTCCGCCCGCAGCATCCGTCCGATCATCTCGTGGCTCACCAGCAGCGGCGCACCCTCCGAAGCCCACCCGCAGGCGCTGAGTGCCTTTCGCGCCCGTGCCCTGGCCTGCGCATAGCTCTCCCCGCCGGGGAACGCCCAGCCGTAGCGATTCGCGGCCCGCTCTTCCCTCGCCGTCGGGTACGCCGCCTCGATCTCGTCCCAGGTCAGGCCCGCCAGCTCCCCGTGGTCCAGCTCCGCGAGCTCGGGGACTTCGATCAGCTGCGCTCCGACCCGCTCGGCGATGATGATCGCGGTCTGCATCGCCCTGCCGAGAGGGCTGGAGCACACGGTGAGGACCCCGCGGTCCGCGAGGAGATCCGCGATGGCATGCGACTGTGCGACGCCCTCGTCGGTGAGAGGCGAGTCGAGCTGACCCTGCAGGCGATGTTCGACGTTCCACACCGTCTGACCGTGCCGAGCGAGCAGCAGACGCTCCGGCACGTGACGATCCTGCGGAATCATGGACTCAGGATCGCATACCGCGCCCCTTCGCATACCGCGCCCCTTCTGGTCTCGCGGTGTCGCGACGCGCCGCTGATAGCGTCGAGCCATGCCTGAACAAGCGCTCGCCCGGTCGTTCGAGAGCATCGGCGACGATTACGACCGATACCGTCCCGGCTTTCCCGATGAGGCGGCAACGGTGATCGTGCCGGCCGCCGTGGATGCGGCGTTGGATCTGGGCGCAGGTACGGGCAAGTTCACGCGACTGCTCGTCGCTCGCGCACGACGCACCTACGCCGTCGAACCGTCGGAGCGCATGCTCGACGTTCTGAGGTCCACGCTCCCCGGAGTGGAGGCGTTGGTCGGCACCGCCGAGCGCATCCCTCTGGTGGATGCGTCCGTTCAGGTGGTCACCGTCGCCCAGGCCTTCCATTGGTTCGACCGGGGCCCGGCGTGTGCCGAGATCTCACGCGTGCTGGTCCCCGGAGGAACACTCGGGCTGCTGTGGAACCGCGCGGATCCGGAGTGCGCCTGGGACCGGGACTGCCATCGCATCGCGCATCCCGCCGCCGCCGACGCCTCGACCGACAGTGCGGACGAGGAGCTTCCCGGATTCGAGCTCGTTCTTCGAACCCAGCTCCGCTGGACGGAGCCCATCTCCCGAGAGCTTTACCTTCGCCGATGGACGACCGTCAGCAGTGTTCTCATCGCCGATGAATCGACGCGCACCCGCATGCTGGGCGACATGGAGACCGTGCTCGACGAGTCGGAGCAGACCCGTGAGCGAGACCTGTTCGACCTTCCGCACATCACCGAGATCTACGTCTATCGTCGCGCCTGAGTTCTGCGGATAGGGGAGTGGCGCAGCTCAGTCGACGCCGAGGAACGACCGATCCGTCAGGATGATCGGCCCCTCGTCCGTGATCGCGATGGTGTGCTCCGAGTGCGCTCCGCGGGAGCCGTCAGCGCTGCGCAGCGTCCATCCATCGGGGTCGGTGACGAGTTCATCGGTCGTCGCGAGGAACCAGGGCTCGAGCGCGAGAACCAGACCGGACCGCAATGGGAAGCCTCGGCCGGCGCGGCCGTCGTTGGGGACGTGGGGGTCTCCGTGCATCGTGCGTCCGACGCCGTGTCCACCGAAGTCGGTGTTGATCGAGTACCCCTCACCGTGCGCGACAGCGGCGACGGCTGCGGAGATGTCGCCGATGCGGTTGCCGACCGTGGCGGAGTCGATCGCCGCGGCCAGTGCACGCTCGGTGGTGTCGATGAGCCGGAGGTCCTCTTCGCGCGCTGATCCGACGACGAACGACACCGCGGAGTCGGCGACCCAGCCGTCGACCGCGACCGCGAAGTCGAGGGTGACGAGGTCGCCGTCGCGCAGGGTGTAGTCATGGGGGAGCCCGTGCAGCACCGCGTCGTTGACCGAGGTGCAGATGACCTTGCCGAACGGACTCGCCCCGAAGGAGGGGTGGTAGTCGATGTAGCAGGACTCCGCTCCTGCCTTGCGGATCATGTCGTGTGCGCGGCGATCGATCGAGAGGAGATTCGTCCCGACCTTCGTCTCATCGCGCAGCGTCGCCAGCGTCTCGGCGACGAAGCGTCCTGCTGCGCGCATCTCATCGATCTCGGCAGGGGTGCGCAGTTCGATCATCGGTTGTCCTCTCGTCCTTTCCATTCTCCCTGATCCCACGCCTCGGGATCCCCGACCGCTGTCAGCGAACACCCGGACATGGGAACGGACGGCGTCGTACGATCTGAGCATGTGGTTGCGACAGGCCTTCTTCCGCTGGCTTCTTCCGGCGGCGTTCCTGCTGCCGCTGTGGCTTCTCATCGGGTGGGGCGTCTTCCAGGGAGGATGGTCGATCCTCTGGGTGCTGCTGATCGCGATGCCCTCGGTCTTCCTCGGCCAGCTTCTGCTCACCCTCCTGACGCGCTCGCGTCCCTCGGTCCGCATCGAACGGGCGGTCTCCTGGTGGGACGTCGCGGGATTCACGGTCTGGAACGGGTTGACGATCGCCGTCGGGTTCTTCATCGACGGGGCGTTCCCATGGTTGCTCACGGGTGCCATCGTCGCCGGTATCGCCCTGATCTGGTTGCAGCTGTGGCAGCTGTGGAACGAGGCGAAGGGGAGCGGAGCGCGTCTGCGAGAGACCATCACCTGGTCGACGATTCCGACGGTGGATGAGCCGGCACCGCCCACGCGTGCCCACGAGGTCATCGTGGTGCGGGAGACCGATAGTCGCGACTGACGTCGGCGTTTTGGCCGGGCGTCGCATCCATGGCAGAATGGGTGTTTGTGCTGTGACCGGTTCTGCCACAGGGGAGCCCGCGGACGCTTGAGCGCCGTACAGTTCAATCCTTTTCTTGTTCCTTTGAATACATGCATGCGACCTGTGGCGGGTGCAGAGAGAGACGATCATGCAGATCCTCGACGCCGTCGATGCGGCTTCCCTCCGTTCGGACATCCCGGACTTCTTCCCCGGCGACACTGTCAAGGTGCACGTCAACATCACCGAGGGCAGCCGCTCTCGTATCCAGGTCTTCCAGGGCGTCGTCATCGGCCGTCAGGGCGACAGCGTGCGCGAGACCTTCACGGTCCGCAAGATCAGCTTCCAGGTCGGCGTCGAGCGTACCTTCCCGGTGCACTCCCCGGTGATCGACCACATCGAGGTCGTCACCCGCGGTGACGTGCGTCGCGCGAAGCTCTACTACCTCCGCCAGCTGCGCGGCAAGAAGGCGAAGATCAAGGAGAAGCGCGACCGCTGAGTCGCAGCCTCTCCACAGCACCCCGGGACACGATGTCCCGGGGTGCTTTGTTCTCCCTGCGGTGTGCGAACCTAGATACCGTCGCCGCACGACGGCGCTTGATCGTGAAGGAACCTGATGACTGAATCCCCGTCCGCGCCCACGTCCAGAAGACGTCGCGGGTTCCTGGTCTTCCTTCGTGACGTCCTGGTGATCGTCGTGATCGCCGCGCTGGTCTCCTTCGTCGTCAAGAGTTTCGTCGTCCGTTCGTTCTACATCCCCTCCGCGTCGATGGAACGCACGCTGCTGATCAACGACCGCATCCTGGTCGACGAGCTCACGCCCCGCTGGACGGATTACGAGAGGGGCGACGTCGTCGTCTTCAAGGACCCGGGCGGGTGGCTCGACGGGCAGCCGCAGACCCCTGCGCAGCCGCCGCTGGTCGAAGCTGTCGACTGGGTGCTGAATTTCGTGGGCATCTCCGCCACCGACTCGCAGGACCATCTCGTCAAACGCGTGATCGGTCTGCCCGGCGATCATGTCGTCTGCTGCAACGCGCTCGGTCAGATCACCATCAACGGCGCGCCCATCGATGAGCTCAGCTACCTCAACCTCCCGCCCGGCGACACTGCTGCCTCGAACGAGCCCTTCGACGTCGTGGTGCCCGAGGACTCGGTGTGGCTGCTCGGGGACAATCGCGACCGTTCGCGCGACGCCCGCGCGCACCAGGACCTCCCCAGCGGCGGCTTCGTCCCGATGGGGAACATCGTGGGCAAGGCGTTCCTCACGACCTGGCCGTTGGACCGGCTGGGGCCGATCGACGGTCATCACGAGATCTTCAACGGCGTTCCGGCTCCGGAATGACCGTCGTCGCGCCGAAGCTGACTCTCGAGCGCCGGCTCCTCGGCGAGTGCGAGCTGATCATCTCTCTGGACGAGGTCGGTCGGGGTGCACTCGCCGGACCGGTCGCCGTGGGAGCTGCAGTGATGGATGCCGCTGGTGCTCGCCGTCGAGTGCCCGACGGGCTGCGGGATTCCAAGCTCGTGACGGAGCTGCGCAGGCCCGAGGTCGCTGCGCGCGCGGCGGCGTGGGTGCAGGCGTCCGCTGTCGGGTGGGCGAGCGCGGCGGAGATCGATGAGGTCGGCATCATGCGGGCGCTCGGTCTCGCCGCGTCGCGGGCGGTTCAGGCCGTCGCCGATCAGGGCGCGGCGCTCGACGGTGCTCTCGTCCTGCTCGACGGCAATCACGACTATCTGTCGAAGGTGCATCCCGCCCCGCTCCGGGTGCGTCCGGTGGTCAAGGCCGACCGGGACTGCGCATCGGTCTCGGCGGCATCCGTGATCGCGAAGGTCGCGCGGGACACATACATGACCGAGCTCCACGAGACGCATCCCGCGTATCAGTGGGATCGCAACAAGGGCTACGCCAGCTCCGCGCATCGCGACGCGATCCGGACTGTCGGGCTCTCCCCGCACCACAGGGCATCCTGGGCGATCGCGGACGTGCCCACCCTGTTCTGAGCGGATCGCACCGGCCGTGCCCGAGCGGTCGATGACGCGCCGCGGTGCCTGCGACTCTAGGATGGAGACATCATGGATGAGGAAGCCTTCGACGACTACGACCGCGAGCTCGAGCTGGCACTGTTCCGTGAGTACCGGGATGTGGTGTCGCAGTTCCAGTACGTCGTGGAGACCGAACGCCGGTTCTACCTGGCCAACGAAGTCAATGTCGTCCGTCGGGACACCGAGCATGACTTCTACTTCGAGATCTCGATGACCGACGTCTGGGTGTGGGACATCTACCGTGCCGATCGCTTCGTTAAGGCTGTGCGCGTGCTGACGTTCAAGGACGTCAATGTCGAGGAACTGCAGCGCCGGGAGTTCGAGCTCCCGCAGGAGCTCTCCCTCGACGGCGAGTGACGGTTCCTCTCGGCCCGCCGCCTTCGCACGCCCTCCACACGATCTCGGAGAGCTGACTTCTCCCCAGATGCCGCGGAAGCGGCATCGAATCGCTCCTTTCGGAACGCACCCCGCGTGATGCTGGGCACATGGCAGCGAAGGATGAACTCGGAAGAGCAGGCGAAGAGCGCGCCGCACAGCATCTGACGGGCAACGGGTACACCGTGCTCGCGCGGAACTGGCGGTGCGCGCAGGGAGAGATCGACATCGTCGCCGCGCGCGACGGTCATCTCGCTGTGGTCGAGGTCAAGACGCGACGGACGACCGCCTACGGCCACCCGTTCGAGGCGATCGACGCCCGTAAGCGACGTCGGCTGTGGCAACTCGCGCAGGCATGGGTCGCGGAGAATCCGGAAGCCGCCCGCGGTCGACGTGTGCGACTCGAAGCCATAGGCATCATCGGACCGGATCCGTCCTCCGGCGCGCTCGAGCATCTCGTGGACATCGCATGACCACCGCGCGCACCTGGGCGGTCGCTCTCACCGGAGTCGACGGGCATCTGGTCGAGGTCGAGGCCGACATGTCGAATCAGACTCCCGAGTTCCGCATCATCGGGCTGCCGGACAAGTCGCTGGGCGAGGCCGTCCAACGCGTGCACAACGCCTGCAAGAACGCCGGATTGGACCTGCCACGGCGACGACTCACGGTGAACCTCTCACCGGCGAGCCTTCCCAAGCACGGGGCCGGATTCGATCTGGGGATAGCCATGGCCTGTCTCGCTGCCGGCGGATCCATCGATGCGCGTTCGATCGCCGCGACGGTCCATATCGGCGAGCTCGGCCTCGACGGCAGGGTCCGTCCCGTTCCCGGCGTGCTTCCCGCAGTCTTCGCCGCGGCGCGAGCCGGATTCGAGACGGTGATCGTGCCTCGGGGCAACGAAGCGGAGGCGCGGCTGGTTCCCGGCGTCGAGATTCGCGCGGCAGCCTCTCTCGCCGAGGTGGCCGTCTGGCATGGCGCCGATGTCGAGGCGCCCGATGTGGAGGCCGTCGAAATCGCATCGGCCGCGCACAGTCGGGGCGACAGCCTCGACCTGGCCGATGTCGTGGGTCAGGACGACGCTGTGGACGCACTCGTGGTCGCAGCAGCCGGTGGTCATCACATGCTTCTGAGCGGCCCCCCGGGAGCGGGGAAGACGATGCTCGCCCGCAGGCTCCCGGGGATCCTGCCCGCACTCGAGGAACAGGAAGCCCTCGAGGTCGCGTCCGTGCGCTCGCTCAGCGGAGAGGCGGTCGTAGCTCTCGATCCGCTTCCGCCGCTCGAAGCGCCGCATCACAGCGCGTCGGTCGCCGCTCTCGTCGGCGGCGGATCCCGTACGGCGAGACCGGGAGCGATCGCGCGGGCGCACCGCGGCGTGCTGTTCCTCGATGAAGCCGCCGAGTTCTCGCGCGTCGCGCTCGATGCGCTGAGACAGCCGCTCGAGTCGGGGGTGATCGAGGTGCATCGAGCAGGATTCACCGCCATTTTCCCCGCCCGTTTCCAGTTGCTCCTCGCGATGAACCCCTGCCCGTGTGGGAATCATGGTGTTCGCGGTGCCGAGTGCGTCTGCCCTCCCATGTCGATCAGGCGATACTCCACTCGGTTGTCCGGACCGCTCCGTGATCGCATCGACATCGATCTGCAGGTGAACCGTGTCGCCGCATCGCGAGCGATGGCGGGCAAGAGAGGCGATCTCTCCACGGCGCAGGCGCGTGATCGTGTCGCTGCCGCTCGGGCGCGGGCAGCCTCACGATGGAACGGAACCCGCTGGCGTCGTAACGGCGATGTTCCGGGCACGTGGTTGCGACAGGGACCGCACCGGCTGCCTGCGGTGACGCGCTCTCCCCTCGATCGCGCGCTGGAGCGCGGGGCTCTCACGCTCCGTGGCTACGACCGGGTTCTGCGCGTCGCCTGGACGATGGCGGATCTGGCGGAGATCGAGCGGCCGGGCATCGACGAGATCGGACGCGCACTGCACCTTCGACGGGGGCTGCCGCGATGATCGACCTGCTGCTGGCCGAGTCCGAGATCAGCGATCTCGCGCGTCGCATCCATCCGGGGGAGAACCCGGAGGAGTGCATCGCGCGCGCCGCGTGGACGGTGATCGCTGAGCCTGGTGACGCGGTGGCCGGTGCACTGATCCAGTCGGCGGGAGCGGTGGAAGCCCTCGCGCTGGCCGTCGGAGATTCCTCATCGCTGCTCGCACCGGGCGGTGCGAGCGGCGCCGCGTCGCGCGCACTCCGCGAGGGACGCGCTCGATGGCGCACGCGCGCAGACCCCCTTGCGGTGGGCGCTGCTCTGCGCAGCGCTGCCGACGTCGACGCACAGCTCGTGATCCCCGGTGACGTGGCGTGGCCGGCTGCTCTGGAAGACCTCGGTCCCCACGCTCCGAGCGCGCTCTGGGTGCGAGGCCGTCCCGAACTGCTCACCCGCGAACCTCGCGTGTCGATCGTCGGTGCGCGAGCATCCAGCGGCTACGGCGAACACGTCGCGACAGAACTGGCCGGTGATCTCGCTGCTACCGGGGCGGTGATCGTCTCGGGCGGTGCCTACGGGATCGATGGTGCAGCGCATCGAGCGGCTCTCGGTGTACAGGGTGCGACCATAGCGTTTCTCGCTGGGGGAGTGGATCGTGCCTACCCGGCCGGACATCAGTCGCTCCTGAGGCGAATAGCGGAGGAGGGGGCGCTCGTGAGCGAGCCGCCCTGCGGCGCGGCGCCCACGAAGTGGCGGTTTCTTGCGAGGAACCGTCTGATTGCGGCGCTCGGGCACGCGACGGTCGTCGTCGAGGCAGGGTGGCGCAGCGGATCATTGAACACCGCCGGTCACGCGGCTGCTCTCGGTCGCCCTCTGGGCGCTGTCCCCGGGCCTGTGACCTCGGCTTCTTCGGCCGGATGTCATCGTCTCCTGCGCGAGTATGACGCGCAATGCGTCACCTCAGCCCGGGAGGTGAGAGAACTGCTCGGCTCGCTCGACGACGGATACGAGCAGGGAGCGCACGTCCGGGAGTCGAGCCATACCCGTGTTCTCGACGCCCTGGGAACCAGGTCGCGACTACCGATAGATGAGGTGGCCCGTCGCTCTGGTTTGTCGCCGGATCGCGTCCGGGCGGTGCTCGGCCTCCTGCACCTGGAGGGGGACGTCGCACTCGACGGCGGGGGGTGGTATCGAGCGCCCGCGTCCCCATCGCGCTGACTGCCGGGCATCTCGACGGCGAGGCTGCCTGAGACATCTCGGGAGCGGTGCAAGCTGGAGTCATGGATCTCGCGACCGCGGTAGACGAGTTCGCCGATCACCTGGAGCGGGTGCGTCGGCTGTCTCCCGCGACCGTGAAGGCCTATCGATCCGACCTGCGCGACCTCGACGCATCGGCAGGGGGCGTCCCGCTCGAAGCCGTCGATTTGGAGGTTCTGCGGGATTGGCTCTGGCGTGCGACGCAGCGGGGTGATGCGCGATCGACGCTGGCGCGGCGGGCGGCCACGGCCCGATCGTTCTTCAGCTGGGCGCAGGAGCGCGCCCTCATCGCCCATGACCCGAGCCTGCGTCTGGTCGCGCCGAAGAAGGGGAGGACGCTCCCGACGGTCGCCTCACGAGACGCGATGTCTGCGCTCCTCGACACGCTCCGCGCCGCGGCCGAGGAGGGGGACGCGCTCGCGCTGCGGGACCACGCGATTCTCGAACTGCTGTACGGCTCCGGTATCCGCGTCTCGGAACTGTGCGGATTGGACATCGACGACCTCGATCTCGATCGCGGCACTGCGCGCGTGCTCGGTAAAGGAGCTAAGGAGCGCGTGGTTCCCTACGGCTCGCCCGCGCGGGACGCGCTCACCGCGTATCTGACACGCGGAAGGCCGGTTCTCGTGGCCAGGTCGCGGACGTTCACCGCCGCAGTGATCCTCGGAAGCCGGGGGGCGAGAGTGGGACCGCGCACCGTGTACGAACTCGTCGCACGTGAGCTCGCTCCGATCGTCGGCACGGAGACGATCGGCCCTCATGCCTTGCGGCACACCGCTGCCACGCACCTTCTCGACGGTGGAGCCGATCTCCGGGCCGTGCAGGAGATCCTCGGACACGCGAGCCTCGGAACGACGCAGATCTACACACATGTCTCCACCGAGCGGCTGACTGCGACCTATCGGCTCGCCCATCCGCGGGCGTGAGCCGGCGTCTCCCGCGCACCTTCGCTCAGCGTGCGAGGCAACACGGGAGAAGCACGGCGCGAGGAACCTCGCCGAAGAAGAGCATGGGGTTCACGTAGTCGCCGTTGCGTCGAACACCGAGGTGCAGTGCGCCGGGTGAGGTGTGTCCGCCCACGTCGACGAATCCGATCTCCTCGCCGGAGACCACGACGTCACCCGGAACCAAGGGGGAGCGAAGCGGTTCGAATGTGGTCACCAGTCCATTCGCGTGTTCGATGGTGAGGATCGGGCGATCCACCACGGTGCCGCGGAAGGCGACGGTCCCGTCGGCCGGAGCGGACACCACCGCGCCGACGGATGCGCCGAGATCGACTCCGCGATGCCCGGCTCCGTACTCGTGCGCGGGGGCGCGATAGGGCTCCAGTACCAGGCGCGGGCCGGCCAACGGCCAGCTCCAGTGGGCCCCGTCGGTGTCGTCCGGCGGCGGGGCTCCGGTCGCGCCGGCGCTGGCCGACGGGGATGAGGGCGAGGCAGCGATGAGGAACGCCATCAGCAGTGTGGAGACGGTTCTGGTCGATACGCGCATGGCAGGAGTCTCGTCGCTCATACACGGTCGTTCGCGTACGAAGCGACGTCGGGGCCACCTCTGCGGGACAAGTCAGGCAGGCGAGCGTGAGTGCAGGGTCAGTGGACGCGCGATCCTGTATGCTGGGGGAGCACCTCGAAATCGAGGTGACTACGCGTGCCCAAAGCGATTCAGATCGCGGCATCCATTCCCACAGGTCCTGTTCTTCGAGCGGGCGGGCGTGAGCCGGGCACCAGGAAGTCCGATCATCCGATCGGCTTGCAACCTCAACGGCGCAGGAACGCGCCAGAACAAGGAGACGACCATGGCTGTGGTCACCATCCGCCAGCTGCTCGACAGCGGCGTGCACTTCGGACACCAGACCCGTCGGTGGAACCCGAAGGTCAAGCGCTTCATCCTCACGGAGCGCAGCGGCATCCACATCATCGACCTGCAGCAGTCGCTGGGGTACATCGACAAGGCCTACGACTTCGTCAAGGAGACCGTCGCCCACGGTGGAACGATCCTCTTCGTCGGCACCAAGAAGCAGGCGCAGGAGATCCTCGCAGAGCAGGCGACCCGTGTCGGCCAGCCCTTCGTGAACCAGCGCTGGCTCGGTGGACTCCTCACCAACTTCCAGACGATCTCCAAGCGTCTCGCTCGCATGAAGGAGCTCGAGGAGCTCGACTACGAGACCCCGGCGAACAGCGGCTTCACGAAGAAGGAGCTGCTCCTCAAGAAGCGCGAGCTCGACAAGCTGCACAAGTCGCTCGGCGGTATCCGCAACCTCACGAAGACGCCGTCTGCCATCTGGGTCGTCGACGCCAAGCGCGAGCACCTCGCCATCGACGAGGCCAAGAAGCTCGGCATCCCGGTGATCGGCATCCTCGACACGAACGCCGACCCGGACGACTTCCAGTACCCGATCCCCGGCAACGACGACGCGATCCGTTCCGTCTCGCTGCTGACGCGCATCATCGCTGACGCCGCGGCCGAGGGCCTGCAGCAGAAGCACAACCCGGAGACGGGTGACGCCGAGCCGCTCGCCGACTGGGAGAAGGAGCTCCTCGAGACTCCTGCCCAGGAGGTTCAGGAGTCCGCTGACGCCGCCGAGGTCGTCACCGCAGATGACGCTGCCGCCGTCGTCGAGACGCCCGCCGCCGACGAGACCGCTGCCGACGAGGCCGGTGCTGAGGCTCATGACGAGGCGATCGCCGCCGCTTCCGGTGAGGAGACCGCTGAGGTCGCCGCCGCCGAAGCTGCTGACGCCAAGTAATCCCCTCGTACACACACCTAACGAAGCAAGGAGCCACCACACATGGCCAACTTCACCATCGCTGACCTCAAGGCGCTGCGTGAGCAGCTCGGCACCGGAATGGTCGACACCAAGAAGGCGCTCGAGGAGGCCGACGGAGACGTCGCGAAGGCCACCGAGATCCTGCGTCTCAAGGGTGCGAAGGGCAACGCGAAGCGCGCTGACCGCTCGACCAGCGAGGGACTGATCGTCGCTCGTGAGCAGGATGGCGCTGTGACGCTCATCGAGCTCGCATGCGAGACCGACTTCGTCGCCAAGAACGAGCGTTTCATTGCGCTGGCCGACAAGGTCGCCGACGCCGCAGCAGCAGTGAAGGCCGACTCGGTCGACGCTGCCCTCGCCGCGACCGCTGGCGACAAGAGCGTCGAGCAGGTCATCTCGGAAGAGGCTGCGATCATCGGCGAGAAGGTCGAGCTGCGCCGGGTGCGCACGATCACCGGCGACAAGGTCGAGGTCTACCTGCACCGCACGAGCAAGGACCTGCCGCCGCAGATCGGCGTCGTCGTCGCCTACTCGGGTGACGACGCGGAGACTGCGCGCAGCATCGCCCAGCACATCTCGTTCGCCAACCCGTCCTACCTGTCGCGTGAGGACGTTCCTGCCGACGCGGTCGAGAAGGAGCGCGAGATCGTCACCGAGATCTCTCGCAACGAGGGCAAGCCGGAAGCGGCTCTCCCGAAGATCGTCGAGGGCCGCGTCTCTGCGTTCATCAAGCAGGTCGCCCTGCTCGAGCAGGACTACGCCAAGGACAACAAGCTCTCTGTCGCCCAGGTGGCGAAGGACGCCGGTATCACCGTGACGGACTTCGCGCGCTTCAAGGTCGGCGCGTAGCAACGTCGAAGGGGTTCGGATCGCGAAGATCCGAACCCCTTCTTCATGCCCACAAGGCACTATCTTGAATCGGGACGAGAGGACACACCCACCCATGACTGAACGCACCGGACGCCGCCGCGTCCTTCTCAAGCTCTCCGGAGAGGCATTCGGAGCGGGGCAGCTGGGCGTCAGCCCCGATGTGGTGTCCCAGATCGCGCGCGACATCGCGGCCGCCGTCGACCGCGTCGAGGTCGCGATCGTCGTCGGTGGGGGCAACTTCTTCCGCGGAGCCGAGCTGAGCCAGCGCGGTATGGACCGCGGACGCGCCGACTACATGGGCATGCTGGGCACGGTCATGAACGCCCTCGCGCTGCAGGACTTCCTGGAGCAGGCCGGAGCCGCCACCCGCGTGCAGTCGGCGATCTCGATGACGCAGGTCGCCGAGCCGTACATTCCGCGTCGCGCCGAACGCCACCTCGAGAAGGGCCGCGTCGTCATCTTCGGTGCCGGTGCAGGCCTCCCGTACTTCTCCACCGACACCGTCGCCGCGCAGCGCGCGCTCGAGATCGGTGCGGACGAGGTGCTCGTCGCCAAGAACGGCGTCGACGCGATCTACACCGCCGACCCGAACAAGCACGCCGACGCGGAGCGCATCGAGCGCGTGACCTATCGCGACGCCCTGCAGCGCGGTCTCAAGGTCGTCGACTCCACGGCGTTCAGCCTGTGCATGGACAACAGCATGGACATGCGGGTGTTCGGCATGGAGCCGGCGGGCAATGTGACCCGTGCGCTTCTCGGCGAGCCGATCGGAACCCTCGTCACCGCCTGAGCGTGTGACACGGCGGAGACGACTTCGCCCGATAGAATTTGCAGAACACCCCGACGATAGGAGTCACCGTGATCGCGGACGTCCTCGCTGAAACCACCACTCGTATGAACCGGGCGGTCGAAGCTGCCAAGGAGGACTTCTCCACGGTGCGCACCGGTCGTGCGAACCCGCAGATGTTCCAGAAGGTCCTCGTGGACTACTACGGCACTCCCACCCCGATCGCGCAGCTCGCTTCACTGGCGAACCAGGAGGCACGCACGCTCATCATCACGCCGTACGACAAGTCGGCGCTGAAGGCGATCGAGCAGGCCATCCGCGATATGCCGAACCTCGGTGCCAATCCCACGAACGACGGCAACCTCGTTCGCGTGACGATGCCGGAGCTCACGGCGGAGCGTCGCAAGGAGTACGTCAAGCTCGTCAAGACCAAGGCCGAGGACGCGAAGGTCCACGTCCGCGGCATCCGTCGCAAGGCGAAGGACGAGCTGGACGCGCTCAAGAGCGAGCTCGGCGAGGATGAGATCGCGCGCGGCGAGAAGGAGCTCGACGTCCTGACGCGTCAGCACGTCGATCTCATCGATGACGCGCTGAAGCGCAAAGAGGCAGAACTCCTCGAGGTGTAGTCAGGATGTCTGACGAAACGCGAGATGCCGAGGACGACAAGCCGTTCACGCGTCACGACGCGCACGACGGCCTGCCGTCCGACAGCGTCCCGCTCGGGGACGAGGCATTCCCGTCCTTCGACGCCGCCGCCGTTCCTCCGCGCCCCCCGTTGCCGGTTGCTCCGGATGGGTCCGCAGCGAGTCACGTCGCTCCATTGGACACGGCGGATCACAATGCGATCCGCGAGCAATGGCGTGCGGCGCGGGATGAGCTGGGCACCCATGTCTCCCACGCGCGCGACCAGCTCGACCAGGCGAACGAACGCATCAAAGAGCGTACGGGGCGGGATCTGATCCTCGCGATCCTGATCGGTCTCGCGTTCGGCGCTGCGCTGCTCGGATCGCTGCTGTTCCTGAAGGTGCTGTTCGTGCCGTTCGCCCTCGCGGCCGCACTGCTGGGAGTCTACGAGCTCTCCAGAGCACTGCGGAGCTCCGGCCGGCGGGTGGACGTGGTGCCGCAGCTGATCGCAGCCGCCTTCCTCGTGCTGTCCGCCTACTTCGCCGAGCCCTGGCTGTGCTGGGTCATGCTCTTCGTCTCGGTGGCTTTCGTCATCGTCTGGCGCCTCATCGCACAGATGGTCGAGAGGGACGGCCGTACCTACGGCGACGTGCTCGCCGACGCGGTGATCAGCGGCTTCGTCCAGGTGTACGTGCCCTTCCTCGCAGGCATCGCGCTCATCCTCCTCAAGCAGGAGGGTGGACAGTGGTGGGTGCTCGGGTTCATCGCGATCGCCGTCGCCGCCGATACGGGCGCCTATGCTGCGGGCCTGGCGTTCGGACGTCACCCCATGGCACCGAAGATCAGCCCGAAGAAGACCTGGGAGGGCTTCGGCGGTGCCGTCGTCGCCTCACTCGCGGTGGGTGTGGTGCTGGCGCTCTTCCTCCTGGAGCTGCCGTGGTGGTGCGGACTGATCTTCGGCGCGTCTATCCTCTTGTCCGCGACGCTCGGAGATCTCGGCGAGTCGATGCTCAAGCGCGACCTCGGCATCAAGGACATGAGCTCCTGGCTGCCGGGGCACGGCGGGCTGCTCGACCGTCTCGACAGCATCCTGCCCTCGACGATTCCCGCGCTCTGCCTGTACTTCCTCTTCTCTCCTTGGGTGGTTCTGTGATGAACGATGACGAGCTCGACGTGCAGACGACACAGGCACCGCCTGCGTTCGCGGTCACTTCCGGACGCGTGCGCGGGTATCACCGTGCGGCCGTGGACACCTTCCTCTCGTCGGCTCGCCGCGCGTTCGAGACGGGCGGTGATGAGCTCACCGCTGAGGATGTCCGCACCGCGTCGTTCCCCCTCGTGAAGGGCGGTTACGTGGTCGCCGACGTCGACGCGGCACTGGGCCGGGTCGAGGATGCCTTCGCGGCGCGCGAGCGCGATCGCGTGGTGCGCACGCAGGGAGCGGGCGCCTGGGTCGAACAGGCCAGAGCAGATGCGCAGGTCATCCTCGACCATCTCGCCCGCCCGCGCCGACACCGCTTCGCTCGGACCGGAGTGCTCACCTTCGGCTACCGTCTCGACGAAGTCGACCATGTATCGACGCGCATCGTGCGGTACCTCCGCGACGGCGATCCGTTGACGGCCGAGCAGTTGCGCTCGGCGGCGTTCCGCATGCAGCGCGGCGGGTATCGCGAAGAGCAGGTCGACGCGCTCCTCGACGCGACGATCGACGTGATTCTGGCTGTTCGCTGAGGTTCCTGATGGTCGATCCAGGCTCTGTTGCGTAGACTGTCCCTCATCGTGAACTCCCGAAACGACATGAATCTCGAAAGAAGCGACCTCTCGCCTGTGCCCGCGGCGAAGGGTGGCGCCGCGCGCGCGGGTGCTCGACGCCGGTCCCGCAGCCGAGGCGTCGTCAGCGTCGTCAGTGCCCTCGCGGTCGTCGGTTTCGCCGGCGCGTTGGTCGCACCGACCGGAGTGGCACTTGCCGCACCCGCACCCCAGGAGTCGCCGGATTCGGCGTATTCACTCGCACTCGCCGACACGCAGAACTTGACCGTCACGGTCGAGGGCGCCGCGATCGCGCCCGTCGTGCGCGGCAGTTTCGAGGTGTACGTCAAGCCGAAGCCCGCTCCGGAACCCACCGTCGCGGCTGCGCCACGAGGGGGCTCGTCCGGTGGTTCGTCGGGTGGCTCCCTTCCGCCCTACACCGGCGGCGGAGCCCCTGCGGAGTGGATGGCGGCAGCCGGTATCGCGGAGAGCGACCGGCAGTATGTCGACTACATCGTCTCGCGGGAGAGCGGTTGGAACCCGAACGCGACGAACAAGTCGTCGGGCGCTTGCGGTCTCGTGCAGGCTCTTCCCTGCAGCAAGGTGCCAGGCAACGGGTATGACCCGGTCGACAACCTTCGCTGGGCGACCGGATACGCCACCGGACGCTACGGCAGCTGGTCGGGGGCCTACAACTTCTGGATCAACAACCACTGGTGGTGAGCAGGCACGATGCCCCGCTCCCGCAGACGCCCTTCGGCGCGCCCTGAGCCCGAAGACTCCTTCGATCGTCTTCTCGCCGGCTGGAAGCGCACGGAGACCCGGCGCGGTGGTGAGTGGACCGTGCAGCCCGTGTCCGCGGCGCAGGCGCAGAAGGAGTACCTCTGCCCCGGATGCGGGCGGGGGATCGAGGCCGGTACGGCACATCTGGTCACCTGGCGCGCAGACGGGGTGCTCGGTGACGCGGCCGACCTCGCCGCACGTCGGCATTGGCACACACACTGTTGGAGACTTGCATGAGCATCGAGATCCGAGGACCGCTGGAGCTGCCGGCGCGACGCGAAGACATCGAGCTGAAGACCGCTGACGGTCTGACGCTGGTCGGAGAGCTCTCCGTGCCGGAGCACGTACCGCCGACAGCGACCCTCGTGACGCTGCACCCGCTGCCGACGGCCGGTGGCTTCATGGACTCGCACATCATCCGCAAGGCCGCCGCTCGCCTCCCAGCGCTCGCGGACCTCGCCGTCCTGCGTTTCAACACACGGGGGACCACATCCCCCCGAGGCACGAGCGATGGCGCCTTCGACGGCGGGGCTGCCGAGAGGCACGACGTCGCGGCGGCCATGGACTTCGTCCGTGATCGCGCGCTTCCGCGTCCCTGGCTTCTGGGGTGGTCCTTCGGTACCGAACTCGCACTGAAGTACGGCCGGGACCACGACATCGAGGGGATCATCCTCCTCTCGCCGCCCCTCCACCGCGCGACGCCGGAGGAGGTCGCCGCCTGGGCGGCGACCGGACTGCCCGTGATCGTCCTGGTGCCGGAGCTGGACGACTACCTGCGCCCGCCAGAGGCTCGGGAACGATTCGCAGCGATTCCGCACGCCACCCTGATCGCGGTGGATGGCGGGAAGCACCTCTGGGTGGGCGAGACGCAGACGCGGCGAGTGCTCACGGAGATCGTGGCGGCGGTGAATCCCTCAGCCCTGCCTCTCGCGACGCAGTGGCCGGTCGCCGAGTAGGCGTCTCCGACGGTGGGATCTATCGGCGCGCTGAGACCGCGCTCGGCTAGTGTGCTCCCGTGATGCGCGGGGGCTCCCTGTTCGTCGCCTACCCCGGCCCGGACGATGCTGATGGGGCCGTAGCGGTGGCAGACGATCACGCTGGCGCTCCGACCTTGCGTGAAGCGGTGAGTACCGTCGACGCGGGAGCTGGAGGGCTGTGGCTCACGGACTACACGCATCTGACGATGGCCGCTCAGTTCGACGACGAAGCGCCCACTGCCTCGGATCAGAGCTCGTTCATCCGGGGGATGAGCACCTGACGGTAGATGATCAGGATGCTCGCCGCCACGGGGATCGCGATGAGCGCGCCCAGCAGCCCCAGGAGGCTTCCTCCGGCGAGGGCGGCGACGACGACGACGGCTCCCGGCACCGAGACGGCACGGCTCATGATGCGTGGGGAGATGATGTAGGCCTCGATCTGCATGTAGATCAGGTAGTAGATCGCGGCGGCGATGGCCGTCGCCGGCGATCCGAGCCCGGGGATCAAGCAGACGAGCACGATGATCGTCGAACCCGTCAAGGTTCCGACGAGGGGGATGAGCGAGAAGAAGAACGCGATCACGGCGAGGACGGCCGGGAACGGTGCATCGATGATGGAGAGATAGACCGCACTCAGCACACCGTTGAGGACGCCCTGCGAGACCTGGCCCATGACGTAGTAGCCCACGGAGTCGGTGATCTGCTCGGACAGATCGATGAAGCGGTCGCGCTTGGACGCCGGGGCGAGCTGGTAGACGGCTCGCTTGAGGGAGGGCGTCGAGGCCGTCAGGTAGATCGTCAGGATGAGCACGATGAACGCGCCGAACAGGCCACCGAGCACGGCGCCACTGGCGACGAGCACACCCTGGCCGATGGATCCGCCGATCTCCGCGAGATTGCTCGTCAGCCAGTTGGTGATGTAGGTGAACACGTCATCGACGAGCAAGTTCGGGAAGGCGTCCTGGATCCATTCCTTGAGGTCAGGGATCAGGTTTCCTCGCTGCACGATCGCCGAGATCTGGGCGACCAACTGGGAGATCTGATCCACGAGCACCGGCAGCACGATGAGTACGATCCCCGCGAAGACACCGAGTACCGCCAGGATCGTCACGAGGACAGCCGCCCAGCGCGGAAGCCGTCGACGCTCGAGGAACGATACGAGGGGATCGAGGCCCAGACTCAGGAACAGCGCCGTGCCGAGGTACAGCAGCACGGTGGACAGATTCTCCACGCTGTTGATCAGCAGGATGCCCAACCCCACGCCGAGCGTCGCCACCAGGGCGGTGCGGAAGGGATTGTGGATCTTCATGTGCAGACTCCTCGTGACGGCTGCAGCAAGATTATCCAGCCGTCCGGCCCCGGCACCGACGACGTGCCGATCCAGCGGGCACTGCACCTGCTCGTGGGCAACACACAGCTGATTTCGCTAGTCTGAAATGTCGAGTGTTGCGTCGCAGGCAGGTGCCGGTGATGCGTGAGGAGACTATTCGTGCGTTTCGTATGGGCCGTGGTGGCCTTCGTGCTGGCTGCGGTGCTGATCGGTGCGGGGATAGCCCAGCGCACCATCTTCATGGGACCTGACACTCAGAAGACCCAGGTCGAGATCAGCGAACCGGCGCCGTTCGTGCTCATCGACGGCGATGTCCTCCGCGCGAATCCCGGCGCGCAGACCCTGATCGTTCGCGGACAGGGCGAGATCTTCGGGAGCTACGGTCGGACCGCCGACATGAAGGCCTGGCTCGCCGACTCCGACTACAACCAGGTCACCCTGAAGAAGAGCGGCGATCTGGCCGTCGAGCATGTCGAAGCGGAGACCGAGGCGAGCGAAGACGGCGCGACCGACGCTCCGGATGACGGCGCGACCGAAGCCCCTGTCGACGGCGCGACCGACGCTCCGGCGGAGGGCGATGCCGGTTCCGCAGGGCGCGATCCGCGGGGATCCGACCTCTGGCTCGACTCGTTCGACGAAGACAACCGTCTCGTCGCCGACAACATGCAGCTGCCCGAGGGCACGAGCCTGCTGATCGCCTATGACGGCACCGCTGATGCGCCGGACGACATCGTGGTTTCCTGGCCGCTCGACAACTCGACACCGTGGGCCGGACCCCTCATGGTCGCCGGCGGCATCGTGCTGTTGCTCGGCCTCATCCTGTACGTGCTCGCGATCCGCCACCAGCGCCGCGGACGCGGACCCCGACGCAAGGGACCCGGCCCGCTGCCCGCGACCGAGCCGATCGACATCGCCGTGCTTCCTCCGTCGGAGCGTGCGGCGATCGAGGAGTCCGGATCTGCCGTCAGCGCGTCTCCGCCCGAGACCGCCGCACCGGCAGACGGAGACGTCGAAGAGGCGGAGATCGTGGACGAGAACAAGAATCCCGACGCCAAGACCTCCATGCGCGTGGCGCCGGCCCCTCGGCGACGACGCATGCTGGCACTCCCGGTTCTGGGGCTCACGGCCATCCTCGCCGCCGGGTGCTCGTCGGATTCCTGGCCGCAGCTGGGGGAGGCCTCGCCCACCCCGTCACCCAGCCCGACGGTGATCGCCCCGGAGAACCAGAAGCCGCCTGCTGTCACAGAGGCACAGGCCAAGCGCATCCTGAAGTCGCTCGCCGGCACTGTCAGCGAGGCCGACGCCGCGCTCGATCTCGACCTTCTCTCCACACGCTTCGAAGGACCGGCACTCGCTGCACGGACCACCGAGTACGCACTGCGCACGAAGCTCCCGGACACGGTGCCTCCCGCGGCGATCCCGACCGATGACGTCGAGGTGGTGCTCCCGGAGTCGACCGACCAGTGGCCGCGCACCGTGCTCATGCTGTCGAAGACCGGCGATGACACCGTGCCTCCCGTCGTGTTGACGATGACGCAGGCAGACCCCTGGTCGAACTACAAGGTCTCGAACATCGCCGAGATGTCGGCTGACGCGGTCTTCCCCGAGGTCGCCGCCGCGTGGCTCGGCACGTCTCTCGTCCCGTCCGACTCCGCATTCCTCACCATCGCGCCCGCCGACCTCGCCGCGACCTTCGCCGACGTTGTGGATCAGGGAGAGCAGAGCGAGTCGTACGACACGTTCGACGATCTGGCGCTCAGCTACGCGAAGTCGATCACCGACAGCCGTCAGGCCGTGATCCAGGCGCTCGCGGACAAGGGCGCTGCCGATACGTCGAAGGCCGCGTTCGACATGGCCTCGACGACGGACGAGCCCATCTCGATGACGACTCTCGACAGCGGCGCGATCGTCGCCGTCACCCTCACCGATACCGAGACCGTGACACCGACGGCAGAAGACGTGTCGATCCGTTTCGGCGACAACGCTCAGGCCAAGGCGCTCACCGACGCGACCGAGTCCGCGAAGGGCGTCGAGACGACTTACGAGTTCCAGCTGTTCTTCTCGGTCCCCGCCAAGGGATCGACGGAGCAGATCCGCCTCCTGGCAGCACACCAGGACCTCCTGTCCGTGAAGGTGATCAAATGAGTGAGATCTCTCCCGCCGCACTCCGCGGCGCCGTCGACCTGTCCAGCCTGCGCAACCGACCGACACCGCCTGCCGACGGCGCGCCTGCTCCCGGGGTCGTCGATCTCGTCGTGGACGCCACCGATGAGACCTTCGGACAGATTCTCGAGCTCTCGCGTACCGTTCCCGTGGTCGTCGACCTGTGGGCGGAGTGGTGCGGTCCCTGCAAGCAGCTGAGTCCGATCATCGAGAAGGTGACGCGCGAGCTCGGCGGGCGCGTCTTGCTCGCCAAAGTCGATGTGGATGCGAACCCGCAGCTCGCGCAGAGCTTCCGTGCGCAGTCCATCCCGATGGTCGTGGCCCTCATCGCGGGTCAGCCGGTGCCGATGTTCACCGGTGCCGTGCCGGAGCAGCAGGTGCGCGACGTGTTCGCGCAGTTGCTTCAGGTGGCGGCGCAGAACGGTGTGACCGGAACACTCTCGGTCGCAGAGGCGGGCACGGAACCCGCGCCTGCTACGGAGCCGGAGCTTCCTCCGCTGCACGCAGAGGCCTTTGCAGCAATCGAAGTCGGTGACTACGCGGCCGCCATCAAGGCGTACGAGAAGGCCCTCGCGGAGAACCCTCGCGACGAGGATGCGCTCGCTGGTCTCGGACAGGTGCGTCTTCTCGACCGCGTGCAGGGGCTCGACCTTCAGTCGGCACGGGCCGCGGCCGCCGAAGCCCCTCTCGATGTCCAGGCGCAGTTCGACGTGGCTGACCTCGACCTCGCCGGCGGGCACGTCGATGACGCTTTCGGTCGTCTGCTCGACCTGTTCGCGCAGCTCCCGTCCGACCAGCGCGCACCCGTGCGGGAGCGTCTGGTGGAGCTCTTCGGGCTCATCGGCGCGGAGGATCCGCGTGTGGTGTCGGCGCGCAACCGTCTCTCGTCGCTGCTGTTCTAGAACAGCAGCGCGGCAGGCGCCGACGCGCGATCAGCCGTGGCTCACGGTCGGCACGTGGGCGTCGGACTGGTGACGCAGCCAGAGTGTCGACAGCGCGGGCAGCGTCAGAGTGGCCACCGGTGCGGCGCCGTCTGACGGCTTCGCGTAGACCAGTCCGAGGTTGCCCGATCCGCGTCCGCCGTAGTCGGCGGCATCCGTGTTGAGCACCTCCTGCCACACGCCCTCCCGCGGAAGCGCGAGCTGGTACCCGGTGCGCTCCACTCCGGCGAAGTTGCTGATGACGACCAGACGCCCGCCGTGGGCGTCACGTCGTTCGAAGGCGATCACCGTCGGGTCCCAGCTCGGCGCGCCGAGACGGCTGAAGGACGACGCGTCGTTGTCCCGCTCCCACAGGGGAGCCTGAGCCCGGTACGTGTGGTTCATCACGCCCACGAAATCCTGCAGCTGGGCATGGGAGGGCTGATCGAGGAGCCACCAGTCCAGCTGCCGTCCCTCCGACCATTCGGCGAGCTGGCCGAACTCCTGCCCCATGAAGAGCAGCTTCTTGCCCGGATGCCCCCACATGTAGGCCAGATACGCGCGCACGTTCGCCAGCTTGTGCCAATGGTCCCCGGGCATCTTCGCGAGCAGGCTGCCCTTGCCGTGGACGACCTCATCATGACTGATCGGGAGCAGATAGTTCTCGCCGAACGCGTACACGAACGAGAATGTCATCTCGCCCTCGTGGTGGCCCCGGTACATCGGGTCCCGCGAGATGTACTGCAGCGAGTCGTTCATCCAGCCCATGTTCCACTTGAAGCCGAAGCCCAGACCGGCGTGATCGGTCGGCGCGGTGACTCCGGGGAAGCTGGTGGACTCTTCGGCGATCATGAGGATTCCGGGGTGCAGCCGGTACGCGGTGGCGTTGACTTCCTGCAGGAATCGGATCGCCTCGAGGTTCTCGCGTCCGCCGTGGATGTTCGGCTCCCATTCGCCGGGCTCGCGGGAGTAGTCGAGGTACAGCATCGAGGCGACGGCATCGACGCGGAGACCGTCGACGTGGAACTCCTTGAGCCAGTACAGGGCGTTGGCGACCAGGAACCCCCGGACTTCGGGGCGGCCGTAGTCGAAGATGAGCGTTCCCCAGTCCTGGTGCTCTCCGCGGCGAGGATCCGGGTGCTCGTATAGCGGCTGGCCGTCGAAGCGCGCGAGGGCGAAGGCGTCCTTGGGGAAGTGGCCGGGGACCCAGTCCATGATCACGCCGATACCCGCCTGGTGCAGCCGGTCGATCAGGTAGCGCAGGTCATCCGGGCTGCCGAAGCGACTCGTGGGTGCGTAGTATCCGCTGACCTGATATCCCCACGATCCGCCGAACGGATGCTCCGCCAGCGGCATGAACTCGACGTGCGTGAAGCCCGCATCGGTCACGTGCTGGATCAGAGGATCCGCGATCTCGCGATAGCCGAGCCCTTCGCGCCACGAGCCGACGTGGATCTCGTAGATCGACAGCGGCTGGGCGACGGCGTGGGTGGCCGCCCTTCGCGTCATCCATGCCCCGTCCGACCAGGTGTGAGCGGAGGTCGCGACGAGCGATGCCGTGGCGGGCGGCACTTCAGCGGCCAGCGCCATCGGGTCGGCCTTGAGGATCCACGCGCCGTCGCGGGTGCGGATCTGGTACTTGTACCTGGTGCCGACCGGGAGTCCCGGGATGAAGATCTCCCAGACGCCGCTGACGCCCATCGAGCGCATTGCGTGGGCCTCGCCGTTCCAGTCGTTGTGGTCACCCACCACGCGCACGGCAGTGGCGTTCGGGGCCCAGACGGAGAACGAGACGCCGATCTCCCCGTCGGACGTGCGCACATGCGCCCCCAGCGCCTCCCAGAGACGTTCGTGACGTCCTTCGGCGATGAGGTGCAGGTCGAGGTCGCCGAGGGTCGGCCCATGGCGGTACGGGTCCCCGGACAAGGTCTCGTCGTGGTCCGAGTACCGGGTCGCGATCCGATAGGGGAGCGGAGGGCCGCTGTGCTGCCCCTCCCAGATGCCGTGCGCGACGTGGGTGAGCTCCAGTCGGCTGCCGTCCCCGAAGACGGCGGCGACCTCGGAGGCGAGAGGCCGTCGCACGCGGATAGCGGTGACGGTGCGATCCGCGGCATCCTTGTGCGCGTGCGCGCCGAGCACGGAATGCGGGTCATGGTGGGTGGCTGAGGAGATCGCCTCCCATTCGGTGGATGCGGCGACGTCTTCCGTGTAGCTCATGATCGGTCCCTCACCTTCAGGATGTGCACCGGCTCGGCGAAGGCGTCGAGCCGCACGTAGTTGTGGTCGCTCCAGGTCCAGACCGCACCCGTGAGGAGATCCTCCACCTCGAAGGGCTCACCCAGCGGGACGCCCCACTGCGTCGTGTCGAGGTGCACGGTCGTCTCACGCACCGAGTGCGGGTCGACGTTGGCGACGACGATGATCGTGTCCGCACGTCCGGTGCCGGTGAACGGCGCCGCCAGGTGCTTGCTGTAGACGAGGACGGCGTCGTCGTCGCTCCAGTGCGTGCGGAAGTTGCGCAGCTGCTGCAACGCGGGGTGCGCGGCGCGGATCTCGTTCAGTCGCCGCAGCAGGGGAGCGAGGGACTCACCGCGGGCTTCGGCCCCCGCCCAGTCGCGGAACTTGTATTCGTACTTCTCGTTGTCGATGTTCTCTTCGGATCCGGGCCTTGCGACGTTCTCGAACAGCTCGTATCCGGCATACACGCCGTACACGGGGCCTGCCGTCGCGGCGATGCAGGCGCGGATGCGATAGGCGGCCCTGCCCCCGAACTGCAGGTACTCGGTGAGGATGTCGTGCGTGTTCACGAAGAGGTTCGGACGCATGTAGTCGGAGGTCTCGTGGGACACCGAGGTGAGGAACTCCTCGAGCTCGGCCTTGGTGTTGCGCCAGGTGAAGTAGCTGTAGCTCTGCTGGAACCCCACGGCGGCGAGCGCGCGCATGACTGCCGGCCGGGTGAACGCCTCAGCGAGGAAGATCACGTCGGGGTCGACCGCATTCACCTCCGCGATGAGCCACTCCCAGAACTGCAACGGCTTGGTGTGCGGGTTGTCCACGCGGAAGATCTTCACGCCCTGCGCGACCCAGTGCTGCACGACCCGCAGCATCTCGGCATAGATGCCGGCGGGATCGTTGTCGAAGTTCAGCGGGTAGATGTCCTGGTACTTCTTCGGCGGGTTCTCGGCGTACGCGATCGTCCCGTCGGGGAGAGTCGTGAACCACTCCGGGTGCTCCCTCACCCAGGGGTGGTCGGGGGAGGCCTGGAGGGCGAGATCGAGAGCGATCTCGAGTCCCTCTTTCCGCGCCGCGCGCACGAAGGCGCGGAAGTCCTGGGCTGTGCCCAACTCGGGGTGGATGGCGTCGTGACCACCGTCTGCGGCGCCGATCGCGTAGGGCGAGCCCGGATCGCCGGGCTCGGTGGTGAGCGTGTTGTTGCGTCCCTTGCGGTTGGTGCTCCCGATCGGATGGATCGGCACCAGGTACACGACATCGAATCCCATGGCTGCGACCTCGGGCAACCGTCTCGTGGCCGTGCGGAAGGTGCCGCTCTTCACGGTGCCGTCCTTCAGGCGCTTCGCACCTTCGGATCGGGGGAAGAACTCGTACCAGGCGCCGACACCGGCTGCGCGCCGGTCGGCGTTCAGGCTCTGCGTGCGTCCGGCGGAGCGCAGAGTCCTGACGGGGCGGTCCCGGAAGACCTGAGCGAGTCCGGCGTCCGTCGACACGGCGATGGTGGTCGCGGCGTCGCCGTCGCGCAGCGAGGCGGCCTCGGCGAGCAGCCGCTTGCGCTGTGCCGCGGGGCGGTCCTTCTCCGCGGCGGCACGGGTGAGCAGATCGGCGCCGAGCGCGGCCATCACCGGTACATCGACACCGGCCGCCACCTTCAGCTCTGCCGCATGTGCCCAGGTCGCGAAGTCGTCGGAGAACGCCTCGAACCGGAAGAGCCACGACCCCTGCTCGTCGAGGGCGATGTCTGTGGTCCAGGTGTCCGTACCGTCGTCGAGGGGGGAGAGTCGGTGCAGGCTCTCTTCGCCGGATGGCGAGGTGAGCCGGAGGTGCACGCCGATCATGTCGTGCCCCTCACGGAACGCGATCACGCTGAACGGAACGACCTCCCCGACGAAGGCCTTCGGCGCGAATCCGCCCGGAACAGCCGGGGAAGGATCGAGCAGAGGGATGCGGGTCGTCCGCAGCGCACCGGGGGCATCCGCTTCACCCAGGGCGCGCGCCGGGATCTGAGCGGGGCTCCGAAGAGCCGAGGACCGAGTACCAGCACGTGCAGCCACCTCCCGAATGTACCGCGCGGACGTGGTCGCGGGTAGCGCGCCGCGTGGTGCGTCGGGAGCAGGGGTCATTCGACGCGGAACAGCCTCATCGAGGTTCCGGAGACGGGCAGCACATCACCCGGCGCGAAGACCTCTTGCTCGTCGGACGGGCGCTCGTGGGCGCTCGACCACAGCGATACGAAACGAGTCGCGCCTTCGATCTCTTCGGGGAGACGCACATCGATCGGCGATTCGGTGCCGTGCACGATGAGCAGGATGCGGTTGTAGGCCTCGGTGTCGGGTGTGGAGGCGGCGACGTACTGCAGCGTCCGGTTCCCGGGGTCGGCCCACTTGCCCTGCTCCATCGTCTCGCCGTTCTGGTCGTACCAGTCCATCACCGAGGCGTTGGGGATGTGTTCGCCGAGTCGCGCGTAGCGGCTGGGGCGCAGCGCAGGGTTCTCCTGACGCAGACGGATCAGGCGGGAGACATGGGCGCGCAGATCCTCCTGCCAGGGCTCGAACTCCCAGCCGAGCCAGGTCAGCGCCGAGTCCTGCGCATAGGCGTTGTTGTTGCCGCGCTGGGTGCGTCCGACCTCGTCGCCGGCGGTGAGCATGGGGATGCCGGCCGAGAGGAGGAGCGTGCCGAGCAGGTTGCGCATGGCCTTGCGGCGCGCGGCGAGGATCGTCGGGTCGTCGGTCGGCCCTTCGATGCCATGGTTGAACGCACGGTTCATATCGGCGCCGTCGCGGTTCTGCTCGCCGTTCGCCTCGTTGTGCTTGACGTCGTAGGAGACGAGGTCATGGAGCGTGAAGCCGTCGTGGGCGGTGACGAAGTTCACGCTGGCGAGCGGACCACGATCCTCGCTGAAGGTGTTCGAGGATCCGGCCAGACGCGTGGCGAACCCACCGATGCCGACCGGGGCCGAGGCACGACGCGCGTAGTCGATGTCGCTCAGCCAGAAGTTGCGCACCCTGTCCCGGTAGCGGTCGTTCCACTCGTGCCACCCCGCCGGGAAGTTGCCCGTCTGCCAGCCGCCGAGGCCGACGTCCCACGGCTCGGCGATGAGCTTCGTGTCGGCGAGGATCGGGTCGGAGGCGATGGCGGTGAGGAGCGGATGTTCCGGCGTGTAGGTGTGGGCGCCGTCGCGGGCGATGGCCGTGGCGAGGTCGAAGCGGAACCCGTCGATCTGCATCTCCTGCGCCCAGTAGCGCAGGGAGTCCAGCACGAGCCTGGCCCCGGCGTCGGTGGCCGTGTTGAGGGTGTTGCCGCATCCGGTGGTGTCGATGTAGACGCCGGACTCGTCCTGGCGGTAGTAGGTGGCGTTGTCGATGCCGCGCAGGCTCGATCGAGGCCCGCCGATTCCCTCTTCGGAGGTGTGGTTGTAGACGACGTCGAGGATCACTTCGAGGCCGGCCTCATGCAGGAGCCGCACCATGCCCTTGAACTCGGCGAGGACCGCTTCGGGTCCCTCCTTGCGGGCCTCTTCGGTCGCGTACGCGGTGTGCGGCGTGAAGAAGTTGAGCGTGTTGTAGCCCCAGTAGTTGGTGAGGCCGCGCTCGAGGAGGCGAGGCTCCGGTACGAAGGCATGTACCGGGAGCAGTTCGATCGATGTGATCCCCAGGGAGCGGAAGTGCTCGATCATCGCGGGGTGTGCGAGACCGGCGTAGGTGCCGTGCAGAGCAGGCGGAACATCGGGGTGGCGCTTGGTGAGTCCCTTGAGGTGGCCTTCGTAGATGACCGTGCGATCCAGCGGGACACGGGGCTTGTACGAGTCGCCCCAGTCGAACCCGTCGACGATGACCACCGAGCGCCACTCCTCGTAACCGTCGCCCTGTGCGAGGCCGCGGGCGTACGGGTCCAGCAGCAGCGTCTCCGGGTTGAAGGTGTTCCCCGGGCCGTGCGGGCCGCCGACGCGGATCGCGTAGCGGACTCCCGGCTGGAGGAGCTCGGTGGTGACCTCCCAGATACCTCCGGCGAGGCGTTCGAGAGGCACTTCGTCGGTCGCCCAGTCGAGGTCGGTGGCGTCGAAGACGACCAGTTCTATCGATGAGGCGTTCTGCGACCAGACACGGAGTGTTCCGACGCCGTCGTGCAGACGAACGCCGAGGTTGTCGAGGGCAGATCCGCCGGGCATGGCGAGGTCTCGGGACGCGGGCATGAGTACACACTAGGCGTGATGTGCCGCAGTCTCGCGCCAGGGCGTACCCGGTTCCAGGGGGGAGCACCCTCTCACTGCGGTTTCGCGAGAGAATCGAAGGATGCGGCACTATCTCGACCACGCGGCGACCACGCCCCTGCGCCCCGAGGCGCGAGATGCCTGGCTGGCCGCGTCGGAGACGGTCGGCAACGCCTCCTCGACGCACGGTGCCGGGCAGGACGCCCGTCGTCTGCTGGAGGAGTCGCGGGAGCGTGTCGCCGCGGTGGTCGACGCCGACCCGATCGAGATCGTGTTCACCTCGGGTGGCACCGAGTCCATCAACCTCGCGCTGCAGGGACTCTGGCACGCCCGCCCTCCGGGATCATCGGTCATCGTGCTGCCCGACGGCGAGCATCACGCGACGATGGACACGGTCGCGGCGCTCGTGGATGAAGGGGCTGAGCTGCGACGGGTGCTCGTCACCCCCGAGGCGCGGATCGATCCGGATGAGTTCGCCGCCCTGTTACCCGGTGCCGCGCTCGCGACCGCCCTCGCAGCCAACAACGAGGCCGGGACGATCAACGATGCCCGTGCCCTCGCTGCGGCCGCAGCGGTGTCGCACGTCCCCCTCCATCTCGATGCCGTCGCCGCGCTCGGACACGTGCCGCTGTCGTTCCGCTCCCTGCGCGGCGAGGCCGCAAGCGGCGTCGGACTCGTCGCGATGAGTCTCGCCGGGCACAAGATCGGCGCCCCTGTCGGCGTCGGAGCGCTCGTCACAGCCCGCTCCGCCCGCGTCACCGCGCTGCTTCGTGGCGGCGCGCAGCAGCGCGGTCTCCGCGCGGGTACGCAGGACATCGCCGGAGCCGCCGCGTTCGCCGTCGCCCTCGAGCTCGCCGAGAACGAACGCGAGGACGAGGCGGCCCGACTGCGCCTGCTGCGCGACCGTCTCGTCAGCGGGATCCGCGCGGCTGTGCCCGCCGCCGAGCTCCTCGGAGATCCCATCGGGCGTCTCCCCGGCAACGCGCACCTGCTGTTCCCCGGGGCTGTGGGGGAGAGCCTCCTGTTCCTCCTCGATGTCGCCGGGGTGGCCGCATCGACGGGTTCCGCGTGTCAGGCGGGAGTCGCCGAGCCCTCGCATGTCGTCATCGCGATGGGACGCAGCGAGCGAGACGCCAGGAGCGTCCTGCGTTTCTCCCTCGGGCGCACCTCGACGGACGCCGACGTCGACGCGGTGCTCGGCGTGATCGCGGAGGCCTACACACGCGCATCCGGCGCCGGCACAGCCGCACGCTCGTAGACTGGTCGCATGCGGATCCTTGCGGCGATGAGCGGTGGAGTCGACTCCGCCGTCGCGGCCGCCCGAGCCGTGGAGGCGGGGCACGACGTGGTCGGAGTGCATCTGGCACTCTCCCGGGCCGGAGGAACCTTGCGCACGGGCAGTCGTGGGTGCTGCACCATCGAGGACGCGCTGGACGCCCGTCGTGCCGCTGACGTGCTCGGCATCCCGTTCTACGTGTGGGACTTCTCGGAGCGTTTCCGCGACGACGTGATCCAGGACTTCATCTCCGAATACCAGGCCGGCCGCACCCCCAATCCGTGCATGCGGTGCAACGAGAAGATCAAGTTCGCCGCGCTCCTGGAGCGCGCGATCGAGCTGGGCTTCGACGCGGTGTGCACCGGGCACTACGCGACACTGATCGACGGCGATCGGGGTCTCGAGCTGCACCGCGCGTCCGACAACGCCAAGGACCAGTCCTACGTGCTGGGAGTGCTGACCGCCGAGCAGCTCGCGCACACATACTTCCCCCTCGGCACGACGCCGTCGAAGGCGATCGTCCGCGCGGAAGCCGAGGCACGGGGTCTGAGCGTCGCGCAGAAGCCGGACAGCCACGACATCTGCTTCATCCCCGATGGGGACACCCGAGGCTGGCTCGCCGAGAAGGTCGGCACGGCGACGGGCGAGATCGTCGATCGCAGCGGAGAGGTCGTGGGCTCGCACGAAGGGGCCCACGCCTTCACGGTGGGACAGCGCCGCGGCCTCAAGCTCGGAGTCCCGGCAGCCGACGGCAAGCCACGATTCGTCCTCGAGGTGCGCCCGGTCTCGAACACCGTCGTGGTCGGTCCGAAAGAAGCCCTCGCGATCGCCGAGATCGCCGGGGAGCGGTTCAGCTGGGCCGGCGCCGCACCCACCGAGGCATCCTTCGAGTGCCACGTGCAGATCCGCGCCCATGCCGAGCCGGTCGCCGCGCACGCCGCGATCTCCGACGAAGGGGTACGCGTCACCCCGGAGCTGCCGCTCGACGGTGTCGCACCAGGGCAGACCGCCGTGCTGTACATCGGAACCCGTGTGCTCGGGCAGTTCACGATCGACACCACGGTCTCGGCCGTTCCCGTCGGCGCGTAGACGCTTCGGGTGTCGGTGCCCGCTCGTAGACTGACGGGGTGCTGGAGAACATCTCGCTGGAAGACGCCCGAACCGAAGCCGAGGAGCTGACCACTCGCATCCTCGATGCGAAAGAGGCCTACTACGGCCGTGACACCTCATTGGTCGACGACTTCACATATGACGGATGGATGCACCGGCTCGAAGAGCTCGAACGTCTGCATCCCGAACTGCAGGGACAGGACTCGCCGACGCAGATGGTCGGAGCCGCCGAGGCGACAGGGCTCGCAACCATCGAGCACGCGGAGAGGATGCTCAGCCTCGACAACGTCTTCTCCATCGAAGAGCTGAGGGAGTGGGCGGCGAAGACGAAGGCCTCGGCAGGGCGCGAGATCGCCTGGCTCACCGAGCTGAAGATCGACGGACTGGCGATCAACCTCCGCTACGAGAACGGTGTTCTGACCTCTGCAGCCACCCGAGGCGATGGGCGTGTGGGAGAGATCGTCACCGAGAACGCTCTGCGTCTTCCCGAGATCCCGTACCGGCTGAGCGGGGAGGGCCACCCCTCGATCGTCGAGGTGCGCGGCGAGGTCTTCATCCCCGTGGCTGCGTTCGAACGACTCAATGCGGCGCAGGCGTCCTTCCGCGAGCGCGCATATGCCGATGCTCTCGAGCGGTGGGAGTCGCGTGGGGGAGTGAAGAAGCCCTTCGATGAGGAGAAGGCGAGAACCGCGGCCGCCCGACGATTCCCCGCCTTCGCGAATCCGCGCAACGCGGCCAGCGGAGGGCTCCGCCAGCAGATCGACAAGAAGAACGGTCTCGAACTCGAAGCAGGCCTGCTGCGGATCGAGTCGCTCGCCCTCTACGTGCACGGCGTCGGCGCATGGGCGAACCCTCCCGTGGCGGCGCAGAGCGAGGTGTACGACCTGCTCGCACAGTGGGGGTTGCCCACGAGCCCGCACACGAAGGTGTGTCGCACCGTCGACGACGTCGTATCGTTCGTGGAGTACTTCGGCGAGCACCGGCACGACATCGAGCACGAGCTCGATGGGATCGTGGTCAAGGTCGACGAACTCGAGCTGCACGACGAACTCGGTGCGACGAGCCGCGCGCCGCGCTGGGCGATCGCCTACAAGTACCCGCCGGAAGAGGTGCAGACGAAGCTGCTCGACATCGTCGTGTCGGTCGGTCGCACCGGTCGTGCGACCCCGTTCGCAGTCATGGCCCCCGCTCACGTCGCCGGTTCCGTCGTCCGCCAGGCGACTCTGCACAACAAAGACGTCGTCAAGGCGAAGGGGGTGCTGATCGGCGACACCGTCGTGCTGCGCAAGGCCGGCGACGTCATCCCCGAGGTCCTCGGACCGGTGGTCGAGAAGCGCGACGGCAGCGAGCGGGAGTTCGTGATGCCCGTCGACTGCCCGGAGTGCGGCACACCGCTGCGGGCGATGAAGGAGGGCGATATCGATCTGCGATGCCCCAATGCGAGGTCGTGCCCGGCACAGGTGCGCGGCCGCGTCGAGCACATCGGCTCCCGTGGCGCCCTCGACGTCGAAGCGCTGGGCGAGGTCACCGCTGCCGCGCTGACGCAGCCCACGTCTCCCGCGGTGCCGCCGCTCGAAACCGAGGCGGGTCTTTTCGCGCTCACCCTCGAGCAGCTCGTTCCCATCGAGCTCTTCGTGCGCGACGCCGAGACGGGGCTCCCCAAGGAGGACGAGGACGGGATCGTGAAGACCCGAGCACCGTTCAGACGAAACCCCACACCGACCGAGAAGAAGGCCGGTCTCGAGGGTCCCCAGCCCTCATCCCAGGCGCTCACTCTGCTCGCTGAGCTGGAGAAGGCGAAGACCAAGGATCTGTGGCGACTGCTCGTGTCACTGAACATCCGTCATGTCGGCCCTGTCGCCGCCAGGGCGCTTGCGCAGTGGTTCGGTTCCCTCGACGCGATCCGCGCGGCCTCGCGCGATGAGCTGGCCGCGGTGGAGGGCGTGGGCGGGATCATCGCCGATTCGCTGCTCGCCTGGTTCGACGTCGACTGGCACCAGGAGATCGTGCAGCAGTGGACGGATGCGGGTGTGCAGTGGGCGACGCCCGGCCACCCCGGCCCTGGTGCGGCTGTCGCCGAGGGCGGCGTCCTCGAAGGTCTGACGGTGGTGGCGACCGGCTCGCTCGACGGATATACGCGAGACGGTGCGCAGGAAGCCATCCTCAAAGCGGGCGGCAAGGCGGCCTCCAGCGTGTCGAAGAAGACCCATTTCGTCGCTGCCGGACCCGGCGCGGGGTCGAAGCTCGCGAAGGCGGAGGAGCTCGGTCTGCGCATCCTCGACGCGGCGCAGTTCCACATCCTGGTCACCGAAGGGCCTGACGCGCTCCCGCCTGTGGCCGAAGAGTCGTGAAGCGCTACGGACCGCTGATCGTGGTCCGTGAGGCGCTGGCTGTCGGAGACCCCGGTCGGCATCACCTGCGGCTGACCCCTGACGCCGTGATCATCCGCGAGGGCGTCGAGAACCGTGGCATCGTGCGATGGGCCGACATCGAGGAGATCGCGATCGACGTCCCCATGACCAGGTTCCGCCTGCCGGGTCTGGTCAGCACCCTGCTGCTCGGTGCGCTGACCGCGGCGATGCTGACCGACCCCGGGGTCGATCCCGACGACGGTTCGGTGACTCTTATCGTCGACGGCGAGCCGCGCAATCTCCCGCTGAGCCGGCACCATGTCGGCGGATATTGGGCGCCCACGGTCGCCGGCGCGCAGCGACTGATCGCCCATCTCATCGCGCACCCGGAGCAGCGCGCGCTTCTCGCACACCCGGAGCCGCTGATCGACGTGGCGGCACGACTCGCGCGCGGAACGGGCTAGCTCGTCCCGCGCGCGAGTGCGGTCAGCTCTTGTGACGCGGCTTGCGGAACGGCTTCTCGTCGCGCGTGTCTCGTGCCGGACGCTCATCGCGATCCCGACGCTCGAAACGGTCGCTCCGTCCGCCGTCATCGCGGCTCTCACGGGGACCTCCCGCGCGTCGTGCGCCGGGGCCGCGGTCGGGCTTGATCTCGATCAGACGACCGGAGATACGCGTGTCGCGCAGCTTCTCGAGGACGGAAGCATCGAGGTTCGACGGCAGCTCCACGGTGGAGAAGTCGGGGCGGATGTTGATCGCGCCGAAGTCGTCGCGCCCCAGTCCACCCTCGTTGGCGAGCGCGCCGACGATCTGTCGCGGCTCGACACGGTGACGTCGGCCGACCTCGATGCGGTAGGCGGTGTAGTCGCCCCGCCCGCGTCGCTCGGTACGCGGTTCGCGAGCGTCGCGGCCGGCGCGCTCGCGCGGCGGACGGTTGTCGGCTTCCACCGCCCTGGTGAGGGCATCGTTGGCGGGGTCGAGGAGCAGCGGCTTGTCGCCCTGCGCCACGACGGCGAGGGCCGCGGCCACATCGCCCTCCGGCACGTCGTGGTGACGGACGTAGTGCGCGACGATGTCGCGGAACGCCTCGATGCGCGCGGTCTCCGACAGTGCCGTGGTGATCGCGTCGTCGAAGCGGTTCAGGCGGGTGGTGTTGACGTCTTCCGTGCTGGGCAGCTGCATCTGCGTCGGGACCTGACGCGTCGCCTTCTCGATGTGCTTGAGCAGGTAGCGCTCGCGCGGCGTGATGAAGCTGATCGCATCACCGCTGCGACCCGCACGGCCCGTGCGTCCGATGCGGTGCACGTAAGACTCGGTGTCGGTGGGGATGTCGAAGTTGATGACGTGGCTGATGCGCTCGACATCGAGACCACGCGCGGCGACGTCGGTGGCGACGAGGATGTCGAGCTTGCCGTCCTTGAGCTGGTTCACGCTGCGTTCGCGCTGCACCTGGGGCACGTCGCCGTTGATCGCGGCAGCGGAGTAGCCACGGGCACGCAGCTTCTCGGCGAGCGTCTCGGTCTCGTTCTTGGTGCGGACGAAGACGATCATGCCGTCGAAGTTCTCGACCTCGAGGATGCGGGTGAGCGCGTCGACCTTCTGCGCGTACGACACCACGAGGTACCGCTGCGTGATGTTCGTGCCGGTCGCGGTCTTCGACTTGATGCTGATCTCTTCCGGATCGCGCAGGTACTTCTGCGCGAGGCGACGGATCTGCGGGGGCATGGTCGCGGAGAACAAGGCGACCTGCTTCTCGACGGGCGTCTGCGCGAGGATCTGCTCGACATCTTCCGCGAAGCCCATCTTCAGCATCTCATCGGCCTCGTCGAGCACCAGGTACTGCAACTGCGAGAGGTCGAGAGTGCCCTTGGCGAGGTGGTCCATGATGCGCCCCGGCGTGCCGACGATCACGTGCACGCCGCGGCGAAGAGCAGAGAGCTGCACGCCGTAGGCCTGGCCGCCGTAGACGGGCAGCATGTGCACGCCCTTCATCTTGGAGGCGTAGGACTCGAAGGCTTCACAGACCTGGAGGGCGAGCTCGCGCGTGGGAGCCAGCACGAGGGCCTGCGGGGTCTTCTGCGAGACGTCGAGGCGCTCGAGGACGGGGAGCGCGAATGCCGCGGTCTTCCCGGTACCGGTCTGCGCCATGCCGACGACATCGCGGCCGGCGAGAAGAGTCGGGATGGTGGCCGCCTGGATGGGCGACGGGGTCTCGTATCCGAGATCCTTGATGGCTTTGAGGACGGGCCCGGTGATGCCGAGCTCCTCGAATCCGGGGGTCGCGGGAGTGTCCTCGGGGGCGTCGGTCAGCACTGCATCTTCAGGGGTCACTTCCCAAGGGTAGCGCGCCGGCACGATCGGCGCCTGTGAGGGCGTCCTCAGACGCCTGTCGTCAGCGCGATCAGCTTGTCCTTGACCTGGCGCCGGAGCACCTTCCCGATCAGAGACTTCGGGAGCTCATCGACGACGAAGACACGACGAGGGACCTTGTAGGGCGTGAGGATGCTCCGTGCGAAATCGCGGATGGCCTCGACGTCGACATCGGTTCCCTGGTCGACGACGATCGCCGCGACCACCTCTTCGCCGGAGTGCTCGCTCGGCAGACCGACGACCGCAGCATCCGCGACCTGCGGGTGCTGGCGCAGAGCGTTCTCGACCTCGGTGGGAGCGACGTTGAAGCCGCCCGTGATGATGAGTTCCTTGATGCGGTCGACGATGCGCACGAAACCGGCGTCGTCGATCGTCACGATGTCGCCGGTGCGGTACCACCCGTCGACGAAGACGGCCTCTGTCTCCTCGGGCTTGCCGTAGTAGCCCGAGAACACCTGCGGACCGCGCACGACGAGTTCTCCGGCCGTGCCGGGCGGTACGTCTTCGCTCGGGTTCTCCGGGTCCACGACGCGGCATTCGGTGCCCGGAAGGGGGAGTCCGACGGTACCGGGAACGCGGTTGTCCGCGACCGGGTTGGCCATGAGGACGGGCGAGCACTCGCTGAGTCCGTAGCCCTCGACGAGATAGCCGTGGGTGGCCTCCTCGAACGGAACGACCAACTCGTGCGGCAGGGCCATGGCACCCGAGATGGCCACCTCGATGCCGTCGAGTGACACGCCCTCGGCCTTCGCGGCGGCGAGGAGGCGATCCGCGATGGGCGGCACGAGCGGCAGGAATGTCGCCGGGTGCTTCTTGACGACGTCGAGAACGAGTTCCGGGTCGAACTTGGGGAACAGCACCAGTCGTGCACTCATCGACATCGCGAACGTCAGACAGAGCGTGAGGCCGTAAGCATGGAACATCGGCAGGACCGCGTAGACGACGCATCCCTTGCCCCGTTGGATGGAGGGAACCCACGCCTGGGCCTGCGCCGCGTTGGCCAGCAGGTTGCGGTGCGTGAGCGCCGCTCCCTTCGGTGTCCCTGTCGTTCCGGAGGTGTACTGGATGATCGCGAGATCGTCGGTCAGCGGCTTCGGGTGCGACGCCGGGAGTGGTTCCGAGGCGAGCAGCGTGTCCCAGACGACCGTGCCGCGCACCCTCTCCGTGAGCGCGGCTCGCGACTCGCGTGCTTTGGTCACCGGCAGCCGCAGGGCGAAACGGGTGAGGAAGGGCATGGCGCGGGTCACGTCCACCGAGACGAGGTTCGTCACCGCAAGATCCGCCGGGAACTCCTGCACCGTGGAGACGACTTTGTTCCAGACGATCGCGTGCTTCGCGCCGTGGTCTTCGAACTGCTTGCGCAGCTCGCGCGGCGTGTAGAGCGGGTTGTGCTCGACGACGACGGCGCCGAGACGGAGCACCGCATAGAAAGCCACGATGTGCTGCGGGCAGTTCGGCAGCACGATCGCGACGGGGTCGCCGGCGCGGACACCGAGATCGCGCAGACCCGCCGCCGCGCGGTCGATCGCCGACTGGAGCTGCGCATACGTCGTCTCCCGACCGAAGAACTGGAGGGCGGGGGCGTCCGGATAGTCGCGCGCCGAGGCGGCGACGATGTCCACGAGCGATCCGTCGACGGGAGAGAGGTCTTCCGGGACGCCGTCGGCATAGCTGGCGATCCACGGGCGAGGAGGCTGGAACGTGCTCACCCGCCCAGCATAGGGCGAGCCGCGTGGAGAGCATGGGACTGCGGAGCGCGCCAACTAGACTGGGGGAGTGTCTGAAATCACCCCTGAACTCGTGCGCCATCTCGGTGTGCTCGCACGCATCCAGCTGAACGACGACGAGGTGTCGCGGCTCACGAGCCAGCTCGACGCGATCGTCGACAACATCGCGAAGGTGTCGGAGGTCGCAACCCCCGACGTCGTCGCGACGAGCCACCCGATCCCGCTGAGCAATGTCTTCCGTCCCGACGTGGTCGGGCAGACGCTCACGCACGAGCAGGTGCTTCAGAACGCACCGGATGCCGCCGACGGCCGCTTCCGCGTGACCGCGATCCTGGGAGAAGAACAGTGAGCGACATCATCCGGCTGGATGCGGCGGATCTCGCCGCGAAGCTCGCCGCCGGCGAGGTGTCGAGCGTCGAGGCGACGCAGGCGCACCTCGACCGCATCGCTGCGGTCGACGGCGACGTTCACGCGTTCCTGCACGTCAACCAGGGGGCGCTCGAGGCCGCAGCGGCGATCGACGCACGACGGGCCGCCGGTGAGTTGCTCGGCCCGCTCGCAGGCGTACCGCTGGCCATCAAGGACGTGCTGGTCACGACCGACCAGCCGACGACGAGCGGCTCGCGCATCCTCGAGGGATACCGCTCGCCGTACGACGCCACGGTCGTGGCGCGGTCACGCGCAGCGGGCATGATCGCCCTCGGCAAGACGAACATGGACGAGTTCGCCATGGGCTCCTCCACCGAGCACTCGGCGTACGGTCCCACGCACAACCCCTGGGACCTCGATCGGATCCCTGGCGGCTCCGGCGGCGGCTCTGCCGCCGCGGTCGCCGCGTTCGAGGCGCCCCTCGCGCTGGGTTCCGACACCGGAGGCTCGATCCGTCAGCCCGCCCACGTGACCGGCACGGTCGGCGTCAAGCCGACATACGGCGGTGTGAGCCGTTACGGAGCCATCGCCCTCGCCTCGAGCCTCGACCAGGTGGGCCCGGTCTCTCGGACCGTGCTCGACTCCGGTCTGCTGCACGACGCGATCGGCGGGCACGACCCGAAGGACTCGACCTCGCTGCGCGACACCTGGCCGTCGTTCGCCGAGGCCGCACGAGAGGGTGCGCGCGGAGACGTGCTCAAGGGTCTCAAGGTGGGCGTCATCCGCGAGCTCCCGGACAGTGGGTTCCAGCCCGGTGTGGCATCGTCCTTCCGCAGCGCGCTCGCGCTCATGGAGTCGCAGGGTGCCGAGATCGTCGAGATCGGCGCCCCCCACTTCGAGTACGGTGTCGCCGCGTATTACCTGATCCTCCCGGCCGAGGCATCCAGCAACCTCGCGAAGTTCGACTCGGTGCGGTTCGGCCTGCGGGTGACTCCCGATGGCAACCCGACCGTCGAGGACGTCATGTCCGCGACACGCGACGCCGGATTCGGCGACGAGGTCAAGCGACGCATCATCCTCGGCACCTACGCGCTGTCCGCCGGTTACTACGACGCCTACTACGGCAGTGCGCAGAAGGTCCGCACCCTCATCCAGCAGGACTTCGCGAACGCCTTCGCCGAGGTCGACGTGATCGCGACGCCCTCGGCGCCGACGACGGCGTTCAAGCTCGGCGAGAAGATCGACGACCCGCTGCAGATGTACCTGAACGACATCACCACGATCCCGGTGAACCTCGCTGGCGTTCCCGGCATCTCCATCCCCAGCGGTCTCGCAGACGACGACGGTCTCCCCGTCGGCATCCAGTTCATCGCCCCGGCTCGTGAGGACGCCCGACTCTACAAGGTCGGCGCCGCGCTCGAGACGCTGCTCGTGGACTCGTGGGGTGCGCCACTGCTCACCCGTGCACCGCAGCTCGCAGGAGGGAAGCGCTGATGGCCGCCGCCAAGCTCATGGACTTCGACAAGGCGCTCGAGATGTTCGAGCCGGTCCTCGGATTCGAGGTGCACGTCGAGCTCAACACGAACACGAAGATGTTCTCGGATGCGCCGAACCCGGCGAACGAGGCGTTCCACGCCGCCGAGCCGAACACGCTCATCGCCCCGGTCGACCTCGGGCTGCCCGGGTCGCTGCCGGTCGTGAACGAGACGGCCATCCGCTCCTCGATCAGCCTGGGGCTCGCCCTCGGCTGCTCGATCGCGGAGTCGAGCCGATTCGCCCGGAAGAACTACTTCTACCCGGACCTCGGCAAGAACTACCAGATCTCGCAGTACGACGAGCCGATCGCCTACGAGGGATCGGTCGAGGTCGAGCTCGAGGACGGAACGCTCATCACGATCCCGATCGAGCGCGCGCACATGGAGGAAGACGCCGGGAAGCTGACCCACATGGGTGGGGCGACCGGACGCATCCAGGGCGCCGAGTACTCGCTGGTCGATTACAACCGTGCGGGCGTGCCTCTGGTCGAGATCGTCACCAAGACGATCTTCGGTACCGACCACCGTGCACCCGAGGTCGCCAAGGCGTATGTGCAGGCCATCCGCGACATCGTCCGCGGACTCGGCATCTCCGAGGCGCGTCTCGAGCGCGGCAACCTGCGATGCGACGCGAACGTCTCCCTCCGGCCCCGCGGCCAGGAGAAGCTCGGCACGCGCACGGAGACGAAGAACGTGAACTCCATGCGGTCGGTCGAGCGTGCGGTGCGGTACGAGATCCAACGCCAGGCGCAGATCCTCGCCGACGGCGGGACCATCACGCAGGAGACCCGGCACTGGCACGAGGACACCGGCACGACCTCGCCCGGCCGTCCCAAGTCCGATGCCGACGACTACCGCTACTTCCCGGAGCCCGATCTGCTGCCGGTGGAGCCTGCCGCCGAACTGATCGAAGAGCTGCGCGCGGCGCTGCCCGAGCAGCCGGTGGCACGCCGTCGCCGCCTGATGGCGGAGTGGGGCTTCACCGACCTGGAGTTCCAGGATGTCCGCAACGGCGGACTGCTCGAGGTCGTGGAGGCGACGATCGCCGCTGGGGCGACTCCGGCCACCGCGCGCAAGTGGTGGACGGGTGAGATCTCCCGTCTCGCGAACGCCCAGGAGAAGGACGCCACCGAGCTCATCAGCCCGGAGAACGTCGCAGCCCTGCAGCAGCTCGTCGACGCCGGCACCCTCACCGACAAGCTCGCTCGTCAGGTGCTCGAAGGCGTCATCGCCGGCGAGGGCAACCCGCAGGAGGTCGTCGACGCCCGTGGACTCGCGGTCGTGTCGGACGACGGCGCATTGATCGCCGCCATCGACGAAGCACTCGCCGCGCAGCCCGACGTCATGGCGAAGATCAAGGACGGCAAGGTGCAGGCCGCCGGTGCTGTCATCGGAGCGGTCATGAAGGCGATGAAGGGCCAGGCGGACGCCGCACGCGTCCGTGAACTCATTCTCGAGCGCGCTGCGCAGTAGCGTGCGACCCCGGGCCTCATGTCGGAGGCCCGGGGGAGGATGGATGCATGGGACACGGTGACGGCAGCGGACGGATCGTCTCCGCCATCGATGCCGACGACACCGGTACGAGGATCCTGCACGTCGACATGGACGCGTTCTACGCGGCGGTCGAGGTGCTCGATGATCCCTCTCTCCGCGGCGTGCCGCTGATCATCGGCGCGCCGGACGGCCGTTCGGTCGTCTCGAGCGCATCGTACGAGGCGCGCCGATACGGCGTTCGCGCGGCGATGCCGGTTTCGCAGGCCCTCAGGCTGTGTCCGTCCGCGCGTATCGTCCCCCCGCACTTCCACCGGTACCAGGAGGTCTCTCGGCAGGTGATGGCGATCTTCGAATCGTTCACACCGCTCGTGGAGCCGCTGTCCGTCGACGAGGCGTTCCTCGATGTGCAGGGTGTGCGTCGTCTCTGGGGGAGCCCCGCGCGCATTGCCGAACTCATCCGAGCGCGCGTCCTCGATGAGGTCGGGATCACGTGCAGCGTCGGCGTCGCCGCCACCAAGCACGTCGCCAAGATGGCTTCGACGATATCCAAGCCCGACGGGATGCTCGTCGTCGCGGCGAAGGACACGCTCGACTTCCTCTCTCCTCGACCGGTCCGTGCCATGTGGGGCGTCGGGCCGAAGGCCGCTGAAGCGCTGGAGGCTCGGGGGATCCGAACGGTGCGAGATGTGCGAGATGCCCCGCGCGAGATGATCGAACGCGCTGTCGGGCCTGCGCTGAGTGCGCGACTCGCACAGCTCGCCCGGGGAGAGGATGCGCGCGTCGTCGACACGGAGCGCGTGGAGAAGAGCATCGGTCATGAGGAGACCTTCGACGCCGACATCCTCGACCGCTCGTTCCTGCGCGCGGAACTGCTCCGACTGGCCGACCGCGTCGCTGCCCGGCTCCGCCGAGCGGAGTGGGAGACATCGACCGTCGCGATCAAGATCCGTTTCGATGACTTCCGTACGCTGAGCCGGTCCCAGACACTGAGCGAGCCCACAGCAGTGGGTCAGCGCATCGGAGAAGCCGCTCAGTCCCTGTTCGAGCAGATCGACCGTCGTGATCCGGTGCGACTCGTCGGCGTCCGTGCCGAGAATCTTCGACCAGCCGGCGGAGGCGCCCTCGGGCTCTGGGACGACGACGAGGACTGGCGCCGAGTCGAGGGCGCGATGGATGAGGCCGTCGCCCGGTTCGGCGCGGCGACGATCAGTCGCGCCCGACACATCGGCCGCGGCGATGGCAGAGGCGCCGCACAACACCCGAAAGCCCACGGCCTGGATTGATCCCACAGGGCATGGTTCCTCGGCTAGCGTGGGGTTATGCCGAACATTGCACTGGAACTCGGAAAACAAGCTGCGTCCTTCGGCGTGAAGAGCGCGTACGGAGAGCCGCAGGACGTCGACGGTGTGAGCATCACGCCGGTCGCGTTCACCTACTCGGGCTTCGGCGGCGGCAGCGGAGACGGTGCCGAAGGTGGCGGTGGCGGTGGAGTCTCCGTTCCCGTCGGCGTGTATGTGCGTCGCGAGGAGGGGTTGCGCTTCGAGCCGAACATCGTCACGCTTCTCGTGGTCGCCGTGCCGTTCGTCTGGGTCGCCGGACGGGCGCTCACCCGCATCATCCGTGCCCTCAAGAAGTGACGACCCGGTCTCAGCCGCGCTGGAGCAGGCTGCGACACTGATCGAGCAGGATGTCCGCGCCGTCGCCGCTGTCAACCCGGTCGTGATCATCGACGGCGGCAGCGGAGCGGGCAAGTCCTCTCTCGCCTCCCTGCTCGTGCGTCGCTGGCCCGTGGTCGGCCATGTGCAGCTCATCGCGCTGGACTCGCTGTACCCCGGCTGGGATGGTCTCGAAGGCGGCGTCGAGCGCGCCCTGGAGTGGATCCTCCGCCCGCACGGCCGCGGTTACCTCGGGACCTGGCGGCGGTGGGACTGGGAGGCTCAGGCTGAAGCGGAAAGCCACGCCGTCGATCCGGCCCTCGGCGTGATCGTCGAGGGCAGCGGGATACTCCGGGCGTCGACCGCCGGCCTCGCCGACGTCAGAATCTGGGTGGAGTCCGCGGAGGCGTCGCGCAAGGCGCGAGCTCTGGCCCGCGACGGCGACACCTACCGCCCGCACTGGGACCGCTGGGCTGCGCAGGAGCGTCTGCACCGGGAGCGGGACGATCCTCGTTCCCTCGCCACCCGAGTCGTCGAGGTTCCCTAGCGCCTTCCATCGGCGTCATCCGCCGCCTGGATGAGAACTTCCAGGCGGTAGCCGAGCCAGTCGTACACATCGTGACGACCGTCGGTTCCGGTCTCTTCGTCGGAGGTGATCCCCAGGCGAGCCGCGATCACGAGTCGAATGGCGGTGAGCGTGCGGAGCCAGGAGTCGAGGTCTGCCGCGGGCACCGACAGCTCGCGCGTCTGAAGGGCCTCTGCCTCCTCAATGCCGTCGCCATCCCCGGGGAGTTCTCGGAGCGCTGCCCGCATCAGGCGCGCATCGCTGAGTCGCCGATCGAGGAGGTCGTCTCGCGTGCTCTCCGCGAAGCCGGCAGCGGAGGCCGGATCGTCGGGGTAGGGGTTCGGCGCCAACCGGTCGATCGCGGGATCGCCGACGTCACGCGAGGTGACGAGCAGCTCCAGGAAGTCGTCCACGAGCTTCGCGAGGTGGTGCTCCTCGATGGCGGTGATCGGGACGATCACGGTGTCAGAGGTCATGACGTCGCCTTTCTGACCGTGGCCCAGAGCCCGAAGTCGTGCATGGCCTGTGCATGCACCTCCATGGTCTCGCGCGGTCCGGTGGCCACGATCGCATGCCCGTCGTGGTGCACGGCGAGCATCAACGCCGTCGCGTGATCGAGGGAGTACCCGAAATACGTGCGGAAGACGCGCACCACGTAGCTCATCAGGTTGACGGGGTCGTTCCAGACCACCACCTGCCATGGCTCGAGGGGAGCAGCGCTCAGGTCGGTCACCTCATCGAGGTCGGGAACCGCTGTCGGGATCGTCACGCCCAGCCCATCTCATGCAACTGCTCGTCGTCGATTCCGTAGAAGTGCGCGATCTCATGGACCAGTGTGGTGTGGATCTCGTCGCGGAGCTCGTCGTCGGTCTCGCACTGCGCGAGATGCGGTTCGCGGTAGACGACGATGCGATCGGGGAGTTCACCCATTCCGTACTGCGTCCGCTCGGTCAGCGCCAAGCCGTCGTAGAGCCCGAGCAGATCGAGGCTGCCGTCCTCGGGCCGATCCTCGACGACGAACACCACGTTCTCCAGCCCTTCGACCATGTCGTCGGGGAGGCGGTCGAGCTCGTCGATCACGAGCTCTTCGAAGGCGGCGGCATCCATGTCCATCATCTCCAGCCTAGGGGCGACGGATGGTCAGTGGAGGAGAACGAGGATCGCGGCCACCACGATGAACAGGGCACCGAAGACCGTGTTGAGGACACGCTGCCCTCGCGCCGTGCGCGTGAGACGACGGAAGGGGCGCGCGGCCGCAGCGAAGAACCCCCACATCACGATCACATCGACGACGATCACGGTGACGATGAGGGTGAGGTACTGGGGCAGTGGCGGCTCATCCAGCCGGACGAACTGCGGGATGAACGCCAGGAAGAAGACGATCGCCTTCGGGTTCAGCAGGTTGACCCAGAACCCCCGGCGGATCATCGACCAGTGGCTCTCCCTGGAATCGACCGGAACGGGAACGTCGTCGACCACGACCGCCGGCTTCGTGAGGATGAGACGTATCCCGAGGAACACCAGGTACGCCGCGCCGGCATAGCGGATGCCGTTGAAGAGCACCTCCGAGCGAGAGACCAGCAGCCCGACGCCGGCGGCCACGACAGCCACATGGACGATCAACGCGATCTGCTGCCCGACGATGCCCCATATCGATCGTCGCCACCCTTGATTCATGGCGTTCGACATCGTGTTGATCGCACCGGCGCCGGGCGTGAAACTGATCACGACGGAGGCGGTCAGCAACGAGAACCAGACCGCGAGCGACACCCCGTCAGTCTAGAGCTCCGGAGGGGAACAGGCCGATCATGCGGAGATGCGAAGAAGGCCCGAACCTTGCGATTCGGGCCTTCTTCAGGAGGGTGAGTAACGGGACTCGAACCCGCGACATCCGGCACCACAAGCCAGCGCTCTACCAGCTGAGCTATACCCACCATGTGCCCACCGGAGCAGGCAACCATACGAGTGTATTACATGTTCGGAGTGAACTCGGACACCGTGCGCGAAGCGATCTCCCGTGCCTCGTCGCTGGACGGCCCCGGCTCATCGACGAACACTGCTTCGCGGTAGTACCGGAGCTCCCTGATCGACTCGAGGATGTCGGCGAGCGCACGGTGACCCCCGTCTTTGGAGGGGGCCTGGAAGAACACCCGCGGGTACCAACGGCGCGAGAGCTCCTTGATGCTGGAGACGTCGACGTTGCGGTAGTGCAGCCACTGATCCACCTGCGGCATGTACTTCGCCAGGAACATCCGATCCGTGCCGATCGTGTTCCCGGCCAGAGGCGCTTTGCGCTCCAGCGGAACGAAGCGCTTGATGTACGCGAGGGTCTGGGACTCAGCCTCCTCCAGCGACACTCCACCGGCGATCTCCTCGATGAGTCCCGATGTCTCGTGCATCTTCGTGACGAAGTCGTTCATGTGCTCGAGGGCACTCTCATTGGGGCGGATCACCACCTGGAATCCCGGATCGATGGGGTTGAGCTCGAAGTCGGTGACGACGACGGCGATCTCGACGAGCTCGTCGACCGCCAGATCGAGGCCCGTCATCTCGCAGTCGATCCATACGAGACGATCATTCTCGGACGCAGATACCATGCCGCCATACTATCGACGGGCCCGACATCGCCGACCGGAGCGTGCTTCACGAAACGCCTCTGGGACCGCGATACTCTAGAGATGTGCGCCTCCGTAGCTCAGGGGATAGAGCAGGAGCCTTCTAATCTCTTGGTCGCAGGTTCGAATCCTGCCGGGGGCACCACACGAGTCGAATGCCCCGCGACACACGGCGCATCGAGGCATTGGCCGTCGAATCTCCGCCTGCGTCGTCGACCGCGCTGAACTCGTCAGGAATAGCGGAGGGCCGCGACGGCATCGTCCGCGCGCCAGAACTCACCGACGACCCGGAAGACGCCCGTCGCGAGATGAAGGCGCTCCGCGCGGTATCGAAGCCCGAGCGGATCCGCGACGATGCGCAGGTGACCGAGCACGTGCTCCCGCTGATCCTGCACTCTCCAGAGGTGATCTGCGGCGCGGACCAGATGCTCTCGTGCGGAAGCGAGTCGAGGCGTGGCGTAGGGGATCTCGGGGAGGGAGGTGATCAGGTTGTCGGACATCGGGGCTCCTTTCGCGATTCGAAGATATGACCGACCTCCGACATTCGGGCCGGTGAGGTCCTCCCGCCCTCATCGGGGCTTTCTCTCCACAGACGCCGTCTGAACGAGGCTGTCCACCGCTTGCACGATTCGGGCGATCGGCTCCCGTCGTCACGCCCCACTCTGGAGGGACCCGGAAGAGATCCGGCGACGAGAGGATGAGCACATGATCGACACCCTGACCATCGTCGGGAGAGTCGCCACCGACCCGACGCAGGTCCAGACAGGGGGCGGCGTCTCGGTCACCAACTTCCGCCTCGCCAGCACGCACCGTCGCTTCGACGCCGCGACCCAGACGTGGACGGACTCCGGGACCAACTGGTTCTCCGTGGCCGCATTCCGACAGCTCGGCGAGAACGCGAAGGCGTCACTGCGCACTGGTGACAGCGTGATCGTGACCGGTCGCCTGAAGATCCGAAACTGGGAGAGCAACGGCAAGCACGGCACCAGCGTCGACATCGAAGCGGATGCGATCGGACATGACCTGCGGTGGGGGACGACCGCCTACCGACCGCAGGCGCGTGCGCAGGCGAGTGCCACGGAGACGTCAACCGACTCCGCGGACGCGTCATCCGGCCATGAGGGAGTCGGCGGCCCCGATGAGGAGAAGGACTCCTCGACGATCGACCTCTCCTGGGCTGATCCGGAGGCGGAGATGACGGGGAGGGGCTGACCTGCCGAGTTCGGAGAGATGAGGGCGCGGGCCGGCTGTTCGGGCGAGACGAAGGGGAAGGCGACGTAGACTCGGCACGTGCTTCGTCGATCGGTCCTCTCGCCCGCGCGTGCAGCCGGCGTCCTCGCCGCCACGGCTGCGGCCGCCCTCCTTCTCTCCGGGTGCACGCCGAGCCCCGCTCCGTCACCTTCCCCGTCGGTCTCCGCCTCGCCCGGTGCGGAGTCGACGATTCCCGCGGCCCCCGTCCTGGTGCCCGATGGCACCGCCGAGGAGAACCTGCCTGTGTTCACGGCGACCGCGGAAGGCATCTGGGCGACCGATCAGCGGGGGTTCGGTCGCGCCTACATCGACGCTCTGATCAGTGCAGGGTTCGATCGCGAGGCGATGCAGGTGACCCAGGATCAGACCACGGTAGGGAATCCGGCGGAGAGTCTGCAGTTCTCCGTGCGCTGGGGCGACGATGAGTGTCTCGTCGGCCAGGTCGGGCCCTCGACGGGGCAAGTCGTCACCGCGGTTCTCCCGCAACTCGCCGAGGGGCGCTGCCTCATCGGCGCCACACGTCCTATCGACTGGTGACACGCCAGGGGGCCGGTAGGCTGGAGTGTCGATCTTCGACGCCAACAGAAGGAGCGGTTTTCGGTGGCTGAGTACATCTACTCGATGGTTCGTGCACGCAAGGCAGTGGGCGAGAAGCTCATCCTGGACGACGTGACCATGGCGTTCCTCCCCGGGGCCAAGATCGGTATGGTCGGCCCCAACGGCGCCGGTAAGTCGACCATCCTCAAGATCATGGCGGGTCTGGACACCCCCTCGAACGGGGAGGCGAAGCTCTCTCCGGGGTTCACCGTCGGCATCCTCATGCAGGAACCGGAACTCGACGAGACGAAGACCGTGCTCGAGAACATCCAGGACGGCATCGCGATCAAGGCGAAGCTCGACCGCTTCAACGAGATCTCGGCACTCATGGCCGATCCCGATGCCGACTTCGACGCTCTCCTGGCGGAGATGGGTTCGCTTCAGGAAGAGATCGACGCGGCGGACGGCTGGGACCTCGACTCGCAGCTCGATCAGGCCATGGATGCGCTGCGCACCCCTCCGGGCGACGCGGCGATCGCCCCGCTCTCCGGTGGTGAGAAGCGTCGCGTGGCGCTGGCGAAGCTGCTCCTGCAGAAGCCTGACCTCCTGCTCCTCGACGAGCCGACCAACCACCTCGACGCCGAGAGCGTGCTGTGGCTCGAGCAGCACCTGCAGGCCTACAAGGGTGCCGTCATCGCGATCACCCACGACCGGTACTTCCTCGACCATGTGGCCGAGTGGATCGCCGAGGTCGACCGCGGCCGCCTGATCGGCTACGAGGGCAACTACTCGACCTATCTGGAGAAGAAGGGCGAGCGCCTCGAGATCCAGGGCAAGAAGGACGCCAAACTCGCCAAGCGCCTCAAGGAGGAGCTGGAGTGGGTGCGCTCGAGTGCAAAGGGGCGTCAGACCAAGTCGAAGGCGCGTCTCGCTCGCTACGAGGAGATGGCGTCCGAGGCCGAGCGCACCAGGAAGCTGGACTTCGAGGAGATCCAGATCCCCGCAGGACCGCGTCTCGGTAGCGTCGTCATCGAGGCCAAGAATCTGAAGAAGGGCTTCGACGGACGCTCGCTCATCGATGGACTCAGCTTCAGCCTGCCGCCGAACGGCATCGTCGGTGTCATCGGCCCGAACGGTGTTGGAAAGACGACGCTGTTCAAGACCATCGTCGGCCTCGAGCCTCTCGACGGCGGAGATCTGAAGATCGGCGAGACGGTCAAGATCAGCTACGTCGACCAGTCGCGCTCCAACATCGACCCGAACAAGACGCTGTGGGAGGTCGTCTCCGACGGCCTCGACTACATCACCGTCGGCAAGACCGAGATCCCGTCCAGGGCGTACGTCTCCAAGTTCGGCTTCAAGGGTCCGGACCAGCAGAAGAAGGCAGGTGTGCTCTCTGGTGGTGAGCGCAACCGCCTGAACCTCGCGCTGACCCTCAAGGAGGGCGGCAACCTGCTGCTCCTCGACGAGCCGACCAACGACCTCGACGTGGAAACCCTGAGCTCGCTCGAGAACGCGCTGCTCGAATTCCCCGGCTGCGCCGTGGTCATCACCCACGACCGGTGGTTCCTGGACCGCATCGCCACGCACATCCTCGCCTACGAGGGGACCGATGAGAAGCCTGACCAGTGGTACTGGTTCGAGGGCAACTTCGAGGCCTACGAGGAGAACAAGATCGAGCGCCTCGGGGCGGATGCGGCCAAGCCGCACCGCTCGACGCACCGCAAGCTGACGCGCGACTGAGCCTGTCGTGACCGCATCGCCGGGGCCCCGCCTGCACATCCCGATCCAGCTCCGCTGGGGCGATCTGGATGCGTTCAACCACGTCAACAACACCTCGATGCTGAAGCTGCTCGAGGAGGCTCGTGTGCGAGCGTTCTGGCGTGCGGGCCCCGGCGAGGAGGCACCCTCGACGGCAGTGCTCGACTCGGGCATCGACGAGGGCATCCTCACGCTCATCGCTCGCCAGGAGATCGAGTACCTCGCGCCCGTGCCGTACCAGCGGCGACCGCTCGAGGTGCAGATGTGGTTCGGGAAGCTCGGCGGGTCCAGCGTCGAGGTCTGCTATGAGGTGCACAACGACCCGACGGCAGACCCTCGTCAGATCTATGCGCGATCGACGGCGATCATCGTGCTCGTCGACGCGAAGACCGGACGCCCCACCCGCCTCACACAGGAGATGCGCGACGCCTGGGAGCCGTACCTCGGAGAGTCGATCCAGTACAGCCATCGCTGAGCCGCTCTCGGTCAGCGGGCTACGAGGGGCACGTGAGACTGTGCCTCGTAGTCGGTCGGGAGCGGATACTCCCGACCGACGCATCAATCCTGGCTGTCGGGAACCCGGATCATGATCTCCTGCGCGACGCTTGCCACGAGGGCTCCGTCGCGCGTGAAGATCCGTCCGGTGGCGAGCCCTCTGCCGCCGCGGGCGTTCGGCGACTCCTGCACGTACAGCAGCCACTCGTCCACGCGCGCAGGCCGGTGCCACCACATCGCGTGATCGAGGCTGGCGACCTTGAGACCGGGGAGCGCCCAATAGACGCCGTGGGCGCGGAGAATCGACTCTTGGATCGTCATGTCGCTGAGGTAGGCGAGGGCCGCCCTGTGCAGACGCTGGTCGTCGGGTAGCGGCGCGCGAAGACGCATCCACACGGCCTGCTGCGGCGTGCGCGCATCATCGCTCGGCAGATACAGAGGCGAGTCGACGTGGCGGATGTCCGCGGCGCGCTCGCTCAGCATCCGTGCGGTGCCGCCGGGGAGACCCTGAACCCGATCCTCGTCCGGTGCGAGTTCCTCAGGAGCGGGAATGCCATCGGGCATCGGCTGTGCGTGCTCGACGCCCGGGTCGGCGTCCTGGAAGGAAGCGATCATCGAGAAGATGGGCACACCGTTCTGGTAGGCCTGGGCACGACGCGTGGAGAACGAGCGTCCGTCATGGATGCGGTCGACGGAGATCGTGATGCCCTGACTCGCGTCGCCTGGACGCAGGAAGTAGCCGTGCATCGAGTGCACCGCCCGGTCTTCGGGGAGGGTACGCTCTGCAGCCAAGAGCGCCTGGGCGAGAACCTGTCCGCCGTAGATCCGGCCGGTGGGCATCGGGTGCGAGGAACCGGTGAAGATGTCCTCCGTCGTCCGTGCCTGCGTCGAATCGAGATCGAGGACCTCGAGCAGCCGCTCGACGGTCTGGATGGCGTGGTCTTCCGCGCTCATGGATTCCTCTCTGCGCCCCGGGGCGCCGCTCCGTTGGTAGTTTAGAACGCGTGCCGCATCACCTTCTCCTCGCCGACTCCCACACGGCGAAAGACGTCCTGACGTTCGTGGGTCGAGCGGCCAGGATCACCGACGAAGGCGTGCGGCTGCAGGCGTCGAGCGGCGTACTCGCCCTCACGACCGCGGCACTCGCCCCCCACGGCCTGTTCGATCAGACACCGACGATCCTCGCTATGCGCATCGTGCATGCCGATCCCGAACTCGAGTGCGATGTCGTCGTCGATCAGCTCACGAAGACCGACGAGCCACAGCGCCTCGAGCTCCCGGACACCGGACTCTCGCCGGCGTGGGCAGGTGTGGCGCCGCCTCGAGGCGGGTGGGAGCCGGTGTCGACGCTCGACGTCTCCGTGATCGCCCAGCGGGCGCAATGGGGGATCTCCGCCGTGGCCCGCGGCACCGCGCCGGGCTCGGGAGAGGAAGCCGTGCGAGCCCTCCGGGCCGCGATCTGGGGGGAGCCGGATGAGGACCTCGGTGACATCCCGCGAGGCGTCGCCTTCGCTGCGGAGGCGATGGGCTTCATCTCGGGCGAGGAACAGGTGGCCGTCTCTCGATCCGGGCGATGGACACGACTCGCCTTCCGGCGCGGTCATGTACTCTCCCGCGGCCCGGTTGCCTCAGGGCTCACGAATGTGCGTCACACCGGCTCCGCCGGCTGAGACGCCCCCTGCCGCCCGCGACGCAGAGGCACGTGGCCGCGCCGCAGCGCGACGATCCTGCTCACGAGGGCGCTGATCCCTCCCAGCACCAGGACCGCGCCGAGAAGGTCCAGAAGCGGGAACAGCCAGAGGTCGATCACCCAGTACTGCCAGTTGACGGAGCCCCCGAGCAACGCGGGAGTGAGGGGGATGACCAGCCCTGCGACGATCACGAGGATGAGCGGGAAGAGTCGGAGCAGGAGTCGCGGTGTCCGCGCGGACCGCCTTCCCGCCGCCCAGCGGGGAGCGCGAAGAGCCGTCACGAGGAGCAGGGTCAGAGCGACCGCGGCAAGGACCGACAGGATGCTGTTCGCGACGCCCAGAGGGTTCTCGTAGGGCTTCGGGGGCACGCCCTCGGATTCCGCGATCAGATTCTGCGCCAGCTCGCCGGGGGAGCCGACTCCGTTCGTGAGCACAACGACAGCTCTTCCCGTCTCGGGGGCGAAGGCCATGGACCCGGTGAACGTGGCCAGAGTGCCCCCGTGCGAGACGAAGCCAGATGCATCCCCTCCATCCGGGGCGAGGTGCTGCCAGCCGAGACCATACGGTGCAGCGTTGGGCTGCACCGCGTGGAGCTCGTCGAGCAGCGGGCGCTCCAGCAGTGCCGCACCGACCGTGCCCTGGTTGAAGCGGAGCCACTGCACCATGTCGGCGAGCGTCGACACCACGCCGCCGTTGCCTCCGCAACGCCCCGGCATCTCCGGCATCACGTACGCGAGACCCAGCACCACGGAGAAGCCGGGCGCGAGCTCATCCACAGTCCGGTCGCAGGCGTCCACGCTCAGCGAGTCGTGCATGCCCAGCGGCACGAAGAGACGCTCCCGAAGGAAATCATCGAGAGGCTGCCCCGACACGATCTCGACGATGCGGGCGGCGAGCGAGTAGTTCGTGTTGTGGTACTCGAATCGCACTCCCGGTTCCGCGACCAGTCGGCGCTCCCTGAGCTCGGCGATGACCGCCCGCGTGGTCCGCGGCGCGGGCAGCGCGAACTCGTCGTTCGTCTGCAGCGACAATCCCGAAGTATGGGACAGCAGCTGGCGGATCGTGATGTGCTCGTACCTCGCATCGGCCATCGTGAACTCCGGCAGGCGCTCGACGACGCGGTCATCGAGTTCCACTGAGCCGTCCTGGACCAGCAGCATGATCGCCGTCGCCGTCATCGACTTGCTCATCGACGCGATCCGGAACCGCGTCTCCGGCGTGATCGCCGCTCCGGCGCCGTCACGACCGCGCACGATCAGATCGACGTCTCCGTCGGAGATCACGGCCGCGGCGATCCCGGGAGTCGCGAACGTCTCCGTGTACGCCTCGACCGTCCTGGAGGCAGTCGTCGGGGTGTCCGCGGTGACAGTGGGAACAGCGCAGCTCGCGAGCAGTGTCGACAGGAGTCCGAGGAGCAAGAGGATGCGCACGAGCCCACCGTAAGCAGCACGGCCGGGCGGTTCGACGTGGAACGCCATGTCTTCGGGATACCCCGAACAAGTGCGACGGATCCCCGGAACGACGCCACCAGGAGAACTGGGGCCCGTGCCTCGGACCTCGCCCCGCGACTCAGACGGCGAGTGCGGCTGCGCGCCCCGCGGTGCGACCGGAGAAGAGGCAGCCGCCGAGGAAGGTTCCCTCGAGTGCCCGGTAGCCGTGCACGCCGCCGCCGCCGAAGCCGCTCGCCTCACCGGCCGCGTAGAGACCCGGGATCGGTTCGCCTGCGGCGTTCAGGGCGCGGCCTTCGAGATCCGTGTTGATACCGCCGAGGGACTTGCGCGTGAGCACGTGCAACTTCACGGCGACGAGCGGCCCCGCCGCAGGATCCTGAAGGCGGTGCGGGGCTGCGGTCCGGATGAGCTTGTCGCCGCGGTAGCCGCGCATCGACCGCAGCATGCCGATCTGCGCGTCCTTCGTGAAGTCGTTCTCCATCTCGCGGTCGCGAGCCTCGACCTCGCGCCGGACGTTGTCGAGGTCGAGGAGCTCGCCGCCAGGATGCTTCTGCATCTGTTCGAGCAGCGAGTCGAGATCGTTCTCGACGATGAAGTCCTCGCCCTCGTCGAGGAAGGACTGCACCGGACCCGTCGGTCCCTTGGCGAGGCGGGATTTCAGGAGGAGGCCGACATCCTTCCCCGTGAGGTCGGGGTTCTGCTCGCTGCCGGACAGGGCGAACTCCTTCTCGACGATCTGGCGCGACGTGACGAACCAGGAGTGGTCGTGGCCTGTCGTGCGCAGGTGCTCGAGTGTGCCGAGGGTGTCGAAGCCGGGGAACAGCGGCACGGGGAGCCGCTTTCCCGTAGCGTCCAGCCACAGAGACGAGGGGCCGGGCAGGATGCGGATCCCGTGCGAAGGCCACACCGGATCCCAGTTGGTGATGCCCTCGACGTAGTGCCACATGCGGTCGCCGTTGATCAGGCGGGCACCCGCGACTTCGCTCACACGATGCATCGAGCCGTCGACATATGCCGGCACCCCTGTGAGCATGTGGTCGGGTGCGGTGCCGAGCCGTTCGGGCCACGCTGCTCGCACGAGGTCGTGGTTGCCGCCGATCCCTCCTGAGCAGACGATCGTGGCGGTCGCCGAGATCTGGAACTCGCCGATCACCTCGCGAGACGATGGCACCCCGCGCTCCGCACCGCTGGTTGCGAGGATGTCCCCTCGTGCACCCGTGACGGTGCCGTCCGCGACGGTCAGCTCGCCGACGCGGTGACGCGGAAGGATCGTGAGCCGGCCGTCCCGCTCGCCCTGCTCGACGGCTGCCGCGAAGGGGGCGACGATGCCCGGTCCGGTGCCCCAGGTGATGTGGAAGCGGGGGACGGAGTTGCCCGGTCCGATCGCCCCGTAGCCGCCGCGCTCCGCCCAGCCGACGACGGGGAAGAAGCCGACGCCGCGTTCTCGAAGCCAGGCGCGCTTCTCGCCGGCCGCGAACTGCAGGTACGCCTGCGCCCAGCGGCGGGGCCATTCGTCTTCGTCGCGATCGAATCCGGCGTTGCCGAACCAGTCCTGGGTCGCGAGTTCGAGGGAGTCCTTGATGCCGAGGCGTCGCTGCTCTGGGGAGTCGATGAAGAACAGGCCCCCGAAAGACCACCAGGCCTGACCGCCGAGATTCGTGCGCGGCTCCTGATCCACCAGGATGACGCGCCGCCCGGCATCGAGTGCCTCCGCCGCCGCGACGAGGCCGGCCAACCCCCATCCGATCACAAGGACGTCTGCAGACAGGGGTGTCGTCGTCATGAGTTCTCCGTTGATTCCTGACGTGATCGGGCCTCGAGCGTCGGGCGACCACCCGGATCGGCACCGATCCCGGAAGGCTCGAGTGAGTTCACCATGGCATAGGCGGCCCGCTCCAGGTAGTCCCACAGCGTGGTTTCGTGCAGGGGGGACAACTGCGCCTCGTCCACAGCTGTTCGCATGTGACGAAGCCAACGATCGCGCGCGTCCGCGTCGATGCGGAAGGGCATGTGCCGCATACGGAGCCGCGGGTGTCCGCGCGTCTCGCCGTAGGTCGTGGGACCGCCCCAGTACTGCTCGAGGAACATCCGCAGGCGATCCTCCGCGGGGCCCAGGTCTTCTTCGGGGTACATCGGCTTCATCACCGGGTCGAGCGCGACCTCGCGGTAGAACACCGAGACGATCTTCGCGAACGTGTCGTGCCCGCCGATCTCGTCGTAGAAGGTCACTTCTGGGTGCTCCCGTCGTCGTTCGGCTTCTTGCGGCGCCAGATCCCGCGGTCGGGGATGATCGGGACGCCGGTCACGGCATTCGGCCGGGTCTTGGGCGGATTCGCTCCGCGCACGCGACGCGCCCCGTCGAGGCCCGTCGGCACGACATCGACCATGCGCGGAACGCCGATCTCCTTCTCGAGCAGTGCGGCGCGCAGTCGACGCCGCAGCTCCTGCGCGACGTCGTCCTTCGCGTTGGCGCGGGCCTTGATCACGATGCGCACCACGAGCGCATCGCCGTCGATGGACTCGAGCCCCCACAGCTCCGGCTTCTCGATGATGCGCGTGCGCCACTTCGGATCCTTCGCCAGCCCCTGCGCCGTCTCGAGCATGATGTGCTCGACCTGCTCCAGGTCGGAGTCGGCGGGGACGCCCAGGTCGATGATGGAGCGCGCCCAGCCCTGCGACATGTTGCCGATGCGGGTGACCTCGCCGTTGCGCACGTACCAGAGGGTGCCGTTGACGTCGCGCACCTGGGTGATGCGCACGCTGACATACTCGACGACGCCGCTCGCGAGACCGAGATCGACCACGTCGCCGATGCCGATCTGGTCTTCGGCGACGATGAACATGCCGTTGAGCACGTCCTTGACGATGTTCTGGGCGCCGAAGCCGAGGCCGGCGCCGACGGCAGCGGTCAGGAGGGTCAGGGAGCCGAGGAGCGTGGGATTCAAGGCGTTGACGATCAGTACGACCGCGATGACGACGAGCATCACGTTGACGATGTTCTGCAGGATCGTCCCCAGCGTGCGCGTGCGCTGCACGAGTCGCATGTCGGCGAGGGGGGATCGTTCGAGGGCCTGCGTGTCGTCGACCGACGCCTTGTTTTTGGCGCTGTCGACGATGCGGTGCACGACCCGCCGTATGACGATGCGCAGAACGAACCCGATCACGACACAGCTGGCGACGATGATCGCGACCGCAAGCGCGTTCATGCCTGCCTCGGCGAGCCAGGCGAGAAGCTTCTTCATCTCCTCGGGAAGCTCAGCCGGAGCAGGGGGAGTGGTGGTCGTCGCGGGGAGAATCATCACTCACGATCCTAGCGATCGGGTCTCTGCGCGGGCTGGGTGGATGTGCCCGACGAGAACGGAGACCACCCGTCCCGTCTCGCGGTGTCGTTCATGGACACGGCGAGTGCGGGACCGATGGTCTCCGTCTTCAGGGGTGCTTCGGGATCAGTCCTCGGCGTCGCGCGCCTGTGCGGCCAGAGCGCGCTCCACGTCCGCCAGGTTCTCGAGCACGAGACGGCGCAGCGCGGGCGCTGCGTCCTGGTGGGCGGCGAGCCAGCCACGGGTCGCATCGCGCAGCGCGACGTCGGCCAGAGCCGTGGGGAACAGTCCGACGATCAGGTACTGCGCGATCTGGTAGGTGCGCGATTCCCAGACCGGGAGCAGCATGTCGAAGTAAGCCGGTACGAACTCGCCCAGCACTGCGGCGCCGGCCGGGTGCGTGAACCCGAGCGCTGCGGAGCGGACGATCGTGTTGGGGGCGTCGTCGCGTTCGATGAGCGACGCCCACGCGGCCTTCTTCGATGCCGAATCCGGAAGCGAGGCACGGGCCTGAGCTGCGAACTCTCCGCCCTTGGCCGTGTTGTCGGCCGCGAGGGCGGCATCGATCGTGGCGGCATCGGTCGCGCCGATCGATGCCAGCCCGACGAGGAGCTGCCAGTTCAGGTCGGCGTCGACCTCGAGCCCGGGCAGCGTGTCCTCACCGGAGCGCAGACGCCCGACGATGCCGGCGTGCTCCGGGGTGACCAGGGCGTTCGCGAACGCGGTGACGAACTGCAGCTGGCTGTCGCTGCCCGGCTCCGCGGCCTCTGCGAGGCTCCACAGGCCGTCGGCGACCTTGAGTCGGGCCGCCTCGCGATCCGCGGGGACGACGTAGAGAGTCGCTGCGGTGCGCAGCTGGCTCAGCGTGGTGCGCACGGTCGTCGACTCGGTCTCGCGGCCGATGTTGCCCAGCACGAGGTCGATGTACTCCGAAGCGCCGGTCTCGGCGTCGCGGGTCTGGTCCCACGCGGCGCCCCAGACGAGCGAGCGGGCGAGCGGGTCGTGGATGTCGGCGAGGTGGGCGATCGCCGTGGCGAGCGACTTCTCGTCGAGGCGGATCTTCGCGTAGGCGAGGTCGTTGTCGTTGAGCAGCACGAGGTCGGGGCGGGCGAGGCCCTGCAGCTCGGGCACCTCGGTGCGGTCGCCGTCGACGTCGACCTCGAGGTAGTGGGTGCGGGTGAGCGAGCCGTCCGTGAGCGTGTAGAAGCCGATGCCGAGGCGGTGCGGACGGATCGTCGGGTAGTCCGCCGGGGCGGTCTGCGTAATCGCGAAGCGCGAGATGGTGCCGTCGTGGCTCTCGGCGATGACGGGCTCGAGCGTGTTGACGCCCGCGGTCTCGAGCCACTTCTTCGACCACGTGCTGAGGTCGCGGCCACTGGTGGCTTCGAGCTCGGAGAGCAGGTCGCTCAGCTCGGTGTTGCCCCAGGAGTGCTTCTGGAAGTACTGCGAGACTCCGGCGAAGAACGCCTCGATGCCTACCCACGCGGCCAGCTGCTTGAGGACCGAGCCGCCCTTGGCGTAGGTGATGCCGTCGAAGTTGACCTGCACGTCTTCGAGGTCGTTGATCTCGGCGACGATCGGGTGGGTGGAGGGGAGCTGGTCCTGGCGGTAGGCCCAGCTCTTCTCCATGGCGTTGAAGGTCGTCCAGGCCTCTGTCCACTCGGTGGCCTCGGCGGTGGCGATGGTCGACGCCCACTCGGCGAACGACTCGTTGAGCCAGAGGTCGTTCCACCACTTCATGGTGACGAGGTCACCGAACCACATGTGCGCCAACTCGTGCAGGATCGTGACGACGCGACGCTCCTTGACCGCGTCGGTGACCTTGCTGCGGAACACGTAGGTCTCGGTGAAGGTGACGGCACCGGCGTTCTCCATCGCGCCGGCGTTGAACTCCGGCACGAAGAGCTGGTCGTACTTGGCGAAGGGGTACGGGACGCCGAACTTCGACTCGAAGTAGGCGAAGCCCTCGCGGGTCTTGTCGAAGATGTAATCGGCATCGAGGTGCTGCCACAGGCTCTTGCGGCCGTACACGCCCAGGGGGATGACACGTCCGGAGGCGCTGGTGAGCTCCGAGAAGGTCGACTCGTACGGGCCAGCGACGAGCGCCGTGATGTACGAGGAGATACGCGGGGTCGGCTCGAAGCCCCAGGTGGCGGTGACGTCGTCGTCATGCACGATGGGCTCGGGGGTGGGGGAGTTGGAGACGACCTTCCACGCGGCAGGGGCCGTCACCGTGAACTGGAACGTCGCCTTGAGGTCGGGCTGCTCGAAGACGGCGAAGACACGACGCGAGTCGGGCACCTCGAACTGGGAGTAGAGGTAGACCTCCCCGTCCACGGGGTCGACGAAGCGGTGGAGCCCTTCTCCGGTGTTCGTGTACTCGCAGTCGGCGTCCACGACGAGGATGTTCTCGGCCTGCAGACCGGTGAGCGCGATGCGCGAGTCGGCGAAGACCTCGTTCGGGTCGAGCTGCTCGCCGTTGAGCGAGATCTCGCGCACGTCGCGGGCGATCAGGTCGATGAAGGTGAAGCCCTCCGGCGTCGCGGTGAAGCGCACCACGCTGCGGGAGCCGAACACCTCGGGGCCCTTCGTCAGATCGAGGGCGACCTCATACGACTGCGTGTCGATGACGTCGCGGCGCTCCTGCGCTTCGATACGGGTGAGGTTCTCTCCAGGCACAGCTGTACTCCCAGGGGTGAGGGGATGTCACCGGGGCTGGGCGCAGTTGGCGCCGACGGCAACCATGACAGCCTACGCCTTCGCGACGGATGCCTCCTCGCATCGGCCACGGGAGCGAGACGTCGGGAAACGACGCGTGCGCGCACGCCCGGACCCCTCCGAGGTGGGAAGATGGATGCGTGACTGCGATCGAGCCGAATGTCGTCCCCTTTGCCTCGCCTGCTACCGCCGGTGGTGCCCCTTACGTGAACACGCCTGCCGCCTACGACGCGATCCTGCTCGCCGGGTTCGGCGGGCCGGAGGGCCAGGATGATGTGATCCCGTTCCTCAGGAACGTGACGCGCGGTCGGGGAATCCCCGACGAACGGCTCGAGGAGGTCGCGCACCACTATCGCCACTTCGGCGGGGTGAGCCCGATCAACGGCCAGAACCGCGTCCTCAAGGAGGCGCTGGAGAAGGCCCTCATCGAGCGCGGGATCACGCTCCCCGTCTACTGGGGCAACCGCAACTGGGCCCCGTACCTCGAAGAGGTCGTGACCGAGGCCTCGGCCAACGGTCACAACACCCTCCTCGCCTTCGCCACCAGCGCCTACAGCTCGTTCTCCAGCTGCCGCCAGTATCGCGAGGACTTCGCCCGCGTCCTGGAGGAGACCGGTCTGGGTGAGACGGTGACGATCGACAAGATCCGTCCGTTCTACGATCACCCCGGCTTCGTCGAGGCTTTCGAGACCGGCGTTCGTGAGGCTGTCGAGGGCTTCCTCGCCGAGGGCATCCCGGCAGCGGACATCCAGATCCTGTTCTCGACCCACAGCATCCCGACCGCCGACGCCGAGCGTTCCGGAGCCCGAGACATCGAATGGGGAGAGGGTGGCGCATACGCCGCGCAGCACCTCGCCGTCGCCGCGTGGGTCATGGACCGCGTTCGCCAGACCGTTCCGGCGGCCGCCGATGTGTCGTGGGAACTCGTGTACCAGTCCCGCTCCGGCCCCGCTTCGCAGCCCTGGCTCGAGCCGGACGTGTGCGATGTGATCGGCGAGCTGCCCGATCGTGGCCGCAAGGCCGTCGCCGTCGTCCCGGTCGGATTCATGAGCGACCACATGGAGGTGCTGTGGGACCTCGACACCGAGGCGGCGGAGGCTGCGGAGGACGCGGGCCTCTCCTTCACGCGCACTCCGACTCCTGGAGTGTCGCCGGCATTCGTCTCCGGCATCGTCGACCTGATCGAGGAGCGGCTCCAGGGGCGCCCCAACGAAGAGCGTGCGCACGTGACCTCTCTCCTCGGGGGCTTCGATGTCTGCCGGCCCGGCTGCTGCGAGAACATCCGCGCGGGCTTCAAGCCGGCCGCTGCCGGTGTCGCCCCGTGACCTCTCGCTGACCCGCGCACGCTTCTAGGATGGGAATCATGCGCATCCACATCGCCACCGACCACGCGGGACTCGACTTCTCCACCCAGCTGCAGGGACATCTGCGCGCTGCCGGACATGATGTCGTCGATCACGGGCCGATCGAGTACGACGCTGTCGACGACTACCCCGCCTTCTGCATCCGAGCGGCGCAGGCGGTCATCGCCGACCAGCGTGCCGGCGTGGACGCACTGGGTGTCGTCTTCGGCGGCTCGGGCAACGGTGAGCAGATCGCCGCGAACAAGGTCGAGGGCGTGCGTGCGGCACTCGTCTGGAATCTGTCGACGGCGGAACTCGCGCGAGAGCACAACGACGCCAACGTGATCTCCATCGGCGCCCGTCAGCACACGTACGACGAGGTGACGTCGTTCATCGACCGCTTCATCGAGACGCCGTTCTCCGGTGACGAGCGCCACGTGCGCCGCATCGGCCAGATCGCGGACTTCGAACGAGACGGCTCTCTGCTCCCGGACCCGCGGGCCTGAGATGCCCGAGGGTCATTCCGTCCATCGGATCGCTCGACAGTTCGACCGCAACTTCGTCGGAAAGACCCTGAGCACATCCAGTCCGCAGGGACGATTCGCCGAGGGCGCCTCCGTTCTCGACGGTCGCGAGGCGGTCAGCGTGCAGGCCGTCGGCAAGCAGATGTTCCTCGAGACGGAGGGCGACCTGTGGCTCCGGGTGCATCTCGGTCTGTACGGGGCGTGGGATTTCGCGGGTGAGATCATCGTCGACCCGACCATCGCCTCGGCCAACGGACGGATGGGCCAGACGAATCAGCGGGGGACCGTGCTCGACCAGCCGATCCTCGACGAAGCCGGCGAGAATTCGCTCGCGTCGATCGGGGCCCCGCGGCGCACCCGAGTGCACGTGCGCATGTCGGAGCAGACGAAGGGGCTGGCCGACGACGGGATGCAGTGGCCCCCGCCCGTCGTCGGGCAGGTCCGTCTGCGGCTGATGACCGATATCACCGCGGCCGATCTTCGAGGGCCCACCGCCTGTGTGCTGCAGACTCCCGAGGAGATGCTCGCCACGGTGGCCAAGCTGGGACCGGATCCCCTGGTCGGCGACCCGGTCGAGAACGAGGAGCGATTCGTTCGCGCAGTCAAGAAGAAGTCGACGGTCATCGCGCTGCTGCTGATGGACCAGTCGGTCGTGAGCGGGATCGGCAACGTGTATCGGGCAGAGATGCTCTTCCGCCAGCGGTTGAACCCGCACACTCCGGGTAGGGACGTGCCGGAAGACGTCGTGCGCGCGCTCTGGGCAGACTGGGTGCGCCTTCTCGCGATCGGTGTCGAGACCGGCCAGATGATGACGATGGACGGCCTCACGGGCGACGACTACCGGGCGGCCATGGCCAATCGGGACGACCGGCACTGGGTGTATCACCGTGCGGGACTGCCCTGTCGGATCTGCGGAACGGAGATCGCCCTCGAGGAGATCGGTGCGCGCAAGCTCTACTGGTGCCCTCGTTGTCAGGCGTGAGCCCGCTCGAGCTCCCTGCACCGCTCTAGGCTGATCCCATGCGACAGAACCCCAGCTTCACGCTGGCCGATGAGACCGAGATCCGCCGTGTCATCGAGGCGAATCCCTGGGCGACGATCATGAGCGCAGACGATGACGGACTCGTCGCCTCGCACTACGCCGTGCTGCTCGACGACGCGTGCGACGACCTCACCGTCGTGGGACACGTCGGGCGCCCGGACGACCTCATCCACGGGATGGGGCACCGAGAGATGCTCGTGGTGTTCCAGGGCCCGCACGGCTACATCTCGCCCGGCTGGTACGGCGATGTCCCTGCGGTGCCGACCTGGAACTACACCGCGGTGCACCTGGCCGGCGTGCCCGAGATCCTGACCGGTGAAGAGAACCTCGTCGTGCTGGATCAGCTCGTGGCACGCTTCGAAGCCCGGATGCCCGAGCCGCGACGGATGTGGGAACGCCCGAACGACCCGGCCTACATCGAGCGCCTCGCCTCGGGAACCGTGGGCTTCCGGTTGCGGCCGACCCGCGTCGTCGCCAAGAGGAAGCTCAGCCAGAACAAGCCGCCGGAGACGATCGAGACGGTCATCGCCGCGCTCTCGACCGACGGACCGTATTCGAACCCGGCTCTCGCCGCGGAGATGCGACGCGCGCAGGATGCGCGCCGAGGAGGACGACAGCAGTGACCGAACGTGGAGTGGCGATCGACACGATCACCGGCGTGCGCATCGCCGGCCCCGGGCGCGAGTTCCTCATGGATGAAGAGCCCGTGGATATCTTCATCGCCGACGGGCGCATCGTCGACATCGCTCCGACGGGTGCTCTGCCGGCACGCGGCGCGGTCATCGACGCCGACGGTGCGTGGGCCGTTCCCGGGCTCTGGGACAACCACGTCCACACGGTCCAATGGGCGCTGACATCGGAGCGGGCGCCGCTCGGCGGGGCGGAATCCGCCGCCGGCGCCGCTGCGGCGATGAGGGGCATCGCCCCGCTGCCGGATGGACGACGCGTCGGGACCGGCTTCCGTGATGCGCTCTGGTCGGATCGTCCCTCCCTCGAGCTCCTGGACGCCGCGACCGGCGATGTTCCGACGTATCTCATCAACGCCGATGTCCACAGCGTCTGGTTGAACAGCACGGCTCTCGCGCGCGAAGGTTTCCGCAGCGACGACGGCGTGCTGCGCGAGACCGACGCCTTCGAGATCTCGCGGCGCCTCAACGCCGTCGACTCAGCCCACGGCGATCGCGCGATGATGCGTGCAGGCGAACAGGCGGCCGCACGCGGTATCACCGGGCTCGTCGACTTCGACATGGCGTGGAGTGCGGAAGCCTGGCCGCGACGGGTCCAGGCCGGTTTCTCCTCGCATCGCGTCGAGTTCGCGATGTACCCCTTCGACCTCGAACGGGCGATCAGTGCCGGGCTGCGCACCGGAGAGCTCCGCGAAGAGGGCGATGTCCCGGCTCCCGCACGAGGGCTCGTGCATGTCGGACCTCTCAAGGTCATCACCGACGGTTCTCTGGGCACACGAACGGCAGCGTGCTCGCACTCGTATCCGGGCGATCCCGACAACTTCGGGATGCTCACCGTGCCGTCGGACGAGCTCGTCGCACTCCTCACCCGCGCGACCGGTGCGGGGCTGGGCGTGGCCGTGCACGCGATCGGCGACCGGGCGATCACTTCTGCTCTCGACGCGTTCACCACGACGGGCGCCGTCGGCTCGATCGAGCACGTGCAGCTCGTGCGGCACACCGATCTCGCCCGTTTCGCCCGTCTGGGCGTGATCGCCAGCGTCCAGCCGCAGCATGCCGTGGACGACCGCGACCTGGTGGATCGTCACTGGGCCGAGCAGACCGCCATCGGCTACCCGCTCGCCTCGTTGCGTGACGCCGGTGCGCAGTTGCGCTTCGGGTCGGATGCACCGGTCGCCGAGCTCGACCCCTGGCACGCCATCTCAGCCGCGGTGTCGCGCACCGACGACGATCGGGCCGCCTGGCATCCGGAGGAGCGGATCACCGTCGACCAGGCGCTCGAGGCGAGCGTTCGTTCGTCGCTGCGTCCCGGCGAACCCGCCGACATCGTGCTGTGCGCCGCGGATCCTCGAGCGGCGACGGGGGAGGGGCTGCGGTCCATGCCCATCGTCTCCACCCTTCTCGCGGGGTACGTCACACACGTCCTCTGATCGTTCTTGCAAAGAAGAAGGGGCGGTGCTCGGAGGACCGAGCACCGCCCCTTCTCAGGTCAGGCGATATCTGAGATCACGCAGCGATGTGCGAGACGAGGAACCAACGGTCCTTCTCGAGACCGCGCTGGATCTCGATCGCGACGTCCTGGCTGGTGAGGTCGACCTCGTCGAGGCCTTCGACAGCCGCCTTGACGTCGACCAGGATGGCGTCGATGTCCGAGATGACGGCGCGGATCAGCTCGTCGGACTGGGCGAAGCCGGCCGCGACCGAGGTGGATCCCGCCTTGTCGGCGACAGCGCTCACGCGCGCGTCGATCGGGAGTCCCAGCGCGACGATCCGCTCAGCGGCCGTGTCGGCGAAGTCGCCGGCGTGGGCGACGATGGTGTCGAGCAGCTCGTGGACGCCGATGAAGTTCGCCCCACGCACGTGCCAGTGGGCCTGCTTGCCGTTGACGGTCAGCGCCTGCAGGCCGAGGACGACAGGGGAGAGGAACTGGGCCGCCCCTGCAGCCACGGTCGGGTCGATGGCGGTAGTGGAAACGGTCTGTGCCTTGCTCATCTTGTGCTCCTCCGGAACGGTTTCTCGTATCTGATGAAGACAACGCTACTCAGCCTCAGACATTCCGCAAGCAAGCTGAGGCTCGGCTCACTTCCGCGTGATTCCGCGGAAGTGAGGGTAGTCTCCCCTCATGAGCATCGCGTCCGGAGCCTCTGTCCTCTCCCTGCCGAACAGCACACCGTCGATCGACGCGACGGCGTTCGTCGCCGACGGTGCGCGCATCGTCGGGGATGTCTCCCTCGGTGCCGGATGCAGCGTCTGGTACAACGCCGTCCTCCGAGGAGATTCCGCGGGGATCGTCATCGGACCGGGCTCCAACGTGCAGGACAACGTCTCGGTCCACGTGGACTCGGGCCACCCTGTCGTGATCGGCTCGAAGGTGTCGGTGGGCCACAACGCGGTCGTCCACGGCTGCACGATCGGCGACGGCACACTGGTCGGGATGGGATCGGTCATCCTCAGCGGCGCGGTGATCGGTGACGGCTGCCTCATCGCGGGGGGAGCGGTCGTGCTCGGGGGGACGGAGATCCCTCCCGGTTCTCTCGTCGCGGGCGTCCCCGCGAAGGTGCGACGGGCCCTCACCGACGAGGAACGCGCGGGGCTCATCGCCAACGCCGACATCTACCTCGGGCACTCGCAGACGCATTCCGCGGCTACGCGGGTGTGAGCGCCCGGCCGCTAGGCTGAAAGGGTACGGGGCGGTGGCCAAGCTGGTTAAGGCAGTGGGCTCATAACCCAACGATCGCGGGTTCAAGTCCCGCCCGCCCTACTCGAACTCTCGCCGAGCGCCACACCACCGCCCGCACTCCCGTGCCGGCACCATGGCTGAAGCCCCGCCCTGAGGAAGACGATGACAGAACACAGCACGGCTCACCCAGCGGGGCTCTTCGGCCACATCGGCGGTGTCGAGGTCGCACTCCTGTCCATCACGCAGGCCGGAACATTGGGCGCCCCTGTCGACTATGTCACCGCGCGCCGAGCGGATGTGCCCGCTGGGACCCCTGAAGTGTCGGTCGACCGTGCGGACTCTGCCGATCTGATCCGGGTGCCTGTCTCTGTGGTGGATCAGCTCGCTCGCTGGTGGTGGACAGTGCGGCTCGATGGCGGCGAGTACCAGGCGAGTCAGATGCGCGATGGACAGGTGCTCATCGGGACCTCCGACAGTCGTTTCGTCTGGGGCGACGGGTGGGACGGGAACGTCCGTGACGGCTGGCAGCGCTGGGTCGATGCGGAAGGGCTCGACGCGACGGCGACGCGCCACCCGCTCCAAGCCGTGGCGTGGAAGGCGATGAATGCCGCTGAGCTGTGCGACACCATGGAATTCTGGGCGAGCGCGTCCTGGCCGCTGACGCGGGACGACGCGCAGAAGTTGGCCGTCGATCGCTTCGGGTGGACGATCGAGGTCGAAGACGGCACCTCTTATCTGATGAACACCGTGTCGGGGTTCACGGTCACCGATGTGATGATGATCGACCACAAGAACGTGATGATGGATCTGAGTCTCGACGTGTCCGACACGATCCGCGATGTGACGCCGGAATCCACGGCCTTCCTCGGCGACGCCTTCACGCTGATGGTCCGCGAAGGTGAGAGCCGCTGGGGCACGCCGACGATGACGGACTTCGAGGACACCGTGGCGGCGCACTGGGATGTCGCCGGCGGAGCTCGGATCGAGTTCACCTTCCTGCCCAAGGGGCTCACGGCGATGTACGAGACGCCTCAGGGCGCCGAGCTCTCACGCAAGAGCGGCAACCGTTGATGGCCGACGGCAGTGAGTTCGAGAGCCGCTTGCGCCGTGCGCTCCGTGAGGTCTGCGATCGGGTCTTCCTCGTCGCTGTGCGCTGAGCCAGTACCCGGCCGGAACAGGTGTGGTCAGGCGCCTGCCACGCGGGGTGGGCGCCGCGAGGCGGCCGCGGCGAGAGCCTTCGCGTCGAAGTAGTCTGCCCCGCCGACACGGAAAGGCTGTTCGTCCAACCACACCGCGTCGCCGTCGACCCGGAGTACACCGACGTACATGATCCGGTCAGCGTCAGATGACCAGATCGAGAGGAGCAGGTCGTCTCCGAGGCTGTCCTGCGCAGCAGCGAAACCCTCGGTGATCTCGGCAGCGTCGGTGCGCCCGTTCCGGATCGCCTCGAGAAGCGGGAGTATCGGGAACGAGCCGTCGACGCCGTAGATCACCGGATTCGTCAGCACACCACCCCCCTTGACCCGCCATCGGCGAGAGCCGACGAAGATCATCACGACGCTGACGACGAGCAGCACCGGGGGGAGCGCGAACGCGCCGGCGATCGCCAGGCCGCCCTTCACCCGGCCCCCGAGGAGCTCAACGGTCGCCTCCGCATTGAGGTAGATCACCAGTGACAAGACGACCATGACCACGGCGACGACGGTCCAGACCGCCCTCTTGCGCGGTGACGACTCCGACGCGAACAGATCAGGGCGCGTGGCGAACCAGGAATACAGATTGCGGTGTGTGGACCTCAACGGGGCGAAACTCATCTGACCATCCCTTCTCCACTATTCTCGCGTGTCCGACAGGTGGCAGGTCTCGCGATCGTCGTCACGGCATCTGCACGACGGCAGGTCGACCGGTGGTAGGAGCTTGCCGGAAACCACCGGAACGCGCGGTTCGTCGGCTGTCAAGCCCCTCCCGCCCGGCTGGACACCGCGCCATTGTTCGAAGGTGCGGCACCGCGCCGCAGAACGGGAGGCACCATGAGCATCGGCAGCGGAATCGCGCTCTTCGTGATCGGGGCGATCCTCGTCTTCGCGATCAATGTCGACGTCGCCTGGGTCGACCTCGACATGGTCGGCTACATCCTGATGGGCGCAGGAGTGGTCATATTCCTGCTCGGCATCGTCCTGCTGGCGCGTCGTCGTCGGACGGAGACGGTCTCGCGCACCGTCGTCGACCCCGCGACGGGAGCACCGACGACTCGTCGCTCCGTGAGCTCCACCGGCGACGACGCGGTGTGAACCGGTCGGCTGGCGGCGTCGACCCCGGAGGGTGACGGGCGCCGTCAGTCGGCGTGGACGCTCTCGAGGTGTTCCTCGACGAGGGTGATCCCACCGCTGGAGCTCGCGGAGTGCGCGAGTTCCTCGATCCATCTCCGGCTCAGGTCCGGCGTCTCCGCGTCCTGGAACACGAACCGCAGCGGGATCGAGGGGTGCAGCCACAACGTCGAGCGACCGGGCGCATCGCCTTCAGGGTGTCGCCACGAGAGCGTGAAGCTCTCGTTGCGGCGGAGCTTCGTGGCGATGACGACCTTCAGGTGCGCAAGCGCGCGATCGTCGATCTGGATCGGGGTCTTCGCGTCGCCGTAGTAGAGGCTGCCCATCAGCAGGGGGACGATTCGACGATGTGCGGGGCACAGACCATGGTTCTCCTCGACGGCATGCTCGGAGGACCGAGAAGGCGGTCCGGGATATTCGAACTCTAGCCAACAATGTCCCGCGGAGACGGGCGCAGGGTCCGACGCGCCGTCCGATGCGAACAGAGTCTTCGTTCCCTGTCACGCAGACGGCAGTGAAGGCGCAGCCCCGTAGGCCTCGCGGTAGGCCACGGTGAACCGGGAAGAGTTGCTGAAGCCCCATCGCCGAGCGATCTCGCCCACGGAGCGGCCGTCTCCGTCGCGGAGATCCCGATGGGCGCCGTCGAGGCGCGCTCGTCGCAGGGCATCGGCAGGCGTGATGTCGAGAGCGCGCCGGAATGCGTACTGCAGACCCCGTGTAGAGATGTAGGACGCGGCCGCGACATCGTCGATCGTGATGGCGAGATGGGCGTTCGCATCGATGTAGGCGAGTGCTCGACGCACGGACGCAGGCGCGCCGGCGCGCTGTGCCGGACGCTGCAGCGAGTCCGTGAACGTCGTCGGGAACGCCGAGAGGGTCACCGTCAAGGCATGACGCTCGAGCTCGGCGATCAGCAGCGGTTCCGTGTCTCCCGCCGCCAAGGACTGGTCGAGGTACGCGAACATGCGCTCCCAGCGCTGGGCGTCGGCTGCGGAGTGCGGCACGAGCCCGGTGGTGCGCAGCTCTCGGCGATCGTCGCCGGTGATCTGCCGCGCTCGATTCTCTGCCGCCTGATGATCGAACACGACGGCTCGAACGCGAGCGGAGCGGTCCCATCTCGCCTCGACTTCGGTGCCATCCGACATCCACACGGATTGCGCATCCAGCGACTCCCGCCCGGACCAGACGCGCGCGTCAGGAGCCTCCACACGGCACACCAGGAGCTGCTCCAGCGGCTCGGCTCGCGAATGCACCTGCGCGGCGAGGCGATAGTCGATCAGGGACGCGGTCTCGAGCTCCTCGGATCGCCAGTCGAATCGGAACCTCCGCGGGTCCGCCTTCTGCAGCGACGAGGAGGGGACGAATTGCTGCCACGTGGACTCCACCCGCTCCAGATCGGCGGATGTGAACTGCATGGGTTACTCCTTGTGCTTCGCGCCCAGATCCCACTCGAAAGCGCACCACCCGGAGCGTATCCCACTGCACCTGAGCCCCGGCCGTAGAGCACTGATGCGCTCGAGGAATCAGTCAATCTGAGAGAGGGGAATCCGTGTGAGGGGAAGGGGATCGAACGGGCCAGCTACCGTCGAGCGCGTCATCGGGGTCGAGCCGGCCGATGCTCACGAAGTACTCGGTGAGGCTCGCCGCCTGCGATCGGGCCCACCCGATCTGATGCGTGTGGAGTTGCGCGGGAGATTCGGGGAGGCTGAACTGACGCGCGAGCGCCTGCGCGACACGTCCGGCGGCGATGGCGTCGGCAGACGCTTCATGGGCGCTCTCCAGCGGCACGGCATAGTGCGCCGCCACCACTTCGAGCGTGCGCCGGCCACGACGGTAGCGGTCGAAGGCCTTGTCGATCACGAGCGGATCGATCACGGGGGCCGGGTCTGTGAGGGGCTCGACTCCGTGACGGATCGCTTCACAGGCGAGCAGGGAGAAGTCGTACGACGCGTTGTAGGCGACGACCGGCACCCCCTGATCGAACAACGATCGCAACGCGGCGGTGACTTCGGCGACGACCTCGTGCGCCGGCCTTCCCTGCGATCGTGCGTGCATGGTGGTGATGCCGTGCACAGCAGTCGCTCCTTCGGGAATCGGGACTCCGGGGTCTGCGAGCCATGAGCGAGCCGCGACCTGGCGTCCCCCCGCATCGAGCACGCCGACATAGGCGGTGACCACGCGATCCGACTCGACGTCGACGCCCGTCGTCTCCAGGTCGAACACACCGACGCGCGTGAGCCACGCGGGGAGCGGAGATCCGGATGGCATGCCCTCACGCTACGGCCGGCCGCGGACATTCAGGAGAAGGCGCACGGCGGCTCGTAGACTCGGACCATGACCGTGCCATCTCCCTACGCGGACCGTCTTCGTCGCCTTCCCGTGCAGCGCCACGAGGTCGAGGTGCGCGGTGCCACCACGGCGTATTGGGTGTACGGCCCTGAAGACGCCGAGACCACGGTCATCGCGGTGCACGGGTTCCGTGGCGAGCACCACGGCCTCGAACCGGTTCTCGCCTACCTCCCCGAAGTTCGCGTGGTCGCCCCCGACCTTCCCGGCTTCGGCGAGTCGGCGCCTCTTCCCGGCCGCCGACACGATCTCGACGAGTACGCCGGATGGCTCACCGACTTCGCCGCGGAGGTCGCACCGGGCGCCGTGATCCTCGGTCACTCGTTCGGCTCGATCGTCACGGCGGCGGCTGTCGCCCGGGGACTGCAGACCCCTCGTCTGATCCTGCTGAACCCCATCGGGGCGCCGGCGTTGGAAGGCCCGAAGGGACTCATGACCCGTCTCGCGGTGCTGTACTACGCGCTCGGCGCCCGGCTCCCCGAGGCCTTCGGAACCGCGCTGCTGCGCAACCGGGTCATCGTCCGCGTCATGAGCATCACGATGGCCAAGACGAAGGACCCCGAACTCCGTCGGTTCATCCACGACCAGCACGACACCTACTTCTCTCGGTTCTCCGACCGCGACGTGCTCCGCGACGCCTTCGTCGCGAGCGTCTCCCACGACGTCCGCGAGTTCGCACCCGAGATCGATATCCCGACGTTGCTGGTCGCGGCCGAGCGCGATGACATCACGCCGATCGAGGCGGAGCGGAAGCTGGCGAAGATCTTCCCCGACGCCTCACTGGTCGAGATCGCGCACGTGGGGCATCTGATCCACTATGAGACCCCGGCCGAAGCGGCGGGGGCCATCCGGCGCTTCCTCAGGATTCCCGTCGCGCGAGGCCGATGAGTCCGGCGACCCGGAACGGGATCACCTCGCCCATCGCGAGTGAGGTCTCGGTGCGTTCCACGCCTTCGATCGACAGGATCCGCGCGTCGGTGTCGAAGAGGTGGCGCGCATCCCGGCAGGCCACACGTGCGAGCAGATCGATCGATCCGCTGAGGCCATGCGCCTGCACGACCTCCGGAATCCGGGCGAGTTCGTTGATGATGCGGGGAAGCTCGGTCTGTCGCACGCCGATGCTGACGAATGCCTGCAACGGGAATCCGAGCACATCGGTCGAGAACGACCGCTCGTACGACAGGAAGATTCCACTCTGCTCCAAGCGCGCCATTCGCGCCTGAATCGTGTTGCGCGAGAGCCCCAAGTTCTCCGCCAGCGCGACGATGGTGGTCCTGGGGTCGTCGGCGAGGGCGGCGAGAAGCTCGAGATCGATGCGGTCCAGTCCTGGCATAGTGCCAAACCCTAGCAGCACCTCATCCCCCCAAATTGAGCAACATGCTCAAGCCGTTTCACAATGCTTGAGCGAGGTGTTGACCAGACGTGCTCTCAGACCATGCCCGTGATGACGCTGGCATCAGTGCGCGGAGCCTCACGAGGGCCGCCGAGGACGAGGAGGACGACGATGTCACCGCAGATCACCCCCATCGCAGACACCGCCCAGGATCTGGAGCTCTCGGAGCGCATCCTCAACCCGGATGGAAGTCGCATCGCGAACCCTCGGCTGGACCCCTTCGTCGCGGACGTCGATGCCGAGCAGCTGCGCTCCCTGCTGCGTGACATGGTCATCCTCCGGCGGATCGACGCAGAAGGCGTCGCCCTCCAGCGTCAGGGACAGCTCGGTCTCTGGGCTCCCTGCCAGGGCCAGGAGGCGACGCAGATCGGCACGGCGAGGGCCATCGCTGCGCAGGACTTCGTGTTCCCCAGCTACCGCGAGACCGGAGTCATCTACGCGCGAGGCGCCCAGCCCGGCGACTATGTGCGCATGTGGCGCGGAGAGGAAGGCGCCGCGTACGACCCCGCCGCTCTCGGGGTCGCTCCTTTGCAGATCATCATCGGCGCGCAGACCCTGCACGCCGTCGGCTACGCCCTCGGCATCCAGCACGACGGCGCCGACGAGGTCGCCGTGACCTACTTCGGAGACGGCGCGACGAGTCAGGGCGACGTCAACGAGGCGATGATCTTCGCCGCGTCCTACCAGGCGCCCGTCGTCTTCGTCTGCCAGAACAACCACTGGGCGATCTCCGAGCCTGTCGCCGTGCAGTCGCAGTATCCGATCGCCGGACGTGCACCCGGCTTCGGCATCCCCAGTGTCCGCGTCGACGGCAACGACATCCTCGCCTGCATGGCCGCGATGCGCTGGGCGCTCGAGCACGCACGGTCCGGCAAGGGCCCCGCCTACATCGAGGCGGTCACTTATCGGATGGGTCCGCACACCACGGCGGACGATCCGACGCGGTACCGCGACGAGGCCGAACTCGAGTCCTGGCGCCGGCGCGACCCGATCGCGCGACTGGAAGCGCACCTGCGCGCCACCGGAGCACTCACGGATGAGCACCAGGCGGAGACCCAGGCGGCAGCCGACGTCGTGGCGAAGGAGATGCGCGCCGCATGCCTCGGCATGGTGACGCGCCCGCCCCTCGCGGTCTTCGACGGTGTCTATGCCGAGCCGCACACCGGACTCGAGCGTCAGCGCGGCGAGTACGCCGCGTATCTCGCATCGTTCGAGAGCGAGGCATCGGCATGACCGAACTCACTCTCGGAAAAGCACTCGGCGCGGGCCTGCGTCAAGCGATGCGCGACGACGACAAGGTCGTGCTCCTCGGTGAGGACATCGGCAAGCTCGGCGGTGTGTTCCGCATCACCGACGGGCTCCTCGACGAGTTCGGCGCGGCACGGGTGATCGACACACCGCTGGCGGAGTCCGGGATCGTCGGTACTGCTGTCGGTCTGGCGTTCCGCGGCTACCGCCCGGTGGTGGAGATCCAGTTCGACGGCTTCGTGTACCCCGCGTTCGACCAGATCGTCGCCCAGGTCGCGAAGCTGCACTACCGCACGCAGGGCCGCGTGAAGATGCCCATCACCATCCGGATCCCGTGGGCGGGAGGCATCGGCGCAGCCGAGCACCACTCCGAATCTCCGGAGGCCTACTTCGTGCACACGGCAGGACTGCGCGTGATCGCGGTGTCGAACCCGGAGGACGCGTACCGCAGTCTCCGTCAGGCGATCGCGTCGGACGACCCGGTGATCTTCTTCGAGCCGAAGCGTCTGTACCACCACAAAGGCGAGGTCGACCTCGAGGCGCCGCTCGCGGATGCGCCGCCGATGGGACTCGCGCGCGTCGTGCGCACCGGAACGGACGCGACACTGATCACCTACGGGGCGATGGTCTCCACGGCGCTGCAGGCGGCCGAGGCCGCCGACGACGAGGGGATCTCCCTCGAGGTCATCGACCTGCGTTCGCTCTCACCCGTCGACTACGACTCGGTCGCCGCGTCCGTGCGCAAGACCGGTCGGGTGGTCGTGGCGCACGAGGCCTCCCGCGAGGCGGGAGTCGCCGCCGAAGTGATCGCGAGCATCACCGAGCGCTGCTTCGAGTACCTCGAGTCCGCGCCGCTGCGGGTCACCGGCCATGACATCCCATACCCGCCCGCGAAGCTCGAGAAGTACCATCTGCCTGACCTCGATCGGCTTCTGGACGCCGTGGATCGCGTGCTGGACCGACCGAACAGTCTGACGGGAGCTGAGGCATGATCGCGGAGTTCCGTCTTCCGGATCTCGGAGAAGGCCTGACCGAGGCCGAGGTGGTGACCTGGCTCGTCGCGCCCGGTGACACTGTCGCCCTCAACCAGACGCTCGCCGAGGTCGAGACGGCCAAGGCGGTCGTCGAGCTCCCCTCTCCCTACGAAGGCACGGTGTCGACGCTGCACGCCGAGGCCGGCCAGACCATCGCCGTCGGTGCCCCTCTGATCGCTTTCGACGTAGTGGGAGATGAGCCGGATGCATCGGAATCGGCGTCCGAGTCCGCCGAGAAGGCCCAGCCGAACCTCGTCGGCTACGGCGCCGCCCCCACGAGTGCAGGTCGGCCCGCACGGCGCGCCCGCCGGATCGGTGGCACGCCGGTCCCGGTGGACACGGCTGTCCTCGAGGCGGCGCCGCACGATGCCACCCCGTCGGCGGCCGTCGACGTGGTGATCGAGCGCCCGCGCTCAACTCCGCCGGTGCGTGCACACGCCAAGCGCCTCGGCATCGACCTGGTGCTGGTCGCGGCAGAGGTGGGGGACCGGGTCATCACCCGGAGCGACGTGGATGCCTATGCGGAGCGAGTGGGCCGCGCTGGTGCGACGGTGGACGAGACGTCGGGCATCCCCGCGACGGCGCCCTCGAGTCCGGCGGCGCTCGGAGACGGGGAGCGTGAGACGCGCATCCCCATCCGCGGCGTGCGCAAGCACACGGCGGCCGCGATGGTGCAGAGCGCGTTCACCGCCCCGCATGTCACCGTCTTCCACACGGTCGATGTGACCGCCACGATGGATCTGCTGTCGAGTCTTCGCGACGATCGCGCACTCAGCGCACACCGGATCGGCCCGCTCACAGTGGTCGCGAAGGCGGTGTGCCTGGCTCTGGGCCGGACCCCGGGACTCAACTCTCGGTGGGACGAGGCTGCGGGCGAGATCGTCCAGCACAACTACGTCGATCTGGGGATCGCCGCGGCGACGGATCGGGGACTGATCGTCCCGATGATCCGGGATGCGGAGCGGCTGACGCTGCTCGGCATGGCGGACGCGGTGCGGTCGCTCGCCGAGGTCGCGCGTTCGGGGAAGACCTCGCCCGCCGAACTCGCCGGCGGCACATTCTCGATCTCCAACATCGGCGTCTTCGGCGTCGATGCCGGAACTCCCATCCTCCCGCCTGGCCAGTCGGGGATCCTCGCCGTCGGCGCGGTGCGTCGCCAGCCCTGGGAGCACCACGGCGAGATCGCGCTGCGGCAGATGATGACGCTCAGCCTCTCCTTCGACCACCGCCTCGTCGACGGAGCCGAAGGAGCCCGATTCCTCAAGGACGTCGCCGACATCCTCGAAGAGCCCGGACGGGCGATGCTCTTCAGGTAGTCGCGCGCAACGCCGCATCCGCCATCGCGATCAGTACGGTCGCGGTGGCGGAGTGCCGCCTGGCGGCAGTGCGCGTGCTGTGCGGCGTCGAGTTGATGAGCCCGAAGCAGGCCTGCACGCGCAGACGCAGCTCGTCCTGATCGGCGTCGCCCTCGGGCGCCTGCAACGGCGACAGCGCGGCCATCCACAACTCGATGTACGCACGCTGGAGGCGTCGGACCTCGGCGCGATCGGCCTCGGACAGGAACGCGACATCCCTGTCCTGCACCTGGATGACCTCGGCGTTGCCCAGGGCGAACTCGACGTGGAAGCCGATCAGCGCGCGCATCCGCTGATCGGCAGTCGGCGACTCCGCGGCGACGCGACGACCGCCCGAGATCAGGTCCTGACTGACCTTGACGAGCACGGCGCCCAGCAGAGCCTGTTTTCCGGCGAAGTGGCGGTACACGGCCGGCCCGGAGACGCCGACCGCCGCGCCGATGTCTTCGAGGCTCACCCCGCTGTATCCGCGCGCGGCGAAGAGGCGCGCGGCGGCGTGCAGGATCGCATCGGACCGTTCGGCCTTGGCGCGGTCTCGGGCTGTGACCGGGCTTGTCATCTCAGTTAATCCTCGCTAACCTGAATCAACGGGTTAGTGAACACTAACCGAAAGTGCATGCACCGCGCCAGGGTCCGCCCGCGCGGACGTGGGTCGAGGAGGACATCACGATGCCCGCAACCCAGGAATCACTGGCGCACGAGCTGCGAACGCGCCTCGCGACCGCGGCGCGCGGCGGACCAGAAGCTTCCCGCGAACGGCACATCGCCCGCGGGAAGATGCTCCCTCGCGACCGCGTCGCCCGTGTGCTCGATGAGGGCAGTCCGTTCCTCGAGGTCGCCCCGCTCGCCGCCGACGGACTGTATGGGGGAGAGGCGCCGGGAGCCGGCGTGATCGCCGGTATCGGCCTCGTCCACGGTCGACACGTGATGGTGGTCTGCAACGACGCGACGGTGAAGGGGGGCACCTACTACCCGCTCACGGTCAAGAAGCACCTGCGCGCACAGGAGATCGCCCTAGAGAACCGGCTGCCCTGCCTCTACCTGGTCGACTCGGGAGGAGCGTTCCTCCCGAAGCAGGACGAGGTCTTCCCCGACCGTGAGCACTTCGGCCGGATCTTCTTCAACCAGGCGCGCATGTCGGCCGAGGGGATCCCTCAGCTCGCCGCGGTGCTCGGGTCGTGCACCGCGGGTGGCGCCTATGTTCCCGCCATGAGCGACGAGACCGTCATCGTCCGCGGTCAGGGGACGATCTTCCTCGGCGGACCCCCTCTCGTGAAGGCCGCGATCGGGGAGATCGTGACCGCCGAAGAGCTGGGCGGGGGAGAGCTGCACGCACGCCGCAGCGGTGTGGTCGACCATCTCGCCGAGGATGATGAGCACGCGCTCGAGATCCTCCGCGACATCGTCGCGACGCTTCCCCCTCCCGCGGCGCCCGCCTGGGAGGTGCTGAACAGCGGCCCTCCGTCCGAGTCGACGAGCCTGTACGACGCCGTCCCCGTCGACGTGAACGCCGCATACGATGTGCACGAGGTCGTCGCCCGTCTGGTCGACGGCGACACCTTCCTCGAGTTCAAGCCCGAGTACGGCACGACCCTGGTCACCGGATTCGCCCGCCTGCACGGGCACCCCGTCGGCATCGTCGCGAACAACGGCGTGCTGTTCAGCGAATCGGCGCTCAAGGGAGCGCATTTCATCGAACTCTGCGACCAGCGGGGTATTCCGCTGCTGTTCCTGCAGAACATCACGGGGTTCATGGTCGGCTCCGATGCCGAGGCCGGCGGCATCGCGAAGGACGGTGCGAAGATGGTCACCGCCGTGGCCAGCACCAGGGTGCCGAAGCTCACCGTGATCATCGGTGGATCGTTCGGGGCCGGAAACTACTCGATGTGCGGTCGGGCGTATTCGCCCCGGTTCCTGTGGACCTGGCCCGCGAGCCGCATCTCCGTGATGGGTGGCGCACAGGCCGCGTCCGTGCTCGCGACCGTGAAGGAGGATCAACTCTCCGCCCGGGGCGACTCCTGGACGAGCGAGGACCGTGCGGAGTTCGAGGCTCCGATCCGTGAGCAGTACGAGCACCAGGGTGAGCCCTATTACGCCACGGCACGACTCTGGGACGACGGCATCGTCGACCCCGAACAGACCCGTGACCTCCTGGGCCTGGCCCTCGAAGTCGTTTCCCGCAGCCCGCTGCCCGAACCGCGCTTCGGCGTCTTCCGGATGTGAGTGCCATGTCCCTGTCTGCACCGTCTCCTTCGAACACCGGCACCTTCCACACGGTTCTCGTCGCCAATCGCGGGGAGATCGCCCGCCGCGTGATCCGTACCCTCCGGGCGCTCGGTATCCGCAGCGTCGCCGTCTACAGCGATGCCGACGCCTCGGCTCCCCACGTGCGTGAAGCGGACGATGCCGTGCGGATCGGCCCCGCGCCCGCGGCCGAGTCGTATCTCGACATCGATGCCGTGATCGCCGCTGCCCGCAGCACCGGTGCGCAGGCCATCCACCCCGGGTACGGGTTCCTGTCCGAGAGCGTCGGGCTGGCCGAGGCCTGTGCCGAGAGCGGCATCGTCTTCATCGGTCCCTCCATCGACGCCCTGCAGATCATGGGCGACAAGGCCCGCGCTCGCGAGCACGTGCAGCGCTACGGCGTTCCGGTCGTCCCCGGCTTCGATGCGAAAGGACTGTCCGACCTCGAGATCGCCGAGGAGGCGGACGGCGTGGGCTACCCACTGCTCGTCAAGCCCAGCGCCGGCGGGGGCGGTAAAGGCATGGAGGTCGTTGCGGACGCCGCGGGCTTGCGGGGAGCTCTCGCCTCCGCGCGCCGAGTGGCATCGGCAGCGTTCGGCGACGACGCGCTCATCCTCGAACGCCTCATCCGACGCCCGAGGCATATCGAGGTGCAGGTCTTCGGAGACGCGCACGGCACGGTCATCGCACTCGGCGAGCGCGAGTGCACCCTGCAGAGACGGCATCAGAAGGTCATCGAGGAGGCGCCGTCGGCGGGCATCCCGGCCCCCACCCGTGAGCGACTGCTCTCGGCAGCCGTCCTCGCCGCAGAGAGCGTCGAGTACGTCGGCGCGGGCACCGTCGAGTTCCTCATCGATGCCGATGCGCCAGACGAGGTGTTCTTCATCGAGATGAACACACGCCTCCAGGTGGAGCACCCCGTGACCGAAGAGGTCACCGGCCTCGATCTGGTCGCTCTCCAGCTGCGTGCGGCCGCGGGGCTGGCGCTGGAGGTCACTCCGCGCCTGCGCGGCCACGCGGTCGAGGCACGTGTGTACGCGGAGTCGCCGGAACGCGGGTTCCTTCCCTCCACGGGGACGGTGCTGCTGTTCGATCCGCCGTCGGGCGTTCGCGTGGACGCGGCGATCGAGACCGGGAGCGAGGTGACCGGGTTCTACGACCCGATGATCGCGAAGGTGATCGCTTTCGCCGACGACCGCGCCACCGCGCTCGCGCGACTGGACGAGGCGCTCGCCCGCACGGTCGTCCTGGGCGTCGAGACCAACATCGCCTTCCTCCGCACGCTCTGCCAGGACCCGCGCGTCATCGAGGGAGACCTCGACACCGGGCTCATCGAGACCCTGCTTCCGCTCGGCACGCTGAGGCCGTCGCCGGCACAGCTCGCGGCGGCGAAGGACACGGTCGCGGGAACCGCCGCGCCGATGCGGACCACCGCCCTGTGGCGGGACCTTCCCGGCTGGCGCCTGGGGGCCGGGGATGCGGCACCGCCTCTGTTCGTCGCCCTCACGGATGACGACGAAGAGGTCGCGCTCGACGAAGGATCGGCTACGAGATCGCGAAGCGCTGTCCACGCCGCAGTGGACGCGGACGGCGCTGTGTGGGTGGCCGAGGACGGTCGCACGGTTCGCCTCCGCCCCCTCGACAGGAAGCAGCGGATGAAGCGACGGCTGTCCGCGCGCGAAGCGGGATCCGCGCCGACGGAGCCGGAGGGGCGCGCCCCCATGCCCGGAAGCGTCGTGGCGCTGCACGTCGCGGACGGGGATTCGGTCTCCGCGGGCGACGCGCTCGTCTCGATCGAGGCGATGAAGATGGAGCATCCCGTGCTCGCGCCCCACGACGGTGTGGTGCATCTGCTGGTCACCGTGGGTGACCAGGTGCGGCGTGACCAACCGGTCGCCCGCGTGACGACGGAGGAGAGTTGAACATGGAAGACCTGTCCGCAGAGGAGCGCGAGCTCGCCGCTATGGTGCGGGAGTTCGCCGACACGGTCGTTGCACCGCAGGCCTACGAGGCTGACCGCACGCACACCCTGTCCATGGACGTCGTGGCGCAGATGGGCGATCTCGGCCTGTTCGGTCTGCCGTTCCCGGAGGAGTACGGAGGACAGGGCGGTGACTACATGGCTCTCGGCATCGCGATTGAGGCGCTGGGCCGTGTGGACCAGTCCATCGCGATCACGCTCGAAGCGGGGGTGAGTCTCGGCGCGATGCCGATCTATCGCTTCGGTACCGAGGAGCAGCGCCGGGAGCTGCTCCCTGATCTGCTCGCGGGGCGGGCGCTGGCCGGTTTCGGTCTCACCGAACCGGAGGCCGGAAGCGATGCGGGGGCGACCAGGACCACGGCGCGCCTCGACGGCGACGAATGGGTGATCGACGGCTCCAAGCAGTTCATCACCAACTCGGGAACACCGATCACGCGCTTCGTCACGGTCACCGCGGTGACGGGGAACGAGAACGGGCGCAAGGAGATCTCGACGATCATCGTCCCCAACGGCACGCCGGGGTTCACCGTCGAGGCACCGTACGACAAGGTCGGCTGGAACGCCTCAGACACTCATCCGCTGACGTTCGACGGCGCTCGCGTGCCTGCCGGCAACCTCCTGGGCGAGCGAGGGAGCGGCTTCCGCAGCTTCCTCAGCATCCTCGACGAAGGACGCATCGCGATCGCTGCTCTCTCCACGGGCGCGGCGGAGGGCTGCCTGGAGGCGGCGGTCGAGTATGCGAAGAGCCGCACGATCTTCGGCGCCGCGCTGAGCACCCGCCAGAACGCCCAGTTCACCCTGGCCCGCATGCGTGCACGGGTGCACACCGCCCGTCTCGCCTGGCACCACGCTGCGCGACTCCGCGATGCGGGGAAGCCGTTCGCCGAAGCCGCGGCCATCGCGAAGCTGGTCGGCGGGGAGGCCGCGATGGACAACGCCAGGGACGCGACGCAGATCTTCGGCGGGAACGGCTTCATGAACGAGTTCCCGGTGGGGCGTCACTACCGCGATTCGAAGATCCTCGAGATCGGCGAGGGCACCACCGAAGTGCAACTGCTCGTCATCGCTCGTGGACTCGGACTCGCCGGGTAGCGTGGCGGTATGACCACGCACGACATCCTCCAGAGGGGTCTGTACTACGAGGAGTTCGAGGTCGACGCCCGCTACCTGCATCGGCCGGGGCGCACGGCGACCGAGGCCGACAACGTGCTCTTCACCACGCTCACCATGAACACGCAGGCCCTGCACCTGGATGCGGCCTTCGCCGATGCCCAGGACCCGTTCCGCGCGCGCCTGATGAACTCGATGTGGACGCTGTCGACCATGGTGGGTTCCTCCGTGGCGCAGCTGACCCAGGGGACTCTGGTGGCGCAGCTCGGATTCGGCGACGTGGCGTTCCCTCATCCGCTGTTCGCCGGCGACACGCTCTACACCGAGAGCGTGGTCACACAGAAGCGCCTCTCCTCGTCGCGCCCAGGGCAGGGCATCGTGACCATCGCGCACACCGGGCGGAACCAGGGCGGCACCGTCGTCGCCACCGCCGTACGATCGGTGCTCGTGCACTGCCTTCCGGAAGGGACCACCTCATGACGTTCGATCTGGGTCCGGCGCTGCTGTTCTGCCCTGCCGACCGTCCTGAGCGCTTCCAGAAGGCATCCGAGCGGGCTGATGCGATCATCCTCGATCTCGAGGATGCGGTGCTTCCGGATGCGAAGGATGCCGCGCGGCGCAATGTGATCGCGGCCGACCTCGACCCGAACCGTGTGATCGTCCGCGTGAACGCACCAGACAGCGGTGCCTTCGCAGCCGACCTCGCGGCTCTGGCGCAGACCGACTTCCGCACGGTGATGGTGGCGAAGACGGAGGACGTGGAGAGCCTGGCGGCTTTCGATGAGCGATACTCGCTGATCGCCCTCTGTGAGACGGCGCGCGGTATCCACGCGGCCGACCGCATCGCCGCACACCCGCGGGTCTCGGCCATGATGTGGGGCGCCGAGGATCTCGTGGCCTCACTCGGAGGGACCTCGTCACGGCGCGCGGACGGCGGCTATCGCGACATCGCCCGCTACGCCCGCGCTCGCGTTCTCCTCGAATCCGGGGCGCACGGCAAGGCCGCGATCGACGCGGTGCACATCGACCTCGAGGATGCAGACGGGCTCCGACACGAGGCTATCGACGCCGCCGCGTCCGGCTTCTCGGCGACGGCCTGCATCCATCCGAACCAGGTGGCGGCGATCCGCGCGGCCTATCGTCCCGACGAGGCGACCATCACCTGGGCCCATGCGGTGCTCGCCGCCGCCGAGACCGAGCGCGGAGTCTTCCGATTCCAGGGACGCATGATCGACGAGCCGGTGCTCCGCCATGCACGCGCGGTCACCTCCCGCGCCCTCTGATCAGAGGACGGGCGACTCTTCGAGCAGACGCAGATAGCCCGGCGCCGCGACGAAGCGGTGCACGGAGCCGTTCTGGAGGACCTCGCCGTCGCGGGGGAGCGTGCCACCGGAGACGTGGTCGATAACGGCGCGGATCACCCCACCGTGCGCGACGACGATCACCGACTCCGCGCGGGGCGTCGATCTCCGTCGGGCCTCGCGCGCGATCGCGTGCAAGGCCGCGATGGCCCGTTCTCCGACCTCGTGCAGGGATTCGGCGCCCGGGACCTCGGCGTGCCAGTCGCCGTAGGTTCTGATGTAATCGGGCACGAGCATGCCTTCGCCGTCGCCGAACTCCCGCTCGCGGATGTCGGGGACGATTCCTGCGATCTCCAGGCCCAGGCGATCGGCGATGATCTCGGCCGTCTCCTTCGCCCGCAGCAGCGGGCTGGTGTACACCGCGTGGTGCGTCGTCGCGGCGAGCTTCTCCGCCGCCCACCGGGCATCCTCACGCCCGGTCTCATTCAGGGGGATGTCTGTGGAGCCCTGGATGCGCTTGGCGAGGTTCCAGTCGGTCTGACCGTGGCGGACGAGAGTGAGGTGGGTCACGAGAGGAGTTCCTGGAGGGCGGGGAGCACGTCGCTGGTGCCGGCGGCGATGGTGACATGCGCCCAGGCATCCGCGCGCGTCGGCTCACGGTTGACGATGATCAGGGGGATGTTGCGACGGCGGGCACGCTCGACCAGGCGCACACCGGAGTTCACGACCAGCGAGGATCCGGCCACGATCAAGGCGGTGCTGGAGCGCAGCAGCGACTCCGCCGCACGGAAGCGGTCCTGTGGCACGTACTCGCCGAAGAACACCACATCCGGCTTGAGCATGCCGGCGCAGACGGTGCACACGGGGACGATGAACCCGTCCGTGCTCTCGGGGAGGACGTCGCCGTCCGGGGCGAGCGCGATGTTCTCGGGCACGGTGATCCAGGGATTGAGCTCCTCGATCTGCACGGCGATGTCGCGGCGGTCGAAGACCTGTCCGCATTGCAGGCACAGCACGCGGCGCATCGTCCCGTGCACCTCGATGACGTGCGTGCTCCCGGCTCGCAGATGCAGTCCGTCGACGTTCTGGGTGATGACGCCGGACACGGTGCCCGCTGCTTCGAGCTGCGCGAGGGCGGTGTGCCCGGCGTTCGGCTCCGCCCTGGCGAAGGCGCGCCAGCCGAGGTGCCCGCCCACCCAGTACCGGCGCCGCGCAGCCTCGTCGCCCAGATAGGTCTGGATCGTCATCGGATCGCTGCGGGTCCGTGCTCCTTCGCCGCGATAGGCGGGGATGCCGGAGTCGGTGGAGATGCCGGCGCCGGTGAGGAGTGCGATGCGCTTCTCACGCAGCAGCTCGGCGGCGTGGGCGATGGTGGCCGACAGCTCGGCGGGATTCGACACGCTCACAGGACCTCCTCGAGCGAGTCTACGGTGCCCGGGCGTGCGGCGGACCCGACCGACGGGGGTGGCTCTCGGAGATGTCGGTGCGGGACGACTCCCGGGCGGTGGCAGAGTGGAGCCCGTGGAACTGCTGCCTGTGACCGACGCCTGTGACCGACGCCTCGATGACTACCGTGCACTCACCGATACCGCCCTGCGCACTCTTTCCGAGCCGTCCGGCGGGCTGTACATCGCGGAGTCGACGAAGGTGATCGCGCGCGCCGTCGCCGCGGGCCACCGTCCACGCTCCCTCCTGGTGCAGGAACGCCGGATCGACGACATCCGGGAGATCGTCGGCGATCTCGATGTGCCCGTGTACGTCGTGCCGGACGAGATCGCCGAGGCGGTGACCGGCTTCGCCGTGCACCGCGGGACGATCGCGTCTATGCATCGACCCGAGTTGCCGGCCGTGCACGACGTGATCGAGGGGGCGTCCCTCGTGCTGATCCTGGAGAACATCGGCGATCACACCAACGTCGGGGCCGCCTTCCGCGCCGCCGCCGGACTCGGGGCCGATGCCGTGCTCGTGTCGCCGGGTGGCGCCGACCCGCTCTATCGTCGCAGCGTCCGCGTGAGTATGGGCACCGTGTTCCAGGTGCCGTGGACACGGATCACGGACTGGGAATCCGCCATCGCGGATCTTCACGCCGCAGGTTTCGACATCGCCGCCCTGGCGCTGCGCGATGACGCCGTCACCCTCGACGCCTACGCCGCCGAACGCCCGTCCCGCGTCGCCCTGGTCATGGGGTCGGAGGGCGACGGTCTCTCGCGGGAGGCCATGGACGGCGCGGACACCGTCGTCACCATCCCGATGAGCGGGGGAGTGGACTCGCTGAACGTGGCATCAGCGGCTGCGGTCGCGCTCTGGTCGATGAAGGCCTGACGCGCTCAGTCCCGCTCGGGAAGGAACACCGGCGAGGGGTCGGGGCGCTTCGCCGCGAGGTTGTCGCCCGACGACTGGTGCCGCAGCCGCCGAAGCACCCATGGCACGAGGTGCTCGCGCGCCCAGCCGAGGTCTTCCGACCGGGCCTCGCGCCACGTGCGCAACGGGAACGGCTCGGGCTGCATGGCCTCGAGGTCGTTCGGCACGTTCAGCGCGCGCAGCGCCATACGGGCCACCTCGTGGTGGCCGAGGGCGTTGTAGTGCAGGCGGTCGTCGTCGAAGAACCGCATGTCCTGCACGACCTTGAGCGCCCATTGGTCGGCGACGATGCAGTCGTGGCGCTCGGCGATCGCACGGACGTTCTCGTTGTAGATGGCGACCTTGCCGCGGAAGGCTCGGAAGACGGGAGTGAACCCGGTGTCGATGCCCGTGAAGAGCAGGATGGCCGCGCCCGTGGACGACAGGCGCACGACGGCGTCTTCGAGCTGACTCGCAATGGCATCGGGGTCGGTGCCGGGGCGGATCACGTCGTTGCCACCCGCACAGATCGACACCAGGTCGGGGTGCAGTGCGATCGCCGGCTCGATCTGGTCGGCGACGATCTGGGCGATCAGCTTGCCGCGGACCGCGAGGTTCGCGTAGGCGAAGTCGTCCACCTGCGCCGCGAGCACTTCGGCGACGCGGTCGGCCCACCCGCGGTGGCTGCCCGGATGTGCGGGGTCGGGGTCGCCGATGCCCTCGGTGAACGAATCGCCGATCGCGACGAAACGGCGCCACGGGTGCGCGGTCTCATTGGGGACATAGGGGGTCCGAGTCGAATCCTGGTCGGTCATCCAGCGCTCCTTCACGAACGTCGTGCGAAGCGGCGGTGACCGCGACGCAGTGACAGAGCCTACCCGCACGTGCCCATCCCGGGGAGGGCACGCGCGGGAACTGCCGCGAGTGATCCAGTGTCCGCGGCAGCGATTATCGTGGACTCGATGCTCTCTCCGTCCTTTCCTCAGCGTGCCCCATGGGGAACCGCGAACAAGCTGCGCGCCTGGCAGCAGGAGGCCCTCGAACAGTACTTCGCCGCGGATCAGCGCGACTTCCTCGTGGCGGCCACGCCCGGCGCTGGGAAGACCACCTTCGCGCTCACCCTCGCGGTCGAGCTCATGCGCATGGGCGAGGTCAACCGCATCATCGTCGTGGCGCCGACCGAGCATCTCAAGACGCAGTGGGCCGATGCCGCCGCGCGCGTGCACATCCGCCTCGACCCCCGCTTCCGCAACAGCGACTGGGCACCGGCACGGCACTATCACGGCGCGGTCGTGACCTATGCGCAGGTCGCGGCGAAGTCCTCGGTGCACCGCCATCTCACCGAAGACGCCCAGACGCTGGTGATCCTCGACGAGGTGCACCACGGCGGCGACGCGCTCAGCTGGGGCGACGCGATCCGCGACGCCTACGGGCCCGCCAAGAGGCGCCTCCTCCTCTCCGGAACGCCGTTCCGGAGCGACACCGCACCGATCCCGTTCGTCGAGTACCACCCCGACGAGTCCGGCGCCCGCATCTCGCGCACCGACTACAACTACGGCTACGGCCGGGCGCTGGCCGACGGTGTCGTGCGCCCCGTGCTGTTCCACATGTACGCCGGCAAGATGCGCTGGCGCACCACCACAGGTGACGAGCTCGAGACGCACCTCGGCCAGGACAACACGAAGGACGTGACGTCGCAGGCCTGGCGAACGGCGCTCGACCCCGAGGGCGACTGGATGCCCGCCGTGCTCTCGGCTGCCGATCGCCGCCTCACCGAGATCCGCCATCACGTTCCCGATGCCGGCGGACTCGTGCTGGCGACCGATCAGACCGTGGCGCGCGCCTACGCGAAGATCCTGCACAGCATCACGGGTCAGCAGCCGACGATCGTGCTCTCCGACGACGCGACCGCTTCGGAGCGGATCGAGAAGTTCAGTGCCAACGACGCCCGGTGGATGGTGGCCGTGCGCATGGTGTCCGAAGGCGTCGACGTCCCGCGCCTCGCCGTGGGCGTGTACGCGACGTCGTCGTCGACTCCGCTGTTCTTCGCGCAGGCCATCGGCCGCTTCGTGCGCGCCCGCCGTCGCGGCGAGGCCGCCAGCGTCTTCCTTCCGCAGGTCCCCGTCCTGATGGGGCTCGCGAACGAGATGGACAAGCAGCGCGACCACGCCCTCGACCGGCAGTCGAAGGAAGACGACGGCCTCGAGGACTCGCTGCTCGAGAGCGCGAACCGCGAGGAGGAGACCTCCGATGCGCTGACGCAGGAGTTCAGCTATCAGGCGCTGTCATCGGTCGCCCACTTCGATCGGATCGTGTTCGAGGGGCAGGAGTTCGGGCAGCTGGCAGAACCAGGCACCCCGGAAGAAGAGGAGTTCATCGGGTTCCCCGGCCTTCTCGAACCGGAACACGTGCATGAGCTCCTCATGCAGCGCCAGTCCCGTCAATCCCGACTGCGCGAGGCGCGCGAGGCCTCTGCAGACCCGGCGGAGACGACGACGTTGCCCGCGCCGCTGCACCGCACGCTCAAGGAGCAGCGGCAACTTCTGAACAGCCTGGTGGGTCTCTACGCGCGGCAGAAGGGCGAGCCCCACGGCGCGGTGCACGCCGAGCTGCGGCGCATCTGCGGAGGACCGGCGGTTGCGCAGGCGACGGTGACCCAGTTGCAGTCGCGCATCGAAGTTCTCCGCAAGCGCGTGCGTTCCTGACGTCCGCACGGGCCCCAACCCGCGCGATGCGAGCGCTGCTTCGGATCCCCGAAATGCTGTCAATCCGCGTCTGAGCGAGGTGTGCGCGGGGGTCCGCGGCTAGCGTTGAACGGTTGCCCGCGCACCGGGCACCGTTACACCTGGAGGACTCATGACAGCCCCTGCTGCAGTCGACCCGACCCCCGCCGATCGCCGGCGCTGGGCGCGATACCTGGTCGAGGAGCGCGCGGAAGGCGCCGTGTATCAGAAGCTCGCCGCGCGCAGAGAGGGCGAGGAGCGTGACATCCTGCTCCGTCTCGCCGACGCGGAACGCCGCCATGAGCAGCACTGGCTCGATCTCCTCGGTGCGGAGCCGAAACGACTCCCTCGTGCCGGTGTCCGCTCGCGTCTGCTCGGCTGGATGGCCGGCCGCTTCGGGTCGATCTTCGTGCTCGCGCTGGCGCAGAGCGCCGAAGCCCGATCGCCCTACGACTCGGAGCAGTACGCCACGCCCGCGATGCGCGCCGACGAGAAGGTCCATTACGAGGTGGTCCGTGGACTCGCAGCGCGAGGCCGCAGGCGTCTCTCCGGTTCCTTCCGCGCGGCGGTCTTCGGAGCGAACGACGGTCTCGTGAGCAACCTCGCGCTCGTTCTGGGCATCGGTGCGACGGGGGTGAGTTCCGGGTTCGTGCTCTTCAGCGGGATCGCGGGACTCTTGGCCGGGGCTCTGTCGATGGGGGCGGGAGAGTTCGTCTCGGTGCGCTCCCAGCGCGAACTGCTCGCGGCGACCGAGGCGAACGAGGACGCCCACGCGGCCGCCGGGGATCTCGACATCGACGAGAACGAGCTCGCGCTCGTCTACCGGGCACGCGGCATGGAGCCGGAGGAGTCCCTCTCCCGTGCCCGACGCATCGTGACCGCTGCGCAGGCCGGAGTGCGCCGGGCCGCCACCGGACCGGTCAACACCCAGGGCGGCAACGACCACGAGATCGTCGGCAGCGACTGGACCGCAGCGATCTCCAGCTTCCTCCTGTTCGCCTCCGGGGCGATCATCCCGGTCCTGCCGTGGATCTTCGGGCTCCAGGGCACCACGGCCGTGATCGTCGCCCTCGTGCTCGTCGGCATCGCCCTGCTGAGCACCGGCGCCATGGTCGGTGTCCTCTCGGGCGGCCCGCCCCTCCGACGCGCCCTCCGTCAGCTCGCCATCGGTTTCGGCGCGGCTGCCATCACCTACGTTCTCGGCCTCGTGTTCGGCGTCAGTGCGGCGTGATCGGAGTGCGCGCACTCACCCAGCCGATCGTGTGATCGCCGGCACCGTGTAGTGCCACTCGAGCACGGCGGGGGCGGGCTCGTACATCCGCATCACCGGTCGGAAGTCTCCGGCCGGTGAGGGAAGCCAGTTCGCCGCCGCCCTCTCGTCGGCGGGGCGCTCATGGCTGATGGTGATCGTGAGGGCGCCGTCCTCGTCGCGCACGAGACCAGGAGTCCGGTCACCGATCGAATACCGCTCGATCGGGTTCTCGACGAGGTAGAAGTCGGGAACCGAGTACATCGTCAACGACCAGAAGGCGGATACGGGCGGCTCGGGATCCAGACGCAGCGTGTACGTCCGCTCGCCGGTCAGCTGATCCCCATGATCATCGACATAGCTCACGATGTACGCCGCCTCATAGGGGTGGTTCCCCCAGAGGCCACCGAGCGCGGCGGCGGCGCGTTCGGGAATGCGCACTTCGGGGTCGATGATCTTGAAACGGTCGTCGTCGAGGGCTCCGATCTCGAAGTAGTCGAGGTTGTAGTCGAAGGCGTGGAAGGTGAGCTTCCACCCGTTCACCTCCGGGCTGGAGCCGTGCGTCAGGAACGAGTGGAGCGACTGCTGAGCAGCTTCCAGATCGCCGACCAGACGCGCGGCGTCCGAGAGCGCGATCGATGCGTACGGGGAAGCGCCTACGACGGCGATCCCTGTCGAGGCCAGCGAGGCCTGCAAGGGGCGATCCCGGGGTGCGGGCGGGAACTGCTGCGACCAGACGCGGAGCTTCTCGAGGAAGAGCGCGCTCTCCGGGACGCCGGGACCCGGGAGGGCGAGCCCCGCGGGCACGGCGTCCGGGTTTCGCGGCGTGAGGGTCGTCGCGTCCTGGAGCGCATGCACGGCGGGGAGTTCGTCGTCGCCGCTCACAGCCCACCGGCCCACGATCGAGGCGACAGTCGTCGGGAACCGGATGACGACCGCGTCGCCTGTGTCGCCGTCCCACGAGGGCGGGACCAGCAGGAACGTCCCCGCGCGTGTCCCCGTGGCGCGGTGTCCGACGTACGCGAAGTTGTTCGTCCACGCGTCGACGAACTGGAGGACGTAGTAGCGGCCCGCGGTGTCCGGGACTCGCAGCTCGACCGGGCCGACGCTGAGGTCCACCTGGGCCATCGAGTAGAGCGTGTCGTTGTTGATCGTCACGAATGTGTCCGCGGGGCCGGCGAGCGTTCGGGCGTGACTGAAGGCATTGAACGGGGCGGCAGGGTTGGAGCCGACTCCCGTCGTCGTGTAACGCGTCACCTGATCGAGGTTGAACACGAGGGGGAACCCGTAGAGGTAGGCCTGAATGATCGTCTGACGATCGGCTTCGAGGGCGGTCATGGCGATCAGGCTATCCAGAGCCGCCCGCACGCAGGGGAGGAGATCATCCCTCCCGGATGAGCCCCCGCGGGTGCGTCGCGCCATCGACGGGAGACGACGAAGGCCCCGGATCCGTGGATCCGGGGCCTTCGTCTTCGTGTGCGCGGAGGGGGACTTGAACCCCCACGCCCTTACGGGCACTACGACCTCAACGTAGCGCGTCTACCATTCCGCCACCCGCGCAGGTGTTGGATGATCGTTGCCGACCGAAGAATGACATTACCACGTCCTCCGCGGCCTCTCGAACCGAGGCGCACGCCCGGGCGTGGCGCACGGTTTCGATAGCCTGGAGCCATGACTGATCCGTCCCTTCCGGAGGTCGTCCGCATCGCGAGCGACCTGATCCGATTCGACACGTCCAACTTCGGCGGAGGAAACGCGAAGGGCGAGCGCGAGGCCGCGCAGTACGTCGGGGCGTACCTGGAGGAGCTGGGGCTCGAAGTCGAGTACTACGAGCCGATCCCGCGGCGCACGAACGTGATGGCACGCGTGCCAGGACGCGACAGGGACAAGCCCGCGCTCGTCGTGCACGGCCACCTCGACGTCGTGCCGGCCATGGCCGAAGACTGGAGCGTCGACCCCTTCGCCGGCCTCGTGCAAGACGGGATGCTGTGGGGACGCGGCGCCGTGGACATGAAGAACATGAATGCCATGATCCTGACGTCGGTGGCGGAGATCCTTCGCGCGGGCGAACGACCGGAGCGGGATCTGGTGCTGGCCTTCTTCGCCGACGAGGAGAACGGCGGCGTCGAAGGCTCGGCACTGGTCGTGCAGAATCGCCCGGAGTGGTTCGAGGGGGCGACGGCGGCGATCAGCGAGGTCGGCGGCTACTCGATCACGGTCGACGACCGACGCGCCTACCTGCTGCAGGTGGGGGAGAAGGCACTGATCTGGATCCGGCTGGTGGCGAAGGGGCGCGCGGGTCACGGCAGCCGTCTGCACGACGACAACGCGGTCACGAAGCTCGCAGAGGCCGTCGCGGCGATCGGCCGCACGCGCTGGCCGATCCGGCTGACGTCGACCACGAGAGCCCTGCTCGAAGGACTGAGCGCCCTGAGCGGACGCAGCGTCGATGATCCCGATGCCCTCGCCTCCGCCGCTGGCCCCGCCGAGGCCTTCCTGCGGTCCTCGTTCCGCACGACGACGAACCCGACCGCGCTGACCGCCGGCTACAAGCACAACGTGATCCCCGAGCGCGCAGAAGCGCTCATCGACGTGCGGGTGATCCCCGGGACCGAGGACGACGTCCTGGCTGAGCTCCGGCAGATCGTCGGCGACGAGATCATCATCGAGACGGTCGTCCGGGACATCGGCATGGAGACGCCGTTCGAAGGCGAGCTCGTCGAAGCGATGGTCGCCAGCATCGGTCGACACGATCCCGGCGTGCCGGTCATCCCGTATCTTCTCGGGGCCGGCACCGACAACAAGGCGCTGGCATACCTGGGCATCACCGGCTACGGCTTCGCCCCGTTGAAGCTCCCCGCCGACCTCGACTTCACAGGCATGTTCCACGGAGTCGATGAGCGAGTACCCGTAGACTCGCTTGTCTTCGGCCAGCGGGTGCTGACCGATCTGCTGCGCACGTACTGAGCGTCGCGCGCTCCGTGCCTCCTCCGAACTGAAAGCTCTCCATGCACCTGCTCGAAGCACTGATCCTCGGTGTGGTCCAGGGACTCACCGAGTTCCTTCCGATCTCCTCCAGCGCTCACCTGCGCATCCTCGGCACGTTCCTGCCGTCGGGTGAAGACCCGGGTGCGGCGTTCACCGCGATCACCCAGATCGGCACCGAGGCCGCGGTGGTCGTGTTCTTCTGGCGCGACATCGTGCGCATCGTGACGCAGTGGTTCCGGTCGCTGGTCGGCAAGGCTCCGCGCAACGATCCGGATGCCAGGATGGGCTGGCTCATCATCATCGGCAGCATCCCGATCGTGGTCCTGGGGCTGCTGTTCCAAGACCAGATCGAGACCGTGCTGCGGTCGATGTGGATCGTCGCGGTGATGCTGATCGTCTTCGGAATCCTGCTCGGCGTCGCCGATTACGTGGGGGCGAAGCGCCGCAAGCTCGACGACCTCACCTACCCGCACGGCATCGCTTTCGGTTTCGCGCAGGCGCTGGCGCTGATCCCGGGTGTCTCCCGCTCGGGCGGCACCATCACGATGGGGCTCTTCCTCGGCTACGAGCGTGCCGCTGCGGCGCGCTATGCGTTCCTGCTCGCGATCCCCGCGGTGTTCGGCAGCGGCTTCTACCAGGTCTTCAAGAGCTGGGGCGAGCCGTCGTTCTTCTCCTTCGGCGACACGCTCGCCGCGACCGGAATCGCATTCGTCGTGGCGCTCGGGGTGATCGCGTTCTTCATGAACTGGATCTCGAAGCGCAGCTTCCTGCCCTTCGTGATCTACCGCATCCTGCTCGGCACCGTCCTGCTGGTCCTGCTCGGCACCGGTGTGATCGCGGCCTGAGCCGGGCTCAGCGTTTGCGGTCGCCAGGGCCGTCGTCGCGGCGGCGCAGGTAGCGCTCGAACGCCTGGGCGATCGCGTCGCCTGATGCCTCGGGGGAGTCCCACGTGTCGCGGGTGCGCTCGAGCTGACGGATGTACTCCGTCATGTCCTCGTCCTCGGACGCTGCGGCGTCGATCGAGGCTTCCCAGGTCGCGGCCTCGGTGCGCAGCGTCTGGCGATCGACGTCCACACCGGTGAGCTCCTCGAGGCGGTCCAGCAGCGCCAGCGTCACCTTCGGCGAAGGGGTCGCCGAGGCGACGTAGTGGGGCACGCTCGCCCACAGACTCGCTGTGGGGATGCCCGCGTTCTCGGCGAAGTGCTCGAAGACGGTGAGGATGCCGACCGGACCCTCGTACAGCGAGCGCTCGAGGCCGTGCGCCTCGCGCACCTGCTCGTTCTGGCTCGAGGCGAAGATCGATATCGGTCGGGTGTGCGGGACATCGGCCAGCATCGCCCCGAGAGTCACGAGACCGGTGATGTCGTCGCGGAGAGCGATGTCGATGAACTCGGAGGCGAAGGCCTGCCAGGTGCGCGCAGGTTCGGCGCCCGTGAGCAACCAGAACTCGGGCCCGGGCGCAGGATCGCGCGGACGCCACAGTCCGGCCTCCGGCCACGTCAGCTGGCGGCGGCCCTCGGCATCCATCCGCGTCGAGGGACGCGTGTACTGATAGTCGAAGTACAGTTCGGGGTCGACGGAGTGCACGAGGTCGTACTCCGACGATGAGCGCAGCGCCTCGATGGCGCTGCTGGCCGCTTCACCCGCATCGTTCCAGCCGTCGAAGGCGGCGATGACGATGCGCGGACCGAGAACATCCATCGAGGGCTCCCTTCGAGATCGCGGTCGTGATCCTTCCAGGCTAGTCCGCGAAGGCGGGATGCGGGCGGCACCACGGCTACCATGGGTTCAGTGAGCAGAAAGCCCAGCGCGGTCCTTTGGGACATGGACGGAACACTCGTCGACACCGAACCGTATTGGATGGCCGCCGAGACGGCGCTGGTCGAATCGTTCGGAGGTTCCTGGACCCACGAGGATGCGCTGCAGCTGGTCGGAAGCGGATTGCTCGACAGCGCGGTGATCCTGCAGAACGCCGGTGTCGCTATGGAGCCCGAGGCGATCGTGTCCCACCTGACCGACGTCGTGCAGGAATCGCTGCGCACGCAGGGCGTCCCGTTCCGCCCCGGCGCCCGCGAGCTCCTCCGTGACCTCCGCGAGGCGGGGATCCCCACAGGCCTGGTGACCATGTCGCTGCGTCGCATGGCGCTCAACGTCGTCGAGCTCATCGAGTTCGAGGCCTTCGACATCGTCGTCGCCGGCGATGACGTCGACAACCCCAAGCCCCACCCCGAGCCCTACCTGCAGGCGGCCGCGCTTCTGGACGTCGACATCGCCGAGGTGATCGTCATCGAGGATTCGCCGACGGGCGTGCGCGCCGGCCTCGCCTCCGGGGCGCTGACCCTCGCGGTTCCCCACATCGTGCCCCTCGACCACCTCGGCGCTCACGAGCTGTGGTCCACCCTCGCCGGCAGGGGCGCCGACGATCTCACCGATCTCTTCGACAGCAACACCGCCGTGACAGGAGCCACCCGATGACCGATTCACGCGTACAGCGGCCGAGCGGTCCGTTCCGTGCGGGCGATCGCGTACAGCTGACCGGGCCGAAAGGCCGACTGCACACCGTGACGCTCCGCGAGGACGGTGAGCTCCACACGCACCAGGGCGTGCTTCGTCATCGCGACCTCATCGGGCTTCCCGACGGCTCCGTCGTGGCCAACAGCTCCGGGCACGACTACCTGGCGCTGCGGCCTCTGCTGCGGGACTTCGCGATGTCGATGCCCCGCGGCGCGGCGATCGTGTACCCCAAGGACGCGGCCCAGATCGTGATGCAGGCCGACATCTTCCCCGGGTCGGTGGTGGTCGAGGCCGGCGTCGGCTCCGGCGCGCTCTCCCTCTCGCTCCTGCGCGCCGTGGGCCCGGCCGGGAAGCTGATCTCCTTCGAGCGTCGCGAGGACTTCGCCGATGTCGCCCGCGGAAACGTGGAGACCTTCTTCGGTGAGCACCCGGACACCTGGCGCGTCGTCGTGGGCGATCTCGTCGAGGCCCTGCCGAACGAGGTGGCCCCGGCCTCCGTCGACCGCGTGGTGCTCGACATGCTCGCGCCGTGGGAATGCATGGATGTCGTGGCCGACGCCCTCACCCCCGGCGGCGTCGTGCTCTGCTACGTGGCGACCGCGACCCAGCTCTCCCGTGTGGCGGAGTACATCCGCGGCACGGGACTCTTCACCGACCCCGACGCCTCCGAGACGATGGTCCGCGGCTGGCACGTCGAGGGGCTCGCCGTGCGCCCTGATCACCGGATGGTCGCGCACACCGGGTTCCTCCTCACGGCCCGCCGACTCGCTCCCGGTGCCATCGCGCCGTCGGTGAAGCGGCGTGCGTCCAAGAGCAGCTACGGCGATGAGGACGTGGAGGCGTGGACGCCCGGCGCCGTCGGTGACCGTGAGATCAGCGACAAGAACCTCCGCAAACGCGCACGAGAAGCGGAGAAGGCGGCCGAAGGGGCGCGCCTTGCCGCCGCATCGCGCGATTCCGGGCACGCGACGGAATAGACTGGAGGGCGTGCGTAAAACGTCCGCCGTTCTGGCATCCCTCAGCCTCGCCGTCCTCGCCCTGACGGGCTGCACCGCGACAGCATCCGACGGTGTCGCCGCGTGCGACCGCGGCGGCAACGACAAGATCCTGAACGTCGCCGACGTGAGCGGTGACCTCGGCTCCGTCCCCGATGTCGACGTCTTCGGACCGGTCAAGACCGACAAGACCTCGTTCGCCGACGTCACCGTCGGAGACGGTCTGGCACTGGGATCGGACTTCCAGCCCGTGGTGCTGGACATCGCCTTCTACGGCGGAGACAGCGGCAAGGCGCTCTACCAGTCCGAGTTCAACGGCGACCAGAGCCGCGTGCACAGCATCGACTACTGGGCTCAGCGTTCCGCGGGTCTCGCGGACGTTCTCGAGTGCGCCACCGGTGGCAGCCGTGTCCTCGCCGTCCTGACTCCGGAGGACTTCGGGGCCCAGAACGTCCAGGCGTTCGGTCTCGACAAGGGCGAGAACATCGTCGCGGTCATCGATGTGCTCGATGTCATGCCGGCGAAGGCATCCGGTGCACTGCAGTTCAACGACGCACGCGGCCTACCCAGCGTCGTCCGCGCCCCCGACGGCACTCCCGGCATCATCATCCCCGATGTTCCCGCGCCGACCGAGATCGTGACGCAGACGCTCATCAAGGGCGATGGCCCGAAGGTGAAGGAGGGCGACATCGTCGTCTCCAACATCATGGGTGTCGGCTGGGACGACAAGACGGTCACCACGAGCTCGTGGGGCAAGGATGCGAGCGTGAGTGTGGCCGCCGAGCAGCTCGTGGGCGCCACCGTCGGGTCGCAACTGCTCGTCGTCTTCCCTGCTGCCGAGAGCGCTCCGGCCACGGCGATCGTCGTCGACATCCTGGGCGCAGTGACGGCGCCCACGCAGTGATGGCCGCCCGTATCCCCGCGGAGGAGCGCCTGACGAATCTCGTCGTGGCGCTGATGGCCACGGAGATCGGGTTGACCAAGCAGCAGATCCTCGACAACGTCTCCGGGTATCGGCAGCGCGCAGAGGCGGGCACCCGATCGGACGCCCTGGAGAAGATGTTCGAGCGGGACAAGGACGAGCTGCGCTCGCTCGGCGTGCCCATCGAGACCATCGGGGACGCTGCGGATCCCAACGACCTCCGCGAAGCGCGCTACCGCATTCCCCAGGCGGAATACGATCTCCCCAGCGACATCGAGTTCTCGCCGGCCGAGCTGGCAGTGCTCCAGCTGGCCGGAAGCGTCTGGAGCGCCGAATCCGTCTCCGGGGACGCTCAGTCAGGTGTCCGCAAGATCCGCGCCCTCGGGATCGACGGCGACGAGCCGATCATCGGTTTCGCCCCTCGCATCACGGCCAGGGATGCCGCGTTCTCTCCGTTGCAGGATGCGATCGAACGATCCCGAGTGGTCGCCTTCGACTACCTGAAGCCCGGCGAGGACGCCCCTCGCCGGCGCCGCGTCCGCCCGCTGGCGCTGGTCGACTACGAGGCACGGTGGCATGTCTTCGGCGTCGACGTCGATGCAGAGGAGGACCGCACCTTCCTGCTCAGTCGGATCGTCGGGGATGTGCGGGTGAGCTCCCAGAGCTTCGACCCCGCCCTGCGCGACGGTGCGGGGGATCGCGCACTCGCAGGGTTGGAACGGGTCGCGTCCGAGAACTCGGCTCTCCTGGAGATCACCCCGGGTACGGAGGCCGCACTGCGCCTGGGCCGAAGGGCCACATCAGCTCCTCAGGGCATCAACGTGCCCTTCGTGGACCTGCACATCCTCGCGGACGAACTCGCCTCGTACGGTCCGGAGGTTCGCGTGGTCGAGCCCGCACCGTTGCGCGACGCCGTGATCGCGCGTCTTCGCGCCGTCGCCGAGCTGCACACCGACGAGGAGGAGGCGAGATGACCGCCAAATCGAAGCCGTTGCTCGCCGCCGACCGGGTGCGGTTGTACCTGACCCTTGTTCCTTATGTGCTCGAGCACGGACAGGTGTCCCTCGAAGAGGCCGCGGCGGAGTTCGGCGTCACGTCGCAGGAGATGCGCGGCATGGTCGAGAAGCTCACCGTCATCGGGCTTCCCGGTGAAGACGGCTATTGGCAGCAGCCGCAGGAGATGTTCGACATCAACTGGGACCTCCTGGACCTCGAAGACGTCATCGAGATCACCAACGATGTCGCGCTCCGTCGTGTGCCGCGCTTCACCGCGCGGGAGGCGGCCGCCCTGCTCGCAGGTCTGCAGATGGTGGCCGCGGTTCCCGCCGTCTCGGACTCGGGCCTGGTGGCCGGGCTGATCTCGAAGCTGTCCCGTGGCGCTGCCGACGCGCCCGCCGACGTGGTCGTCGCGCCCAGCGCCGTCGACGAGGTTCGTGAAGCGGTGGCTCGAGGCCTGCACGAAGGTGTCGCGATCGCCTTCACGTATCAGGCTCCCGATGCCGCGCCGACGACGCGCACCGTCGATCCGATGCAGATCCTGATCACGAACGGACAGTGGTATCTGCAGGGGTGGTGCCACCTCCGGCAGGCGATGCGCACCTTCCACCTCGACCGGGTGAGCGCACCGACGCTGACAGAGATCCCGATCACCCACAGCGGAGATCAGGTTCCGGAGGCGTTCGCCGGACTCGACGAGGAGCGCGAGGTGACGGTGCGCGTCGCCGAGCGTCTCGCACCCCTGCTCAGCGGATTCGTGCCCACCGGGGCGACTGAGGCGGTCGACGGCGCAGTGACCACTCGGCTGCATCTCGCCGACCCGCGCGGCATCAAGCGGCTCGCGGCGCGCTTCGGGGGAGCCATGGAGGTCCTGGAACCGGGTGTCGCCCGCGCGGCGACCAGGGAGTGGGCAGCCGCAGGACTCGCCCTCTATCGCCAACCCGAAGCAAAGGTTTGATCTGTAGACTGGATCGAACGCTCACCGACGACGGGAAACCTGACATGTTCGCTGGAATGCAAGGCTGGCACCTGCTTATCGTGCTGGCAGTGATCCTCCTTCTTTTCGGTGCGGCGAAGCTGCCGGCCCTCGCCAAGAGCATGGGTCAGTCCGCCCGCGTGTTCAAGGGCGAGATGAAGGCGATGAAGGACGATGACGCCGCTCGCACCGAGTCCGCAGCCGTCGACCCGACCACGGTGAAGGACTCGGGCATCGACCCTGAGACTCCGCCCCGCGCCTGACCGGCCGTGGCAGCCATCGAACCGACCGTGATGCCGAAGGCGGATCGGGATCGACGGATGTCGCTCGGCGCGCATCTCGTCGAACTGCGCAAGCGCCTCATGTTCGCTGCGCTCGCTCTCGTGGTCGGAATGGTCATCGCCTTTCTCGTGGCTGACCCGATCATCAACTTCATCACCGAACCGGTGCGCATCATCGCCGAGAAGCGCGGAGACGACTTCAGCGCGCTCAACTTCGGAACCATCACCTCGGCGTTCGACATGCGCATGCGCATCGCGTTCTCGATCGGTATCTTCCTGTCGGCTCCGGTCTGGCTGTGGCAGATCTGGGCGTTCATCATGCCCGGCCTCACGCGCAAAGAGGTCAGGTACACGATCGGTTTCGTCGTGGCTGCCGTTCCGCTGTTCTTCGCCGGCTGCTACCTCGGGGTGATGATCATGCCCCACATCATCGAGCTCATGTGGAGCTTCACCCCGGCCGGAGCGACGAACCTCTACTCCGCCCAGGAGTACTACGACTTCATCTTCAAGCTGATGATCGTGATCGGCATCTCGTTCGTGCTGCCGGTGTTCCTGGTCGCTCTCAACCTCGCCGGCGTCATGTCGGGTCGAGCGATCCTCAAGGGATGGCGGGTCGCCATCATCATCGCAACGGTGTTCGCCGCTCTCGCGACGCCGGCCGCCGACGTCGTCAGCATGCTCATGCTCGCGGGTATCCTGATCGTCCTCTTCTTCGCGGCCGCGGGTCTCTCCCTGATCTTCGATCGACGCAAACGCAAGCGCGACGAGGCATCAGGGCTTCTGCCGGATCCGGCATGAGTTCACCCTCGGAGAGGTACGCGCGCGCGCAGGAGGCAGTGGAGCACCCGCAGTCCACAGCGTTCGCGGCGTTGCAGAAGTTCCAGCTCGACCCCTTCCAGGTCGCAGGGTGCCACGCGCTCGAGAGCGGACGCAGCGTACTGGTCGCAGCCCCCACGGGTGCGGGAAAGACCATCGTCGGTGAGTTCGCGATCCACCTCGCGATGCAGACCGCGAGCGACAAGGCGTTCTACACGACGCCGATGAAGGCGCTCTCCAATCAGAAGTTCAGAGAGCTGGTCGACGTCTACGGAGCCGATCAGGTGGGTCTGCTCACCGGCGACACCAACATCAACGGCAACGCCCGCATCGTCGTGATGACCACCGAAGTCCTGCGCAACATGATCTACGCCGACTCCTCGGCGCTGCGGGACCTGCGCTACGTCATCATGGACGAGGTCCACTACCTCGCCGACCGCTTCCGCGGTGCGGTGTGGGAAGAGGTCATCATCCACCTGCCGGCGCGCGTGCGCCTGGTCTCCTTGAGCGCCACCGTGTCCAACGCCGAGGAGTTCGGTGATTGGCTGGACACCGTGCGCGGCGACACCGAGGTGATCGTCTCCGAGATCCGGCCTGTGCCGCTGGAGCAGCACGTGCTCGTCCGCGACGACCTCCTGCCGCTCTTCGACGATCGTGCCGGCCCGGCCACCGCGCAGGTGAACCAGGAGCTGATGCGTATCCGCTCCTCTACGGGCACGACATACGAGAACAACCGTCAGGCGCAGTCCTACCGCAGCGACCGCCATGCCGGTCGTCAGGCGAAGCGGCCTCAGCGAGGGGGACGTCGTCCGGTACGCGCCGCCAACGCACGTCGGATCGAGCGGATGGATCGCCCCGACGTCGTGCGACTTCTGGAGCGGGCGAATCTGCTCCCGGCGATCTTCTTCATCTTCAGTCGGGTCGGGTGCGAGGCCGCCGTGCAGCAGGTGCGTCGGGCAGGGATCCGGCTCACCTCGAACGAGGAGCGTTCCGAGATCCGCGCCATCGTCGAGGAGCGCACGCGCACCCTCCAGGAGGAAGACCTCGGCGTGCTCGGCTACTGGGAGTGGCTCGACAACCTCGAGCGCGGCGTCGCATCGCACCACGCGGGGTTGCTGCCCGCGTTCAAGGAAGTCGTCGAGGAGCTCTATCAGCGCAAGCTCGTGAAGGTCGTCTTCGCCACCGAGACGCTCGCGCTCGGGATCAACATGCCGGCGCGTACGGTCGTGCTCGAGAAGATGGAGAAGTTCAACGGCGAGGCCCGTGTCGCCATCACCTCGGGGGAATACACACAGCTCACCGGGCGCGCCGGGCGTCGAGGCATCGACGTCGAAGGTCACGCCGTGGTGCAGTGGACCGAGGGCATGGATCCGCAGGCGGTCGCGGCGCTCGCTTCCCGCAGGACGTATCCGCTGAATTCGAGCTTCCGCCCCACGTACAACATGGCCGTGAACCTGATCGACATGTTCGGCAAGGTCAGGGCCCGGCAGATCCTGGAATCGTCGTTCGCGCAGTTCCAGGCGGACCGTGCCGTCGTCGGGCTGGCACGCCAGGTGCGCGAGGCCGAGGAGTCTCTGGCCGGCTACCAGAGCGCGATGGCGTGCGAGCACGGAGATTTCCCCGAGTACGCGGCCATCCGGCGCGAGCTGAGCGACCTCGAGAAGAAGAACCGACAGGATTCGAACGCGCCGCGCGCGTCGCGCGACAAGCGCATGAAGCGTATGCAGTCGTTGCGCACGCAGATGCAGCGCCATCCCTGCCACCGCTGTCCCGATCGTGAAGCTCACGCGCGGTGGGCGGAGCGCTACTGGAAGCTCAAGCGCCAGAACGACCGGATCCGTCGTCAGATCGAGACGCGCACCGGTTCCGTCGCGCGGGTCTTCGACCGTGTGATCGAGGTGCTGGAGACGCTCGACTACATCGTGGATGACGGTGAGGAGACCACCCTGACCGAGGCCGGACGCACCATGCGCCGTATCTACGGTGAACGCGATCTGCTGGTCGCCGAGTCCCTGCGCCAAGGCCTCTGGGCCGGTCTCGACGCGCCCTCTCTCGCCGCCATGGCGTGCTGCCTCGTTTACGAGCCCCGCCGGGACGAAGCGAATACGGGGGAGCGGGGTCTGCCACGCGGTGCGTTCCGCGCGGCGTACGAGAAGACGACGACGCTGTGGGCCGAGCTCGACGATCTGGAGCAGGACCATCACCTTCCCGGCAGCGAGCCGTTGGCGGCCGGGCTCGCCGGGGCGATGCACTCGTGGGCGCGCGGCGGAATGCTCGACCGGGTGCTGATCGACGCCGACATGGCAGCCGGTGACTTCGTGCGCTGGGCGAAGCAGACGATCGACCTGCTGGATCAGCTCTCGATCGTGGCGGAGGACGCCACGATCGCGCGGACCGCACGGGCCGCGCTCGACGGGGTGCGCCGGGGCATCGTCGCCTACTCCTCGATGTGAGATGGATGCGATGACCGAGAAACGAGCGCCCCAGCGCGCCCTCCTGCCTCTGTGGGCCGCTGTGCTCGCCGCCGGACTCGCCGCGGTGATGATGGACCTGGCCTATCCAGAGGCCGCCGTGTGGATCCTCGCCTTCCCGGCGACGGCTCTCGTTCTCGTCTCACTGATCGGACGCCGTTTCGGGGGAGCGCTGCTGGTCGGAGTCGTCTACGGGATCCTGTTCTTCGGACTACTCGTCTCCTGGACGTCGCGCTACCTGGGCCCGGTCCCGTGGGCCGCTCTCAGTGTCCTCGAGGGAATTCTGACGGGAATCGCCCTCGTCCCGATCGCCCTCGCCTACCGGTGGCTCCCGAAGGCCTTCCCCGGGACCGCAGGCCGCCTCCTGGCGCTTCCCGCGGTCGTCGCCGCCCTCTGGGTCGGCCGCGAGCTTTTCGTCGGCTCCTGGCCCTACGGAGGCTTCCCCTGGGCTCGCATCGGCATGAGCCAGGCCGAGAGCCCGCTGGCACCGGTCTCCTCCTGGGTGGGCGTCAGCGGACTCAGTTTCCTCATGGTCTTCGTCGTGGCGATGCTCATCGAGGTCGCGCGCATGAGGGCGTGGCGACGGCCACTCCTCGTGATCGCGCCCGCCGCCCTCGTGGTGGTGCTCCTGTTCACCCCGCTCTTTCCCACGTCTTCCAGCGGTTCCCTGCGGATCGCAGCGGTACAGGGAAACGGTCCGACCGGCTACTTCGACGACCGCGAGCCGTTCTCGGTGATCCAGGCGCAGACCGACGCGACCGCGCCTCTCTACGGCGAGGATGTCGATCTCCTCGTGTGGCCGGAGGGGTCGTTGGACGGCGACCCGTTCCAGATCGACGCCCTTGCGCGGCGGATGACTCTGCTCGCCAACCGTGTCGACGCCCCGCTGCTGGCGAACGCGGCCACCGGCCGGGACGACCGTTACTTCAACACATCGATGCTGTGGAATCCCGACGGCACGGCGACGCAGCTGCATGACAAGCGCCACCCGGTCCCGTTCGGCGAGTATGTGCCGGATCGCGCCTTCTTCAACGCGCTCGCTCCCAACCTCATCGGACTCATCCAGAGGGAGTACACCCCGGGGTCGAACGCCCCGCTGGTCACCGTCGACGGTGTCCCGGTCGGCCTCGCCATCTGCTTCGACGTGATCTACGACGACGTGATCTGGCAGGGGCTGAACTCCGGCGCCGAGGTGCTGGTGTTCCAGACGAACAACGCGGACTTCCGCGGCACGGACGAGAACCTCCAGCAGCTCGCCTTCGCCCGGATGCGGGCCATCGAGACGGGCCGCAGCGTGGTGAACGTCTCGACTGTCGGCACGAGCCAGATCATCCGCGCCGACGGATCGACCGTCACGAGCCTGGACGCAGATGAGGCCGGAGCGATGCTCGAGGATGTCGAGCTCCGATCCGGCCTCACAGCTGGTGTGGTGCTGGGCCCCTGGGTGCAGGTGATCCTGCTGTGGGGCGGTCTGGGCGCGCTCCTCGTCGGGTGGTGGCGCGCCAGGAGGCGCTAAGCGCCGATCTTCTCGCGGGTCGGGTCTTCGCCGGCACCGCGGCGGGCGCGGATGAAGGCGAGGCGCTCTTCGAGGAGTTCCTCGAGTTCCGCGCGGCTCCGACGCTCCAGCAGCATGTCCCAGTGGGTGCGGGCAGCCTTCTCGTCGGTGACCTCGAGCGTGACGGCCTGGCCGTCGACGTTCAGGCGGGCTTCGGCGCCGCACGCGCGGCACTCCCAGGTCTGGGGCGGTTCTGCGTCCGCCGCGAACATCAGGTTCGTGACGTGGCCGCAAGTGTCACAGGTGTAGGTGGTCTCACGGCGCTCCATGAAAACGACGCCCTCTTCGCTCTGTAGGCTCTGGGCGCCGAGTCGGATGCCGCGCAGGCTGCGATCTGCCATTGTGTGGTCCTCTCGTCGCTGTCAGGTATAGCGCTCCAGCCTGTGCGCTTCATCCACGCGGCCGCCTTCTCGGCGGAACTCACAGGTTAATCCCAGCACCGGAGGTTATGGGGCGCGTCGGAGGTCAGCGGGGGATCAGCGCTTTGAGTGCCACGTCCGCGCGATCGGAGACGATTCCGTGGGCGCCGAGAGCGATGAGGCGCTGCATGTGTTCGGGCTCGTTCACCGTCCATACGTGGACTTCGACGTCATGTCGTCTGGCAGCGCGGACGAGGGCCGGCGTCATGACCTTCAGCGCACCGTAGCGCTCGGGTATCTGCAGAGCGTCGACCTCCCGGAGCACACGAGCGGGGGAGAGGCGCAGCGCCGACAGAGCCCTCAGCGCGGCGATCGTTCCGCTCCCACCGGATGTGGCGGGGCGAAGTGCTGCTCCGGACCGCAAGACCGAGGCAAGCGCGGCTCGACGGGTCGCGTCGGAGAAGCTCGTCAGGAGCACCCGGTGCGTGTGCTCGACCAGTATCGGTCCGAGCGGATCGACGGCTGCGGGGGTCTTCACATCGATGTTGAAGCGGACGTCCGGGAAGGAAGCCAGTGCCTCGGCCACCGTCAGGAGCCCGCCGTGGTCCGCGAAGAGCATCCGGAGCTCTCGAGTGCGCACCTCCCGCACGCTGCGGCTGTCGCCGACCAGCCGGGTCAGTGTCTCATCGTGGAACAGGACGACGTCGCCATCAGCCGTGACCTGGCAGTCGGTCTCGATGTAGTCGATGCCTGCCGCATGCGCAGCGGCGAATGCCGCAGCGGAGTTCTCCCAGACGCCCGAGTCCTCGCCTGCCGCGGTGATCAGACCGCGGTGGGCGAGGACTCGGGGATGCCGCGTCTTCGAGAAGTACGGGTGTGTCACGCGCCCGGCAGCGTGTTCGTCGGGCCCTGGCCCGGCTTCGGGGTGAATGCACTGCCGATGCCCTTGAGCGCCTCGGTGAGTTCGCTCGGGATGATCCACAGCTTGTTGGACTGACCCTCGCTGATCTTCGGCAGCATCTGGAGGTACTGGTAGGCGAGGAGCTTGTCGTCCGGCTCGCCCTGATGGATCGCGCTGAAGACGTTCTGAATGGCCTCGGCCTCACCCTGCGCACGCAGCACGGCGGCCTGCTTGTCGCCCTCTGCGCGGAGGATCTCGGCCTGGCGAGCACCTTCGGCTTCCAGGATCGCGGACTGCTTCGTTCCCTCTGCCGTCAGGATCGCGGCGCGGCGGTCACGCTCGGCGCGCATCTGCTTCTCCATGGAGTCCTGGATCGAGATGGGCGGGTCGATCGCCTTGAGCTCGACGCGACCGACGCGGATGCCCCACTTGCCTGTCGCCTCGTCGAGGACGACACGGAGCTGACCGTTGATGTTGTCGCGGCTGGTGAGCGCCTCTTCGAGGTTCAGTCCACCGACGACGTTACGCAGAGTGGTGGTCGTCAGCTGCTCGACCGCGCCGAGGTAGTTCGCGATCTCGTAGGTCGCGGCGCGCGCATCGGTGACCTGGAAGTAGACGACCGTGTCGATCGACACGACGAGGTTGTCCTCGGTGATCACCGGCTGCGGCGGGAACGAGACGACCTGCTCGCGCATGTCGATCAGAGGGCGCAGGCGATCGATGAAGGGCACGAGGACGTTGAGCCCGGGGGTGAGGGTCTTGTGGTAGCGCCCGAGGCGTTCGACGACCCCCGCTGTGGCCTGCGGGATGATGCGGATCGCGCGAGCGACGGTGACCACCACGAAGATGATCACCGCGATCACGAGGACCCACAGGATCGCGGTGGGGATGAACGATGCGTCGTTCACGGGGTTCTCCTAGTCGTTGACGGGACGGACGATGGCGGTCGCGCCGTTGATCGCACTCACGGCGACCGGAGCGCCCTGGGGGATCGGCACGGGTGTGGCGGTGCGTGCGGTCCAGGTGTCGCCGTTGGCGAGCTTGACCTGACCCGAGATCTGCGTGATCTCGTGCAGCGCGATGCCGCGGAGGTCGACGAGGGCGTCGACGTTCGACTTCGTCGGATCCTCCCCGCGCCGCAGGCGCTTGAGCAGCGGCGGCCGCAGGAAGAGGATGAACAGCGCGGCCGCGGCGGCGGCGATGATCACCTGCACCCACACCGGGACGCCGATCAGGTCGGTGACCAGACCGACGACGCTGCCGAAGCTCAGCATGAGGAAGGTGAAATCCAGCGAGAGCATCTCGATGACGAGGAAGACGGCGATCAGGACCAGCCAGCCGATCCAAGCCCATTGGTCGATGAACGTGACGAATGTCGTGAAGTTGTCCATGCGGCCTCCTTTGTGGTCAACGTATCACGCGGGCGTCCGCGGATCCGGGTGCCACAGCGCGCGCTTGGTAGTGTGTGAGGGCCGTGCGATCACGGCTTTTTCACGCATCATGAGGAGTCACCGTGACCGACGTTCTTCCCGCAGGATCCCTTGACGGCAAGGTCGCCCTTGTCACCGGTTCATCGCGGGGCATCGGCGCCGACACCGTGCGCTACCTCGCCGAGGCCGGTGCCGACGTCGTCATCAACTTCCGCAACAAGGCACCGCGTGCCGAGAAGCTGGCCGCACAGCTGCGCGAGCTCGGTCGTCGTGCGCTCGTCGTCGGTGCCGACCTGACCGACCCCGAGTCCGTCGCCGAGATGTTCGACGCCATCCGTGCCGAGTACGGGCGCCTCGACGTGCTCGTGCTCAACGCGTCCGGCGGCATGGAGTCCGGCATGGCCGAGGACTACGCACTCACCTTGAACCGCGACGCCCAGCTCAACGTCCTGAACGCGGCGACGCCCCTGCTCGGCGAAGGCGCGCGCGTGGTGTTCGTCACCAGCCACCAGGCCCACTTCATCCGGACCACGCCGACCATGCCGGAGTACGAGCCGGTGGCACTCTCCAAGCGCGCAGGAGAAGACGCGCTGCGCGAGCTCATCCCCGGCCTGGCCGCGAAGGGGATCGGGTTCACGGTCGTCTCCGGCGACATGATCGAGGGGACGATCACCGCGACGCTGCTGGAGCGGGCGAACCCGGGAGCGATCGCGGAGCGCCGGGAATCGGCGGGCAAGCTCTACAACGTTTCGGAGTTCGCGGCAGAGGTCGCCAAGGCAGCCGTCGACCCCGTGCCCGCGGACAACACGCGCCTCGTGGGTGACGTGAGCGCCTTCGCGGCCGAGTAGTACGACACAGAGAATCGGCCCCGTCCTGCATCATGCAGGACGGGGCCGATCGTGTTTCAGGCGATGAGCGTCAGCTCGCCGCTCCGCCCTGGACGGCGGACACGAACTCCTTCGCGTCCCGACCGAGCGTGATGGCACGCACGATCTGAACGATGCCGAGCACGACCAGCGAGATGCCCAACAGGAGCCAGAACGCGAAGCCGGCGATCAGCGGCGAGAACAGGACGATGATTCCGGCGACGATGCTGAGGATCGCGTAGAGGACGGTCCAGACCCGCGACCCGTCGCTGCCGAGCAGCGTGAGGGCGACGATCCCGTCGACGATCCAGCTGACGCCGATGAAGATCACGACGACGAACGCGAGCGTGGCTGCGGCGGCGTTCAGGTTGAAGAACGCGATGACACCGGCTGCGATGTACAGCAGTCCGAGGACGATGTGGCCTACGCGGGCCCATCCTCCCTTCGCGCTCGAGAAGATGCCGAGCCCGACGTACACGAGACCGGCGACGACCAGGTACGACGCGAAGATCGCCGTCACGATGACCGCGGACTTGATGGGCCAGACGAGGAGGACGATTCCGGCGATCAGCGCGATGACGCCGGCGACCGCCAGCGTGACCCGGATCGACTTGAACAGAGACTTGGCCTCCGTGAGTGGTTCAGACATGGTGGGGAGCCCTTTCTGAGAAATCGAGAAGCGCCGCGCACCGACGCGCACCTATCGTGAACACCATGAACATCCGCATCCATTACGCATTCCTTCCGCACACCGACGCCGAAGCGGCGCTCGGTTTCTACCGCGACGCCCTCGGCTTCGAGGTTCGCAACGACGTCGGCTACGACGGGCTGAGGTGGCTCACGGTCGGCCCGCCCGGCCAGCCCGAGACGTCGATCGTGCTGCATCCGCCGGCGACCGACCCCGGTATCACCGACGTCGAGCGCCAGACGATCCTCGAGCTCATCGCGAAGGGCAGCTACGCGGCGCTGACACTGGCCAGCGACGACGTCGACGCGCTGTTCGAACGCCTCGTCGAGCGCGGCGCCGACGTCGTCCAGGAGCCGATCGACCAGCCCTACGGGGTTCGCGACTGCGCCTTCCGCGACCCCGCAGGCAATCTGCTCCGTATTAACCAAGCCGCCTGATCTCTCCACCGACCACAGGAAGGACGCCGATGACAACGGACGAGCACCCCGCCGACACCCACGACCTGATCCGCGTGCAGGGCGCGCGCGAGAACAATCTGAAGGACGTCAGCGTCGACATCCCGAAGCGCCGCCTCACCGTGTTCACCGGCGTGTCCGGTTCGGGGAAGAGCTCGCTCGTCTTCGACACGATCGCTGCCGAGTCGCGGCGCATGATCGACGAGACCTACAGTGCCTTCGTCCAAGGCTTCATGCCCTCGGTTCCACGACCCGACGTCGACGTGCTCGAGGGACTGACGACGGCGATCATCGTCGACCAGGAACGCCTCGGCGCGAACCCGCGATCGACCGTCGGCACCGTGACCGACGCGAACGCGATGCTGCGCATCCTGTTCAGCAAGCTCGGACAGCCCTACATCGGCGGGCCGACGGCATTCTCGTTCAACATCCCGACGCAGAAGGCCAGCGGCGTGATGACCGGCCCGGGAGGGGCGAAGAAGATCGTGAAGGACGCGATCTATCTCGGCGGCATGTGCCCACGCTGCGAAGGCAGGGGAGCGGTATCCGATATCGACCTCGCCCAGATCGTCGATGAGACGAAGTCTCTCGACGAAGGTGCCATCATGGTGCCCGGCTACACCGCCGACGGATGGATGGTGAAGGGTTTCTCCCAGTCGGGGTTCTATCCGGGCGACAAGCCGATCTCGCAGTTCACCGAGAAGCAGCGTCACCTCTTCCTCTACGGCGAGGTCACGAAGGTGAAGATCTCCGGGATCAACATGACCTATGAGGGTCTCATCCCGAAGATCACCAAGTCGATGCTGTCGAAAGACCTCGATGCGCTGCAGCCACACGTCCGTGCCTTCGTCGAGCGTGTCGCCACCTTCGCGGTCTGCCCGGAGTGCGACGGCACCCGCCTGACCGAAGGTGCGCGCTCCTCGAAGATCGAGGGGGTGAGCATCGCCGACGCCTGCCGCATGCAGGTCACGGATCTGGCCGACTGGGTGCGAGGACTCGATCTTCCCGAAGCGGTCCCGCTGCTGCAGGCGCTCAGCGCCAACCTCGACGCCTTCGTCACGCTGGGGCTCGGTTACCTCAGTCTGGAACGACCCTCCGGCACGCTGTCCGGGGGAGAGGCGCAGCGCATCAAGATGCTCCGGCACCTCGGCTCTTCGCTCACCGACATCACCTACGTCTTCGACGAGCCGACGATCGGCCTGCACCCGCACGACATCCAGCGCATGAACGGGCTCCTGCTCCAGCTGCGCGACAAGGGCAACACCGTGCTGGTCGTGGAACACAAGCCCGAAACCATCGTGATCGGCGACCACGTGGTCGACCTGGGGCCTGGTGCGGGAAACGCCGGTGGCGAGATCTGCTTCGAGGGCACGGTCGAGGGGCTGAAGGCGAGCGGCACGAAGACCGGCGAGCATCTCGACGACAGGGCACAGTTGAAGGATGCGGTGCGCTCGGGCACGGGAGCCATCGAGGTGCGAGGGGCGACCGCGAACAACCTGCAGGCCGTCGATGTCGACATCCCGACCGGCGTGCTCACGGTCGTGACGGGAGTGGCTGGCTCCGGCAAGAGTTCGCTCATCCACGGATCGGTCTCGAACCGCGACGGTGTCGTGTCGATCGATCAGGCGGCGATCAAGGGGTCCCGCCGCAGCAACCCCGCGACCTACACGGGGCTTCTCGAGCCGATCCGCAAGGCGTTCGCGAAGGCCAACGGCGTCAAGCCCGCTCTGTTCAGCGCGAACTCCGAGGGCGCCTGCCCCTCATGCAAGGGTGCGGGCGTCATCATCACCGAGCTCGGCTTCATGGACACCATCGAGACGCCGTGCGAAGACTGCGGAGGCAAGCGCTTCCAGGTCGGCGTGCTCGAGTACAAGCTCGCGGGCAAGGACATCACCGAGGTTCTCGACCTCCCGGTCTCCGAGGCCCGGGTGTTCTTCAGTGAGGGAGAGGCCAAGCTGCCCGCGGCCGCGGCCATCCTCGGCCGGTTGGAAGACGTGGGGCTCGGTTATCTCTCGCTTGGACAGCCGCTGTCCACGCTGTCGGGTGGCGAACGTCAGCGCATCAAGCTGGCGATCCAGATGGGGGAGAAGGGGGACGTGTACGTGCTCGACGAGCCCACCACGGGCCTTCACCTGGCGGATGTCGACAAGATCCTCGGCCTCCTGGATCGACTCGTCGACGCCGGGAAGACCGTGATCGTGATCGAGCACCATCAGGCGGTCATGGCGCACGCGGATTGGATCATCGACATCGGGCCCGGAGCCGGTCATGACGGCGGCAAGGTCGTCTTCGAGGGAACACCGACAGATTTGGTATCCCAAAAATCGACGTTGACGGGGGAGCACCTCGCAGCCTACGTCGGCGGCTGAGAGGAGTCGGGGGCGCCTCACCTGAGGCGCCCCCGATGCTCGGACCCTCGGGGAAGTCGACTCAGTCCCGCCGGGCGATGATCGTGTAGGTGCACGGCATCAGATCGCGTTCGGCCTCGGGCCAGGCATAGCCGCCGGCGACCTCGACCATGCGGTCGCTGAACTGCCATGGCAGGGTCCGGCCCTCGTCGAAGTGCAAGAGGCGTAGACCTGCGCGCAGCAGCGCGCCGAGGATCTCGGACAACGAGTGGGGCCACTCGTAGGTGCGCGCGTGGGAGATACGACCGTCGCCGGCATAAGTGGAGTCGTCATCCCACTGCTGCGCATGCCCGGTCGCGAAATACGGATACCGCGTGGTCAGGCCCACGGCATCCTCATCCAACGCGTAGAGGGCGGGATGGCCGTCGCGGATGAAGAACATGCCGCCGGGGCGCAACAGCGCGACGATCTGGGCGGCCCACCGGTCAAGGTCGTCGAGCCAGGTGATCGTCCCGATACTCGTGTAGACGACGTCGAAGTCGCCGACGACGGCGGCCCGCGCATCGAGGACATCGGTCTCCACCCACGTGGCCTCGACCCCCAGACGCGTCGTGAGCTGACTGGCTGTGTGAAGCGCCGACGGCGCGAAGTCGACGCCCGTCACCCTCGCGCCGGCGCGAGCCAGCGAGACGGTGTCGGTGCCGATGTGGCACTGCAGGTGGCACAGGTCGAGTCCGGACAGACCGCCCGACGGAAGGAATGCAGACATCGCGGCGAGATCGTCGCGAACGACATCACTCAGATGATCCGGATCGTCGAACGCTTCGAGTCCGTACGCTTCCTCGTGCACAGGAACGCGATCTTCCCAGTTCGCCTGGTTCGCCCGCCGTGCAGATTCCCAGTCGATGTCGACATTGCTTCCATTCACGGTGCGAGCCTATCGAGTGCCGCATTCCGGCGAGGAGCAATATCCGATAATGCACATTATGTCAGCAAGCGGAAAACCCACCTATCCCCGATCGCCGAAGATCTGCCGTGCGCGGACCACGATGTCGTCGAGACGGGATTGCAGATAGGGACCGGGGCATTCGGTCCCCGACCACGTTTCGCGGTGAGAGATGACGTGGGCTCGGTCGATCGTGAACGACACCGGCACGCCGTCCAGACTCTTGCCGTCGAAGGTCGCAAGCCACGCGATCATCTGCGCGAGTTCTTCGAGTTGCGCCTCCGTCACCGCGTACTCAGGTGCCCCGCTGGCGTTGAGAGTCTCCACCGCGACGGACCGCCAGTTCCAGTCAGCGCCGGTTGTGGACGGTTTCGCGGACGGACGAATCAACTCGATGACGGAACCATCGTTTCGTAGGTAGAAGGTCGGTGCTGATGATCGCTTGTTGCAGCGGGACAGGAAGTCCAATTGGTCCGCCGTCGTCCCCGTGTGGTGGATGATGAACCGGTCGATGACCGGTCTCACCACGTGGCCGTCGCTTCCCGCGGTGTCGCGGTTGGCCCGGTTCGTGGGATTCGCACAGTCCGTGAACCCGAGAGGCGCCTCGAGGCCGCGAACCGCGCGCTCGTAGACAGGGTCGTACTCCGGAAGCCCTCGCGGATTGTCCGGGTCCACTGCCGGCGTCGCATCGTCGGGGCCCTCAGCAGTCGTGGTGAGCCAGATCCCCACTGCGGTCACGGCCGCCCCCGCGCCGGCAGCGATGAGAAACCGCCTTCGGGTATGCGCCTCCGGGCGCACAGCAGGCTCGGGCGGGTGAGAGTGCGGCATCTGCCCATTCAACACGGCCAGCCGTCACCAGGCGTGATGATCACCGAACTGCCCGCCGCGGGTTGCGAGAATGGTTCGATGGCTGACACCGGCAGTGACTCCACCCGTCTCGTCATCTTGCGCGGCGATGCGGCGTCGGGCAAGACGACGACGGCGACGGCGCTGCGGCCGAAGCTCGGTGAGCGGGTGGCTCTCATCTCGCAGGATCACTTTCGCCGGGAGCTGCTGCACGACCCCGATCGGCTGAGGCGGTCCAGGGATGCGAGCGTCCTGATCGTCGGCGCTGCCAGACAGGCACTCGACCTCGGATACGACGTGATTCTCGATGGCGTCTTCAATCTGCGCGATTACTCCGACGTCTTCGAGAGCTTATATCGCGACCACCGCGGGACGACGTGCATCTACCAGTTCGACGTCGGTCTCGACGAGACGGTCCGGCGCCACGCGGGGAGGCCTCTCGCGAACGACTTCGGTGAGGACAGGATCCGCGAATGGCACGACGGGTGGCAACCACTCCCCTGGTTCGATGAGCGACGGGTCGGACCGGAGACGACTACCGCAGAACTCGTGACAATCATCGTGGAAGACCTCGGCGGCGGCATGCGCATGTGACTGCGCCACGCACGATCACCGGGTGGCGGAGGAGGTCGAGATCGACAAGTCCGCCCTCCTGCGCTAGCGCGGTCGCAGCTGGCTGTAGACGAGCATGTCCTTGCGCTCATCACCGATCGTCTGCCACGTGCCCGGAGGAGTAGCGTTGAGGGGTGCAGCAGGTCTCCCACTCCCCCGTCTCGACACCGGGGTGGCGAGCATGGCTGATCTGGTCTGTCGGGGTCGCGGCATATGTGCTCGCGATCACGAACCGCACATCCCTCGGGGCCGTCGGTGTCGAAGCGGCGGACCGGTTTCAAGCGGATGCGTCGACGCTGGCGCTGTTCGCCGTGGTGCAGCTCGCCGTCTACGGCGGCATGCAGATTCCCGTCGGCATTCTGCTGGATCGCTTCGGGTCGCGTCCGATCATGACGATCGGCATGTTGCTCATGGCCGCGGGTCAGCTGACCATGGCGCTCTCCCCCAGCATCGGCATCGCGATCTTCGCACGCGTGCTGCTCGGCGCAGGCGACGCCGCGATCTTCCCCGCCGTCCTGCGTCTGGTGGCGACCTGGTTTCCTGCGCAACGAGGGCCGATCATGGTCCAGTTCACCGGCATCATCGGCCAGACCGGCCAGCTGATCGCGCTGGTTCCCGTCGCTGCGCTCCTGCACGCCACCAGCTGGAGCATCACCTTCGGCAGCATCGCCGGCCTCGGCGTGCTCTTCACCATCCTCGTCGCCCTGGTCATCCGCAACCATCCCGCAGAGCGCGGTGCCGACGTGACCGTGGACACCGATACCGGCGTCATCCGCGTCGTCACCTCCGCGATAGATACCGGCGTCGGCATACGCGCAGCGTGGGCGCACCCGGGAACCCGTCTCGCGTTCTGGTCTCACTTCACCACGCCGTTCGCAGGCACCGCGTTCGTCCTCCTCTGGGGTATGCCGTTCCTCACCGCTGCGGAGGGACTCGATACCGCGCACGCCGCCGGCATCATCTCGGTATATGTCATTGCAGGCATGCTTCTCGGGCCGATCATCGGCGATCTCTCCCGCCGTCTGCCGAATCACCGATCCCTCGCTCTCGTGCTCCCCGCCGTCGGAGTGCAGATGGTCGCCTGGATAGCCGTCATCGCCCTGCCAGGCACCGCACCGATCTGGCTCCTGTACGTGCTGGCCATCGCGCTCGCGACCGGCGGACCCGCATCGATGATCGCCTTCGACCACGCGCGGACGCACAACCCGTCCCACAGGCTCAGCACGGCAACGGGGGTGACGAACGCCGGCGGCTTCATCGCCGCACTCATCGCCATCTTCCTGATCGGACTCGCCCTCGACCTCCAGGGCGCCGGCACTCCCGAGACCTATTCGCTGGATGCCTTCCGGATCGCGTTCCTCATGCCGATCCCCCTCTGGATCATCGGCACCGTGTTCATCCTCATCGAACGCAAGCGGACGCGAATCCGCATGGGTCTGGATCCCGAACGGCGGCGCTGAACCTCAATCCGCACAGCGTTTCCCGCTGCGTGGCTCGAAATCGGCGGGCGGAGTCCGGTGCGGTCACGGCGGCGCTGACGACGGTGAGATCAAGGACCGCGCGAGGTCCAGCCGGAGGGAAGCGGCCCCTCCTGCGCGGCTCGCTCTCGGTCGACCTGTGCGGACCAGCCCTGTGCACGGTCGACCGTGTCGAACGCACCCCGAGCCAGTCGGAGACCGACATCCTCATGATGGATGCGCGGTGCTCCCCCACGGCGGACAGATGCCCGCACGCTCCAGGCGTCGTCGGCGAACCCGCCGCCACGGAACACGCGGTAGTCGTCGTAGCGGGCGGGGTCCAACAGGTCCCAGCACCATTCCCAGACGTTGCCGAGCGTGTCGAAGAGACCGTGGAGGTTCGGCAGTTTGCCGCCGATGTTCTGCGGCGACGAGACGCCGTCCGCGCTCGTCCACGCGGCGTCGGCCAGAGGCGCATAGTGCGGTCCGGTGGAACCGGCCCGGCACGCGAACTCCCACTCCGCTTCGGTGGGCAACCGGTACCCGTCTGCGGTCGTGTCCCAGGAGACGTCCTCACCATCGAACAGGTAGACCCGATCCAGGCCCTCCCACTCGGATGCGGCGTTGCAGAAGTGGATGGCGCGCAGCCAGCTGAGGTCGGATGCGGGGCGACGAGGGTGGCGCACCGGGATGCCGAGCACCTCTGCGAGCTGCTCCTCCGTCACCGGATACACGCCGATCTCGAAGGGCTCCAGCGTGACCACGCGCTGCTCCTCGCGGCGTGCGTCCCGCAGTGTCAGCACGCCGGCGGGGATGCGGGCGAACTCGAAGGCGCTCACCGGTCCCCCGCGTCCGAGCGTCGGACTCGATTCACGAGGGCACTCGCTCTACCCAGGACGGGAACTTGGCCGTGCGACCGTCGCCGGAGGATGTGCGGGTCACGCGCCGACGGACCCAGGGGCCCACGAACTCCCGATAGTAGGCGAGCCCCGACGGCCCCGCACCGAGGCGATCGCTCGGCGCCCACCAAGTCTCCGGCGGCTCGAAGCCGAGAGCATGCAGCACCCGAGCCGCCACACGGTGATGGCCCGCCGCGTTCATGTGCAGCCGGTCGTCCGCCCAGTAGGCGCCACGGGAGAGCTCACGATCCGGCCAGTTGAATGCACGGACCACATCGGGGCGCTCTTCGATCCGTCGAAGCACGGCATCAGAGAGGAGATCTCCGCGCCGTTGAACGAGGGATCCCATCGGAAGCTGTCCACTCGGGTTCGCCCCGGAGAGCAGGATCATGGTCACCCCCTCCTCGTCGCACCGGCGCAGCACGCGGCTGAACGCATCGGCGATGTGCTCGACATCGGTGCGTGGGCGAAGCATGTCGTTGCCTCCGCCGTTGAAGGAGAGATGTGTCGGCCTCAGCGCGAGCGCGGGCTCGAGCTGCTGCTCGACGATCGGCCAGGCGAGCTTGCCTCTGATCGCGAGGTTGGCGTACTGGATCGAGTGCCCAGCAGCGTCCGCCCACCCTTGAGCAGCGAGATCCGCCCAGCCGCGCTCACGCCCATCCGGGAGGACATCACCGACCCCCTCGGTAAAGGAATCACCGATCGCCACGAACCGCACATCTGCCATCGTCCCAGCCTATTGCGGCAGACGAGAGCAGGCGTCAACGATCGTCGAGCGCCTGCCCGCCGCGGTCGACGAGCCCCCATGCTGCGGCCGCAGCACCGAGGAAGCACACCCCGAACACCGCGAACAGCAGCGGCGCTCCACCGGCGAGCAGCAGCACCGGAACGGAGAGCGGCGCCACGATCGATGCGATGCGACCCACTCCTGCCGCCCAACCGGCGCCCGTTCCCCGCAGGGAGGTGGGATAGATCTCGGGGGTCACTGCGTACAGGGCTCCCCAGGCGCCCAGGTTGAAGAACGACAGAGCCATGCCCGCGGCGATGATGGCGCCCTCGGTCGTCGCTGTGCCGAAGACCACTGCAGACACCGCAGAACCGAGCAGGAACACCGACAGCGTCAGCCGACGCCCCCACACCTCGATCAGCCACGCCGCGACCGCATAGCCCGGCAGCTGGGCCAGCGTGATGATGAGGGTGAAACCGAACGAACGCACCAGATCGAACCCGGCATCCACGAGGATGCTCGGTATCCAGATGAACGCCCCGTAGTAGGCGAAGTTCACGCCCAACCACACCATCCACAGGCACAGTGTGCGCACTCGGAACTCCGGGTTCCAGAGCGTTGCCAGCCGCGCGCGTGCGGTGACCGCGATCGCACGTGATGCCGGCTCCTTGCGGATAGCGGGGGCACCGCCCACCCCGGCATCGGCCTCGAACGCCGAGACGATGCGGTCTGCTTCCGCGATGCGTCCTCGCGAGGCGAGCCAGCGGGGCGATTCCGGCATCCGCCACCGCACGAAGAGTGCGTACACGGCAGGGATCGCGCCGAGCGCGAAGGCCCAGCGCCACCCGTCATCGGAGGCCGGTATGACGAGGAAGCCGATCACGGCGGCCGCGGTCCATCCGAGTGCCCAGAAGGCCTCCAGCACCACGATCAGCCGGCCACGGATCCGGGCCGGAGCGAACTCGCTCACATACGTCGATGCGACCGGGAGCTCGGCGCCGAGACCGAGACCGACCAGGAAGCGGAGAAGGAGCAGTGCCGCGAGACCTCCGACGAGCGCGCTGGCACCGGTCGCGATGCCGTATACGAGCAGCGTGAGCGCGAACACCTGCCGTCGTCCGAAACGATCCGCCAGCAGGCCACCGAGCGTCGCGCCGATGGCCATGCCGATGAACCCGACCGAGGCGATCCAACCGGCCTCGCCCTTCGTCAGCCCCCACTGCTGCGTGAGCGCGGCGAGGATGAAGGAGATCAGACCGACATCCATCGCGTCCAAAGCCCAGCCGAGCCCCGAACCCGTCAGGAGACGCAGGTGGCGACGGGTGAACGGCAGGACGTCCAGGCGCTCGGCCAAAGATGAGCGGCTCGGCAAGGCGGTGTTGGCCATGCTCTTCATCGTAGAGCCGAGCGCCCGACGTCCCGCGCCCGATGACGTCAGTCCTGAGCGTCGAGGATCCGCTTCACCCGCGGGATCACCTCGGTGCCGTACAGCTCGATGCTGCGCATCATCGACTCGTGCGACAGGGTGCCTGTGGCGTACTTCAAGTCGAACCGGCCGAGTCCCAGCGTCGTGATCGTGTCGGCGATCTTCGCCGCGACGCGATCCGGCGAGCCCGCGTAGATCGCTCCTTCAGGACCGATGTCGTTCTGGAAGCGCGCACGGCTGTATGCCGGCCATCCGCGCTCACGTCCGATCGTGTTGTTCATGGCCTCGAAACCGGAGTAGGCGGCGTCCCAGGCCTCCGCATCCGTCTCGGCGATATGGCCGGGCGAATGCACCGAGACGGGGTGCGACGTCGTGCCGAAGGAGGCCACGGAGCGGTGGTACAGGTCGACGAAGGGCTTGAACCGCTCCGCTGATCCCCCGATGATCGCGAGCATCAGGCCGAGGCCATGGCGTGCGACACGGACGACCGACTCAGGGCTGCCCCCCACACCGACCCAGGTGCGCAGACCCTTCTCGGTCTTCGGGAACACGTTCGCGTTCTCGAGCGAAGCGCGCATGGTGCCCGACCACGTCACCGGCTCCTCCTTGAGGAGCTCGACGAACAGCTCGAGCTTCTGCTCGAAGAGTGCGTCGTAGTCACGGAGGTCATAGCCGAACAACGGGAACGACTCGATGAAGGAGCCGCGGCCGAGAACCACCTCGGCACGACCGTTCGAGAGGGCATCCAACGTCGAGAACCGCTCGAAAACGCGCACAGGGTCGTCGGACGAGAGCACCGTCACCGCCGTGCCCAAACGGATGTGCTTGGTGCGGGCCGCGATAGCGGCCAGCACCATCTCCGGGGCAGAGACCGCGAACTCCGCGCGGTGGTGCTCCCCCACCCCGAAGAAGTCCACACCGACCGTATCGGCCAGCTCTGCCTGCGCGACGATGTTGCGGATCGTCTGCGCGCCGGTGAGGAGCTCTCCGTCCGCGTTCCTGGTGATGTCGCCGAACGTGTCCAACCCGAATTCGATGCCCATGTCATCCCTTCCTATTCAGATGAATGAACACGCCTCGGCCGGACCGCATTCCCGTCAGCGCGGAAGCAAAGCGCTGCGAAGCGTGTCGAGGCCGACACCACCCATGTCGAGTGCACGCTTGTGGAAGTCCTTGAACGAGAACGCATCGCCTTCGGCTGCGCGGACGCCGTCACGGACCTGTTCCCAGATACGCTGACCGACCTTGTAGGACGGCGCCTGACCAGGCCAGCCCAGGTAGCGATTCACCTCGAACTGCACGAACTGATCGGACATGTTCACGTTCCGGCGCATGAAGTCCAGTGCGTACTCGGCGTCCCAGACACCCGTGCCGTCGAGTCGAGGCTTGCCCAGGTGCACGCCGATGTCGAGCACCACGCGGGCAGCCCGCATGCGCTGTCCGTCGAGCATGCCGAGACGGTCGGCGGGATCGTCGAGGTAGCCCAGCTGCTCCATCAGACGCTCGGCATACAGAGCCCAGCCCTCGGCATGACCCGAGGTGCCGGCGAGCAGACGGCGCCAGGAGTTGAGCTCGGCCCGGTTGTACACGGCCTGGGCGATCTGGAGGTGGTGTCCCGGCACGCCCTCATGGAACACCGTGGTCAGCTCGCGCCAGGTGTCGAACTCGGTCACGCCCTCGGGGACCGACCACCACATGCGGCCGGGACGGGAGAAGTCATCCGTCGGCCCGGTGTAGTAGATGCCGCCCTCCTGCGTGGGGGCGATCATGCACTCGAGAGTGCGGATGGCCTCTGGAATGTCGAAGTGCGAGGCGCCGAGCTCGGCGACTGCGCGGTCGCTCGTCTCCTGCATCCACCTCTGGAGCGCGTCGGTGCCGACGAGCTTGCGGGCGGGATCCGCCTCGAGATGGGCGACGGCCTCTTCCACGGACGCACCGGGCAGGATCTCGTTCGCGATCGCGGTCTGCTCGGCCACCATGCGCGCGAGCTCCTCGCGCCCCCACTCGTACGTCTCGTCGAGGTCGATCGTCGCCCCGAGGAAGCGACGGGAGTTGAGCGCATACAGGTCGCGTCCGACCGCGTCGACCTCGCCCGTCGCGGGAGCGAGCTCTTCCACGAGGAAGCGACGAAGCTCGTCGTAAGCGACACGTGCGGCAGCGGAGTTGTCGGCGAGGCTGCGCGCGAGCGAAGCGGGCAGCTGCCCCTCATCGGGATCGGCATCGGCCACGAAGGCGGCGAAGAAGCCGTCATCGGCCGTGTAGCGGTCGATCTGCGTCGCGACCTCGACGACCTGGCGTCGCGCAGGCGTCACTCCCTCGGCGATCCCGGTACGCAGGGTCTCGACGTAGCCGCGCAGTGCCTCGGGGACCGCGGCGAGCCTCGTCGCGATCACATCCCAGTTCTCGACGGTCGCGGTCGGCATCAGATCGAACGCCGCGCGCACATCCTGTGCGGCCGAGGCGATGACGTTGAGGTCCCGCAGATGCCACTTCGCGTCGTGCAGCTCGAGGTCGAGACGCAGCTCGGCTCCGAGGTCGGTCTTGGTGACCTCGTCGATCGCATCGACCGGCTCGAGTGCGGAGAGCTTGTCGAGCGTCGCGCGGGTCGCCGCGGCGATCTCCTCGTGCCCCGCCGGGCTCAGGTCACCGAAACGGTCGTTCACCTCATCGCGGCCGATATACGTCCCGAGCGTGGGCGCCAGGACCGCGATCGTGTCGACCCATTCATCGGCGACGGCGTCGATGGCGGAGGGGGTTCGGGGAGCTGAAGTCATAGCTGTCAGCCTAATCCCCGGCCCCCTTCCGCCGCCGGACCTCAGTGCGCGGCTTCGTTCCAGTCGCGACCGCGTCCGACCTGCACGTCGAGCGGCACCGACAAGTCGGCGGCGTCACCCATCCGCGCCCGCACGATGCGCTCCGTCGCTTCCCACTCCCCGGGAGCGACCTCGACGACGAGCTCGTCATGGATCTGGAGCAGCACGCGCGAGGAGAGCTGCTCGGAGCGGAGATCATCGTGGATGTGCAGGAGCGCGATCTTCATGATGTCTGCGGCACTGCCCTGGATGGGGGCGTTGAGGGCCGCGCGCTCGGCGTTCTCGCGCAGCACCCGGTTCGGGCTCGCCAGGTCGGGGAATGGACGGCGGCGGCCGAAGATCGTCTCGGTGTAGCCGACCTCCTTCGCCTTCATGACCGACGCGCGCAGATAGTCGCGCACCGCGCCGAACCGAGCGAAGTACTCGATCATGAGCTGCTTGGCCTCGGACTGCTCGATGCGCAGCTGCTTGGAGAGGCCGAACGCGGAGAGCCCGTAGACCAGGCCGTACGACATCGCCTTGACCTTGGTACGCATTGCCGCCGTCACCTCGCTCGGCTCGACACCGAAGACCCGCGCGCCGACGAAACGGTGCAGGTCTTCCCCGCTGTTGAACGCTTCGATGAGGCCTTCGTCGCCGGAGAGGTGCGCCATGATGCGCATCTCGATCTGCGAGTAGTCGGCGGTGAGAAGCGCTTCGTAACCCTCGCCCACCTCGAACGCGCTGCGGATGCGACGGGATTCCTCGGTACGCACCGGGATATTCTGCAGGTTGGGGTCGGTGCTGGAGAGACGCCCCGTCTGGCTTCCGGTCTGCACATACGTCGTGTGCACCCGGTGATCGTCGCCGATGGCGGTATCGAGCGACTCGATGATCTGACGCAGCTTGGTGGCCTCACGGTGCTGCAGCAGCAGGTTCAGGAACGGGTGGGGGTTGCTCTCCTGCAGGTCGGCGAGAACCGCGGCATCCGTCGAGTAACCGGTCTTGGTCTTTCGGGTCTTCGGCAGCTGCAGGTCTTCGAACAGGACCTCCTGCAGTTGCTTGGGCGAGCCGAGGTTGAACTCGCGCCCGACCACGGAGAAGGCCTCCTGCGCGAGTGCCTCGGCGCGGGCGGCGAGCTCTCCGGAGAACGTGGACAGCACGTCGTGCGAGACCGCGACGCCCGCGACCTCCATGTCGGCGAGGGTGAGCAGCGTCGGCAGCTCGATGTCGACCAAGACCTTGGCGACCGGCTCGGGGATGTCTTCCCGAAGAGCATCGGCGACACGCAGCGCGAACCACGCCTCCTGCGAAGGCGTCGCGCCCTCGGTCTCGGGCACGAGCTGCGACGGGTCGGCCTCGGGGAGCTTCTCGCCCAGGTAGCGCTCGACCAGGTCGGAGAGGGTCTTGTCCGGGAAGCTGGGTCGCAGCAGCCAGCCGGCGAGACTCGTGTCGTACGAAAGGCCACCGAGGCGGATGCCTTGACGGATCAGTGCCTTCACCTGCGCTTTCGCGTCGTGGAGCACCTTCGGCGCGTCGGACTCGAGCCATCCGCGCAGCGCCTCGGGCGCGGCTTCGGTCCAGCCGGATTCGCGGAGCTCGGTCAGGGTGGCGGCACCGATGCGCACGGGCACTCCGCCCTGTGTCGTGACACGGAGGGAGACTTCGCCTTCCTGTGCCGAACCCCAGGCAGCGAGCTCGGCGGGCGTCACCTCCACAGGCACAGGAAGGACGACCACGGATGCGGGATCGTCGGCGACCTCGCCCGCACCGACGGCCTCGAACACCCGCGGGAGCAGTGTGCGGAACTCCAGGCGCGCGAAGATGTCACGCACGGCCTGGGCATCGATCGGCGCGACCGCGAGATCGGCAGGGCCGACGGGAAGCTCCACGTCGGTGAGCAGCCGGTTGAGCTTGCGGTTGCGGCGCACGTCGTCGATGTGATCGCGGAGGTTGCCGCCGACCACACCCTTGATCTCGTCGGCTCGGGCGATCAGTTCGTCGAGCGACCCGAACTGCGTGAGCCACTTGACGGCGGTCTTCTCCCCCACCTTCGGCACACCGGGCAGGTTGTCGCTGGTCTCTCCGACGAGAGCGGCGATGTCGGGATACTGCTCCGGCCGGACCCCGTAGCGCTCCTGGACGGTCGTCGGGTCGTAGCGCTTGAGCTGGGAGACGCCCTGCACCGACGGGTACAGCAGCGTGACATCGTCGTTGACGAGCTGGATCGTGTCGCGGTCGCCCGAGACGACGAGCACGTCGAAGCCCTGTTCGGCCCCCTGAGACGCGAGCGTGGCGAGGATGTCGTCGGCCTCGATCCCCTCCTTCGTCAGCACCGGGATCGACATCGCGGTGAGGCACTCCTGGAGCAGGGGGATCTGCCCCTTGAACTCCTGAGGCGACTCGGAGCGCGTGGCCTTGTACTCCGGGTACTCGTCGGTGCGGAAGGAGTGACGCGAGGTGTCGAAGGCGATCGCCAGGTGCGTCGGCTGCTCGGCCTTGATGAGGTTCACCAGCATCGACAGGAAGCCGTAGATGCCGTTCGTGTGCTGGTTGTCTTTGGTCGTGAAGTTGTCGACCGGGAGGGCGAAGAAGGCACGATAGGCGAGCGAATGGCCGTCGACGACCATGAGGGTAGGCTTTGCGGAGTCCGTCACCCTGTCAGCCTAACGAGGACGACAGACACCCGCTGAGGAGGATGCATGAGCGACGTCGCGACGAGCGAGGGACTCGACTGGGCCACAGCCCGCGGAATGGGCGCTCTGGCCGAGAAGATGGGCATGGAGTTCGTCGAATTCAGCGTCGACCGCTGCGTCGCGACGATGCCGGTCGAGGGCAACACGCAGCCTGTCGGACTCATGCACGGCGGCGCCTACGTGGTCCTCGGGGAATCCCTCGGATCGATGGCGGCCAATCTGCACGCCGGTGCCGGACGGCTCGCCGTCGGCGTCGACATCAACGCGACGCACACGCGTTCGGCGACGTCGGGCGTCGTCACCGGCGTCTGCACCCCTGTCCACCTGGGACGCAGCATCACCGTGCACGAAATCGTGGTGACCGACGATCAGGGGCGACGTTGCTCCACGATCCGCATCACCAACATGATCAAGGACCTTCCCGCCGGGCGCTGAGCGGTTCCTCCAGCAGTCGCTGGAAGAGCAGGTGGTCCTGCCACTCCCCCGCGATGCGGAGGTACTTCGGCGCCATCCCGATGCGCTCGAAGTCGTTTCCTCGCAGCACGCTCTGGGAGCCGAGATTGTGCACCAGTGTGGCCGCCTGCAGCCGATGAAGTCCCAGTTCCGTGCGCGAGTACTCGATGATCTGCGCGACGGCGCGATGCGCGAGCCCACGACGCAGCCGCGAGACGTCGACCCAGTAGCCGAGATCGGCGCTCCAGAACGCACCACGGACGACGTTGTTGATGTTCATCCGTCCGCGGATCTCGCCGTCGTCGGACGAGATGACGAAGCGGAAGCTGCGGCCTGCGGACGCATCGTCGACGCACTGCTGCGCGTGCTGCTCCTGCGAGGCGACGGTGAAGAACGCCTCCGTGCGTGAAGGCTCCCACGGTGCAAGGTGCTCGCGGTTCGCCAGATACGCCCTCGAGAGCGCGGCGCCATCTCCGAGGCGCACGGGCCGAAGGATGTGCTCGGTATCGAGCCGGATGACCCCGGCGCTCACCCTTACTTCTTGGGCGCGAGCTGCTCGATGATCGCCTTGGCGACGTCCTGCATCGTCAGACGGCGATCCATGGAGGCCTTCTGGATCCAGCGGAACGCCTCGGGCTCGCTCAGACCCATCTTCTCGTTGAGCAGACCCTTGGCCCGATCGACGAGCTTGCGGGTCTCGAAGCGCTCGACCATGTCGGCGACCTCGGCCTCGAGCGTGATGATCTGCTCGTGCCGGGCCAGCGCGATCTCGATCGCCGGCAGGAGGTCGTTCGGAGTGAACGGCTTCACGACGTACGCGAGAGCACCGGCCTCGCTGGCACGCTCGACGAGCTCCTTCTGGCTGAAAGCCGTGAGGAGCACGACGGGGGCGATGTTGCCCTTGTGCAGCTTCTCGGCGGCGCTGATGCCGTCGAGCTGAGGCATCTTGACATCCATGATGACGAGGTCGGGGCGCAGCTCGGTCGCCAGAGCGACCGCGGTCTCTCCATCACCGGCCTCACCGACGACATCGAAGCCGTTGTCGCGGAGGATCTCGACGATGTCGAGACGGATCAGCGACTCATCTTCGGCGACGACCACGCGTCGGGGTGCGGATGACGTGGGCTGCTCAGCCTGCTCTTCTTGCTCTGTCACAGAACCATCCTAGTGGAGTGCCCCTGTCTGCAGGCCGTAACCACTCTGCGCGGAGGATCACTCCCCCTCCCCTGCGCTAAAGTCATAGACGCGACACACGAGCCGGCGTGGCGGAATGGCAGACGCGGAGCACTCAAAATGCTTTGTCCGAAAGGGCGTGTGGGTTCGAGTCCCACCGCCGGCACCCTTGCAGCGCAGATCACCTCAGACGACGGCGCGCCCTCGAAACGAGGATGAGCGCGGCGCCGATCGTCATCATCATCGCTGCGCTGATGAGCAGGGGCGGCAGGCCGCTCGTGTCGCCACCCGTTCCCGCCAGACCACCATGCGGGGGTGCGCCCGGATCCGACGGACCCGGAGCGGGAGGAGGGCTGGGCGCCGGAGTCGGGATGGTGAGCGCGGCAGAGGTCGCCGTGGCCGGACTGTAGCAGTCCGCCGTACCGGAGACCGTCACGCTGATGTCTCGACCGACGTCGGCGGCGACCAGGGTGTAGGTGCTCGAGGTTGCTCCGTCGATCGGCTGGCCGTCGCGGAGCCACAGGTAGTCGATCTCTGTCGGCACGGGGACCCATGGGGCAACGTCGACGGTGAGCTCGCTCCCCTCGCTCGGTGTCCCGCTGATGATGGGGGCTGACGTGGCGAAAGTCTTCAGACTCACACGGATCGTGTAGTCGGCGGTGTCCCGAGTGGTGGTGTCGGGTGTCGGTGCCACACCGTTGAATGCCTGGATCGTGAAACCGAAGTCGCCGTCGATGGTCGGGACGCCCGCGATCTCGCCGGTATCGCCGTTGAGCGTGATTCCCGGGGGCAGCACGCCGCTGATGATCTCGTAGAAGCTCGGTGGCGGTGTACCCGTGGCGATGACGACGTCGCTGAACGCTTCGCAGCTGAGCGCCGTGAACGCCGTGCCGGCGATGTCCGGGGAGCGCAGTGGCTGAAGCGCCGTGATCCCGGGAGTCGACTCGCCGGTGACGGGGTTGTATGCGTATCCGCTGACGAATATCGTCCCCCCATCGGTCGCAGCTGTGATTCCGATCGGCGATATCTGAGACGGGGCGAAGGCGGTCGGGGGGATGGTGTCGAGCACCGCACCGCTCGTGTCCGAGATGACGATCGTGCCGTCGTACTGCACGGTGAAGAGTCGGTCGTTCGGGCCGAGAGTGGTCTGCGCGGCATTCGGGAGTGCGGTGACGGCGAGGCCCCCGCCATCCGTTCCGACTCCGACGAGGACCGAGTTGCCGTCGGCGAGGCTGTACGCCGAGAAGTGAAGCCGACCGTCGGCGGCGAGGTTCAGGTTGAATGCGGCGTAGCTGATCTGCAGGCCCGGGAGCGGCGTCGCCGGTCGAGCCGTGCCGTCCGAGGAGTAGCTTGCGATCTCGTTCGGGGAGGCGCCCGCGTTGATGGTGTAGATCGTGCCGTCCTCGGCAAGGGCGAGCCCCGCGAGGCTGATGTCCTCGCTGCCGGTGAGCACGGCCGTGTTGAGGGTCACCCCCACCGGGTCGTACGTGGTGACCTGCCATAGCCCGGTCATGTTGTTTCGTTCCAGGACGTGCGGATTCTCCGCAGCATCCAATGCCAGACCTGTCGGCGAGGTGTCGGGGTTGTACCAGGAGGCAAGGCGCGATCCGGTGTCGCTGTCACGGATGATCGCTTGAGACGAACCCGAGGAGTAGTTCGCGATCCCGTAGATCTCACCCGCCGTCGTAGCGAGAATCGTCGAAGGAACCAGGAACCCGGTGGGCTCCGATTGGGTGGTGTTCCAGCTCCGGACCACGTGGTAAGAGCCGTCGTCCCCGAGCGGAGGCGGCACGGCGGCGTTGGCTGCTGCCGCCGTGGCGAACACGACGGCCACACCCAACACAAGCCCTGTCCATACTCGAAGTCTCACGTTCGTTCTCACGATGTCTTTGCTCTCCTCATCGGAAAAAGTCGGTCGCCCCGGTCGGTGGAGCGATGGTCTGCGGTGGGTCGACGGCTCACAGGGACGCGGCGGTCCCGTCGTGCGTCGGGACGACATCGGCGGTGTGATACTGGAACACGAGGCGGGCCGGCACGGTCCCCGCCAGCACCTCGTCGACCGATGCGTTGACCTGGTCCAGCTCACGGGGCTCGGTGACGACCCGCGTCCGTCCGGCGGCGTGAAGGTCGAAGACCTCGGCCAGATCCTGCCTGGTCCCGACGATGGAGCCGATGATGCTGATCCCCTTGAGCACGGTGTCGAAGATCGGCACCGTGAGCTCCCCACCGGCGGGGAGGGATACCAGCACGAGCCTGCCGCCGCGGTTCAGAGAGCGGAACGCCTGGTCGAAGACCGCGGGCGCGACCGCGAGGACGACGACGACGTCGGCACCACCGAGATCTCGGATCGCAGCGACCGGATCGGCGTCGGCGGCGTTCACGACGTGGTCTGCACCCAGCTCGGATGCCAGGTCGAGTTTCTCGTCGGTGATGTCCACCGCGATGACCTTGGCGCCCACCAGGCGGGCGTACTGCACCGCAAGGTGCCCGAGCCCCCCGACACCGAAGATCGCGACCGTCTCGCCCGGCGTGACATGCGCGTTCTTGATCGCCGCGTAGGTCGTGACTCCGGCGCAGGTGAGCGGCGCGGCGTCGATCGCGGTGATGCCGTCCGGAACGGGAACGGCGAAGCGGGCGTCTGCCAGCATGTACTCGGCGTAGCCGCCGTCGACGGCGTAGCCGTTGTTGTACTGGCTCTCGCAGAGGTTCTCTCGACCATCGACGCAGTACCGGCATTCGCCGCATGCGTGGCCGAGCCAGGGCATCGCGACTCTCTGTCCGACCGTGCGGCTGGTCACGCCGTCACCGAGCTGTTCGACGATGCCCACGCCTTCGTGCCCCGGGATGAGCGGGAGCGGGGGCTTGACCGGCCAATCTCCGCGCATGGCGTGGATGTCGGTGTGGCACAGTCCGCATGTCTCCACCCGGACCAGGACCTGTCCCGGACCGGGCTGTGGGATCGGACGCTCTTCCACCTGCGCCGGTGCACCGAACTCTGTGACGACTGCTGCTCGCATCATTCCTCCTGGACGGGCCTCGTGGATGCTTCAAGTCTGACGCCGCCGGACCTTCTTCCCCGGGTCGAAGGTCCCACCGTGCCGGGCGCTCAGCGGACGAGCACGGTGACAGTGGAGGGACTCGAGAGGACCTCTTGGCTGGTCGAACCGAGGAGGAATCGGGCGATCGCGCCACGGCCGTGAGAGCCGATGACCGTGAGACGCGCGTCCCGCGAGAGGCGGTTGATGACGGTTGCGGCATAGCCGCGCTCGACGACTCGATGCACCTCGAGCTCCGGATACAGGCGAGGGATCCCCTTCAGAGAATCCGTCAGCGCCTCCTCCGTCACCTTCTGCATGCCGGAGAGATAGTCCGCAGGATAGGCCGACATGTTGAGCGGCAACGGGACCGTGACCCAGGTGTTGACCACGGTGAGCGGATCGCCGGTGCGCGCGGCTTCTGCCGCGGCGAAATCGATGAGCTTCCCGGACACCGCGGATCCGTCGACGCCCACGATCACGCCCCGCCGACCGGCGAGATCGATGTCGGGAACGACGACCACCGGGCAGTGGGCACCTGCCGCCACACGGATGCCGTGGTGGATGCTGCGCGCACCAGCATGATCCCCCCGGAAGTCGCTTCCAATCACGAGGAGATCGAACACCATCGATGCGCTGATCAGTTCCTCCACCGGGTTTCCTCGCGAGACCACGGTGTCCGCCTTCACCCCGTGCGCCCTGACCCGCTCCGCTTCGCGTTCGAGCAACGTCTGCGTCAGGCTGATGGCCTCGGCGACGACTGCCCCTTCGCCGACTGTTCCGATCGCGCCGCCCACGACCGAGAGGAGCTCTACCCTGCTGAGCCGTTCATTCGCGCGGTGCGCCGCCCACTCGACGGCTCGTCGGGAGGCTGGAGTGTCGACGACTCCGACCAGGATGCTCTCTTGCATGAGTGGTTTCCTTTCAGGGGGCGAAACGTGCGCGGGGCCGGGGCTCGGGACTGATCGGTACTTCTTCTCCGTGGTCGGGAACGCGCGCCGGCCACCCCAGTTCGTGTTCGATCCGGAGCCGCAGCGCGTCGGCGGCGGCGGGTTCGCCGTGCGTGACGTAGACGGCACCGGGCGCGCGCGAGGCGCCCCGCATCCAACGGAGCACGCCATCGGCATCGGCATGCGCGGACATCGAGTCGATCGCCACGACCTCGGCCTCCACGGCGATCTCTCTGCCGAATAGGCGCAGCGTGCGCGCGCCGGACAGGAGACGAGCTCCGCGTGTACCGCCGGCCTGGTACCCGGTGAGGACGATCGCATTGCGCTCGTCGGGGGCGTAGGCCTGAAGATGGTGGAGGATCCGCCCGCCTGCGAGCATTCCGCTGGCCGAGATGATGATCATCGGCCCTCCGCGCAGATTGAGCAGTTTCGAGTCGTCGACGCTGTGGATCGGCGTCGCGAGCCCATACAGCCGATCGACCTCTTCTCGGGACAGCCGATGTTCCTCAGGGTGGCGTCGATACACCTCGGCGACGGTGATCGCCATCGGGCTGTTGACGTAGATCGGCACATCGGGGATCTCACCGCGGTCCCGCAGACGGGACAGATGCAACAGCACCGTCTCGGTGCGTCCGACGGCGAAGGCGGGGATGAGCACCACACCGTTGCGACGCACCGTGCGCCGCACGATGTCCCCCAACGACGTTTCCGGGTCGACAGTGCTGTGTGCGCGATCTCCATACGTGGATTCGGTCACGAGGACGTCGGCGCCTTCGAAGGGGTGCGGCGGCCGCATGAGGGGGTCATCGGTTCGTCCGAGGTCACCGGTGAAGCACAGCCGACGACCGTCGACGTCGACATATGCGCTCACGGCGCCCAGGATGTGACCGGCCGGATGAAGCACGACGCCGGTCGCGCCGGATACAGATGTCTCCTCCCCTTCCGGCACGATGACGAACCGTTCCACGGCGCGCTCCGCATCCTGCGTCGTGTAGAGAGGTCGGGGATGCTCATGCCGAGACCACTTGTGCTTCGCCGCGTGCCGTGCTTCCTCCTCGAGCAGATGCGCACTGTCCATGAGCATGATCCGGGAGAGGGAAGCCGTGCCGGCACTCGCGTAGATGCGACCCCCGAACCCGTCTCTGACGAGTGCCGGGAGGTACCCGGAGTGATCCAGATGCGCGTGGGTGAGGACCACCGCGTCGATGGAATCCGGAGGGACCGGAAACGGTGCACGATTGCGCTCGCGGAGCACCTTGAATCCCTGGAACAGCCCGCAATCCACGAGGATCCGCGAGGAAGGGGCACTGACGAGATAGCGGGAGCCGGTCACCGTATCGGCGGCCCCGAGAAAGGTCAGGCTCGCGGCACTGCCCTTCGTCGCGGTCATGGTCTTGACCGGCTGCTCACTGCCGACGATCCCGAGAGCGCCTCGAGGGCGAGTGCGGCACCCCAGGCATGGGCGCGTTCGAGCTCGCCGGCGAGGAGCCGGCTGTCCTTGTCGACCAGGAAGCTCTCGGGGCGGACGAGCTCTCGCAGCCCCCGCTTCCGCAGCCGCGTGCTGATCGCCGTCGCCGCCGAGCCGGTGAAGATCCTCGGCATGTCGACACGGGTGTCGAAGGCGGCGAAGCCGGACACCGCGCGCGGGTCGGTCTCGATCCACTCCCGGATCCCGGTCGCTCGGCTTCCCTGCTCGAGCGCCAGGTGCTTCCCGAGGTCCTTGGCCCACATCTCGGCTTCGCGCCGGGAAGCGGGTCTGCTCAGCGAGTGGGCGTGAGTGGGCGCTCCGACCACGAGGACGCCGTGCTCATTCGGGGGAACCTCATCGCGCACGTCGACGAGGGCGGCGACGAGATGCTGCCGCACACCGTCGGTGATCGCCTCGGCCACGCGACGGGTGTTGCCGAAGAAGGACTCGAAGACGATGTCCGTGGACGGGGCGTCGGTATGCGCGTATCCACCCGTCACGATCGCGTTCCCTCATGCAGGAGAGCGGTGATGTCGATCGGTTGAGTGGCGGGAAGCTGCAGATCGGCGGGATCGATCACGAGTGGACGATGTGCGGCGAAGGTCGAGTCGGCCATGATGCTCCTCTGACGGTGGTGGGAGTGCCCCGACGAGACATGCTTCTCCCGTGCGGTGCCACTGTCAGGGTCGAACGTCCCATGAACGTTCACGACGGATCGAAGCGTTCCCCCGTCGCTCGATCGGAGAAGTGCTCCGTGGCACCGTAGACGGCCGCCTGCGTGCGACGCTGCATGCCGAGCTTCGCGAGGAGACCAGAGACGTAGTTCTTGACCGTCTTCTCGGCGAGGCCGAGGCGCTCGCCGATCTGACGGTTCGTGAGTCCTTCCGCGATCAAGCGCAGAATCTGGCTCTCGCGCAGGGTCAACGGCGCCTCGGGGGCGGGAAGGGCCGTCGCGCGAGAAGCGAGCTCGGTCCGCACACGCGCTGTGACTGCCGGAGGCGTCAAGTCCTCACCGGCCGCCGCCCGGCGGATCGAGTCGATGAGAGAAGTGCCACGGATCGTCTTCAGGACATACCCCGACGCGCCGGCGATCACCGAGGCGGCGCTCGCCGCGTCGTCGTCGAAGGCCGTGAGCATGAGGCATCGAATCCCGGGGTGCGCCGATCGGATGCTCCGGCAGAGGTCCACGCCGCTGCCGTCCGGGAGCCGCACGTCGAGCACGACGACATCCGGCGAAGTCGCCTCCACCCGCCCGAGCGTGCCGCGCACAGTGCCGGATTCTCCGACTACCTCGAGCCCCGGCTCCGCGTCGAGGATCTGCGCGATTCCGCGACGGACGACACTGTGGTCATCCACCAGGAACACGCCGATCATCGGGAGCCCGTCGTCTCCGCCTCGAGCGGCGCCCGCCAGTGGACCCTCGTGCCGCCGAGGTCTCGGGCCGCGACCGTGCACGTGCCGCCATGCGCTCGCGCGCGCATCTCCAGATTCGCCGTCCCGCTGACGCGCTCCGGGTTCTCGGGCATACCGATCCCGTCGTCGTCGACGACGACCGTGACATGGGATGCCGTGACGGCGACGATGACCTCCGACGTCGTGGCGCGCGCATGGCGGGCGACGTTGCTCAGCGACTCGCGCACCACGGCGACGATGTCCTCACCGAGCGCGCCGGTGACGAGGAGATCGACGGGACCGGAGAACGAGACGCGGGGAGCGCTGCGAAGACTCGGGGTGAACTCGCCCACCACGTCGAGGAGACGATGACGGACCGACTCGGGGTCCGTGGTCTGAAGAGCGAAGATGGCCGTGCGGAAGTCGGAGATGGCCGCGTCGATCTCTCCGGCGTGCGCGGAGATTGCTTCGGCACGATCAGGCGTGGTCGCTGCCAGCGCCTGCAGGCCGAGCCCTGTTCCGAACAGCCGCTGTATGACGTTGTCGTGAAGGTCTCGTGCGATCCGGGCACGATCCTCGATCAGATCCAGCCGCTGACGGTCAGCACGCGCATGCGCGAGGGCGACGGCGATGCCCGCTTGCGCGGCGAACTCGGAGAGCACCGACAGATCGTCGTCGGAAAACCGCTTCGTCTTCGCATCACGGACCACGTAGAGCGCGCCCGCGGGCGCACCCGCAACCAGAAGGGGGACGGCGAGGGTCGACCCCCCTGGAGCGTGCCCTTCGAAAGATGGAGCCTCGGCCGGGGCGGAATCGGAGATGACGAGTCCTCCACCCATCGCCCTGGAGATCAGCGAATCCCCCTCCGGAATCTCCGTCCCCTCGATCCGTTCGGCACCGACCCCGCGGGCCGTCTTCACCTGATGCCGCTTTCCATCTGGCCCGGGCGCAACGATCAACACCAGATCCGCATCGATCACAGAAGCCACCTTCTCCGCGACCACGCCGAAGACATCGTCGGAGTCCGACGAGAGGAGCGCAGCGGATACCTCTGCGAGTGCGCGGCTGAGACGCTGTAGACGCCGGGACTCCTCATAGCGACGCGCGTTGTCTATCGCGATCGCGGCCGTGGTCGCGAGGGCGATCACCAGCTCTTCGTCTTCGTCGGTGAACTCGCCGCCCGTGCGGTTGGTGAGATACAGATTCCCGTATATCTCCCCGCGCACCCGGATCGGAACGCCGAGGAACGTGCGCATGACCGGATGGTGCGGGGGCAACCCCACCGATCGCGGATCGGCGCCGAGGTCGACCAGGCGGATCGGATGCGCGCTCTCGATGACCGCCCCCAGCACGCCATGCCCTTCCGGGAGATGACCGATCCGATCTGCGACATCATCCGGCATCCCGACGTGGATGAACTGCTCCAGGCGTCCCTCGCGGTCGATCACACCGAGCGCGCCGTATTGCGCATCCACCAGAGTCACGGCGGCCTCGGCGATGTGGCGAAGAACCTGTTCGAGGTCGAGGTCCTCCACGACGATCTGGCTCGCACGGAGCAGGCTGCGCAGTCGGCCCTGGGCGCTGAGCACGTGCTGAGCTCGTTCCACCAGCTCGCCGATCGTGCTCTCCAGCTCGGATCGGCGCTGGTCGGGGAACCGAAGCTCTTCGTCGTCCATCACCCCTACTTTCCGCGAGCAGACATTGCCGACACTACTCTCGAACGGCCCCTGCGGGACCTTCGACTCTTCAGACTCGACCTCCCTCGTCGCACGATGGCATTCCACCGAGAGAGGAAGCACGAATGCCTGCACGATATGTCCTGGCGCTCAAGGGACGCGGTGGCGAGGAAACGGCGCATGCGTGGGCCGAGTCGCATGCTGCCGCGGCCGGCGTCCCGGTCGTCCGCGTGCATGTGGCGACCGGAGACGATGCGGATTTCGCGCACCCCGAACCGCGCAGGACGACGGACGTCGTACTCCCGAGGGGGCCCGTGCCGGAACAGCTCGCCCGCTTCCTCCAGGATGATGACGCCCTGGTGATCAGCACCGGCAAGACGGGGTTCATCCACAGCCGTGTCTTCGGCACCATGAGTCTGCGCATCGCAGCGGTGGCGCGCTGCGCCGTCGTGGTCGTGCCGCACCTCGATCTGCGCTTCCGCTCAGGGATCGTCGCCGGGGTGAAGGCCGATGACCTGCTCGACCCCGTCGTCCGCGCGGCATCCGACGAGGCCGCACGGCGCGGGGAGCCGCTGCAAGTCGTGCATTCCTCGTTCTCCGGGATCGTTCCGGCGCCCGTGGAGACGTCGGCATCCGCGCTGGAGCAGGCGGCCGCTCTCGTCCAACGGCTGCACCCTCGGGCCACGCTGCGAACGCGCGAGACCGTGCGGCCGCCGGCGGAAGCGCTGTTGGACGCCTCCCGGAATGCCGCACTCGTCGTCATCGGCGCAGGGCACGCTCATCGCAGCGAGCATTCCCTCGGACCTGTCGTCCAGGACGTCCTCGTCAACATCAACGCACCCGTCCTCATCGTGCCCGGCGATCGGGCCCACCACTCGGGATGAGCCGAGACCACACCGTGGGACGTTCGCCTCTGCGAGCCGCTCCCGCGGGGTGAATCCTGGACGGATGACAGACATCGTCGAGCCGCTCCCCATCGTCGTCGGCGTCGATGGCTCCGCCGCCTCCGTGGAGGCGTTGTCGTACGCGGCGCGCATCGCCGCTGCACTCGATGTCCCACTCGCGGCGGTGACCACCTGGACGTATCCGGTGATGCTCGATCCGTTCGATCCCGGCACCGAATGGTCTCCCAAGATGGATGCGCAACGGTGCCTCCTCGATGCCGTGCGTGCAGCGTTCCAGGGATCGCCTCCGGAGCATTTCTCGCAGTCGGTCGTTCCCGGCCGCGCCGCAGAGGTGCTCATCGAACAGAGCGACCGGGCGTCGATGCTCGTCGTCGGCAGTCGTGGACATGGGGGATTCGCCGGGCTGCTCCTCGGCTCCGTCAGTGCGGCGTGCGCGGCCCACGCCCGCTGTCCGGTGCTCGTCGTCCACACACCGATGCCGCCCGCTGTCACATCCGAAGCCCCTCGGGCCTCCACTCCCCCTGGACGGCGCTGATCGTCACGGTAGAGAGAAGAGAGAGGAACCGCACTGCCCCTGGAGCGCGGCCCCTGTCCCTTTTTCTCGGAGCGGCCCTCCCGATGCGGGCGACTCCCCCCCTCTTTTTCCCAGAAGGCGAGGATACGACGCGAAGGCCGCCCCACGGTGGGTCTTTGGTCCCGTGACGAGTCCTGTTCCCGTCCGAGTCGCGAGCTGTACTGTGAGCTGCACGTCCGTACCCGCCTTGATGGCCGCCCCACCGCCCGACAACGAAGAGAGGGACGAATGCACCGAGTGTTCCTGGTCGACGATCACGAGATCGTGCGCCGCGGCATCGCCGGACTCCTCGACGCGCACCCCGATCTGACGGTGGTCGGGGAAGCATCAACCTGCAGCGAGGCGGTCATCCGGATCGCCGAGACACTCCCGGACGTCGCCGTCCTGGACGTGCATCTCCCTGACGGCAGCGGTATCGATCTGTGCCGCCACATCCGCCAAGCCCATCCGAGCGTGCGATGCCTGATCCTGACCGCATTCGACGATGACGACGCGCTCGTCGCCGCCGTCATGGGCGATGCCTCCGGCTACCTGTTGAAGAGTCTGCACACCGATGAACTCGTGCGTGCCGTCTGCGCCGTGGCCGACGGAGAGTCACTGCTGAATCCCTCGATGGTGCGCCGCATCACCCATCGCGTGCGCGACGCCCGCACAGAGGACCCTCGTTACGGATCGCTCAACCTGCGCGAGAAGCAGACGCTCGCGCTGATCGCCGAAGGGCTGACCAACGCTCAGATCGGCGACCGTCTCGGGCTCGCGGAGAAGACGGTGAAGAACTACGTCTCCTCCGTGCTCAGCAAGCTCGGGCTGGAGCGCCGGACGCAGGCGGCCGTGCTCGAAACGGAGCGGACGGCCGGAATCGGCTCTCCCGGTGCGCCGTCGGCGCCACCTCATCAATAAGGGCGGACGACGATGCGGTTGTCGACCTCGGTCACATGCGGAGAGGCCCAGGCCGCTTCCACAGCCTGATTCTTCTCCGCCCATGATCGGACGGTGCCGGTGAGCATGACCGAGGTGCCCGAGACCGCGACCTCGATCGTGTGCGCGTCGACAAGCGCGTTGCGCCTGATCGCGCCGCGGATGCGTTCCTCTGCATCCGCCGCCGAGGGCCGGGCGGTGAGCGTGATCATGCTGTTCACGGTTCGCACACCTTTCAGATGCTGCACCGCGCGCTTCGCGGCGCGCCGCTCGTAGTCCCAGTCCACCTCCCCCATGAGGCTGACGTCGCCGCCCTCGATCACCGCCTTCACGCCGGGAGGGACGTCAGCGGCAGCGCGAAGAGCGTGCTCCACCTCCTCCGCGACGGCGGTGTCGGCCATGTGTTCGTCCGGCGACGACGGCAGGACGAGGTGGTCGATGACGGCATTCACGCCGCGTACGCGCAGGGCGGCGTGTCGTGCCGCCAGGCGCTCGGTGTGGCTGTCGACTTCACCGGAGAGGGCCACTGTGCCGTCTTCGACCGCGACGCCGATCCCCGCGCTGTCGACATCGGGGGTCCACTCCAGTTCCTGCTGGACCGCTCGCTGCAGGTCTTCGTCATCGATGCGGGTGGTGGATGTCATGGTGCTACTCCTTCTGATCGTGGTGCTCGGGTTCGACGGAAGGCGCAGAGATCCCGCGGTCACCGCCGTTCGGGGTGGGGGCGCTGTTCCAGGTCCACCCCGCGATCTCAGGCGCATCTTCGCCGTGCGCGCGCGTGTAGGCCCGCGCACGAAGCCGCGCATCCTGCATCTCCTGTCGCAGCACCGCGTGCGTGGAGGCGAGGCCGGGCACCCGGTCGATCACGTCAATCACGAGGTGGAACCGGTCCATCTCGTTCATCATGACCATGTCGAACGGTGTCGTCGTGGTGCCCTCCTCGATGTAGCCGCGCACATGGAGGTTGTCGTGTCCGTGCCGCCGGTACGTGAGGCGGTGGATGAGCCACGGGTAGCCGTGGTAGGCGAAGATCACAGGCCTGTCCTCGGTGAAGACGGCGTCGTACTCCCGGTCGCTGAGTCCGTGCGGATGCTCGCCCTCGCTCTGGAGCCGCATCAGGTCGACCACGTTGACGACCCGGACGCTCAGCCGAGGCATGCGCTCACGGATGATGGCTGCCGCGGCGAGGACCTCCAGCGTCGGGACATCACCCGCCGCCGCGAGGACGACGTCCGGTTCCTGATCCGTCCGCTCGTTCCCGGCCCATTCCAGGATGCCCAGCCCCCGTGTGCAGTGTTCGATGGCCTCCGACATCGTCAACCAGTTCGGCGCCGGCTGCTTGCCGGCGACGACGACGTTGACGTAGTCCACCGAACGCAGACAGTGATCGTAGGTCGACAGGAGCGTGTTGGCGTCGAAGGGCAGGTAGACGCGCACCACATCCGCCTTCTTGTTCACCACGTGGTCGATGAATCCCGGGTCCTGGTGCGATAGCCCGTTGTGATCCTGACGCCAGACGTGTGAGCTGAGCAGGTAGTTCAGCGAGGAGATCGGGCGGCGCCAGGGAATGCCCTTCGCGGTCTTGAGCCACTTGGCGTGCTGATTGAACATCGAGTCGACGATGTGCACGAACGCCTCGTAGGAATTGAAGACTCCATGGCGCCCCGTCAGCAGGTAGCCCTCGAGCCAACCCTGACATTGGTGTTCGCTGAGCATCTCGACGACGCGGCCGGCCGTGGCCAGGTGGTTGTCGTCATCGATCGGCCACAGCGCGGCGTTCCACTGCTTGTCCGTGACCTCGAAGACGGCGTCGAGACGGTTGGAGGCGGTCTCGTCGGGACCGAAGATCCGGAAGTCCTCCGGGTTGGCCGCGATCACATCGCGCAGCCAGGTGCCGAGAACGCGGGTGGCCTCGCTGACGGACCCTCCCGGAGACGGGACATCGACGGCGTAGTCGCGGAAGTCCGGGAGAACCAGGTCTCTGCGCAGGAGCCCGCCGTTCGCCACGGGGTTGGCACTCATCCGCGCATCTCCCTCCGGCGCGAGAGCGGCCACGGACGCTCTGATCGAACCCGACTCGTCGAACAGCTCCTCCGGCCGGTAGGAGCGCATCCAGTGCTCGAGCAGCTGGGTGTGCGCGAGCGTGTCGCGGGCGTCCCGAAGGGGAACCTGGTGCGAACGCCAGTTGTCCTCCGCCGGATGTCCGTCGATCACCTTCGGGCAGGTCCACCCCTTGGGTGTGCGCAGCACGATCATCGGCCAGGCGGGACGGGCGTTGAGCGCGCCCGACGCCGCATCCGCCTTGATCTGCGCGATCTGGTTGAGCACCTGATCCAGGGTGTGCGCGAATCGTCTGTGGACTTCGAGGGGATCCTCACCGTCGAACCCTCCGGAGACGAGGTACGGCGTGTGCCCGTACCCGCGCATCAACTGCAGAAGCTCCTCTTCGGGGATGCGGGCGAGCACGGTCGGGTTGGCGATCTTGTAGCCGTTCAGGTGCAGGATCGGCAGCACCACCCCGTCGTGCTGGGGATCGAGGAACTTGTTCGAGTGCCATCCGGTCGCCAGGGGCCCGGTCTCGGCTTCGCCGTCGCCGACGACGGCGGCGACCAGCAGGTCCGGATTGTCGAATGCGGCCCCGTAGGCGTGGGACAGCGAGTAGCCGAGCTCGCCACCCTCGTGGATCGACCCCGGGGTCTCCGGTGCCACGTGGCTGGGGATCCCCCCGGGGAAGGAGAACTGGCGGAACAGCGCGCGGACGCCTTTCTCGGTGCGAGGGATCGCGTCGTACACCTCGCTGTATGTGCCGTCCAGGTAGGCGTTGGCGACCATCCCGGGCCCTCCGTGACCCGGCCCGGCGACGAAGAGGACATCGAGCGCACGCTCCCGGATGACGCGGTTCAGGTGGGCGTAGATGAAGTTGAGGCCGGGCGTGGTCCCCCAGTGGCCGAGCAGTCGCGGCTTGATGTGGTCGCGGGTGAGCGGCTCGCGCAGCAGCGGGTTGTCGAGCAGGTAGATCTGCCCCACCGACAGGTAGTTCGCTGCACGCCACCAGGCGTTCAGAGCCTCCAGCGTCGGGGGTGACGGTTCGGTCAGCTCGATGCTCGGCCAGCTGAGGGCTCCGGACGCACTCATCGCGTTTCGTCTCGGAAGGGGGTTCGCGTCATGAGCACGAGTACATCTCCGTTCGCTCGGGCGCTCCAGTGCCGAAGGTCCCGAGCCGGTCCACGAGACCCTCGGACGGCGTTCGCCGCAGACCCTTTCGTCAGACGACCTCTGGAGTCAGGTCGGTGTGACCTTCGTCCCGGGGATCGCGCACCGGACCCGCGATCGTGGGGAGATGGAGACCACACGGACCGACCGCATCATCGTGGGCGTCGATGGCTCGGCGTCATCCGTCGAAGCGCTGCGCTACGCCGCTCCCCTGGCGGACGCCCTGAACAGACCTCTGCACGTCGTCACCACATGGACCGCACCACCCATCGATCCCTATGCGGCCATCGAGTGGTCGCCCGAACAGGACGCCGAGGAGATTCTCGGTGAGAGCATCCGGAAGGCCTTCGGCGGACGACCACCCGCCGGACTGACCCAGCGGACACTGCTCGGTGCTCCCGCACGAACGCTCATCGGACTGAGCGAGAACTGCTACATGCTCGTGCTGGGCAGTCGCGGTCACGGAGGGTTCGCCGGATTGCTCCTGGGCTCGGTCAGCGCCGCATGCGCGGAACACGCGCACTGTCCCGTCCTGATCGTCCACACACCGAAGACCGCAGCCGCAGACGGCGACCACACTCGACTCTGATCCCGAGAGACCCTCTCGACGCCAGGACGACGAAGCCGAACTCGCCCGCCGGTGCCGACGAACATCTGCGTGCCGACGACCGCCCTGGCCTCCGACTCCGACTACCGTCGCACCTCCGAGTGCGCTCGTCCGAGGTTCACGAGCGACACGAATACGAAGACGATCACGGTGACCGCGGCGGCCAGCCCCAGGGCGACCGCTGCGCCCCAGAGGAGTCCGACGTTGACGCCGCCCGCTCCTGGCGGCTGGAGAGCGGAGTCCAGCTGGACGAGGAGCATCGCTCCGGTGAGGAGGATTCCGGCTGCTTGGGCGGTGATCAGGAGCGTCGCGCCACGAGGAAGCTCTCGGAAGCGCCGCGCGGTCAGCAAGTGCGCGGTCGCGACGAGGGCCACGAGCAGCGACACGTACACGACGACGGTCTGGATCACGTCGGCCACCGTGACAGGGAGGAAGACACCGCGCACCACACACGTCTGCGCGAACGGGAACAGCTCGAAGACCCAATCACGTCCGCCCTCGCCCGGTCCAGGACAGACCCCTGTGTAGCGGTCGCGCCCTGCATTCGTGGACACCACGAAGACGCTCAGGATGAAGAGGCACCATGCCACCCACCCGATGACCGTGGGCCGCAACGACGACCGTCGGGTTCTCGGGACCGTTGGCGTCATGAGCGCCATCGTAACGGGACCCTCCTCGTGCTCTTTCGCTGCGTGCGCTAGAAAGTCCTTATGCACAACGGTGACGGTCTGCCGGCCGCGCATGCCACGCGCCCGCGGCGCCGACGCCGCGCCCTCGTCCTGATCGGCGCCCTCGTGATCGTGGTGCTCGTGCTCGTCGCGATCGAGGTCACCCGCCGAACGCTGGCCGAGCAGGAGGATGCGCGGACGGATCCGGCCTTCTATGCGCTTCCCACTCCCCTGCCCCGCGACGATCCGGGCGAGATCATCCGCATCGCACCGATCGAAAGCGCTCCCGTCGGCACCAGCGCGTGGCGTGTGATCTACCACTCGCGCGATCAGGCGGGCGCGGATATCCCGGTGTCCGGCGTCGTGATCGTCCCGAACGGGCCGGTTCCCGACGGCGGACGCACGATCGTGTCCTGGGGGCATCCCACCACGGGGGCGGCCACACGGTGCGCACCGTCGCTCGGGATGGACCCGTTCGAGTACATCGAGGGGATGCACGAGCTGCTCGCCGAGGGGTACGCCATCGCCGCCACCGACTATCCCGGCCTCGGGGTCGAAGGCGCCTCGTCGTATCTGCTGGGCATTCCCGAATCCAACAGCGTGCTGGACATCGTGCGCGCCGCACGCCGCATCGACGGCGCAGGGGTGAGCGACAGGGTCGTGCTGTGGGGACATTCGCAGGGAGGCCAGGCGGTTCTGTTCGCGGCGGAGCGCGCGGCGGAGTACGCGCACGAGCTCACGATCGAGGGCGTCGCGGTGGCGGCGCCGGCGGCGAATCTGAACGCGTTGATGACCGACGACATCGTCAACCTCTCGGGCGTCACCATCGCCTCCTTCGCCATCCCGGCCTACGAAGCCGCCTACGCAGAGCAGTACGGCTCCGAGGCGATCACCGACGTGCTCACGCCCGCCGGGCTGTCGGCGACCCCCGACATGGCCGCCCTGTGCCTGCTCACCCAGAACGCGCAGATCCACGCGATCGCCGACCCGCTCGTCGGTCGCTACGTGCGAAGCGACCCTGCGACGACAGAGCCCTGGCAGACGATGCTCCAGGAGAACAGTGCGGGGAACAGCCCTCTCAGGGTGCCGGTCTTCGTCGGTCAGGGAGAAGCAGACGAGCTCGTGCTCCCGAGCGCGACCGAGGGCTACGTGAAGCTGCTCTGCACACAGAGCACGGAGGTCACCTTCCACCGCTATCCGGATGTCACCCACGGCCTCGCCGCCTACGCCGCGCTGCCGGATCTGCTCCTGTGGCTCCCGACGCTCGGTGGAGGCCGCCCCGCTGCCGACGGCTGCGACTGAGCGCTACTCCGCCAGGACCGCGAGCTCTGCCAGAACCCGCGGGTGGGCGAGGATCCGGAAGTGTCCGCCCGTCTCGAGGCGGACGTTCTTGGCGCCGGCGAGCTCGCTCCCCTCCGGGATGTGCGGATCGAACCCCGCGTAAACCGAGACGATCCGCTCGTTCACGCTCAGCTGCCGTGCGAGACTCACGATCGACGGGGCTTCCGGAGAGAACTCCCGCAGAGTGCGTGACAGTATGCGGCGGGCGTAGCGAGATCCGCCGAACGGTGTCGCGACCGCGAGCATCGACCGCACCCGCTCTCCCGCCGGGCCGGTCATGACGAGTTTCCCTGCGAGGCCGCCCTTGCTGTGGGCGACGAGGATCACATCGGTGAGGTCATGCTCCTCGAGGAAGGCCGTCACATCGGCGGCCAGGTCGACCACCGGCTGCTGATTGCGGCGGAGCGCGTCGACGATGTGGACGGGGTGCCCGCGCCGATGCATCGCCACGACGAGCGGTTGCAGGAACCTCCAGGTCTCGTACACACCGGGGAGCACGACGATGTGGGCGGCGCTCCCGGATGCGAAGGAGGCCGGATCGGTGCGGTCGAACAGCGCACGCACCTGCCAGTACCCCGCGTAGACGTAGTCGGCGACCCACCACCCGGCGTTCCTCAGCACGCCGATGATGTGCTCCTCGGACGACGGCACGGCTCCATGAGTGAAAACTACCTGACGCATATGACAGAGGGGGCGGGACCGAAGTCCCGCCCCCTCTGGATGCTGTCCGTCAGACGCCGGCCTTGTAGATGGGGGCGGCACCGCGGATCGCATCGCCGACCTTGTGCACACGAAGGTCGTTCGTCGATCCGACGATTCCGGGAGGGGAACCGGAGATCACGACGACCTTGTCCCCTTCCTCGGCGAGACCGTTGCCGAGCAGGTACTCGTCGACCTGGTGGTACATCAGGTCGGTGTGCTGCACCATGTCGACCAGCGTCGAGCGGATGCCCCACGTCAGCGCCATGCGGCGACGGATACCCGGCTCCGGCGTGAAGGCGATCATCGGGATGCGCGAGCGCAGACGCGACAGGCGTCGTGCCGAGTCACCGGACTGCGTGAACACGCAGAGGAACTTCGCGTCGACGAACTCGGCGACCTCGAGAGCGGCGAGGGTGATCGCGCCACCCTGCGTGCGGGGCTTGGTCGTGAGGGGCGCGATGCGCTCCAGGCCGTGCTCCTCGGTCGACTCGATGATGCGAGCCATGGTCTCCACGACCACGACGGGGTAGTCGCCGACGCTCGTCTCACCGGAGAGCATGACGGCGTCTGCACCGTCGAGCACCGCATTCGCGACATCCGAGGTCTCGGCGCGCGTCGGAACGGGGCTGTTGATCATCGACTCGAGCATCTGCGTCGCGACGATGACCGGCTTGGCCATGCGACGTGCGATCTCGACCGCACGCTTCTGCACGATCGGCACGGCCTCGAGGGGAAGCTCGACGCCCAGGTCGCCACGGGCGACCATGATCGAGTCGAAGGCGTCGACGATCTCCTCGAGCGCATCGACGGCCTGCGGCTTCTCGACCTTGGCGATGACGGGCACGCGGACGCCCTCTTCCGCCATGATCTCGTGCACACGGGTGACGTCGTCGGCGTTGCGGACGAACGACAGGGCGATCAGGTCGGCGCCGATGCGCAGACCCCAACGCAGGTCGTCCTCGTCCTTCTCGCTCAGCGCGGGGACGTTCACGGCGACGCCGGGCAGGTTGATGCCCTTGTTGTTCGAGACGGCACCGGCGACGATCACCTTCGTGGTGACCGTGACACCGTCGGTCTCGACGACCTCGACGCGCACCTTGCCGTCGTCGATGAGGAGGAAGTCACCGGGCTTGACGTCCTGCGGGAGACCCTTGAAGGTCGTACCGCAGATGTCCTTGTTGCCGATGATGTCTTCGGTGGTGATCTTGAAGATGTCGCCCTTGGCGAGCTCGTAAGGGCCGTTCTCGAACTTGCCGAGACGGATCTTCGGCCCCTGGAGGTCGACGAGGATGGCGACCGGACGACCGGCGTCCTCTGCGGCACGACGCACGTTGGCGTAGTTGTTCTCGTGCACGGAGTAGTCACCGTGGCTGAGGTTCAGTCGAGCGACATCCACCCCCGCATCGATCAGTGCGCGCACCGTCTCATAGGTGGAGGTGGCGGGGCCCAGGGTGGCGACGATTTTCGCGCGTCTCAAAGATTTCTCCAGGGTAGAAGTGGGGGAAGGTAAATCAGGCGACGGTGCCGGCCTCAGCCTACGCGGGCTGGAGACCGATCGCGACATCGCTCGGACGCACCGGCTCGGGCAGCACGGTGCTGCCCATGAGGAATCGGTCGACGTTCGCGGCCGCTGCACGGCCCTCGGCGATGGCCCATACGATGAGCGACTGTCCGCGGCCTGCGTCGCCGGCGACGAACACGCCGGGAACCGTCGACTCGTACGACGAGTCGCGCCCGAAGGCACCGCGCTCGGTCACCTGCGGAAGCGTGTCGTCGGTGTACCCGCCCTGCTCCGGTCCGGTGAACCCCATCGCGATCAGGATCAGATCCGCCGGGATCTCCCGCTCGGTGCCGCTCTTGGGCACACGGCGCCCGTCGATGTACTCCGTCTCGGCCACACGCAGCGCGCGGACCTCGCCGACCTCGTTCCCGAGGAACTCGACGGTCGATGCGAGGAAGACCCGCTCACCGCCTTCCTCGTGCGCGGAGGAGACCTCGAAGACGGTCGGCATCATCGGCCACGGCTGGTGGTCGGGACGCGTGTCGCCTGGCTGCTTGCCGATCGCGAGGTTGGTCACGCTGAGCGCGCCCTGACGGTGAGCGGTGCCGATGCAGTCCGCACCGGTGTCTCCGCCGCCGATCACGATGACGTGCTTGCCCTCGGCGCTGATCTGGTCGGTGACCTTGTCTCCGGCGACCGCGTGGTTCGACTCCACGAGGTACTCCATGGCGAAGTGCACGCCGTCGAGGTCGCGTCCGGGGATCGCGAGATCACGCGGCACGGTCGATCCGGTCGCGATGACGACGGCATCGTAGCGGGCGCGGAGGTCGGGCCAGGAGATGTCCTTGCCGATCTCGACACCCGCACGGAAGCGGGTGCCTTCCTCCTGCATCTGACGCAGGCGCGACTCGAGCTGCGTCTTCTCCATCTTGAAGTCCGGGATGCCGTAGCGCAGCAGACCGCCGATGCGATCGTCACGCTCGAAGACCGCGACGGTGTGCCCGGCCCGGGTCAGCTGCTGTGCGGCGGCGAGGCCCGCGGGCCCTGATCCGACCACGGCGACCGTCTTGCCGGTGAGGCGCTCGGGCGGCTCGGGCTCGACCCAGCCCTTCGCGAAGGCCTCATCGATGATCGAGACCTCGATCTGCTTGATCGTCACCGCAGGCTGGTTGATGCCGAGCACGCACGAGCTCTCGCACGGTGCGGGGCACAGCCGGCCCGTGAACTCCGGGAAGTTGTTCGTCGCATGCAGGCGCTCGATCGCCGCGCGACCCTCGCCGCGCCACGTCAGATCGTTCCACTCCGGAATCAGGTTGCCGAGCGGGCAGCCCTGGTGGCAGAACGGCACACCGCAGTCCATGCAGCGTCCGGCCTGACGGCGGAGGACCTGCGTGTCTCCGGGCTCGTAGACCTCTTTCCAGTCCATGATGCGCACGGGCACGGGACGACGTGCGGGAAGCTCCCGCTCGGTCACCTTCAGAAAGCCTTTGGGGTCAGCCACCGGTCACCTCCAGGATGCGGTTCCACACGATGTCGCCGTCGGGGTCGATCCCCTCGGCCAGCGCCTCCTCGCGCATGCTCCGCACCGCGGCGAAGTCGCGAGGCAGCACCTTGACGAACTCTGCCGAGGCCTCTTCGAAACTCTCGAGAAGCGCGGACGCCCGCGGAGACGCGGTGCGCTCGATGTGTGCGACGAGCAGGCTGCGCAGCACTTCGAGATCCGCACGGTCCAGAGGCTCGAGCAGCAGCTCCCCGCTGCCCAGCGACTGGGCGTTGACCTTGCTCGTGTCGAGCGCGTGCACGTACGCCACTCCCCCGGACATGCCGGCGCCGAAGTTCCGACCGGTCGAACCGAGGATCACGGCCAGGCCACCGGTCATGTATTCGAGTGCATGGTCGCCCACGCCCTCGACGACGGCGGTCGCGCCGGAGTTGCGCACCAGGAACCGCTCGCCGACGACACCGGAGATGAACATCGTCCCCGAGGTAGCGCCGTAGCCGATCACGTTGCCGGCGATGACGTTCTCATGGGGTGCGATGGCGGAGCCGCGCGGCGGACGGATGGTGATGTCACCGCCCGACAGGCCCTTGCCGACGTAGTCGTTCGCATCACCTTCCAGCCGCAGCACGATCCCCGGCGGCAGGAACGCCCCGAGCGACTGTCCCGCGGTGCCGTGCAGGGTGACGTCGATCGTGCCCTGCGGCAGACCAGCGGCACCGTGCCGAGAGGTCACCTGGTGACCCAGCATCGTTCCGACCGCGCGTTCGGTGTTGGCGATGGGCAGCTCCACCACGACGGGTTCGCCGTTGAGCAGCGCCCCCTTCGCGATGTCGATCAGCTGCACGTCGAAGTGCTTCTCGAGCTCGTGATCCTGTGGGCGGCCGCTGCGGCGAGGCTCGCCCGCCGGGAAGACGGGGCCTTCGAGCACGGGAGTGAGGTCGAGGCCCTCGGCCTTCCAATGCTCCACCGCGGCGTTGACCTCGATGAGCTCGGCGCGACCGATGATCTCGTCGAGCGAGCGGTAGCCGAGCTCGGCGAGGAGTTCGCGCACTTCCTCCGCGATGAACTCCATGAAGTTGACGACGAACTCGGGCTTGCCCGTGAAGCGCTCACGCAGAACCGGGTTCTGCGTGGCTACGCCGACCGGGCAGGTGTCGAGGTGGCACAAGCGCATCATGATGCAGCCGCTGACCACGAGCGGAGCGGTGGCGAAGCCGAACTCCTCCGCGCCCAGGAGTGCTCCGATGATGACGTCGCGACCGGTCTTGAGCTGACCGTCGACCTGGACCACGACGCGGTCGCGCATGCCGTTGAGCATGAGGGTCTGCTGCGTCTCGGCGAGACCGAGCTCCCAGGGCGTGCCCGCGTGCTTGAGCGAGTTCAACGGGCTCGCGCCCGTCCCGCCGTCGTGGCCGGAGACCAGGATGACGTCGCTCAGCGCCTTGGCGACACCCGCCGACACCGCGCCGATTCCCGACTGGCTCACGAGTTTGGTGTGGATGCGTGCTTCGGGATTCGCCCGCTTCAGGTCGAAGATGAGCTGCTTGAGGTCTTCGATCGAGTAGATGTCATGGTGCGGCGGCGGCGAGATCAGTCCCACACCGGCCGTCGCGTGACGGGTGCGCGCGACCCAGGGGTAGACCTTGGTCGGCGGCAGCTGACCACCCTCACCGGGCTTGGCGCCCTGGGCGAGCTTGATCTGGATGTCGTCCGCCTCGGTCAGGTACAGGCTCGTGACGCCGAAGCGACCCGAGGCGACCTGCTTGATCGCGCTGCGACGCTCGGGGTCGACGAGACGGTCCGGGTCCTCGCCGCCTTCACCGGTGTTCGACTTCGCACCGATGCTGTTCATCGCGATCGCGAGCGTCTCGTGCGCTTCACGGGAGATCGAGCCGTAGCTCATCGCACCCGTGGAGAAGCGCTTCACGATGGCGGAGACCGGTTCGACCTCGTCCAGCGGCACGGGCTTGCGGGTGCCGGTGCGCAGGCTGAAGAGTCCACGCAACGTCTTGAGCTCGGCCGCCTGCTCGTCGACGAGCTTCGTGTACTCACGGAAGATGTCGTAGCGCCGTGTGCGGGTCGAGTGCTGCAGCTTGAACACCGTCTCCGGGTTGAACAGGTGCGGAGAGCCGTCGCGGCGCCACTGGTACTCACCACCGGTCCACAGTCGCTCGTGCGCGCGGGCCGCGGCATCCTCCGGGTAGGCGTAGTCGTGCCGCGCCTGGTTCTCGGCGAAGATCTCCTCGATGCCGATCCCGCCGAGCTTGGACTCGGTGCGGGTGAAGTACGCGTCGATGAACTCCTGGCTGAGGCCGACAGCCTCGAACACCTGGGCGCCCGCGTAGGACGACACTGTGGAGATGCCCATCTTCGACATGATCTTGAGCACGCCCTTGCCCAGCGCGTAGATCAGGTTCTTGACCGCCTTCTCGGGCGTGATGCCGGTGATGTAGCCGGTGCGCACGAGGTGCTCGACCGTCTCCATCGCGAGATACGGGTTGACGGCGGAGGCTCCGTAGCCGATCAGCGTCGCGACGTGGTGCACCTCGCGCACGTCTCCGGCTTCCACGATGAGCCCGACCTTCATGCGGTTCTCGCGGCGGATGAGGTGGTGGTGGATCGCCGAGACCATGAGCAGGGACGGGATCGGCGTCAGGTCCTTGTTCGAGTCGCGGTCCGACAGGATGATGAACTCGGCGCCGTTCTCGATCGCCTCGTCGACCTCGGCGCACATCTCGGTGAGACGGTCCTGCAGAGTCTGGGGACCAGCGTCGAAGTGGTACAGGCCACGGATGGTCGCGCTCGACCGACCCGGCATCGCCTTGTCGATGTGGCGGATCTTCGCGAGCTCGTCGTTGTCGATCACCGGGAAGTCGAGCGAGACGGTGCGGGTGTGCTCCGGTCCCCAGGAGAGCAGGTTGCTCTCCGGACCGAGGCCCAGCTTGAGGCTCGTGACGACCTCTTCACGGATCGAGTCGAGCGGCGGGTTCGTCACCTGCGCGAACTGCTGCGTGAAGTAGTCGAACAGCAGGCGAGGACGCTTGCTGAGCACCGCGATCGGCGTGTCCGACCCCATGGCGCCGAGCGGCTCGACACCGGTCTGCCCCATGGGCGTGAGGAGGATGCGGACTTCTTCCTCGGTGTATCCGAAGGTGCGCTGTCGACGGGTGATCGATGCCGGCGGGTGCACGATGTGCTCGCGTTCGGGCAGCTCGGCGAGCCGGACGGCGCCGGCATCCAGCCATTCCTGCCACGGGTGCATGGTGGCGAGGTCGTGCTTGATCTCGCTGTCCTCGATGATGCGACGCTGCGAGGTGTCGACGAGGAACATCTTGCCCGGCTGCAGGCGACCGCGACGCTTGATGCGTTCAGGCTCGAACTGGAGCACACCGGTCTCGGAGCCGATCACGACCAGACCGTCGGTCGTCTCCGTCCAGCGTCCAGGACGCAGGCCGTTGCGATCGAGGGTCGCGCCGACGAGCGTGCCATCGGTGAAGATGAGCGCTGCCGGACCGTCCCACGGCTCCATCTGGTTGGAGTGGTACTCGTAGAACGAGCGCAGCTCCGGCGTGATGTCGGCCTGCTTCTCGTACGCCTCCGGCACCATCATCATGATGGCGTGCGGGAGGCTGCGTCCGGTGAGGGTGAGCAGTTCGAGCACCTCGTCGAACGAGGCGGAGTCACTGGCGCCGTCGGTGCAGATCGGCAGCAGCGGCGTGATGTCGCCGAGGAGCTCGGACTCGAGCTGCGACTGGCGGGCGCGCATCCAGTTGCGGTTGCCGCCGACCGTGTTGATCTCGCCGTTGTGGGCGAGCATGCGCAGCGGCTGGGCGAGCGGCCACGACGGGAACGTGTTGGTGGAGTAGCGCGAGTGCACGACCGCGAGCTCGGAGGCGAAGCGCTCATCCTGCAGGTCGGGATAGAACGGCTCGAGCTGCAGCGTCGTGACCATGCCCTTGTACCCGAGTGTGCGGGCCGAGAGCGAGACGAAGTAGGCGCCGAGTTCATGCCCGGCGCGCTTGCGCAGACGGTAGGCGACCCGGTCGAGGGCGATGCCCGTGAGGGGGGCATCGGTATGCGTCGCCCCTCCGGCGCTCACGAAGAGCTGCTCGAAAGCGGGACGCGCCTCGTCGGCGAGCTTGCCGAGGTTCTCGTTGGCGGTGGGGACGTCGCGCCAGCCGAGGACGCGGAGTCCCTCGGAACGGGCGATCTTCTCGATCCCGGCCTTCTGCTGGCGGCGCTCGCTCGAATCGCGAGGCAGGAACGCCAGTCCTGCGGCGTACTCCCCCACGGGCGGCAGTTCGAAGCCGACGACGTCGCGGAGGAATGCATCGGGCATCTGCGTCAGGATGCCGGCGCCGTCCCCGGTGCCCGCATCCGAGCCGATGGCTCCGCGGTGCTCCAGGTTGCGCAGGGCCTCGAGGGCCAACGCGATGATGTCGTGCCCGGCTTCGCCGCGCAGTGTCGCGACCATGGCGAGGCCGCAGGCGTCTTTCTCGAACGCCGGGTTGTACATGCCCTGCTTCGGGGGGTATGCGCCGGAGGCGCCGTAAGGGGGCTGGAAGTACACCAGTTACCGTCCTCAGATCTTCGAGTGAAACCCGGGGACGACGTCGGCCCGCTCGTTCAGTGCAATGGTTCTCCCGCCACGAGGCGGCGTTATCGAGAGCCGTCCTCGCTCGTGGGAGCAGTGCTTGTGGCGGTGGCTCCTGCGGTGACTTCTTCGGTCGGAGGCTCGCTCACGTCTACGAAGTCAGAGGGATTGTTCTGCGATTGTACATCAGCGCCCGCATCCTTCCGTTCGCGGCCCGGCTGGTACGGCGAGGGCTCGAGGCCGGGGTGACGACGCGTCTGCACGACGAGGATCGCGAGGCCGACGAGGACGCCGATGATCGCCGCGAGCACGTTGCTGCGCAGACCGAGGATGATCTCGCTCGGATCGATGCGGATCGACTCCCAGACGATGCGGCCAGCGCTGTACCAGATCAGGTAGATCGCGAACAGACGGCCCCACTGGAAGAAGAGCTTGCGCCCGAGCCAGAGCAGCACGATGACGCCCAACCCGTTCCAGAGGACTTCGTAGAGGAAGGTCGGGTGGAACAGCGTGCCCTCGGGGAGGCCCGGAGGGAAGGCCGAGTTCGTGGAAGGGATCTCCAGACCCCACGGCAGATCGGTGGGCAGCCCGAAGAGCTCGTTGTTGAACCAGTTGCCGAAGCGGCCCATGGCCTGAGCCAGCAGCAGTCCGGGGGCCAGGGCGTCCGCGAACGTCCAGAAGCGGATGCCCGTCCAGCGACACCCGAGGTACGCGCCGATGGCGCCGCCGATGAGGGCTCCGAAGATCGCGATTCCGCCTTCCCAGATCGCCCACACCGAGCCCGGCTGGAAGGGGTTCCAGGTGTTGATCCCCTCGCCGAAGTAGTCGTTCGGGTGCGTCAGCACGTGGAAGATGCGCGCTCCGATGATCGCCAGCGGCACCGCGAGGATCGAGATGTCGATGACCACCCACGGCTCCGCACCGCGCTTGGTGAGGCGGTGGTTGGTCAGGAACGTGGCGGCGATGATGCCGGCGATGATGCACAGCGCGTAGAAGTGGATCCGGATCGGCCCGAGGTCGAAATAGGAGACCGTGGGGCTCGGGATGCTGGCGAGCACGTTCGTGAAGGTGCTGTGGAGCGCGAGTGACATGAGTGCGATTCTAGTTCTCGTGATCGGGGCGTACCGACGCGGTGCCGGTGGCCAGGTTGCGGGTGACTTCGGCGAGAGCGGATACGCCGCCGTCGCGCAGGGCTCGGACCAGGGCCGTGCCGACGATCGCGCCGTCGGCGTACTCCGACACCCCGGCGATCTGCTCGGCGGTCGAGATGCCGATGCCCACGCAGGCGCGGTGCGCTCCGTGCGCACGCAGGCGTCCGACCAGGGTGCGGGCAGCGCGGTCGAGTTCGGCGCGCTCCCCCGTGATGCCCATCGTCGAGACGGTGTAGACGAAGCCGGTGGACGACTTCACGACGAGGTCGAGACGCTCGTCGGAGGAGGTCGGGGCCGCCAGGAACACCCGGTCCAGGCCCGTCCGCTCACTCGCGGCGATCCACTCCCCTGCCGCGTCGGGCGTGATGTCGGGAGTGATGAGGCCGGCGCCGCCCGCCGCGAGCAAGTCGTCCGCATAGCGATCGATGCCGTACTGCATCACCGGGTTCCAGTACGTCATCACCAGGACGGGGACGTCGGTGGCCGCGGTGATCTCGCGGATCGCGGTGAAGAGGTCGGCCATCCGGAAGCCCGCGGCCAACGCCTTGGTCGTCGCCTCCTGGATGATCGCGCCGTCCATCACAGGGTCGCTGTAGGGCGGGCCGAGCTCGATGATGTCGACGCCGTTCTCGGCGAGGGCGATGGCCGCCTGGATGCTCGTCTCGAGGTCGGGGAAGCCGACGGGGAGGTATCCGACGAAGGCGCTGCGGCCGGCGTCCTGGGCGCGCTGGATCGCCTGTTCGACACGGCTCATAGCTGCGGCTCCCCCTTCGCGGCCAGTTCTTCCTCTTCGCTCTCCGCGGAGACGTCGTGTGCCAGAGCGGCCTCGTCGTAGAGCTGGAAGTAGCGGGCGGCGGTGTCCATGTCCTTATCGCCTCGGCCCGACAGGCAGATCGCGATGAGTCCATCGGGGCCGAGATCGCGCCCGATGCGCAGCGCGCCGGCGAGGGCGTGGGCCGACTCGATGGCGGGGATGATCCCCTCGGTGCGGCTGAGCAGGCGCAGTGCCTGCATCGCCTCATCATCGGTGGCCGGGATGTACTCGGCGCGACCGATGTCGGCGAGCCAGGAGTGCTCCGGACCGACGCCCGGGTAGTCGAGCCCGGCGGAGATCGAGTGCGACTCGACCGTCTGGCCGTCCGCATCCTGGAGGACGTAGGTCTTCGCGCCGTGCAGCACGCCGGGGCGCCCGCGCTCGATCGACGCCGCGTGCTTGTCGGTGTCGACGCCATCGCCGGCAGCTTCGACGCCGTAGAGCTTGACGCCCTCGTCGTCGAGGAACGCGTCGAACATGCCGATCGCGTTGGATCCACCGCCGACGCAGGCCACGACCGCGTCGGGAAGCCGACCCACCTCGTCGAGCAGCTGGGCGCGGGCCTCTTCGCCGATGATCTTCTGGAAGTCGCGGACCATCGCGGGGAACGGGTGCGGTCCCGCCGCGGTGCCGAAGATGTAGTTGGTGGTCTCCACCGACGCCACCCAGTCGCGATAGGCGTCGTTGATCGCGTCCTTGAGAGTGCGCGAACCTGAGGTCACCGGAACGATCTCAGCGCCCAGGAGGCGCATGCGCGCCACGTTGAGCGCCTGACGCTCGGTGTCGACCTCGCCCATGTAGATGGTGCAGTCCAGGCCGAACAGCGCGGCCGCGGTCGCGGTCGCGACGCCGTGCTGACCGGCACCGGTCTCGGCGATCACACGGGTCTTGCCCAGGCGCTTGGTCAGCAGCGCCTGACCGAGCACGTTGTTGATCTTGTGCGAGCCGGTGTGGTTCAGATCCTCGCGCTTGAGGAAGACGCGCGCACCACCGGCGTGCTCGGCGAACCGCGGCACCTCGGTGATCGCGGACGGGCGGCCGGCGTACGAGCTGAGCAGATGCGCCAGCTCGGACCGGAACTCCGGATCGGCGATCGCCTCCTCGTACGCCGCGGTCAGCTCATCGATCGCGGCGATGAGCGACTCGGGCATGAAACGCCCGCCGAACTCACCGAAGAAGGGGCCGTGCTGGTCGCGCAGGCTCATCATGCCTCCAGGAAACTCTCGAGAGTGGCGACGGGGTCGCCGGTCACGAGCGCCTCGCCGATCAAGACGACGTCAGCACCCGCGGAACGGTAGTGCACGACATCGGCGGGCGTGAGCACCGCCGACTCGGCGATCTTCACCGCCGTGTCGGGGATGCGCTCGACCAGGCGTCCGAACAGGTCGCGGTCGAGTTCGAGGGTCTTGAGGTCGCGCGCGTTCACCCCGATGAGCGGTGCACCCAGGTCGATCGCGGCTTCGAGCTCCTCGGCGGAATGCGTCTCGACGAGGGGGGTCATGCCCAACTCGCCGATGAAACCGTAGAGGTCGCGCAGAACGTCGGGTTCGAGCCCCGCGACGATCAGCAGGACGAGGTCGGCACCCGCCGCACGTGCCTCGAGCACCTGGTAGCGGGTGGCGATGAAGTCCTTGCGCAGCACCGGAAGCGACACCCGGGCCGTCACGGCCTCGAGGTCTGCGAGGCTGCCGCCGAAGCGGCGCTCCTCCGTGAGCACGCTGATCGCCGATGCCCCGCCGGTCTCGTAGAGAGAGGCCTGGAGAGCCGGATCGGGGATCTCTGCGAGAGCTCCCCTGGACGGGCTCGCCCGCTTGACCTCGGCGATGATCTTGACACGATCCGCCGGTGCCAGGAACGACAGTGCGTCCTTGGCGGCGGGGCGCGCGAGCGCTTCTCGTTCGAGGGCGGCCAGCGGGCGCGACAGGGCGCGACGCTCAGCGTCTGCGACAGCGCCGGCCGTCAGGTCGGCGAGCACCATTAGTGCGCCTTCGGAGCGTACTTCGGACCCTTCACGCCGTAGCCGGCCTTCGCGAGCACCCAGCCGACGATCGCGCCGATCGGGATGAGCGCGACCGAGGCGACGACGAGGGCAGGCTGCTCGAAGCAGAAGGCGACGGTGCCGGCGGCGACGCCGACCAGCATGATCACGACGGCGGTCCAGGCTGCAGGCGAGTGTCCGTGGCCGGGGTCGGCGATCGGGTTGGTCATGTTCTCCTCCGGGGGACGACGTGCAGTTCGGAATCAGTCTATCTGGGTCAACGGGTCGGATCTGTTCCCCGGGACAGCTCGTCCCAGGAATCCACGGCGTCGACGGGGCCATCGTGCGCGACCTCGACGTGGTCGGTGCGGTAACGCCGGCCTCCGACCTTCCACCCACGCCAGGTCATCAGGACCACGACGGAGGCGAGAAGCAGGAGGGCCCAGCCCACCAGAGCGATGAAAGGCCAGGCCGAGGGCACGATGCTCACCACGACTTCACGGACCGCGTCACCACCGGCGAGGCCGGTCACCTCGGTGACCGTGGCGGCGACGGCGTCGAAGGGCTCGGCGAGCAGCAGCTGGAGTGTCGACCAGCCCAGGACCAGAGCCGTCGCCCCCGCGAGCACGCCGAACACCAGACGGACGACCTTGCCGGAGATCGACAGCGCGGCGCCGAGCGCCAACACCGCCAGGCTGAGCGGGGCGAGCAGCACCAGGGCGGACGCACCGGGGACCAGGATCGCCTCGCCCGCGTCGGCGCGTTCGACCGTCAGCCATGTCTGGGTCGACGAGATGATGCCGATCGCACCGGCGAGGAGGAAACCGGAGACGGACAGGGAGCGGCCCCGCTGCGCGAAGGTCATGACTGCTCCGTCCCGGTGAGGGCCTGGAGATCGTTGGCGTCGAAACAGGTGCGCGTTCCGGTGTGACAGGCGGGACCGGTCTGCGCCACGAGGAGCAGGATCGCATCCCCGTCGCAGTCCAGACGGGCCTCACGCACGACCTGGATGTGACCGGACGTGTCACCCTTGCGCCAGTACTCCTGACGCGAGCGCGACCAGTACGTGGCTCGCCCGGACGTGAGCGTGCGGCGGAGGGCCTCCGCATCGACCCACGCGAGCATGAGCACCTCGTGCGTGTCCCACTGCTGCACGATCACGGGCGCGAGTCCGTCGGCGTTGAAGGCGACCTGGGCGATGCGCTCGTCCACGGAAGTCGCCTGCATGTCTGCGTCGGTCATCGTACGAGCACCCCTTCGGCGCGAAGAGCGTCCTTGACGTCTCCGACGGTGAGCGCACCGGTGTGGAAGACGCTCGCCGCGAGGACGGCATCCGCACCGGCCTTGATCGCCGGAGCGAAGTCGGCAGCCCGCCCGGCGCCTCCCGAAGCGATGACCGGCACGGAGGCGGCCTCCCGCATCAGGCGGACGAGCTCCAGGTCGAAGCCGTCACGCGTGCCGTCGGCATCGATCGAGTTCACGAGCAGTTCGCCGGCACCGCGTTCCGCGGCCTCGCGCGCCCAGTCGAGGGCATCGAGGGTGGTCTGGGTACGGCCCCCGTGCGTGGTCACCACGAAGCCCGAACGCGTGGTGGGGGCCCGCTTCACGTCGAGGGACAGCACGAGTACCTGCGCACCGAACCGATCGGCGATCTCGCCGATGAGTTCCGGACGCGCGATCGCAGCCGAGTTGACCCCGATCTTGTCGGCGCCGACGGAGAGCAGACGTGCCACGTCGTCGACGCTGCGCACTCCCCCGCCGACGGTCAGCGGTACGAACACCTGTTCCGCCGTGCGCTGGACGACGTCGTAGGTCGTCGCCCGCGCATCCACGGTCGCGGTGACGTCGAGGAAGGTGATCTCATCCGCACCCTGCGCGGCATAGTGCCGGGCGAGTTCGACGGGATCGCCCATGTCGCGGAGATTCTCGAAGTTGACGCCCTTGACGACACGGCCGTCGGCCACGTCGAGACACGGGATGACACGGCTGGCGAGCGTCATCACAGCCTCGCGTTGTGGATCGCGGTGACCAGGATGGCCCGCGCACCGAGCGCGTAGAGCGCGTCCATCACGGGGTTGACGCGCGAGCGCGCGACCATCACCCGCACCGCCACCCACTCGGGGTCGCGCAGCGGTGAGACGGTCGGAGACTCGACGCCGCCGGCGATCTTCACGGCGTCGTCCAGGAGAGCGACGGGCAGGTCGTAGTCGATCATCACGAAGCGACGAGCGACCATCACACCGCGAAGGCGGCGAAGGAGCGTCTCCGCGCCCTCGGCATCGACCGGACCGGCGATGAGAACGGCCTCCGACTCCAGGATGACGGGACCGAACACCTCGAGCCCGGCCTGACGCAGCGTCGTTCCGGTCTCGACGACATCGGCCACCGCGTCGGCGACGCCGAGGCGGACCGCGGATTCCACGGCGCCGTCGAGCGGCACCAGATCGACCGCGATGTCGCGCTCGTCGAGGAACGCGTCGACCAGTCCCGGATACGACGTGGCGATGCGCAGGCCGTCGAGCTCGGTCACATCCGTGTAGCGCCCCGTCGGAGCGGCGAAGCGGAAGGTGGAGCCGGCGAAGCCGAGCGCTTCGATCTCCCGAGCGCCGGGCATACGCGCGTCGAGCAGGAGATCACGACCGGTGATGCCCACATCGATCGCGCCGGAGCCGACGTAGGTCGCGATGTCCTTGGGCCGGAGGAAGAAGAACTCGACGTCGTTCTCGGCGTCGATGACGTGCAGGGTCTTGGGGTCGCGTCGACCGGCGTAGCCCGCCTCGGCGAGCATGTCGGCGGCGGTCTCGGAGAGCGAGCCCTTGTTGGGAACAGCGATGCGCAGCATGGAGTGCTTTCAGTTCGAGGTGATCGGAACGGAGCGCATCACAGATGTCGGTAGACGTCCTGCAGGCTGATGCCCTTGGCGAGCATCATCACCTGGACGTGATAGAGCAGCTGCGAGATCTCCTCGGCGGCGGCTTCGTCGGACTCGTACTCGGAAGCCATCCACACCTCGGCGGCTTCTTCCACGATCTTCTTGCCGATCGTGTGCACACCGCCGTCGAGCTCGGCGACCGTTCCCGATCCCTCAGGGCGGGTCTCGGCCTTGACGCTGAGCTCGGCGAACAGCTCGTCGAAAGTCTTCACGCTTCCAGGCTAGCGGCTCTGGCGAGGTCTCTCAGCCGGGTGACGGCCGCCTCGACATCATCGGCGCCGTACACGGCCGAACCCGCCACGAAGGTGTCGGCACCCGCGGCGGCCGCGATCTCGATGGTGCGATCGGAGATGCCCCCGTCGACCTGGAGCCAGATCTGGGATCCTCTCCGACGTGCCTCCTCGGCGAGAGCGCGAAGTTTCGGCATCGTCTCCGGCATGAAGCTCTGTCCACCGAAACCGGGTTCGACGGTCATCACGAGGATCTGATCGAACTCGTCGAGCACATCGTAGAGGGATTCCACGGGCGTCGCAGGCTTCACCGCGACTCCGGCCCGAGAGCCGATCTCGCGGAGCCGGCGCGCCAGCGCGACGGGGTCGTCCGCGGCCTCGAGATGGAAGGTGACGCTCGCCGCGCCGATCTCGGCGTACTCGGGAGCCCATCGCTCGGGATCCGTGATCATGAGGTGCACATCGAGCGGGATCGGGCTGGTCGCCTGGATGCGCTCGACCATCTGCGGACCGAACGTCAGGTTGGGGACGAAGTGATTGTCCATCACGTCGACATGCGCGAAGTCAGCGGTCGCGATCCGGGCGAGATCCGCCTGCATGTTCACGAAGTCGGCGGCGAGGATGCTCGGGTTGATGCGCGGGGCGCGAGGCAGTTCCACGGTCCTAGTCTTCCTTCCCTGATGGAGTGTTCTCCGTTGCGGTGCGCTGCAGGAGCGCGAGGAACATGGCATCCGTCCCGTGGCGGTGCGGCCAGAGCTGAGCACTGCCCGAACCCGTCCGGCCTTCGTCGGCCAGATCGATCGGCGAGCGAGCGACGTCGGCGATCGCCGCACGGGCGTCGAGCTCGACGATGTCCGCGCGGTCGCGCAGCACCTCCTTCACGACCCCTGTGGTCTCGGCGAGGTGTGGCGAGCACGTGACGTAGGCGACGATCCCGCCGGGGGCGAGAGCGTCCAGGGCCGTCGAGAGCAGCTCCACCTGGAGGGGTACCAGTTCGGCGACATCGGCCGGAGACTTCCGCCACCGCGCCTCAGGGCGACGGCGCAGTGCGCCCAGGCCCGTGCAGGGAGCATCGACGAGGATACGGTCGAACTCCCCCGGCCGAGCCGACGCGAGCGCACGCCCGTCCTGCTCGTGCACGACGATCTCGCCGGGTACGGCTCTGAGCGCCTTGCGCACCAGTCGCGCCCGGACCGGGACGATCTCGTTCGCTTCCAGAGTGACCTCGTGCTCGTACGCCACTGCGGCCAGGAGAGCGGTCTTGCCGCCGGGGCCGGCGCACAGATCGAGCCAGCGCTCGCCGGCGGTGATCGGAGCGGCACCGGCCAGGGCGAGCGCCACGAGCTGGGACCCCTCGTCCTGCACGCGCACCGTGCCACCGGAAGCCTCAACCGCACGACGCGGATCGCCACCGGGAGACACGAAGGCCGTCGATGCGTAGGGAAGGCGGGGTTCCCCCGGCTCGGCCAGCCCCGGAAGGGCGACGAGTGTCACATCCGGCGAGGCGTTGTCGGCCTCGAGGAGCGCCTCCAGCTCCTCGCCACGGCCCTCCGCCGCGAGAGCACGGCGCAGAGCGCGGATCACCCACACCGGGTGCGCGGCGCGCAGCGCCAGCCGCTCATCGTCGGACCGCGCGTGCTGCTCGATGCGCGTCTGCCATTCTTCGCCCGATTCACGGGTGATCCTGCGGAGAACCGCGTTCGCGAAGCTCGACGCTCCTCGTCCGGATTCCGTGGCCACGAGGTTCACGGACTCGTTGACAGCCGCGTGCGAGGCGACGCGCGTGGCGAGCAGCTGATGCACCGCGAGGCGCAGCGCATCGAGGACGGCGGGGTCGATGCTGTCCGGCGAGCGATCCGCCGCGGCGGCGATGATCGCGTCATAGGTGCCGAGGCGCCTCAGCGTGCCGTAGGTCAGCTCGGTGGCGAGAGCCGCATCCTGAGGCGTGAGTCGCGCCTCCGCGATCGCCGTGGGGAGCACGAGGTTCGCGTAGGCGTCGGTCTCCGACACCGCGCGCAGCACGTCGTAGGCCACCCGTCGGGCGGGCTGCACGGTGCGGACGGGGCTGCGCTGACCACCACGGCGCCCGTCTGTCGCACCTCGCGCGCCACGCGGTCGCCCGTTCGATGGCGTGGATCGGCGGCTCCGCCCTTCGTCGCTCATGCTCCGGCCACCAGTTCGTCGCCGCCGCGCAGACCACGCCACCAGTCGACTGCATTCATCGCGCCCTTGCCGGCGGGCTGGACCCGCGTGACGGCGAGTGGTGTGGTGCCCGTGCCGATGTGGAGGGCGGTCTTGGTGCCCCGGAGACGCCCGGGAGCGAGCGATTCGGCATCCGGCGCCGGAGCCGCTTCGAGCACCTTGAGAGGCTGACCCGCGACGGTCGTGTGTGCTCCCGGCTCGGGGGTCACGCCGCGGAAGCGGGCGAACACGGCGTCGAGCGGCTGATTCCAGTCGAGCAGTCCGTCGGCGAGGGTGAGCTTGGCGGCGAAGGTCGGCTCGCCCTCCTGGGGAACCGCCAGCGCCGTGCCGTCCGCGATCGAGGAGACCACGTCTGCGGTGAGTCCGGCACCTTCCGACGCGAGCGCTTCGAGGGCCTCCCCTGCCGTCGCGGTCTCTGGAACAGCGACCGCGTGCGTCGCGAACACATCGCCGGCATCCAGCTCAGCGACCAGCTGGAAGACGCTCGCTCCGAGCACCGCGTCTCCGGCGATCAGAGCGCGCTGTACCGGTGCCGCTCCGCGCCAGGCGGGCAGCAGCGAGAAGTGCAGGTTGATCCATCCTGCTCTCGGCGCCGAGAGCAGGGGTTCGCGCACCAGGCCGCCGTAGGCCACGATCACGCCGAGGTCCACCTCGAGCGCCGTGATCTCGGCTGTCACGGCATCGTCGAGCCGGGCGGCCTTGATGATCGGGAGCCCCAGTTCCTCGGCCGCCTGAGCCACCGGCGACGCGGTCAGCACGCGACGACGCCCGAGAGGCGCGTCCGGTCGAGTGACGACGGCAGCGATGTCGTGGGATGCCGCGAGACGGCGAAGGGTGGGCACAGCCGCAGCGGGTGTGCCGGCGAAGACGAGGCGCATGAAGGTTCTCCGGAAGGGTCAGAGCTCTGGTTCGAGGATATCGAGGCGGACGGAGAGCGTGCTCTTGGTCGCACGCCCCTTTCGGCGACGCCCGCTGACGGCTTCCGCCACGACCGCGGCGCGCAGGGCGGTCGCGACGCGCGCCCCCGCGCCGTACTCGAATCGCACCAGAGCGCGGACCCGCGGCGGGATGTCGTCGGACTCGACGGGGACAGGGCCGAGCACCGCATCGGCAGGCAGGGCGAGGTCGTTCAGCGCGGCCAGTGCGCCGGCGACCGCAGACGCCGAGCCCTGCACCAGGGCCACTCGCGTCGTCGGCGGCATGTGCAGCGGAGCGCGGCTCTCGAGCTCGACCCTGGCGTGGCCCGCCTGGTTCCAGGTCGCCAGCGCCCTGGCTGCGGCACCGTTGACGCCGACCAGGTGGATCGGAGCGCCCGGCGCCGCCAGTGCTGCCGCGTTCGACCACCAGCGCAGGCACGACTCGGCGACGCGCAGATCGGGGGCTTGGAGCATGCGCGGGCCGTCCAGGAGTACGACAGCGCGATAACCGCCGTCGGCGATGGGCTCGGCACCGCGTGTGGCGACCACCAGCGCAGGTGCCGCCGAGACGCGCTCCACCGGGTGCGCGCTGTCGGCGACGATCACCCGAACGCCGGGAAACGCGCGACCCAGTTCGTCGGCGGTGCGTTCGCTGCCCGAAGAGGCGAGGCGCAGCTTCGTCGAGGAGCACGAGGGGCACGACCAGGTGCTGGCGGCCCGGCCGCACCAGGCGCACACCGGCACGGCACCACGGTGCTTCGCGCCGAGCGGCCCCCCGCAGTGCGCACAGCGCGCCGGAGCCCGACAGTCCGCGCACACGAGAGAGGGCGAGAAGCCGGGTCGGGAGACCTGCACGAGCACCGGGCCCTCGGCTGCAGCGGTGCGTGCGGCGAGGAAGGCGGAGGACGGCATGCGCTGGGCGGTCGGCTGCTCCATCTCCTGCGGTGTGCTGAGCACGACGCGAGGAAGCACACGGCGCGCCGCTCTGACATCCTGCAGCCAGCCGAGGACGACCAGGCGCTCGACATCGGTCGTCCGCGTGTGGCCGGCGAACAGCAGGGCCGACCCCTCCAGCTCCTGACGCAGGAGGGCGGCGTCTCGTGCGTTGACGTACGGGGCCAGCGGTTCCCCCAGAAGCGGATCGCCGTCGTCCCAGATCGCGACCAGTCCCGCCACGACGGGAGAATAGACGGCCGATCGGTTTCCCACCACGATGCAGGGGGCGTCCTCGAGGGTGCGGAGGAAGCCGCGATAGCGATCGGGGTTGCTCTGCCGGGAATCGTGACGCACCACAGCACCGGCGGGGACGAGGGACTCGAGAGCTGCGAGGAGCCGGTCCAGGTCACGGCTGTCGGGCACGACGATGATCGATGACCTGCCGGCGGCGAGCATGCGAGCGGCCGACGCGGCCAGCAGACGGGCCCATCCCTGCATGCCGTCGACGAGTTGGGGAATCGCCTCCACAGCCGCGCGCCCGCCCGAGTCGAGCACCTCGCCGAGGCCTTCGTACAGGCCGACGGTCTCCTCTGCGACGACGAGTGCCTCCGCATCGGGTGTCTCGGCCAGCGTGTCTGCGGTCCAGGCCTTCTCCACGCGCACCTGACGCTTGGGGATCACCAGGCGCAACACGTCGGACGCCGAACCCGCTGCCCGATCCGCGACGCGACGCGCGAGGGTGTGCAGACGCTCGGGGAGCACCGGCACCGTGGACACCACGCTCTCGACCTCGGACAGCGCCCGGTCGGCGTCGTCCTCGACGTCGATGTCGACCACGTAGCCGTCGATCACGCGCCCCGCGGTGCGTAGCGGCACCTGGACACGAACACCCGGCGGAACCTCACCCCACTGCGCAGGAAGGGCGTAGTCGAAGAGCCGATCGAGCTGAGGCAGAGGGGAATCGAGGAGCACGCGCGCGATGCGCCGGCTCTCCGAAGGCATCAGGACCGCGGTCCCATCAGAGCCCGGCAGCGCGGCGCAGCTCTTCGGCGCGGTCGGTGCGCTCCCAGGTGAAGTCGGGGAGCTCGCGGCCGAAGTGCCCGTAGGCGGCCGTCTGGGCGTAGATCGGGCGCAACAGGTCGAGCTGCTCGATGATCGCCTGCGGACGAAGATCGAACACCTCGTTGATCGCGCGCGTGATGACCTCGTCCGACACCTTGCCCGTGCCGAAGGACTCGACGTACAGACCCACAGGGCGCGCGACACCGATCGCATAGGCGACCTGCACCTCGAGGCGGTCGGCGAGACCTGCGGCGACGGCGTTCTTCGCCACCCATCGCGTGGCGTAGGCACCCGAGCGGTCGACCTTGGACGGGTCCTTGCCGCTGAAGGCGCCGCCACCGTGGCGGGAGGCCCCGCCGTACGTGTCGATGATGATCTTGCGGCCGGTGAGACCGGCATCGCCCTTGGGGCCGCCGGTGACGAAGGGACCCGCGGGATTGATGTAGAACGTGACGTCGTCGAGGTCGAGCCCGGTGGTCGCGAGCACCGGGTCGATCACCTGCTCACGGACCTGTGCCTTGAGCTCTTCCTGCGAGATGTCGGGGTGGTGCTGGGTCGAGACCACGACCGCGTCGACGGTCTTCGGTGTGAAGCCGTCGTAGCCGAGCGTGACCTGGGTCTTGCCGTCGGGTCGCAGGAAAGGCAGCGCTCCGCTGCGGCGCACCTCGGTGAGACGCTCGGCGAGGCGGTGGGCGGTCCAGGCGGCCATCGGCATGAGCTGCGGTGTCTCGTTCGTCGCGAAGCCGAACATGATGCCCTGGTCACCGGCGCCGAGAGCGTCGAGCGGATCGACCGACGACCCGTCACGGTGCTCCTGGGCACTGTCGACGCCGTGGGCGATGTCGGTCGACTGCTCGCCGACCGAGACGCTGACGCCGCACGAAGAACCGTCGAAGCCGGTGTCGCTGGAGGTGTAGCCGATGCCGTTCACGACCTGGCGCACGATCGTGGGGATGTCGACGTAGGCGTCGGTGCGGATCTCACCGGCCACATGCACGAGGCCCGTGGTGACGAGCGTCTCCACGGCGACGCGGGAACCCTTGTCCTTCGCGATGAGGCCGTCGAGGATGCTGTCGGAGATCTGATCGCAGATCTTGTCCGGGTGCCCTTCGGTGACGGACTCGGACGTGAACAGACGCAGGGCGCTCATCGGTACTCCAGAACGGGACGGACGGATGGAGGGTGTTGCACCCATTCTGGACCGCGCCTCCGACGTACGGGAGGCGCGGTCTCGAATATCACTCTGCGTGACGAAGGCGGAGCTTGTCCTCGTTGATCTCGTGCAGCGCGATGGTGAGCGGCTTGTCCTCGACCGAGGAGTCCACGAGCGGGCCGACGTTGTCGAAGAGGTTTCCCTCGTGCAGGTCGGAGTAGTAGTCGTTGATCTGACGCGCGCGCTTGGCGGCGTAGATGACGAGCTCGTACTTCGAGTCGACGCGGTCGAGCAGGTTGTCGATGGGGGGATCGATGATGCCGTTGTTGTGTCCGGCCATGGTGAGACCTCCTGATCAGGCGACGGGATCGTCGCGAAGACGGTGCGAAAGGCGCGCGAAGACGCTCAGCGCGCAGAGCTTGTAGACAATTCTACGACCTCGCGAGCCGCCGTGGCGACGTCCTCGTTCACGATGAGGTGATCGAACTCGTTCTGAGCGGCGAGTTCGACCTTCGCGGTGCGCAGTCGTCTGGCCCTCTCCTCGGCGTCTTCGGTGCCTCGTCCGACCAGCCGATGAACGAGTTCATCCCAGCTCGGAGGCAGCAGGAAGATGAGTGTCGCGGCGGGTTCGGCGCGACGCACCTGGCGCGCACCCTGCAGGTCGATCTCGAGCAGGACCGTCTTGCCCTCGGCCAGCGCGGCGTCGATCGGCGCGCGCGGCGTGCCGTACCGGGAGCGGTTGTGCACCACGGCGTACTCGAGCAGTTCGTCGTCGGCGATGAGCCGGTCGAACTCCGCATCGTCGACGAAGTAGTAGTGCACGCCGTCGATCTCACCGGGACGCGGGGGCCGGGTCGTCGCCGAGACCGACAGGTGGATCTCCGGGTTGTGCTCGCGGATGTGCGCGGCGACCGTGCCCTTGCCCACGGCGGTGGGCCCTGCCAGGACCAGCAGCCGGCTCCGGGCACCACGAGGCGTCGGCACCGGGAAGCGCGAGTCGAGCCACGACTCCAGCACCCGGCGCTGGCGCGCGCCGAGACCACCGAGACGCTTGACCGGCGAGATGTGCAGCTCTTCGAGCACCCGGTCGCGCTTGCCAGCGCCGATCGCGGGAAGTGCCAGCAGGAAGTCGGTGATGCGCATCGAGCCCTCCACCGAATCGGCGTCGGCGCTCGCACGATGAAGAACGGCCTGCGGTGTCACCACGCGCATCGTGAGGTCGCGCTTGACCGAGGCCCTGGCGCGGCGACGCTCCACGGCGCGGCGCGCCGCTGCAGCCCTGTCGACCTCGGGGACCGTGCGCTGTGCGTCAGACACCGGCCACCTCGCGATACTCGGCCGCACGTGCGGAGATGGCCTCCATCAGATCGGCCGGACCGGCCGAGAGGATGCTGCGGCTCTCACTCGCGATCACAGCCGCCGACATCGTCCCGAAACGCGGGCGGAGATCAGCCGGCGTGGCTCCCTGTGCACCGAAACCGGGAGCAAGGATCGGTGCTGCCGGCGTGAAAGGCTCGATACCGGCCCTGGTCCAGTCGACGGTGGCGCCGATGACGAATCCGAAGCTCCCCCACTCCCCCGCGGCAGACGACTCGGCGTTGCGCGCAGAGACCTCGGAGATGACCGCTGCCGACACCGTGATGCCGTCGGAGTCCGTGGACCGCTGCAGCCCTTCCGCCTCGGGGTTACTGGTCGCCGCCAGCACGAACAGGCCCTTTCCGTTCTTCTCGGCCACGGCGAAAGTCCCGTCGAGAGCACCCACCCCGAGGAACGGGCTCACGGTGAGGGCATCGGTCTCCAGCGGCGAACCCGGCGTGAGCCACGCACGCGCGTAGTCGTCCATCGTCGATCCGATGTCGCCCCGCTTGGCGTCGGCGATCACGATCAGTCCTGCAGCGCGCGCAGCGGCCAGAACATCTTCGAGCGCCGCGATGCCTCGAGAGCCGAAGCGCTCGAAGAACGACACCTGCGGCTTCACGACGGCGACCTTCCCTGCGGCTGCCTCGACCGTGCGCAGGCCGAACTCACGGACCCCCTGCGCGTCGTCGGTCAACCCCCACGCCGCGAGCAGCGCGGCGTGGGGGTCGATGCCGACGCAGAGCGGTCCCTTCGCCCGGAGGGCGGAGCGCACCCGCTCGCCGAAGCGTTCGCTCACAGCGCCGCCTTCCGGTCCAGCGCGTACTCCTGGAGGCTCTTCACCTGGAAGCCCTCGTGGGCGGCGTCCATCCCGCTCACGGCGGCACCGAGCACGGCCATCGTGGTGAACAGGGCCTTGTCGGCGGCCACCGCTGCGGCGCGGATCTCGTAGCCGTCGGCGCGAGCGGCGCCGCCGGACGGAGTGTTCACGACGATGTCGATCGCGCCCTCGTTGATGAGGTCGACGATGTTCTTGGCCCCGGACTCCTGCGTCGCACTGTACTTCTCGACGACCGTGACGGCGATGCCGTTGCGCGAGAGGATCTCGGCTGTGCCCTCGGTCGCGACGATCGTGAAGCCGAGCTGCTGCAGGCGGTGCGCGGGCAGGATGACCGCACGCTTGTCCGAGTCGGCGACCGAGATGAACACGGTTCCCGACGTGGGCATGCCGCCATAGGCCGCCGCCTGGCTCTTCGCGAACGCTGTCGGGAAGTCGCGGTCGATGCCCATGACCTCACCGGTGGAGCGCATCTCCGGTCCGAGCACCGAGTCGACCGTCTTGCCGTCGGCGGTGCGGAACCGCTTGAACGGGAGCACGGCCTCCTTGACCGACACCGGTGCGTCGAGCGGGACGCGGGAGCCGTCCTGCTCGGGAAGCAGGCCCTCCGCGCGCAGCTCCGCGATCGTGGAACCGGTCATCACGCGGCTCGCCGCCTTGGCCATGGGGATACCGAGCGCCTTCGACACGAACGGCACGGTGCGGCTCGCACGCGGGTTCGCCTCGATCACGTAGAGCACTCCGGCGCTGATGGCGAACTGCACGTTGAGCAGTCCACGCACTCCCACGCCCTCGGCGATCGCGAGTGTGGCCTCGCGTACCCGGTCGACGTCGGTGCGGCCGAGCGAGACCGGCGGCAGCGTGCAGCTGGAGTCGCCCGAGTGGATGCCGGCCTCTTCGAGGTGCTCCATGACGCCGCCGATGTACAGGTCGGTTCCGTCGTAGAGCGCGTCGACGTCGAGCTCGATCGCGTCGTCGAGGAAGCGATCGACGAGAAGGGGCTTGCCCTCCTCGATGACGACCTCCCCCGCGGTGCGCACGAAGTAGTCGCGCAGCGACGCGGTGTCGTAGACGATCTCCATGCCGCGGCCGCCCAGCACGAAGCTCGGACGCACCAGCACCGGGTAGCCGATCTCCTCGGCGATACGTACGGCGCCTTCGACATCGATCGCGGTGCCGTTGCGCGGCGCGACGAGACCTGCGTCATCGAGCAGACGGGAGAAGAGCTCGCGTTCCTCCGCCAGGTCGATCGCCTCGGGGCTGGTTCCGAGAACGGTGTAACCGGCGGCCTCGATGCCCTTCGCGAGTCCGAGCGGCGTCTGCCCGCCGAGCTGGCACACGACACCGAGGATGGTGCCGCTCGCGGCTTCGGCGTCGAGCACCTCCAGCACGTCCTCGAGCGTCAGCGGCTCGAAGTACAGGCGGTCAGAGGTGTCGTAGTCGGTCGAGACCGTCTCCGGGTTGCAGTTGACCATGACGGTCTCGAACCCGGCATCCGACAGCGCGAACGACGCGTGCACGCACGAGTAGTCGAACTCGACGCCCTGGCCGATGCGGTTCGGTCCGGAGCCGATGATGACCACCTTGGTGCGATCCGACGGCGCGGCCTCGGTCTCGAAGTCGTAGCTCGAGTAGTGGTACGGGGTGAGGGCGGGGAACTCGCCGGCGCAGGTGTCGACCGTCTTGTACACCGGGCGGATGCCGAGGCCGTGACGCACGCCCCTGACCTCCGCTTCGGAGATGCCGCGGAGCTCGGCGAGCTGCGCGTCGGAGAAGCCGTGCTCCTTGGCGTAGCGAAGAGTCGCCGCGTCGAGCTCGGACGCGGTGCGCACGATCTCTGCGACCTCGTTGATCAGCACGATCTGGTCGAGGAACCACGGGTCGATCGCCGTCGCGTCGAAAGCCTGCTCGACCGTCGCGCCCTTGCGCAGCGCCTGCTGCAGCGTCACGATCCGGCCGTCCGTCGGAACCTTCGAGATCTCGAGAAGCTCCTCCACCGAGCGCTCCTCGGCGCCCCAGTGGAAGCTCGATCCGCGCTTCTCCAGCGAGCGGAGCGCCTTCTGCAGGGCTGTCGCGTAGTTGCGGCCGATCGCCATGGCCTCGCCCACGGACTTCATGGTCGTGGTCAGCGTCGCGTCGGCGGCCGGGAACTTCTCGAACGCGAAGCGCGGAACCTTCACGACGACGTAGTCGAGCGTCGGCTCGAAGCTCGCCGGCGTGACACCCGTGATGTCGTTCGGGATCTCGTCGAGACGGTAGCCCAGGGCCAGCTTGGCTGCGAGCTTGGCGATCGGGAATCCGGTGGCCTTGGACGCCAGAGCGCTGGAGCGCGAGACGCGCGGGTTCATCTCGATGACGATGATGCGACCGTTGGTCGGGTCCACCGCGAACTGGATGTTGCAACCGCCGGTGTCGACGCCGACGGCGCGGATGATGTCGATGCCGATGTCGCGCATCTTCTGGTACTCGCGGTCGGTGAGGGTGAGTGCGGGAGCGACCGTGATCGAGTCGCCCGTGTGCACGCCGACGGGGTCGACGTTCTCGATCGAGCAGACGACGACCGTGTTGTCGGCAGTGTCGCGCATGAGCTCGAGCTCGTACTCCTTCCAGCCGAGGATGGACTCCTCCAGGAGCACCTCGGTGGTGGGCGAGTCGCGCAGGCCCGCGCCGGCGATGCGACGCAGATCCTCCTCGTCGTACGCGAATCCGGAGCCGAGGCCCCCCATCGTGAAGCTCGGACGGACCACCATCGGGTAGCCGAGCTCATCGGCGGCCGCCAGCACCTCATCCATCGTGTGCGCGATGCGCGAGTCCGCCACGTCGGCCCCCGCATCGAGGACCAGCTGCTTGAAGATCTGACGATCCTCGCCCTTGTTGATCGCCTCGAAGCTGGCGCCGATGAGCTCGACGTCGTACTTCTCGAGGATGCCGTGGTTGTGCAGCTCGATCGCGGCGTTCAGCGCGGTCTGCCCGCCGAGCGTCGGCAGGATCGCGTCGGGCCGCTCCTTGGCGATGATCGTCTCGATGACCTGCCACGTGATCGGCTCGATGTAGGTCGCATCGGCGAAGTCGGGATCGGTCATGATCGTGGCCGGGTTGGAGTTGACCAGGATGACCCGGACGCCCTCCTCGCGCAGCACGCGGCACGCCTGGGTGCCGGAGTAGTCGAACTCGCACGCCTGACCGATGACGATCGGGCCGGAGCCGATGACGAGGACGGAATTGATGTCGTCGCGCTTGGGCATTACTTGGAGTCCTTCTGGCTTGCGATGACGAGGTCGCGGAACCTGTCGAAGAGGTAGTTGGCGTCGTGCGGGCCCGCTGCGGCCTCGGGGTGGTACTGCACCGAGAAGGCGGGGATGTCGAGGGCGCGGAGTCCCTCGACCACGTTGTCGTTGAGGCCGACGTGGCTGACCTCGACCTTGCCGTAGCCGTTCGGGCTGTCGAAGGTGCCCTCGATCGGAGCCTCGACCGCGAAGCCGTGGTTGTGCGCCGTGATCTCGACCCTGCCGGTCTGCTTGTCCAGCACCGGCTGGTTGATGCCGCGGTGCCCGAACGGCAGCTTGTAGGTGCCGAGGCCCAGGGCGCGCCCGAGCAGCTGGTTGCCGAAGCAGATCCCGAAGAACGGCAACCCCGCATCGAGCACCGAGCGCAGCAGCTCGACGTGATCACCGGACGCCGCGGGGTCTCCGGGACCGTTCGAGTAGAACACCGCGACGGGATCGACCGCACGGATGTCGTCGATCGTCGCGCTCTGCGGCAGCACGTGCACCTCGAAGCCGCGAGCGGCGAGGTTGTCGATCGTCGCCTGCTTCACACCGAGATCGAGCACGGCGAGGTTGCCGATGCGCTCGCCCATGGCGGTCGTCACGGTCGCGACGTCGACGGAGACCTCGGCGGACAGATTGCGTCCCGCCATCTCGGGAGCTTCGCGGACGATGCGCACCTGCTCCTGCGGGTCGAGCGCCGCATCTGCCCCGGAGAAGATCCCCCCGCGCATGGAGCCGGCCGAGCGGATGTGCCGGGTGATCGAACGGGTGTCGATGCCGCTGATGCCGACGACTCCGTCCTCGACGAGCACGTCGTCGAGCGAGGCGTTCGCCCGCCAATTCGACACGACGCGCGAAGGGTCGCGCACGATGTAGCCGGCGACCCAGATGCGGCGCGATTCGGCATCTTCATCGTTCATGCCGGTGTTGCCGATGTGCGGTGCCGTCTGCAGGACGATCTGTCCCGCGTAGGAGGGATCGGTGATGGTCTCCTGGTATCCGGACATGCCGGTCGCGAAGACGACTTCGCCCAGTGTGCGACCGCGCGCGCCGTAGGCGCGTCCGATGTGTCGGGTGCCGTCTTCCAGGACCAGGACGGCGGGATCGGGGAGCTGGGCCGCGGAGGCCTGCCCGGAGGATGTCGAAAGGGTCATGACGTTGCTCCTGTGTCGGGGGCGGCGGGGACGAGCCGCTGCAGGTCGGAGATGAGATTCTGAGGGTCGCCGGTGGCGAGGCGCAGATAGCTGTCGACGACCGTGTCGTCGTCGATGCTCCAGGCGAGGCGCACGAGGCCGCCGGGCTCCACGACGCGGTCGATCGTGACCGTGGCGCGGTCGATGGCGACGAGGCGGTCGTTCGCGAGGAAGACCGTCGGCGCGCCATCGAGGCAGAGGGCGATGCCGCGATCCGTGACCGCCAGCTCACCACGGGCCCGGTACGCGAGAGGCGACACCGCGAGACGCTCGAGCGGCTGCTCGTGCCGTGTCGTCGACACGTAGAGCACCCCGTCGCGGCGGAAGACCTCCGCGTGCTCCGGAACCCCCAGCGGGGCCGTGAACACGGAGTCGCGGCGGATTCGTCGTCGCCAGGCCAGGAGCATCACCAGCAGCACCAGGAGCGCGACCGCGATCGTGATCGCGACGGCGAGGTCCCGAGCGCTCATGCGCGAAGCTCCTCGACGACGCTTCCGCCGTCGACGGTGAGGACACCGCCGTGGATCGTGTACTGCACGCGTCCGGGGAGGTCGCGGCCGAGGTAGGGCGAGTTCACGCTCCGACCGTGGAGGTCGGCTTCCGTGAACACGCCGTCGACCGAGGCGTCGTAGAGCGTGATCTGGGCGGGCTGACCGACCTCGAGCGGTGTGCCGTGACCTGCCAGTCGCCCGATCCGTGCCGGTGCTGCGCTCATCACCCGCGCGATGTCCGACCACTCGAGAAGCCCGGTCTGCACCATCGACTGGTGCACGACGCGCAGGGCGCTCTCCAGCCCCACCATACCGTTCGCCGCGGCCTGCCACTCGCACGCCTTGTGCTCGCTCGGGTGCGGCGCGTGGTCGGTGGCGACGATGTCGATCGTGCCGTCGGCGAGGCCCTCGCGCACGGCGAGCACATCCTCTTCCCTACGCAGCGGAGGATTGACCTTGTAGCGCGCGTCGTACCCGCGCACGAGCTCGTCGGTGAGGAGCAGGTGGTGAGGGGTGACCTCGGCGGTGACGTTGATGCCGCGCTTCTTGGCCCAGCGGATGATGTCCACCGAGCCCGCGGTCGAGAGGTGGCACACGTGCAGCCGCGATCCGACGTGCTCGGCCAGCAGCACGTCGCGGGCGATGATCGACTCCTCGGCGACGGCGGGCCATCCGGCCAGGCCGAGCTCGGCCGAGACCGTGCCCTCGTTCATCTGCGCGCCCTCGGTGAGGCGGGGGTCCTGCGCATGCTGGGCGATGACGCCGTCGAACGACTTCACGTACTCCAGCGCGCGGCGCATGATGAGCGGATCGAACACGCAGAAGCCGTCGTCGCTGAAGACGCGGACCTGTGCGCGGGACGTGGCCATCGCTCCCAGCTCGGCGAGGCGCTCGCCCTTCTGCCCGACCGTCACGGCGCCGATGGGCTGCACCGTGGCGTAGCCGGCCGCTTCGCCGAGCGCGAGCTCCTGCTCGACGACGCCGGCGGTGTCGGCGACCGGCGAGGTGTTGGGCATCGCGAACACAGCGGTGAAGCCACCGGCAGCCGCCGCCCTCGTTCCCGTGAGGATCGTCTCGGAAGCCTCGTAGCCGGGCTCGCGCAGATGCGTGTGCAGGTCGACGAGGCCCGGAAGGGCGACCAGCCCTGCCGCGTCGATGACGCGCGCGCCGGAGCGCGTGAGCCCGGTGCCGATCTCGGCGATCCGGCCGTCTTCGATCATGATATCGGCGCTCTCGGCTCCGAGCAGCTGTGCACCGGTGATGACGAGGGTCTCGTTCACAGGTCTCCCCCTCGTTCGTCGTCTCGTTCTCCTGCCAGCAGCAGGTACAGCACCGCCATGCGGACGGAGACCCCGTTCGTGACCTGTTCCAGCACCGTCGAGCGGGGGGAATCGGCAGCTTCGGAGGAGATCTCCAGTCCCCGGTTCATGGGTCCGGGGTGCATGACAATGCTACCTGCCGGAAGACCGGCCACACGCCGTGCGTCCAGACCCCATCGACGGGAATACTCCCGCTCAGTCGGGAAATATGCGGCGTTCATGCGTTCCAGCTGGATGCGCAGCATCATCACCGCGTCCGGGTCCTCGGCCAGAGCCTCATCGAGGTCGTAGACCACGCGGACCGGCCAGAGCGACACGTTCTGGGGAACCAAGGTCGGCGGCGCGACCAGGGTGACCTCTGCTCCGAGCGTGGTGAGCAGCCAGACGTTGGAGCGGGCGACCCGCGAATGCAGCACGTCGCCGACGATCACGACCCGCAGTCCGCTCAGATCGCGACCGCGGCTCTCGGCGCCGAAGCGGCGCTTGCGGATGGTGAAGGCGTCGAGCAGGGCCTGCGTCGGGTGCTCGTGCGTGCCGTCTCCGGCGTTGACGACGCCGGCGGAGATCCAGCCGCTGGTGGCGAGCGTCTGCGGGGCGCCGGATCCGGGGTGGCGGACCACGACCGCGTCGGCGCCGATGGCCTCGAGCGTCTGCGCGGTGTCCTTCAGGCTCTCGCCCTTCGAGACGCTGGAACCCTTCGCCGCGAAGTTGATGACATCGGCGGAGAGGCGCTTGGCGGCGGCCTCGAACGAGATGCGGGTGCGTGTCGAATCCTCGAAGAAGAGGTTCACCACGGTCTTGCCGCGCAGCGTCGGGAGCTTCTTGACCTCACGCGACTGCGTGTCGGACATGTCCTCGGCGACATCGAGGATGCGCAGGGCGGTCGCCCGATCGAGGGTGCGGGTATCGAGGAGGTGTCTCATTCGCCGATCGTCACCTCCTCGGCCCCGTCGTTCTCGAAGAGGCGCACGTTGACCCGCTCGGTGCGGGCGGAGGGGATGTTCTTGCCGATGAAGTCCGGGCGGATCGGGAGCTCGCGGTGTCCGCGGTCGACGAGGATCGCCAGGCGCACGACGGCGGGGCGTCCGATCGACTGGATGGCGTCGAGAGCGGCACGGATGCTGCGGCCGGAGAAGAGCACGTCATCGACGAGCACGACCGTCTTGCCGTCGATTCCGCCCACCGGGATCTCGGTGGGCCGCGGGGAACGCGTCGGGTGCTTGGCGAGGTCGTCGCGGAAGAGCGTGACATCGAGCGCGCCGACCGGGACGGACTGCTGCGCGATCTCGCTGATCAGCAGGCCGAGGCGATGGGCGAGAGTGACGCCGCGGGTCGGAATGCCCAGCAGGACGAGGTTCTCGGCACCTCGATTGGATTCGAGGATCTCGTGCGCGATACGGGTCAGCGCTCGTGAGATGTCGGCTTCGTGCAGCACAGTGCGCATGCTCATCGGCCGCTCCCTTCTCCGCCTCACAGGACGGTGTTAAAGGTTGCTTGTGACGAAAGTCTATCGGAGCGCAGGCTCCGGCGGATCAGCTCGCTTCCTGCAGGACCGGATCGGTGACCTCGTCGATCTTCGACGAGCGGATCGGGTGGCCGGCGGTGGAGAGGCAGCGGCCGGTCTTCAGATCCCACTTCCAGTCGTGCATGCTGCACGTGAGGATGCCGTCCTCGTCGACCGTGCCCGTGCGGGTGAGGTCGGCGCGCAGGTGCGGGCAGCGGCGCTGAACGACCCAGTCGCCGATCTCGGTATCTTCGGTCTGGTCGGTCTGCTCCTGGTACCAGTTCTCCACGTACTCGATCCGATCGACCGAGAGGCACTTGAGGAACGTGGTGAGGAACTCGTTGAACTTGCCGCTGCGGCCCACCGAGAACTGCATCGAGAGGAAGATCGAGTTGGACCAGTCGATCTCGTGATCGACGATGTTCGTCGAGACCAGGTCGGCGGGGATCGTGTACCAGTACACGCACTCCTCGCCCGCGTACTCGCGGACCTTCGCGCGGGGGAAGTCGACCACCATGTCGAGCTCGCCGATGCGGAAGCGCACGCAACCGCCGACACCGAGCCGGATGGTGCGGGACTTCTTCAGCAGCGGTTCCCACCAGGTCTTGATCGCCTCGAGCATCTCTGCGGGCGGGATGATCTCGGCACGAGACGCCTCCTCGTCGCGGATCTCCTGCTGTCGGCTCGCGCGCTGTTCCTCGAGGTACTCCCACTTCTCATCGAAGATGTGCGCGATCTCGGCCTCGGTGTAGAGCGTCTGCTCACTCGTGACCTCTCCCCCGTCGATCGTGACGACCGTGCCGGGGATGAAGAGCTGACCGTCGTACTGCGGCGCGAGCTCCTTCATGTGCGCGAGGAACTGCTTCTGGTCCGTGAAGATCGACTCGCCGTTCTTGCCGAGACCGTTGAAGTCGAACAGGTCGTCACGCAGGAACATGGGGGGCCCTGCCATCGGGAAGACGTGCGGGGCATCGACCTTCTCGATGTAGTACATCGCGCGCTTGTTCTGCGCCTCGCGCTTGAGCCGGGCGAAGTTCTGCTTGGCGTCCAGCGGCAGGTCGTAGACCATGGGCCACCAGATCGCACCGGACACCTGGGTGAAGTAGGCGTCGGGCTTGCCGAAGTCGAGCAGCTTCTCGAGGTCGAGCGGGTGCGAGTCGTTCTGGTTCAGCATCGAGCCGGTGCCGTCGTCGACACTCAGGGAGGAGTCGCCGATGGGGCCGTCGCTGGGCGCGCGCAGCGGCGTGATCATCATCTTGAGCTCACCGCGCTGGATCACCTGGCCGGCAGGAGCGTAGGTGATGTTCGTGTAGCCGAGGGCGCGGATGTCCTTCTCGAGGTCGTCGGTCGGATACTCCGGAAGCAGCACCTCGATGTCCTTGCGGATGTAGCGCTCCAGGAGCCGCGGGTCGAAGTGGTCGCGGTGCCGGTGCGAGATCCAGAGGAAATCGGCCTCGCGTCCGAAGCGCTCCCAGTCCAGACCGCGGTTGTCGGGGAACGGGAACCAGGATCCGTAGAACGAGGGTCCGAGGACCGGGTCGCAGATGATGTTCCCGCCGACCGTCTCGATGAACATCCCGGCGTGGCCGAGTCCCGTGATCCGCATTGCATTCCTCCCGAAAGTGAACCGTTCGATTGTACCGACGGCTCCCTGTGCGCCCGGTCGACCCGGCCGTGAGTAATCCGGTCAGCTCTCGAACAGTCCACGGATGTCGTCTGCGGAGAGCGACTGCGCGAACAGCGCCTCATCGTCGAGCACGGCCGTGAACAGCCGCGCCTTGCGGCGCTGCAGGTCGAGCACCTTCTCCTCGATCGTGCCGGTGGAGATCATCCGGTAGACGAACACCTGGCTGTCCTGACCGATGCGGTGCGTGCGATCGACGGCCTGCGCCTCGGCCGCCGGATTCCACCACGGATCGAGCAGGAAGACGTAGTCGGCCTCGGTCAGGGTGAGGCCGAATCCGCCGGCCTTGAGGCTGATCAGGAAGACCGGTTGCACTCCCGACGTGAAGCTCTCGACGACCTTCTGGCGGTGGCGCGTCGACCCGTCCAGGTGCGCGTAGGGGATGCCGGCGGCGTCGAGGCGGGCCGCGGCGAGGTCGAGGAACGACGTGAACTGGCTGAACACGAGCGCGCGATGCCCTTCGGCCTGCAACTCGATCACGCGCTCGAGCAGCACATCGAGCTTGCGCGAGCCGATCTTCGCATCCGCGGCGTCGATGAGCCCCGGGGCCAGGCTGAGCATGCGCATCAGGGTGAGCGATCGGAACACGATGAAGCGGTTGCGGTCGAGATCTTCCAGCAGGCCGAGCACCTTCTGCCGTTCGCGCTGCAGCACGACGTCGTAGAGCGCCCGGTGGGAGGAGCTGAGCTCGACCTCGAGGATCTGCTCCTGCTTCGCCGGCAGGTCGGGTGCCACGAGCTCCTTCGTGCGTCGCAGCAGCAGCGGCCGGATCCGCCGACGAAGCTGCTCGAGGCGACGCTGACGGTAGGCGCCGCCCTCTTCGTTCTCGGGGACCTTCCCCTGCTCGATGGGTTGGATGTACTGCTCGCGGAACTTCCGCGCCGAGGCGAAGAGACCCGGAGCGGTGAGCTTCAACAGCGCCCACAGCTCGCTCAGGCTGTTCTCCATCGGCGTTCCGGTGACCGCGAACGTCACATCCGCGCGGAACGAGGCGATGGCGCGATGCAGCTTGGTCGCCGGGTTCTTGACGAACTGCGCCTCGTCCAGGAGGAGTCCGGCCCACTCGACGCGCGCGTACTCGGCCTCGTCGAGCCGGGCGACGGCATAGGTGGTGATGAGGAGATCGACGTCGCGGATGCTGGCGTCGACCGAGGGACCCTGGGTGTTTCCGCGGAGCCGCACCCGGAGCGTGGGCGCGAAGCGCTCGGCCTCGCTGCGCCAGGTGGCGAGGACCGATGTCGGCACGACGGCGAGGAAGGGTCGCCGCTCCCCCGCCTCTCGCGCATGCACGATGAGGGCCAGGAGCTGGAGCGTCTTGCCGAGCCCCATGTCGTCGGCGAGGATGCCTCCCAGGCGATGGCTCCACAGGAAGGCGAGCCAGTCGAGACCCTCCTTCTGATAGGGGCGGAGTTCGGCCGTGATGCCCGACGGCACAGCGACCGGGGGCACCGAGGTGGCCGCGCGCAGACCGTCGGCGGTCGCACGCCACGAGACGGCGGGGATCGCCTCATCGGCGAGGTCTTCGAACTCCTCCCAGAGATCGGTCTGGTACCGACTGATCCGCGGACCGGTCTCCCACTCGTCGAGCGCGCCGGACTCGTCGATCAGTTCCCGGAGGCGATCGAGCGCACGGTGATTCAGCGAGAAGTAGCTGCCGTCGACCAGGAGGAGCTTGTTGCGCCCCTTGCTGAGCGCCGTGAACAGCGGCTCGAACGGGATGGTGCGCCCGTCGATCTTGACCAGGATCCCCAGATCGAACCAGTCGGGATCGCTGCTCTCGACGGTCGAGACGGTGATCTCCGGCTCGCCCGTGAGCTCGTGGTAGCTCTTGCGACGGCCCTCGACGCTGACCGTGACGCCCTCGGCCTCGAGCGCAGGCACCGTGCGGGTGACGAACTCGGCGGCGGCGACGTCGTGGAAGGAGCCGGTCGCGGTGAGCTCCTCGCCCAGGTGCTCTCTCCAGACGGACCGCAGCGTGTCCCGGAGCGCATCCTCGGCCGCGACGTCGCGTACCGCGTCGCCGCTGGGAGAGAACGGCACCCGCCCGAACCCGCGATACTCCCACTCGAGGGCGTAGGTGACCGTGTCGCCGCGGCGGAAGGACAGCGTGATCACCGCTCGGGGTGCGGGCAGCGCCGGCAGCTCGATCCGGCCGACAGGGCGCACCTCGATGCGGCGCGCGAGCAGCGGATACGCATCACGGAAGAAGGCGGCCTCGTCACGGGCCGGCACCGCCAGCCCGGTCCTGGCGGCGAGAAGGGCATGGACGGGCTCGCTGATCGGCACCTCGGCGAGGGTGACCCGGATGCTGCTCCCCTGTTGCGCGATCTCGTACACGCCGCTGTGGCCGATCGTCTGGACGGCGAAGGGCTCTGCACCGCGACCATCGATCGTGATGTCGGGACGCACGACGATCCCGTCCCCGTCGTCTCGCCCGACCGTCGCCCGGATCGCGGCATCGCCGGCGAGCACGACAGTGGTGCTCTTCTGCGTGGCGACGAGGGGGATGCCGACCTCCGCGCCGGCGCGCAGATGCCCCCAGAAGAGCCCGGACTCGATCAGATCGGCGACCAGCCAATCACCGGCCGTGCCCGACAGCAGCGTGTCGCGAGCGATGCTGAGCAGGTCAGCGAACCACCGCGAGCGATCGCGCCCGTACTGCGTGGGGGAACGGCGCACCGCGTCCCACGTGGCCGCGCCCTGAACCCAGGCACCGGTCGACGCGCTCCGCTCGAGCGGGCGGATGCCGAGCAGGATCTCGCCCGTGCGCTTCCCGACGTCACGGGCGGTCGCCGTGCGCTGCGGACGCGAGGCCCACGGGTTGGCCCCGCGACCATCGCGCACACGGAGTTCGACGCCGAGCGCGAGCGCCGTGTCGGCGTCATCGCGCGCGGAACCGAGGATGCTCCGCCAATCCGCCGCCGATCCCTCCGGAGGGGACGGATCACGGGAGAGGGACATGCTGCCATCCTCTCCGGCACCGCCGACAATCACACCGCCGACAGTGCCCCGTCTCGGACGGATCAGGCGGAGCGGGCCACCCGTGCGAGGACACCGTGCACGAATGCACCGGAGTCGTCGGTCGAGAACTCCTTCGCGAGTTCGACGGCCTCATCGATCGCGACGGCGGTCGGCACCTCGTCGTTGTACAGGATCTCCCACACCGCGATGCGCAGCAGCGCGCGGTCCACCGCGGGCATCCGCTCCAGCTTCCAGTCCCTGCTGTGCGTCGTGATCTGCTCGTCGATCTCGTCACGGGAGTCGATGATGCCGTCGACGATCTCGCGCGCATAGAGCCAGGAGGCCTCACGCGCGGGCTCGCTCGCGGCGCGCTTGGCCTCGGCGGCGAGCGTCACGGCGAGATCGTCACCGCGCACATCGGCGGAGAAGAGAATGTCGAGAGCGCGCTTGCGCGCCTTCGTCCGGGCGCCCACGCCTTACTTCTCGCGGCCGAGGTAGTCACCCGTGCGGGTGTCGACCTTGACCTTGGTGCCGGTCTCGAGGAACAGCGGCACCTGGATCTCGTAGCCGGTCTCGAGCGTGGCGGGCTTGGTGCCGGCCGAGGAGCGGTCGCCCTGCAGGCCCGGCTCGGTGTAGGTGACCTCGAGGATCACGGACGCGGGAAGGTCGATGTACAGCGGGTTTCCGTTGTTCATCGCGATCGTCACCTGCTGGTTCTCGAGCAGGAAGTGCTTCGCGTCGCCGACTGTCGCGGCGCCGACGGTGATCTGGTCGAAGTCGGTCTGGTCCATGAAGACGTAGCCGTCACCGTCGGTGTACAGGTACGTGTAGTCGCGGCGGTCGACGTTCTCGATCTCGATCTTCGCGCCCGCGTTGTAGGTGCGGTCGACGGTCTTGCCCGAGACGACGTTCTTCAGCTTGGTGCGCACGAAGGCACCACCCTTGCCGGGCTTGACGTGCTGGAACTCGATGACGCTCCAGAGCTGCCCGTCGATGCTGAGGACGACGCCGTTCTTGATGTCTGCGGTAGATGCCATGCGCTGCGAGTTCCGTTCGTGTGTCTGCGGGGTCGGACGAGACCGACAGTCGATTCTAAGGGATGAGTGCTGCGAGCTGTCGCACGGCGTCCGCGTAGCCGTCGACACCGCGCCCGACGACGCGCACGGCGGCGACGTCGTCGAGGTACGAGTGGTGGCGGAACTGCTCACGCGCGTAGACATCGGAGATGTGCACCTCGGCGAACGGCAGAGACACTCCGGTGAGCGCGTCGCGGAGCACCACCGAGGTGTGGGTGAGTCCCCCGGGGTTGATCACGATGGCCGCACAGTCGTCCCGCGCGGCGTGGATCGCGTCGATCAGCACCCCTTCGTGATTGCTCTGCACTGCACGCACCTCGAAGCCGAGCTCGGCCGCCGCCGTACGGGTGATCCGTTCCACGTCTGCGAGCGTCGCGGTGCCGTACACCTCGGGCTCGCGGGTGCCGAGGAGATTCAGGTTCGGCCCGTTGACGAGGAGGATCCGCCGGCTCACTCCCCGACCTCCTGGTAGGCCGCGAACAGCAGCGACTCATCCGGAGCCTGCAGCACGGTGGGCTTGGCGATGTCGTCGAGCAGGATGAAGCGCAGCATCCCGCCGCGGCTCTTCTTGTCGCGCTGCATCGTGGCGAGCAGCTGCGGCCAGGCACCGGCACGGTAGGAGGTGGGAAGTCCCAAGGACTCGAGGACGGTGCGGTGGCGCTCGGCGGCGTCGTCGGACAATCGGCCGGCGAGGCGGGAGAGCTCTGCGGCGTACAGCATCCCGACCGAGATGGCGGCGCCGTGACGCCAGCGGTACCTCTCGGCGTGCTCGATCGCGTGGCCGAGTGTATGGCCGTAGTTGAGGATCTCGCGAAGGCCGGCCTCGCGGAAGTCGTCGGACACGACCTTGGCCTTCATGTCGATCGCGAGCTCGATGGCGCGACGGAACTCCTCGGTCGTGGGGTCCACAGCACGAGCAGGGTCTGCTTCGATGATGTCGAGGATCTCCGGCGCCCAGATGAACCCGGCCTTCACGACCTCGGCGAAGCCCGCCGTCGCCTCGTTCGGGCTCAGGCTGGCGAGCTCGTCGAGGTCGCCGATGACCGCACGCGGCGCCCAGAACGCGCCGACGAGGTTCTTGCCCTCCGCCGTGTTCACCCCGGTCTTGCCTCCGACGGCGGCGTCGACGAGTCCGAGCACCGTGGTCGGCACCTGGATGAGCTGCACGCCGCGGAGCCAGGTGGCCGCGACGAAACCGGCGAGGTCGGTGACAGAGCCGCCGCCGTACCCGATGATCGCGTCGCTGCGTGTGAAATCAGCCTGACCCATGACCTGCCAGCAGAAGGCCGCGACTTCGATGCGCTTGCCCTGCTCCGCATCCGGGATCTCGGCGAGCAGCACATCGCGCGGCCCGTCGGAGGTGTCGGCGAGAAGACGATCGCGCAGTTCCGCGGCTCGTGCGGCGAGCGTCGGCGGGTGCACGACGAGGATCTTGCGCACCCCCGGCGCGACGGCGGCGGAGACCCGATCGAGGATCCCCCGTCCGATCGTGATGTCGTAGGCGTCGTTTCCGGTGACGTTGATGGTCGTCGTGCTCATCGCTGCTCTCTCCTCCATGCCACGATCTCGTCCGCGATCTTCTGCATCGGACGACGTGAGGTGTCGAAGGTCGCCGATGACACCTCGGCGTACCACCCCCGACGCTCCTCGAAGATCTTCTTCCACCGCTCCAGCGGATCCTCTCCCGCCAGCAGCGGGCGATTGCTGCCGCGCAGCCGGTCGGCGACCGCATCGGGACTGACGGTCAGGAACACGACCGGATGCTCCGCGAGCAGATCTCGGGTGGCCGCCTCCGTCACGGCACCACCGCCGAGGGAGATCACTCCACCCTCGGACAGCGCCTCGGCGACGGCGGCGCACTCGAGGGCGCGGAAATGCGCCTCCCCGTGCTCCTCGAAGATGGCGGGGATGGGCCCGTGCGCGGCGACGATGCGCTTGTCGGTGTCGATGAAGGCGACGCCGAGCCGACGCGCGACGCGTCTTCCGACGCTGGTCTTGCCGGCGGCCATCGGGCCCACCAGCACCAGCGTCAGCGGATCAGCCGCGCTCGTCATGCGCGATGAGCGCCGCCTCGGACGCAGGGGTCGTGCGCAGCTCGGCCGGGATGCCGGCCAGGTATCCTTCGAGATTGCGACGCGTCTCGCGGATGCTGTCGCCGCCGAACTTCTCCAGCACGGCGTTGGCCAGCTCGACCGCGACCATCGCTTCGGCGACGACGCCGGCTGCCGGCACGGCGCACACGTCGGAGCGCTGGTGGTGGGCCGTGGCGTCGTCTCCGGTGGCGACGTCGATCGTGCGCAGGGCATGCGGGACGGTGGCGATCGGCTTCATCCCGGCGCGCACACGCAGCACGGTGCCGGTCGACATGCCGCCCTCGGTCCCGCCGGCCCTGTCGGAGCCGCGGGTGATGCCGTCGGCGGTGGCGAAGAGCTCGTCGTGCGCCGCCGAACCGCGACGACGCGTGGTCTCGAAGCCGTCGCCGACCTCGACGCCCTTGATCGCCTGGATGCTCATGAGCGCTTGCGCGAGACGCGCATCGAGGCGGCGGTCCCAGTGCACGTGCGAGCCGAGCCCCGGGGGCAGCCCGTAGGCGAGAACCTCGACGATGCCACCGAGCGTGTCGCCGTCCTTCTTCGCATCGTCGACCTCGGCGACCATCAGTGCAGAGGTCGCTGCGTCGAAGCAGCGCAACGGATCGGCGTCGAGCGCGTCCACGTCGTCCGGGGTGGGCAGCGGCGAGCCTTCCGGCACGCGTACCGGACCGATCGAGAGGGTGTGGCTGACGAGACGGATGCCGAGTTCGCCGAGGAACGAGCGGGCGATCGCGCCGAGAGCCACGCGAGCCGCCGTCTCACGGGCGCTCGCACGCTCGAGGATCGGACGCGCCTCGTCGAAGTCGTACTTCTGCATGCCCACGAGGTCGGCGTGCCCCGGGCGCGGGCGCGTGAGAGGAGCGCTGCGTCCGCGGGACCTGTCGGTGAGCTCGACCGGCTCGGGGTTCATGACCTCGATCCACTTCGGCCACTCGGTGTTGCCGATGCGCAGGGCGATCGGGCTGCCGAGGCTCTTGCCGTGGCGCACACCGCCGGAGATCGTCAGCTCGTCCTGCTCGAACTTCATCCGCGAACCACGGCCGTAGCCGAGCTTGCGGCGAGCGAGGTCGGCCTGGATGGCCTCGGACGACACAGGGACGCCGGAGGGCAGACCCTCCATGACGGCGATGAGTTCTGGGCCGTGCGATTCGCCGGCCGTGAGCACGCGGAGCATTGCTCCAGTCTCCCATGGGTTCGCACCCTCACCGCGCCGCGTTTCGTCGTCGACGCCGATCGGGTCAGATGGCGGCGCGCATCGCCGCGATCACGGCGACCTCATCCGGCAGTTCGGCGGCGGGATCGCCGTGCAGGAAGATACGGATCTGGCGCACCGCCTGGTGCAGCAGCATCCCGAGCCCGGAGATCGTGGCGCCGTCGGCCCATCTCGCTGCGAGGGCAGACGGCCACGGCGCGTAGGCGGCGTCGAAGAGCACCCCACCCTGTGCAGCGAGTGCCGTCGCCGTGTCGGCGGGGAGCGTGGTTCCGCTGGGCAGGGTCGCCAAGGTCAGCTCGACGGTCTCCGACGGCGCGTCGAAGGATCGGACATCGACGACCATGCCGAGCCTCTCCCCCAGCTCCGCCAGTGCGGCCGCGGGCGCGGGACGCCGCGCCCGCACATCGGCGCGTGTCGCGCCGATCTCGGAGGCGGCGACCAGCGCCGACGCTGCGGTGGCCCCGGCGCCGAGTATCCGCACGCGGTCGACGTCGGTGACCCGCGCTTCGGCGAGGGCGTCGACGATCCCGCCCACGTCGGTGTTGAACCCGGCGGGGTGCTCCCCCATCAGCAGCGTGTTGACGGCACCGGTGAGCTCCGCGTGACGATCCCTCGTCGCCGCGGCACGGAATGCCTGTTCCTTCAGCGGCATCGTCAGCGAGAGACCGCGCCAGGTGTCGTCGAGCTGAGCGAACACCGGCGCGAAGTCGTCGGCCGACACCTGGCGTCGTCCGTACTCCCAGTCGAGTCCGAGCACGCGGTAGGCGGCGGCATGCAGATCCGGGGACTTGGAATGCGCGATCGGGTCGCCCCAGACCGCCAATCGAGAGCGCGTCACCGTCTCAGCAGCCGCCATCGGGGTTCGCCCGGCACCACTCGCGCCACTTCTCGATCCCCTGCTCGTGCTCGGCCAGCGTCTGGGTGAACAGCGTCTCCCCGGTCGCGAGGTTGATCGTGACGAAGTACAGCCACGGACCGTCTGCGGGCTGCATCGCCGCCTTGATGGCGGCATCGCTCGGGCTGGCGATGGGTGTAGCGGGAAGACCGGTGCGTACGTAGGTGTTCCAGTCGTTGTCGTCTTCGAGGGCTTCCTTGGAGCTCGACACGACGCCTTCGTGCAGGGATCCGTACCCGTACTGCGCGGTGGAGTCCATCTGCAGCTTCATGTCGATGTCGAGACGGTTCTGGATGACCCGCGACACCTTCGGGAAGTCCTCGAGACGCCCCTCGCGCTGGATGATGGAGGCGATCGTGAGGATGCGTTCGGCATCGGCGTCGGGCACACCGGCTGCACTCAGCGACTCGCGGGTGCGATCGACCATGCGCTGGATGACCTGGGGCGCGGTGACTCCCGGATCGAACTCGTACACCGCGGGGAAGAGCCAGCCCTCCAGGCTCGGCGCGTCCACACCATAGGCCATGGGGTCCTGGACGGCCGCCTCGAAGTCGGCCAGCGGAAGCCCGAGAGTCTCCGCCATGTCGGGCAGCGACGACACGATCGTGCCGCCCTCGGCGACCGAGACGGCGTTCGCCATCTTGTTGGCATCGTCCTTGAGCGCCGCGAGCGCGGCCTCCGCCGTCATCTTCTTCTGCAGGCGATACACGCCCGGATAGAACGTGACCGCGAGGTTCTCGTCGACGATGTAGTCGTAGAAGACGTCTTCGGTCTTGGTCACACCGGCTTCGTAGAGCGCGGTGGACACCGGCCCACCCGTGTCGCCCTGCTTGATGGTGACGAGAGCCTCACCGTTCGCGAGGCCCGGCTCGTAGTCCTTCGACTCGCCCCACCCCAGGGCGTCGCTGATCTTGTCACCGTAGGTGCTCCATGCCCAGGCGCCACCTGCGGCGATACCGCCGAAGACCGCGAGCACGATGATCAGTGCGATCAGGCATCCCTTGCGGCGCTTCTTCTTCTTCGGCTTCGCCTGGACGTGGTCGTCGTGCGGAGCGAAGAGATCGTCGAGTCCTCCGCCGATCACCGGTTCCGGCGCATCGGTCGCGGGCGCCGGCATGGCTGCGGGCGCGACCTGCGGCATGGCGCGGGTCGGGGTGTCTGCGGCGTCGGCCGATGCGCGCACCGGGGTCGGAGAGGGACCCTCCGCATCCGAGGCGACCGCGTCGTCGGCCGAGGCACGCACCGGAACGGGCGAAGGCTCAGCGGGTGTGCCGTCCGTTCCCCTGGCCGGTGTCGCGCTCCCCTCGCCGGCAGCGGCCTCACGAGCGGCGCGGCGCGACCCGGGCGCGGGGGCGCTGGTGTCGACGGTCGGGATCTGTCTCGTGGGATCGGGCAGATTCTCGAACAGGTCGCCCAGGCGGGAATCGGGGTCGTTCCGGGGGGTGGCGCTGTCGCGTTCAGACATCGTCAGGCGTGCTCCTCGTCGGGCGAGATGGTGGCACCGGCCGGGTTTCCGGTGCTCTTCTCCATGTCGATCGCCTGCTGCAGAAGCACCACGGCGGCGACCTGATCCACAATGCTACGAGAGTTCTTCTGAGATCTCCCCGAGCTACGCAGAGCGGCGTGGGCGCTCACGGTGCTGAGACGCTCGTCCACCAGCCGCACGGGAACACCGCTTCTCGTGTGAAGGGCAGCGGCGAACTCCCGCGCGTCCGTGGTCGATGCCGTGTCGGCACCCTGCATGTTCACGGGGAGGCCGACCACGAATTCCAGGGGGTCGTACTCCCCCGCAATCTGCACGAGGCGATCGATCGATGCGTCATCCCGCGGCACGGTCTCGACCGGGACGGCGAGCATCCCGTCAGGATCGCAGCGTGCGACACCGACTCTCGCCCTGCCGACATCGATGCCGAGCCGCACACCGCGGCGGAAGCCGCTCACGCGCTGTGCAGCTCCTGTGAGATGGCCTCGAGCGCCGCGGGAAGGGCCGCGGCATCCGCGCCACCACCCTGCGCGACGTCGTCGCGACCGCCGCCACCGCCACCGAGCACACCTGCGGCGCGCTTCGCCAGCGCCCCTGCCTTCGCGCCCGCCGCACGTGCCGCATCGTTGGTCGCCACGACCACGACCGGGCGACCGTTGACCACGGCCCCCAATGCCACGACCGCAGCATCCGAACCCAGACGATCGCGGACGCCGTTCACGAGGTCGCGCACATCATCCGCGGAGGCGACATCGCCGAGGTTCTGCGCCGCGAGGCGGAACGCCCCGACGCGCGTCGCCGCCTCGACGATGGAGGGAACCTGGCCGGCGCGCTCCTTCGCCTCGAACTGCGCGATGCGCTTCTCCGCCGCCTTCAGGCTCGCCGTGAGATCGGCGATGCGTTCGGGAAGCTGCTCACGAGGGGTCTTCAGCGAGCTGGTGAGCTGCGAGACGATCGCCCGCTCGGCCGCCAGCTCACGGAAGGCGTCGGCACCGACGAGCGCCTCGATACGTCGGTTGGAGGCTCCGACGGAGGACTCTCCGACCAGGCTCACCAGACCGATCTCCGCGCTCGTGCTCACGTGCGTTCCGGCGCAGAGCTCTCGCGACCAGGGACCGCCGATGTCGACCATGCGCACGACGTCGCCGTACTTCTCGCCGAACAGAGCCATGGCTCCGGCTTCCTTGGCCTCGTCGAGCGAGACGATGCGCGTGGTCACCTCGAGGGATTCCTGCACCGCGCGGTTCGTGATCTCCTCGATCTCGCTGCGGGTGTCGGCCGAGAGGGCCTGCGACCAGGAGAAGTCGAAGCGCATGTAGCCGGCGCGGTTCAACGAGCCCGCCTGCGTGGCGGTCGGACCGAGCGTGTCGCGGAGTGCGGCGTGCACGAGGTGCGTGGCCGAGTGCGCCTGACGCGCGGCACGGCGGTTCGCGGCGGCCACGACCGTCGTGGCGATGTCATCGACGGCGACGGTTCCGCGCGTGACCTCGACGGTGTGGCTGATCAGGCCGGGCACCGGCTTCTGCACATCGATCACCTCGAGCGCGTAACCGGGACCGATGATGGTGCCCTTGTCGGCCACCTGTCCACCGGACTCCGCGTACAGCGTCGTCTCGGCGAGCACGACCTCGGCGATCTGGCCCTCGGATGCACTGCGCACCGGCGCACCGTCGACGAGGAGCCCGAGCACACGCGACTCGACCTCCAGCGCGGTGTAGCCGTCGAATCCGGTCTCGCCCAGGGCACGCAGCTCACGGTAGACCGACACGTCGGCGAGCTGCCGCTTGCGGTTGCGGGCGTCGTCCTTGGCACGCTGGCGCTGCTCCTGCATGAGCGTGTCGAAAGCGGCGCGGTCGACATCGAGGCCCGCTTCCTCTGCGACCTCGAGGGTGAGGTCGATCGGGAAGCCGTAGGTGTCGTGCAGCAGGAAGGCCTCGGGTCCGCTGAGCGTCTTCCCGCCGCCCTTCCTGGTCTCGTCGAGCGCGAGGTCGAGGATCGTCGATCCGGCGACGAGAGTGCGACGGAACGTCTCCTCCTCGGCGAAGGCGGACGACGACAGGACGGACCAGTCCTTCTCGAGCACCGGGTACGCCGACTTCATCGCGTCGCGCGAGGCGGCGAACAGCTCGGGGAACACGGGCTCGTCGACGCCGAGCAGACGCATCGCCCTGACCGTGCGGCGCATCAGACGGCGCAGGATGTACCCGCGTCCTTCATTGGAGGGGCGCACGCCATCGGAGAGGAGCATGAGCGAGGAGCGCACATGGTCGGCGACCACGCGGAAGCGCACGTCGTCCTCGTGCTGGGCGCCGTAGGAGCGGCCGGACAGCTCGATCGCGCGGTCGAGCACCGGACGCACCTGGTCCGACTCGTACATGTTCTCGACGCCCTGCTTGATGAACGCGACGCGCTCGAGCCCCATGCCGGTGTCGATGTTCTTCATCGGCAGCTCGCCGACGATGTCGAACTCCGTCTTGCCGCGGATGTTCTCGATGAAGTCCTGCATGAACACGAGGTTCCAGATCTCCAGGAACCTCGAGTCGTCGACGGCGGGACCGCCGTCCTTGCCATAGGCGGGACCGCGGTCGAAGAAGATCTCCGAGTCGGGACCGCCGGGCCCGGGCTGGCCGGTGTTCCAGTAGTTGTCCGCGCGTCCGAGGCGCTGGATGCGCTCGGGCTTCAAACCGATGATGTCGCGCCAGATCGCTTCAGCCTCGTCGTCGGTCTCATAGACCGTGACCCAGAGGTCCTTCTCATCGAAACCGAGGCCGCCGTCCGACTCGGAGCTGGTGAGCAGCTCCCAGGCGTACCGGATCGCGCCTTCTTTGAAGTAGTCGCCGAACGACCAGTTGCCCAGCATCTGGAAGAACGTGCCGTGGCGCGCCGTGCGCCCCACCTCTTCGATGTCGTTGGTGCGGATGCACTTCTGCACGTCGGCGATGCGCGGATGAGGCGCGGGCACGACGCCGGTGAGGTACGGGATCATCGGCACCATTCCGGCCACCGTGAACAACAGAGACGGGTCGTCGCTGACCAGGGAGGCAGAGGGGACGATGAGGTGGTCGTTCTTCTCGAAGAAGTCGAGGTAACGCTGCGCGATCTCCGCAGTTTTCATGGGGTGCCGGGTGTCCTTGCGTGAAGATGCTGCGCCGAAGCGCGGCGATGGTTCAGTTCTTGCCCGGCTCCGTGAGCCGTGCCTCCTGCTCGCGGTAGGCGTCGCCGATGATCGCGGTGAACCCGTTGATGCGGGCATCGACCTCGGCCAGGATGTCGTGGCCGCGGGGGTCCTTGTTCATGAAGTGCGCGGCGACGAAGCCGCCGATCACACCGATCAGGAACCACTGCATGCTCTTCATGACGTCATCCTTGCCCTTGACCCGCGAAGGCGCGGTGTCACCATCGTATGCGGAAACGACAGGAGGCGTCGGGAATCCCGACGCCTCCTGCCTGATTGCTCTATCGCTGGATCAGCGAGCTGCGTAGTACTCGACGACGAGCTGCACTTCACAGGTCACGGGGACCTCGGCGCGCTTCGGACGACGAACCAGACGCGACTGGAGCTTGTCGAGCTCGACCTCGAGGTAGCCCGGAACGGGGGGCAGAACCTCGGCGTGACCGCCGGCTGCTGCCACCTGGAAGGGCTCGGTGCCCTCGCTCTTGGCCTTGACGTGGATGAGCTGACCCGGCTTCACGCGGAACGACGGGCGGTCGACGAGCTGTCCGTCGACCAGGATGTGACGGTGCACGACGAGCTGGCGAGCCTGCGCGGTGGTGCGGGCGAAGCCCGAACGCACGACGAGAGCGTCGAGACGCATCTCGAGCAGCTCGACCAGGTTCTCACCGGTCAGACCGTCCTGACGACGAGCCTCGTTGAAGGTGTTGCGCATCTGCTTCTCGCGGATGCCGTACTGCTCGCGAAGACGCTGCTTCTCACGCAGACGGACGGCGTAGTCGCTGTCTGCCTTGCGCTTGGTGCGGCCGTGCTCGCCCGGAGCGTAGGGACGCTTCTCGAGGTAGCGGGCGGCCTTCGGGGTGAGAGCGACGCCGAGGGCGCGGCTGAGACGCACCTTGCGGCGGTCCTGGGACTTCGTGGTCACGAAGTTTTCCTTCCGATGACGTGGTCGCGTCTTTCACGACTCACGGACGTATCGTCCGCGTTCTGCCTTGGAGCGCACGCCGGGGCGCCAGCAAGGTGGGGTGTGAACGAGGAGATGCCCGAAAACTCGGTTTCGAGCCGCTCAAGTCTAACAGATCGCCCTCATCCGCCGGATCGGCGCGGTCAGCGGTCGCCGAGGATGCGGCGGATGCGCTCGAGACGGGCACCGATGTCGCGCTCCGCCCCGAGGTTCTTCGGCTCGTAGTAGTGCCGCCCGTCGAGTTCGTCCGGCAGATACTGCTGCGGCACGATCCCGAACTCGCTGTCGTGCGAATAGACGTATCCCCGACCGTGCCCGAGGCGCTTGGCCCCCGGGTAGTGCGCATCCCGCAGGTGCAGCGGCACCCGGCCGAAACCGCCGGCACGGATGTCGGCGATGGCCGCGTCGATGCCCACGTAGGCCGCATTCGACTTGGCGGTGGTCGCCAGGTAGACCGTCGCTTCGGCGAGGGGGATGCGCCCTTCCGGCATGCCGATGAACGCCACGGCGTCGGCAGCGGCGACAGCGATGGCGAGGGCCTGCGGGTCGGCGAGGCCGACGTCTTCGGACGCGGAGATCACCAGACGCCGGGCGATGAAGCGCGGGTCCTCGCCCGCCTCGATCATGCGGGCGAGATAGTGCAGCGCGGCGTCGGGGTCGGACCCCCTGATCGACTTGATGAACGCGCTGATGACGTCGTAGTGCTCGTCGCCCTGTCGGTCATAGCGCAGCAGCGCCTTGTCGACCGCCTGCGAGATGTCGTCGGCGGACACCTCCGGCACGCCCTGGCTCTCGGCCGCGTCTTCGGCGTCCGCCTCGGCGGCCGTCGCGTGGGACAGCGCAACCGCGGCGCCCGCCTCCAGACCCGTGAGGGCGCGACGGGCATCACCCGAAGCGAGCCGGACGAGGGCCGACCGGGCCTCATCGCTGAGGGCGACTGCTCCGTTGAGTCCGCGGGCGTCGGTCACCGCCCTGTCGACGAGCAGACCGATGTCGTCGTCGGTGAGCGGTTGCAGCGTCAGCAGCAGCGAACGCGAGAGCAGCGGCGAGATCACCGAGAACGACGGGTTCTCGGTGGTCGCGGCGATCAGGATCACCCAGCCGTTCTCGACACCGGGAAGGAGCGCGTCCTGCTGCGCCTTCGTGAAGCGATGGATCTCGTCGAGGAAGAGGATCGTCGTCTGCCCGTAGAGGTCGCGCTGCGTCACGGCCTCCTGCATGACCTCGCGCACGTCCTTCACCCCGGCGGTGATCGCGGAGAGCTCGACGAAGCGACGACCCGACGAGCGGGCGATGGCCTGCGCGAGCGTCGTCTTCCCGGTGCCCGGCGGGCCCCACAGGATGATCGACACGGCCCCGGGCGCGGTCGCCTCGGGATCGGCGAGGGCGACGATCGGAGAGCCGGCGCGCAGCAGATGACGCTGCCCGGCGACCTCGGCGAGGGAAACAGGGCGCATGCGCACGGCGAGGGGCGTCTGCCCGGAGAGCAGCGCGGCAGGGGACGTCATCATCCCAGGCTAACGGCGGTCTCCGACACTTCGGCGAACCTCCGCCCTCCCGGTAGGCTCTCAGGCGACGCCGTGGAGCGGCGTTCGGATGGGAGACCAGGGCATGGCCGCACGCGGTTCGAAGAACGCACAGTCGCGCACGTCGGCGGAGCGCGCACGACTGCACGCCGCGCGCACCCAGTGGCACGAGGGGCAGATCCGCCGTCGTGTCCGCGACAACACGATCGCCGCCATCGTCGGCAGCCTCATCGTGGTCGCGGCGATCGGCAGCCAGGTCGTGCACGCCCAGGTCACGGCCCCGGAACCGGAGCCCACCCCCACGCCGTCCGTCGAGCCGTCCACCGCTCCGACCGAGGCGCCGACGGAGACCCCCGCACCCGTCCCCTCGGACGCGCCCGCCGAGTGATCGGCAGAGCCCTCCGCCGCTGCGCTCGCCGTTCTCCCCGGCTCACGGCTCGATCACGGCGAGGCGATAGCCCCGCTTGACGACGGTCTGGACGAGGTCGATCCCGCCCAGCGCCTCACGCAGTCGGGCGACGGCGGCCTCCACCGCATGACCGCTGCGTTCGCCGCCGGGGAGCATCCTCGCCAGCTCCGCCCTCGACAGCACCCGTCCACGAGCGAGGAAGAGCGCCTCGATCACTCCGGCGGCTCCACGGGGCAGGGGGATGAAGCACCCGTCGAGCACAACACCACCGCTGCGCACGTCGAGACGCCCGAGCTCGGTGAGAAGCGATCGTGCTCCGCTTCGATAGTGCGACAGGACACAGCTCGTCAGTCCTCCGGGCGCTGACGGCGCGACGTATCGCACGGGCAGGCGGGCGGCCCGAAGCCGACCCGCCTCCTCCTCGTCCATCGCGATCAGGAGCAACCGCCCCGCTTCGACCCTTCGGCGATTCGCGTCGAGGGTCCCTGTGCTCACCGCCGCCCCGACCCATGAAGCGGCGGACGCGGTGAAGAGCACCGCGTCGGCACCGCCGAAGCCCGCGCGATGCACGGCACGGCGAAGCACGGCCGGAGACGGAGCCGCCTCACGACGCCCTGGCACGCGCGTCACATCCGCTCCCCCCGCGCGGAGTGCACGTTCGAGGTCGTCGATGCCGGCCGCACGACTCGCGGCGAGAGAGGCGTCCGCGGCGCTCGTGTCGACCGAGACGATGATCCTGCATCCTGCGAGGACCGGGCGCGCCCCCGAACGTCCGGTCCTCATGCGGGGTTGTCCGCACGGAGCGGGGAACGGCGATGCCGCGCACCGTCCCGTTGTCGCTCGCCCCATCCGATCGCCTCGGTCGCGCCCCGTTCCCGGAGCGGCTCCTCGGATCCCCTCCGTGCAGCCGAGGTACCCTCTTCCGTCAGTGGCAGCGGTTCCTCGGAGATCCGCACTCCACTGTCGAGGAGGGGTGTGCGGCATGCGAGCCCCGCAGCGCTCAGCCGGTCCCGGAGCGCGGGGAGCTGGCTCCGACCCACTCCCTGCAACTCGATCCGTGAGCGGATGATCCGCGGGTGCAGGCCGAGATCCTGCGCGATGCGTCCGATGCCGATGAGCTGCTCGGGTGTGAGGGCTCCTCCTGCCACCGGCGAGACCACGGCACGAGTCGTGTCGGTTCGAACGTGCTCCTCCGGCCGCTCGCTCTCTTCCTGCCGGTGAGGCGTGCGCTGCGGGATCGGCTCGCCGGCGAGCGACGTGAGGGCGCGCGCCACGGCCAGTGTGCACCGCTCGCACCCCGGCTCCCGACCGAAGCGCGCGCCGACCCCGCTGAAGGTGAGCAGCCCCTCCCCTCGGAGCGCCGTGAGAAGCGCCCACTGCGACATGCCGATGTGGATGCAGACCGCGGCGTCTTCGTCGTGCGTCGTCCGGCACAGCTCGTCCGCCAGCCGCCCTCGCGACGCGACACCGACGAGCCGGCGAAGCGAGGCATGACCGCTCGTGTCGCCCACCAGAACGGCGCCGAGGAGCGTGCGCGCGTCGTCCGTGAGAACGACCTTGCGGTACACGCCTGCGCCACGACGACGATCGGTGACGACCTCGATCCGGTCTGCGGTGTGGGGCTGCGACTCCCCGAAACTCACGACGTCGATTCCGGCGACGGTGTGATGCACGCCGTCCACGTGCCCGAAGAAGCGTCCCGCTCCCCCGCGCAGCTGCGACGCCGCCGCTTCCGCCATGGCGCGCGCTGCTGGGGCCGCATCGATGCCGCGCCCGTCGAAGTTCGCGACCTCTCCGATCGCGAGGATGCGCGGATCGGACGTGGCGCAACCCTCGTCGACGATCACGCCGCCGAGCGGGTGCACGTCGAGCCCGGCGTTGCGCGCGAGTTCGTCCCGTGGCCGCACGCCGACAGTGAAGACCACGACATCGGCGCGTTGGAACGTGCCGTCCTGGAACTCCAGCGCCGTGACGGCACCCGAGTCGTCGGCGTCGAGGCGGGTCGTCCTGGTTCGGGTCCGCACCGCGATGCCGCGCGCTTCGAGGCCCTCCTGCAGCACTCCTGCGCCGTCGCCGTCCAGCATCGCCGGCAGCAGGCGGTCCGCGTACTGCACGAGCGTCGTGCCCACACCCGCCTCGTTGAGCGCGAGGGCGGTCTCGACACCGTGCAGTCCCCCGCCGATCACGACGCCGCGCAGCGGACGACCGAGGCGGCGGGATCGCGTGTCGACGAACTCCCTCACCGATTCCGCATCCTCGATCGTGCGCAGCACGAAGCACCCGGGAAGACGCGCTCCCGACACGGCTGCACGCGCTGCGAAAGACCCCGTGGCCAGCACCAGCACGTCGTACGGGTACGTGCGCCGTGAGCGCGTGCGGGCCGTGCGTGCCGACCTGTCGATGTGCAGCACACGATCATCACGGATCAGGCGCACGCGATCGTCGCGGAAAACGGAGCGATCGAGCCGAAGCTCCGCGGCATCGCGCCCGGAGAGGACATCGACCAGGGCGGACCTGTCGTACGGACCGTGGGTTTCATCGCCGATCACGGTGACCCGCACGGCCGCATCGGGGTCGCGGAGCAGACTCTCGACGAAGCGGTGCGCCGCCATCCCCGCTCCGACGACCAGGATGTCGCTCGGCGGCGATGTGGTGTCCTTCATGCTGCTCCTGTCGACCGGAAGGCTGTCGTCCTGGCGACGATAGGAGGAGCGTGTTACCTGCAGATGACGAGGAGTGCTCCCCGGATCGAACGTTCTCGTCACGAAACGGTAACGGTCGCGCAAGAAGCCGGGGCCTCACCCGCGGTGCTCCGGCGTACTAGGCTGAGCCTCGTCCTTTCCGCCTCCCGCGGCCCGACCGCGCAAGGAGAATCACGTGTCTGCCAACGAGCCCACGAAGCCGACTCCCCCCGTCCCCGGACCCCCCGCCGTGCCGATGCCGCGAAAGGCGCCGACACCGGCCGCCGTCGCGCCCGTCGCATCGGTGCCGGCCGCATCCTCGACCTCAGCCGAATGGGGTCGTGTGTCCGAAGACGGCACCGTCGAGGTCAAGGAGGGCGATGCCTGGCGCGTCGTCGGCCAGTACCCCGACGGAACTCCCGACGAGGCCCTCGCCTACTTCGTCCGCAAGTTCGACGACATCGCCTTCAAGGTGCAGACGCTCGAGCAGCGCCACCAGGCAGGCGGAGCTTCTGCCGGCGACCTGGCCAAGCAGGCTGCGCACCTGATCGAGGAGGCGACCGATGCCGCCGCCGTCGGCGATCTCGCAGGACTGCGCGATCGGCTCAACGCGCTCACCTCGTCGTTGTCGGAAGCCACCGAGCAGGAGGCGCAGCAGGCCAAGGAGCTCGTCGACAAGGCGATCGCCGAGCGCACGATCCTCGTCGAGCGCGCCGAGGAGATCGCCGCCCGCGACCTCAGCAAGGTGCAGTGGAAGCAGGTCACCGCCGAGCTCGGCGAGCTGTTCGACGCCTGGCAGGCGCAGCAGCAGAACGGACCGCGCCTGTCGAAGGGAATCTCCCAGCAGCTCTGGAAGCGGTTCCGCGACGCCCGTGCGATCGTCGACAAGCAGCGCCGTGCGTTCTACTCCGAGCTCGACGATGCGCACAAGGCAGCGCGCGACGCGAAGACCCGTCTGGTCGAACGCGCCGAGGCACTCGCCCCCCGTGGCACGGACGGCATCCCCGCGTATCGCAACCTCCTCGACGAGTGGAAGGCATCCGGGCGCGCCGGACGCAAGGCCGACGACGCCCTCTGGGCACGCTTCAAGGCTGCCGGCGACGCTCTCTACGCCGCGCGTGCCGAGCAGGCCGCTGCGGAAGAGGCGGACTCCGCGCCGAAGATCGAGGCTCGCGAGGCCCTCCTCGAAGAGGCGAAGGCCGTCGCGGACGAGTCGAACATCAAGCGGGCCCGTGCACTTCTCACGCGCATCCAGCGGCAGTGGGACGAGATCGGCCGCGTCTTCCCCCGGGAGAAGGAGCGTGCACTCGACGACAGGCTCCGCGCGATCGAGCAGGCTCTGAAGGGCCGCGAAGACGTGGACTGGAAGAAGAACAACCCCGAGACCAAGGCACGCGCGAACGACATGAGTTCGCAGCTGCTCGAGGCGATCGAGAAGCTCGAGGCCGAGGTCGCCGCGGCGGAGAAGGCGGGCGACAAGAAGGCCGCCAAGGCCGCATCCGACGCACTCGAAGCGCGACGCGCCTGGCTGAGCGCCCTCGGCAGCTGATCCGTTCTCCACAGCTCACCCGCGAGCTCGGAAGAGGCGGGGTGCACTGCGCCAGACTGGCGTGATGCACCCCGCCTTTCTCTACGTCCCCGGTGAGCGGTTGAGCCAGTCGGAGCTGAGTGCCGCGCGGATCGACGGCCACGTGGTGGAGGTGGGCGACGCCTACGTCCCCGCTGACCTCATCGAGGGGCCCGATGTCAGGGCCAGCACGATCGCCACCCTGGTGCGGCCGGGAACCGCAGCCTCGGGTCCGACCGCCGCCTGGATCCACGGCGCCGGTGACGCCCCGCCCGCCGTGCATCACATCAGGCGCTGCGTCGAGAGGCGCATCAGAGCCGTCACCAGTTCACGACTCGTCTTCCACGACACCGTGGTGCCGTCGTCCGACCTTCAGCAGATCGGCGGAGTGCTGGTGTCGACGCCGATGCGGACGATGCTCGACCTCGCCACGACGCTGCACCGAGACCCCCGAGTGCTCACGTGGATGGACCGTCTCGCCATCGTGTTCCCCGAAGCGCCCGAGGCCGCGGGAGACGCGTTGCGCGACATGAGCCGTGTTCCCGGCAGTCGCGTCGGAATGGCCGTGCTGGAGCGACTCTCGCTCAAGAAGAGGTGACGCGGTAGACGTCGTAGACGGCGTCGATCCGGCGCACCGCGTTGAGCACACGGTCCAGGTGAACGGCGTCACCCATCTCGAACACGAAACGACTCAATGCCAGGCGCTCATCGGTGGTCGTGACCGTCGCCGAGAGGATGTTGACGTGGTGCTCGCTCAGAACGCGCGTGACGTCCGAGAGGAGCCCGGAGCGGTCGAGGGCCTCGACCTGGATCTGCACGCGGAACACGCTCTTGGTGGTCGGCGCCCAGGACACCTCGACGAACCGGTCTTGCTCGCTGCCGAGGGCCTTGACGTTGACGCAGTCGGCACGATGCACCGACACTCCGCTGCCACGGGTCACGAAACCGACGATCTGATCGCCGGGAACAGGTGTGCAGCACTTGGCCAGCTTCACCAGGATGTCGTTGGCTCCACGAACGAGCACACCGGAGTCCCCGGATCGCGGCTCGCGGCTCGGAGCGCTGCCAGGCAGATCGATGGCACCCGTCGTGGGGTCGCTCGCCGCCACGAGAGCGGTGACCTTCTCCAGCACCGACTGGGTGGAGACATGCCCCTCACCGACGGCGGCGTAGAGTGCGGACACGTCCTCGTAGTGCATGCCCCGCGCCACTTCCGTGAACGAGTCATGACTCATCAGACGCTGCAGTGGCAGGTTCTGTCGGCGCATCGCACGGGCGATGGCCTCCTTGCCCTGCTCGATCGCCTCCTCGCGGCGCTCCTTCGTGAACCATCCGCGGATCTTGTTGCGGGCGCGGGTGCTCGCGACGAAGCCGAGCCAGTCCTGGCTGGGACCTGCGTCGGGGTTCTTCGAGGTGAACACCTCGACGACGTCGCCGCTCTTGAGCTCGGATTCCAGCGGAACCAGACGACCGTTGACCTTCGCACCCATCGTGCGGTGGCCGATCTCGGTGTGCACGGCGTACGCGAAGTCCACCGGCGTCGCACCCGACGGGAGTCCGATCACGCGGCCCTTCGGGGTGAAGACGTAGACCTCTTTCGCCCCGATCTCGAACCGGAGCGACTCCAGGAACTCACCGGGGTCGGCGGTCTCCGCCTGCCAGTCGGAGATGTGCGCGAGCCACGCCATGTCGGTGTCGGAGGCGCGTACCTCGGTCTTGCCGCCGCCGTTCATCCGCTCCTTGTACATCCAGTGCGCCGCGACACCGTACTCGGCCTGCTGGTGCATCTCGTGCGTGCGGATCTGGATCTCGACAGTGCGGCCGGCGGGGCCGATCACGGTGGTGTGCAGCGACTGGTAGAGGTTGAATTTGGGCGTCGCGATGTAGTCCTTGAACCGGCCGGGCAGCGGAGTCCAGCGCGCGTGGATCGCACCGAGCACGGCGTAGCAGTCGCGCACCGAGGCGACCAGCACCCGGATGCCGATCAGGTCGTAGATGTCATCGAACTCGCGACCGCGGATGACCATCTTCTGGTACACCGAGTAGAGCTGCTTCGGTCGACCGACCACCTTGCCGCGGATGCGGAGATCGCGCAGATCCTCGTCGATCTCCTCGACGACCTGGGTCAGATACTTCTCACGTTGCGGGGTGCGCTGGGCGATGAGGCTGTGGATCTCGTTGTAGATCTTCGGGTGCAGCACCGCGAAGGAGAGATCCTCGAGCTCCGACTTGATCGCCTGGATACCGAGGCGATTGGCCAGCGGCGCGTAGATCTCCAGCGTCTCCTTGGCCTTCTTCGCCGCCTTCTCGGGCGGGACGAAACCCCAGGTGCGCGCGTTGTGGAGACGGTCGGCGAGCTTGATCAACAGCACCCGGATGTCTTTCGACATCGCGACGATCATCTTGCGGACGGTCTCGGCCTGGGCGCTCTCGCCGTACTTGACCTTGTCGAGTTTGGTGACGCCGTCGACGAGCATCGCGACCTCGTCGCCGAACTCGGCGGTGAGGTCGGTCAGCGCATACCCCGTGTCCTCGACCGTGTCGTGGAGCAGTGCGGCCGCGATCGCCCGCGGTCCGAGGCCGAGCTCCGCGAGGATCTGCGCGACCGCGAGCGGGTGCGTGATGTACGGCTCGCCGCTCTGGCGCTTCTGGCCCTCGTGCTTCTCCTTGGCGACCGCGTAGGCCCTCTCGATGACCGAGAAGTCACCCTTGGGGTGATTCGCGCGCACTGTGCGGATCAGGTTGTCGAGGTCGTTGATCCTGGACGCGCGGGAGAAGATGCGGGGAACCAGCCGTCGCAGACTCGAACCCTGCGATGACGTCTGCGGTTCCGCCATCAACTCACCTCCCGATCAGTTCATCCTACGCGTGCTGGGCGGGACGAGCTCCCGCTGAGCCGACCGGTCAGACCTCGACCGAGGCCTTGCTGCGGCTCTCGCGGATGCGGGCGTCGCGTGCCTTGAGCTGCGGCTCGTTCTCGCGGAACAGCGAGTAGAGCGGAGCAGCCACGAAGAGCGTCGAGTAGGTCGCCACCAGGATGCCGACGAAGATCGACAGCGAGATGTCGGTGAGCGACTCCGCACCGAGCCAGAAAGCGCCGATGAAGAGCACGGCGCCGACCGGCAGCGCTGCGACGACCGAGGTGTTGATGGAGCGCACCAGCGTCTGGTTCACGGCGAGGTTCACCGATTCACCGAACAGTCGGGCGGACTTCTCCCCGTCCTCCGTGGTGTTCTCCCGGATCTTGTCGAACACCACCGTGGTGTCGTACAGCGAGTACGCGAGGATCGTCAGGAAGCCGATCACGGCCGCGGGCGAGATCTCGAAGCCGGCCAGCGCGTAGACGCCCACCGTGATCACGAGCACGTCGAGCAGACCGATGATGGCCGCGGCCGACATCTTCCACGTGCGGAAGTAGATCGCGAGGATCAGGAAGGTCAGCGCGAGGAAGATCGCAAGACCCCACAGCGACTGCTTCGTGACGTTCTCGCCCCAGGCCGGGCCGATGAAGGAGGAGGTGACGGCAGAGGGCTCGACGCTGTAGGCCTTCGCCAGCGCCTCGCCGACCTGCTGGGTCTCCGCGGCGCTCATCTGGTCGGTCTGGACGCGGATGTCCGTGCCGTTGACCACGACGACCTTCGTCGCCGCTCCGGGCACGACCGACTGCACCGCGGTGGTCGCGGTGTCCTGCTCGACGCTGTCCGGCGCCTGAACGGTGAACTGCGATCCCCCGGTGAACTCGATCGAGAACTGGATAGGGCGGATGAGGGGCACGAGTGCCGATCCGACGACGAGAGCGATCGCGATGATGAACCACAGACGCCGCTTGCCGACGAACGGGAAAGAGGTCTTCCCCGAGTAGAGGTTGTTGCCGAACTCATTCATGGAAGGCATCAGGCGTCTCCCTCACTTCCGGCGTTGGTGGGTTTGTCACCCGCGAGGGCCTCGGCGCGCTTGCGTTCGGCGATGGTCTGTCTGCGATCCGCCTCACCGCGGGAGCGGGCGTTCTTCGCGCCCCGCCCTGCGGATACCGTGGTCACCTCGCGATACTGCGAGCGGCTGCGGTACACGGCGCCCAGAGCCTCGGGGTCGAGACCGGAGAGCTTGTGGCCTCCGCCGAAGAATCGCGTGCGTGCGAGCAACTGCATCACGGGATGCGTGAAGATCACGAAGATGAACACGTCGATGAGCGTCGTGAGGCCGAGCGTGAACGCGAAGCCCTTCACCGTGGCGTCGGCCAGGATGTAGAGCACGAGCGCCGCGAGGATGTTGATGGACTTCGAGATGTAGATCGTGCGCTTGGCGCGACCCCAGCCGTCTTCCACCGCAGAGGTGATCGACTTTCCATCACGGAGTTCGTCTCGTATTCGCTCGAAGTACACGATGAACGAGTCGGCCGTGAAACCGATGGAGACGATCAGACCGGCGACACCGGCGAGCGACAGGCGGAAGCCGATGCGCCACGCCAGGATGCAGATGATGATGTAGGTGAGGATCGCCATCACCGCGATCGACGCGATGATCACCGACCCGAGCGCGCGATAGACGATCAGCGAGTAGATCGCCACCAACGCGAGACCGATGAGTCCGGCGATCAGACCGATCTGCAGCTGCTGGGTGCCCAGCGTGGCCGAGATCGTGTCGGAGCTCTGCACCGTGAAGCTGAGCGGAAGAGCACCGAACTTGAGCTGGTCCGCGAGAGTCGTCGCGGTCTCCTGTGTGAAGCTGCCCGAGATGCTCGGCTTTCCGTCGAGGATCTGGCCGTTCATGCGCGGCGCGCTGATCACGTTGCCGTCGAGCACGAACGCGAACTGATCGCGCGGCGTGAGCCCGTCGATGCGGTTCTGGTTCAGACGGGTGCTGACCTTGCCGAAGGCGTCGGCCCCGTCGCCGTTCATCGTGAGCTGGACGAGCCATGCGCCCGACTTCGGATCGCGACCGGCCGAGGCGTCTGTGATGGCGGTTCCGTCGAGCTCGGCAGGTCCGAGGATGTACTTCGCCGTCCCGTCCGCCGAGCAGGCGATGAGCGGCTGGTCCTTCGGCGCCTTCGCGGCGTTGTTGTCGGGGTTCGCGCAGTCGTACGCCTGGAACTCCGCGGCCAGCTTGTCCGTGACCCAGGAGAGGTCGCTCGCGTCGGTCGGCTCGGCCGTCGGCGTCGAGTTGAGCCCCGGGTCCGGGCTCGGGTACGGCGTGGAGTTGCCGTCCTCGCCGACGAACTCGTTGGTCGCCGCCGTGGTGTACAGAACGGGGCGGAACTCGAGCTGAGCGCTCGACTGGATCCGCTCCCGCGTCTGCGCGTCGGCCTCACCCGGGATCTGGACGACGATGTTCTGTCCGCCCTCGGTGGTGATGTCGGCCTCGGCGACACCCGAGGCGTCGACGCGCTGACGGATGATCGCCGCGGCCTGATCGAGCTGCTCGGTCGAGGGGGCGGCGCCGTCCTCGGTCTCCGCGCTCAGGACGATCTGCGTGCCGCCCTGGAGGTCGAGGGCGAGCTCGGGTGACCACGAGCTCGCGGCCTCCCCGTTGCTGTCCTTGAAGACGTACACGCCCAGCGCGTTGATGCCGAAGAGCACGCCCGTCACGAGGAGCAGGCCGAGAAGGACCCGCCAGGCGTGACGGACGGGAGAGGATGAAGCCACGTGTGTTCAGCTTTCTGGAAGGACGGAGATCCGAGCGGCCGCGTCGGCCCCGGGCTTACTTGTCGTCGGCGTCGCGCTCGAGGCGGGCGCGGGTCTCCTCGGGAGTCTCGACGGCCGGAGCGATCGACTCGTCGGCGACCTGCTCCTCGACGATCTCATCTGCCGACGCGTCGACGACGGCGTCCTTGGGCTCGACGACGCGCAGGATGGCCTGGCTGTGGACGTCGATGATGGTGCCGGGAGCGATCTCGACCAGCGCCGGCGTGTCGAGGTCTTCGGGGTCGTACGCGACGATCGTCCCGTAGATGCCGCCCTGCAGGAGCACCTTGGCGCCCGGAACAGTCTTGGTGGCCTTCTCCTCCTGCTCTGCCTTCATCTGCTTCGTGCGCTTGCGCGTGTTGAAGATCATGAAGACGAGGAGGACGGCAAGAAGGCCGAAGAGCAGGAATTCCATGGGCATGGGGGAAGCGCCTTTCTCAGGTGCACGCTCCAGCCTTTGGGCGCGCGAAGGTAACCGGGAAGTCTCCAGCGATTATAGGTCATCCAACGTAAGCATCCCGTCCGGATGCGCGACGCCCAGATGCGCGTACGCCTCCGGCATCGCGACACGGCCACGGGGAGTGCGTCCGAGGAACCCGATGCGCACGAGGTAGGGCTCGACCACGCTCTCCACCGTCTCAGCCTCCTCGCCGACCGCCACCGCGAGTGTGCTGAGCCCGACCGGACCCCCGCGGAATCGACGCACCAGTGCTTCCAGCACGGCACGGTCGAGGCGGTCGAGGCCGATCGGATCGACGTCGTAGAGTTCCAGCGCCGCACGGACCTCGCGGATGGTCGCCACTCCCCCCGTGTGCACCAGGGCGTAGTCGCGCACACGGCGGAGCAGACGGTTGGCGATGCGTGGTGTGCCGCGCGAGCGGCGGGCGATCTCGGAGAGCGAATCCGTCGGCAGATCGACGCCGAGGACGGCGGCCGAGCGGGCGATCACCTGTTCGAGCTCGGACTCCTCATAGAACTCCAGGTGCCCGGTGAAACCGAAGCGATCACGCAGGGGATTCGGCAGCAGACCGGAGCGCGTCGTCGCGCCGACGAGGGTGAACGGCGAGAGTTCGAGCGGAATGCTCGTGGCGCCCGCGCCCTTGCCCACCATGATGTCGATCCGGTAGTCCTCCATCGCGAGGTAGAGCATCTCCTCCGCGGAGCGCGCCATCCGGTGGATCTCGTCGATGAACAGGACTTCGCCTGGTACCAGGCTCGACAGCAGAGCGGCGAGGTCTCCGGCGTGCTGGATCGCCGGACCGCTGGACAGACGCAGCGGACGCTCGCTCTCGTGCGCCACGATCATCGCGAGCGTCGTCTTGCCGAGCCCCGGAGGCCCTGCCAGCAGGATGTGGTCGGCCGGGCGGCTCTGGATGCGTGCGGCCTCGAGGAGGAGCTGCAGCTGACCGCGGACCTTCTGCTGTCCGACGAACTCCCCCAGGCTGGTCGGACGCAGCGCGCCCTCGATCGCGAGCTCGGTCTCGTCGGACGGCTCGCTGGCGTCGAGATGGTCAGACACGCGCCTGGCCTCCCTGCGCCGGGCCGAGGAGGGCGAGCGTGCGTCGCAGGAGCGAGGCGACCGATGCGCGCTCCGCATCCGTGGCCTCCGCCGCCGTCTGGGTCGCGGCTTCCGCGGCGACCTTCTCGGACCAGCCGAGGCCGACCAGCGCTGCGGCCACCTGCGTCACGACGTCGGTTCCGCCCGCGGCGGTCGGCTTCGACGGCGCCGCGAAGGCCTGCACCTTTCCGGCGAGCTGCAGGACGATGAGCTTGGCCGTCTTGGGGCCGATGCCGGAGACGCGCCGGAACGGGGCGTCGTCCTCGGCCGTGACGGCTTCGGCGATCTGATCGGCCGTGAGGTGCGAGAGCACGCCCAGCGCCGACTTCGGACCGACACCGGTGACGCTGATGAGAAGTCCGAAGATCTCCAGCTCCCCCCGGTCGGCGAATCCGAACAGCGACAGGGAGTCCTCGCGCACGATGAGGCTGGTGTGCAGCAGGAGCTTCTCCCCCACCGCCGCTGTGTGCGCGACGTCAGCGGGGACGGCGACGGCGAATCCGACCCCGCCCACGTCGATGACGACCTGATCGGATGTCGCATGCAGGACGACACCGTGCAGAGAGGAGATCATCCCCTCAGCCTACGGTGTCGCTCGTAGGTATGTTCGACCGACACGCTTCTCGGCATCGGCCCAGGCACGCTGCGCGGGGGTCAGCGCCGCCTGGCCGGAAGATGATGCGGCTCCGCCGCGGCGCCATGCGTGGCAGAGGGCGATCGCCAGGGCGTCAGCGGCATCGGCCGGCTGCGGCAGCTCGTCCAGGCGCAGGATGCGCGCGATCATGGTCTGCACCTGTCGCTTGTCTGCAGCGCCGTATCCCGTCACCGCCGCCTTGACCTCGCTCGGGGTATGGGTGGCGGCAGGCAGCCCCGACTCGGAGGCGATCAGCAGCGCGACACCACTGGCCTGCGCCGTTCCCATGACCGAGTGGGTGTTCTGCTGGGCGAACACGCGCTCGACGGCCACCGCGTGCGGACGGTGCTCGGCGATCACGGCGCGGATGCCGGCGGCGACGATCGACAGACGATCACCGATCTCCGCGTCCGGCGATGACCTGATCACGCCGACGTGCACCAGAGTCCCGCGACGCGAGCCGTCGACGTCGACGACGCCGACACCGCACCGGGTGAGCCCTGGATCGATGCCGAGCACACGCAGAGAGGAGGTCACTCCCCCAGGCTAGGCCGCAGGACCGACACCGGCCGCTCGGCGCGCCTACGCCTCGTCGTTCTCCAGTTCGGCCTGGACCTCGGGGGTCAGATCGAAGTTGGTGAACACGTTCTGCACGTCTTCGCTGTCTTCCAGGGCGTCGATCAGACGGAAGATCTTGCGCGCCGTGTCGGCGTCGATCTCGACCTTGAGGTTCGGGACGAACTCGACGTCGGCCGATTCGTAGTCGATCCCCGCTTCCTGGAGCGCGCTGCGCACGGCCACGAGGTCGGTCGCTTCGGTGATGACCTCGAAGCCCTCGGCGTGCGGCTCGATCTCCTCGGCACCCGCCTCGAGCGCCGCCATCATGACGTCGTCCTCGGAGGTGCCCTCGGAGCCGACGACGATGACGCCCTTGCGGCTGAAGTTGTAGGCCACGCTGCCCGGGTCGGCCAGCGTGCCGCCGTTGCGGCTGAGAGCCGTGCGCACCTCGGCGGCCGCGCGGTTCTTGTTGTCGGTCAGACACTCGATCATGAGCGCGACACCGTTGGGCCCATAGCCTTCGTACATGATCGAGAGGTACTCGACGGCCTCGCCGCCGATACCTGCGCCGCGCTTCACCGCGCGATCGATGTTGTCCTTCGGGACAGAGGTCTTCTTCGCCTTCTGCACCGCGTCGAAGAGCGTCGGGTTGCCCGCCAGGTCAGGTCCGCCGAGCTTCGCGGCGACCTCGATGTTCTTGATGAGCTTGGCCCAGGACTTCGCGCGCCTGGAGTCGATGATGGCCTTCTTGTGCTTCGTGGTCGCCCACTTGGAATGCCCGGACATAAGTCTCCGCTCGTCGTATCCGCGTGAGCTCGCGCTCAGCGCGTCGTCCATTCTATCGAACGGCGCGGGTGGCGCAGGATAGAGGAATGCGCAGATCACGACACATCGCTCCTGCACGGCTCTCCTCGCACGTGCGCGACGGCGAGCCGACACCGGCCGACGCCTTGCGCTACCTGGTCCATCTGCCGGACGACTACGACGCCGATCAGGAGAAGCTCTGGCCCCTCGTGCTGTTCCTGCACGGTGCCGGAGAACGAGGTTCCGAGATCGACCTCGCCGCCGTGCACGGCCCGCCGATGCTGGCGGATGCCGGCCGCGAGTTTCCCTTCGTCCTCGTCACACCCCAGTGCGCGGAGTCGAGTCAGTGGGTCGCCGAGGTCTCGACGCTGTCCGCACTGCTCGACGAGGTCGTCGCGGCGCACCGCATCGACCCGGCGCGCATATCGGTGACCGGACTCAGCATGGGCGGGTTCGGGACCTGGAGTCTGGCGGTGCGCTATCCGGAGCGGTTCGCCGCGATCGCACCCATCTGCGGCGGACTGTGGGTGCAGAGCGCCGCGCCTGTGCGCAGCCTGCCCGTCTGGGCGTTCCACGGCGACGCCGACGATGTCGTGCCGATCTCCGCCACGGAGCTGATCGTGACCGAGCTCCAGTCGCTCGACGCCGACGTGCGGTTCACGCGATATGCGGGCGTCGGTCACGATTCCTGGACCGAGACGTACGCGAACCCCGAGTTCTACGACTGGCTGCTCTCCCACCACCGGGTCGATCTCGACATGGAGGGCACCGCACGATGAACACCGGAGCTGATCGCCTCCGGCCCGCCTGGACGGCGCTTCCTCAGTCGATACGCGCACAGATCGTCGGGGCGATCGGGGGCGACTTCGTGACCGACCGGCCCGCACACGGCGGCTTCAGCGCCTCCTATGCGGGCGTCGTGACGACCACGGCAGGTCATGCCTTCGTCAAGGCCTGCGGTGCCGACTGGCACGCGGACTCGCTGCACTTCCTCCGCGAGGAGATGCGCACGCTCGTCGACCTGCCGTCTTCGGTCGCTCCGCGCCTCCTCGCCGCCTTCGACGACGCCGCGGGTGCCGCACTCGTCATCGAGGCGATCGACGGACACCACCCCGGTCGACCGTGGACGCTCGAAGACCTGCACGCCGTGGCTGAGGCCCTGCGAGCGCTCTCGACCACCGCCGCACCGTCGGAGATGCCGCGAGCGGAAGACCGGATGATCCCCGGCTTCACCCGGTGGGCGGAGATCGCCGCGGATCCCCGTCTCCTCGATGCTCTGCCCCACGACCTGCCGGCGCGGATGCCGCAGCTCCTGCGGATCGAGGAGGACCTCAGCGACGCATTGCACGGCGACGTCATCGTTCATGACGACGTGCGCGCAGACAACATCCTCATCAGCGGCGCACGAGCGCACCTGCTCGACTGGCCGCATGCGCGCCGGGGTGCTGCGTGGGTCGACCTGCCCTGTCTGCTGCCGAGCATCGAGGCGTCGGGTGGGCCGACCTGCGAAGAGGCGTGGGCTGTGTTCGAAGACCACGATGCGCCGTCGCAGATCGAGTTGCTCCCCGTGATCTCCGCGTTCGCGTCGTTCCTCTGGTACCAGCAGGCACAACCGGAGATTCCGCAGCTCCCTGGCCTTCGCGCCTTCCAGCGCGCGCAGGCGGCTCCGGCGCTGCGCTGGCTCGCCACGCTGCTCTGATCAGACGCGCGGCGTCACCATCGCCCGTCGGCGCGCTTCGACCCGCGCGAGGAAGCGCTCATGGAAGCGCTTCTCCCCCGTGATCTCGGGGTGGAAGCTCAGCCCGAGCAGTTCTCCCTGCTCCACCGCGACGACGCGACCGTCCGGCAACGCCGCCAGCACCTGGGCACGCGGACCGACCGACTCGACCACGGGGCCGCGGATGAACGCCGCAGAGACCGGCTCCGTACCGAGAGCGGGGACGTCGAGCTCGGCCTCGAAGGACTCCACCTGACGTCCGAAGGCATTGCGGCGGACGACGACGTCGAGCCCGCCGAACGATTCCTGCCCGTCGATCGCGTCGACGATGTCATCGGCGAGCATGATCAGTCCCGCACAGGTGCCGAGCACCGGCATCCCTGCCGCGATCGCGTCGCGGATCGGCTGTTGCATCCCGAAGATGCGGGAGAGCTTGTCGATCACGCTCGACTCTCCGCCCGGGATCACGAGGCCGCCCACCGACGAGAGCTCGTCGGGACGACGCACCAGAACCACGTCGGCGCCGAGGCCCGTGAGCAGGGCGGCGTGCTCGCGCACGTCGCCCTGCAGCGCGAGGACACCGACCCGAGTGCTACCAGCCACGCTCGGCGAGGCGGTGCGGTGCCGGGAGGTCGCTGACGTTGATGCCGACCATGGCCTCGCCGAGACCCCGCGAAACCTCGGCGATGACCTTGGCGTCGTCGAAGAAGGTCGTCGCCTTGACGATCGCCTTCGCGCGCTCGACGGGATTGCCCGACTTGAAGATCCCGGATCCGACGAATACGCCGTCGGCGCCGAGCTGCATCATCATCGCCGCATCCGCAGGGGTCGCGACTCCGCCAGCCACGAACAGCACGACGGGGAGCTTTCCGGTCTCGGCGATCTCGGCCACGAGCTCGTAGGGTGCCTGCAGCTCCTTGGCCGCGACGAACAGCTCATCCTTGGGCAGCGCGGTGAGCGCGGCGATCTCGCCGCGGATCTTGCGGATGTGCTTCATCGCCTCCGAGACGTCACCGGTACCGGCCTCGCCCTTGGATCGGATCATGGCCGCGCCCTCATTGATGCGACGCAGCGCCTCGCCGAGGTTGGTCGCACCGCACACGAACGGCACAGTGAAGCCGTACTTGTCGATGTGGTTCACGTAGTCGGCGGGCGAGAGCACCTCGGACTCGTCGATGTAGTCGACGCCGAGCTCCTGCAGGACCTGCGCTTCGACGAAGTGCCCGATGCGGGCTTTGGCCATGACGGGGATCGACACCGCGTCGATGATGCTGTCGATCATGTCGGGGTCGCTCATGCGCGAGACGCCGCCCTGCGCACGGATGTCGGCCGGCACGCGCTCGAGCGCCATGACGGCGACGGCGCCGGCGTCTTCGGCGATCTTCGCCTGCTCTGCCGTGACGACGTCCATGATGACGCCGCCCTTGAGCATCTCGGCGAGTCCGCGCTTGACGCGCGAGGATCCGGTGGTTGTCTGCTCTGCCATGGGGAACTCCTGTCGGATGCACCGAAGTCGGTTTTGATCTAGGTCAAACATAGCACTGTCCGATTCGACCTAGAATCGCTGAGGAGGACCATGAGCGACCAGATCACAGGCACCACCGCATCGGACATCGCCGACAGCGTGCGTTCCCTGCGCGATCGCGGAATCCTCCACGCCGGTGCGGTGCTCCCCCCGGTGCGGGAGCTCGCGGCCACGCTGGGTGTGAACCGGAACACCGCCGTCGCGGCCTATCGACAGCTCGCCCAGGCGGGCCTGGTGATCTCTCGCGGCCGAGCGGGCACCGTCGTCGCCGGCCTCGAAACGGTGGCGCAGGAGGGGTACGCCTCCGACACGGTGCTCCGCGACATCGGCACGGGGAACCCGGATCCGCGGCTCATCCCCGACCCGGCGCCCGCGCTGATGACCATCGCATCGCGTCCGGTGCTCTACGGCGAGCCCGTGATCGACGAAGGCCTCGAGCAGTGGTCGAGCCGGTGGATCACCGGCGATCTCGCAGAACACGACTTCCGGATCACGATCACGAGCGGCGCGGTCGACGCCGTCGAGCGCCTGCTGGCGCAGGCGCTGATGCGCGATGACGCCGTCGCACTGGAAGACCCCTGCTTCCTAGCGAGCATCCACACGGTACGACTCGGCGGGTACCGCGCGGTTCCCGTGCCCGTCGATGCCGAGGGCATGACGGTCGACGGCCTACGTTCCGCGCTGACGGCCGGAGTCCGCGCCATCATCTGCACGCCACGGGCCCAGAATCCGACCGGAGCGAGCCTCACCGCATCCCGGGCCGCTGAACTGCGCGATGTGCTCGCCGACCACCCCTACGTGCTGATCATCGAGGACGATCACTTCTCGATGCTCTCGCAACGGCCGTACGAGTCGCTCATCGGGCCGGACCACCGCCGGTTCGCCCTCGTGCGCTCCGTCTCGAAGTTCCTGGGACCCGATATGTGCCTGGCCATCGCGGCGACCGACGCCGAGACCGCCGAGCGCCTCGCGATGCGGCTGAGCCCCGGCACCACCTGGGTCAGCCACCTCCTGCAGCGTCTCGCCCTCACCCAGCTCACCGACGAGACGGTGCGGGCAGAAGTCGCCTCTGCCGCGGCGCACTACGCGCAGCGGAACGCCGCCTTCGCCGCCCGGCTGCGCGCGAACGGCATCGAGGCCACGGCATCCGACGGGTTGAGCCTGTGGGTGCGGCTCGGCCAGCCTGCACGCGCCGTCGCCGACCGGCTCATGCGGCGCGGGTGGCTCGCCCGCACCGGAGACGACTTCGCCCTCGACGAGAAGGCGGAGCCCTCGCACCACCTGCGCCTGACCGTGCACGACCTCTCCGACGACGAGGCCGAGTCCCTGGTCGCAGATCTCGTCGCCGCGGGGCGATGACCATCCACGGCGGGTATCGGCCCGCCCTGAACGAAAGAGTCGGAGAATGAAGATCCTCTCCATCCAGTCAGCCGTGGCCTACGGGCACGTCGGCAACTCCGCCGCCGTGTTCCCACTGCAGCGCATCGGCGTCGAGGTGCTCCCGGTCTACACCGTGACCTTCTCCAACCACACCGGCTACGGCGCCTGGCGCGGACCGCTGATCGCGCCCGACGACGTGCGCGAGGTCATCAAGGGAATCGAGGAGCGCGGCGTGTTCGACCGGATCGACGCGGTCCTCAGCGGCTACCAGGGCGGTGAGGGCATCGGCGACGTGATCATCGACGCCGTCGCACGGGTCAAGGCCGCGAACCCGAACGCCGTCTACGCGTGCGATCCCGTCATGGGCAACGCGAAGTCCGGCTGCTTCGTCGCACCCGCCATCCCGGTGCTGCTGCGGGAGCGCGTCGTCCCGGTGGCCGACATCATCACGCCGAACCAGTTCGAACTCGGCTTCCTCACCGACACCGAGCCGGACACGCTGGAGTCCACCCTCGCGTCCGTCGATCTCGCACGCGCCATGGGCCCGCGCACCGTGCTCGTGACCAGTGTCGAACGCCCCGACCGCGAAGAGGGCACGATCGAGATGCTCGCCGCCGACGACGAGGGCGCGTGGGTCGTGCAGACCCCGCACCTGCCGATGAAGGCGAACGGCTCCGGCGATGTGACCGCAGCGTTGTTCACCGCGCACTACGTCGAGACCGGAAGCGCGAAGATCGCCCTCGAGCGCACGGCATCCAGTGTGCATGACCTGCTCAAGGCGACGCTCGAATCCGGTGAGCGCGAACTGCAGCTCGTCGAGGCCCAGGAGTTCTACGCCCACCCGCGGATGCAGTTCACGGCACGTCAGGTGCGCTGAGCCCCGTCGTCTCGCTCACCGCTCGCTCGACGACCCCGGTCTGTCGAGCGGGCGAGCGAGGCTGTCGGTCTCAGCTGCCGGATTCCGGCCAGGCCGCCGCGACGGCCTCGCGCACCTCGCCGAGGAGCTGCGGAAGCGCCTTGGTCTTCGCGATGATCGGGAAGAAGTTCGCATCCGACGTCCAGCGCGGCACCACGTGCTGATGCAGATGGGCGTCGACGCCCGCTCCGGCCACCGCCCCCTGGTTCATCCCGAGGTTGAAGCCGTCACAGCGTGACACCTCACGCAGCACCCGCATGGCCGTCTGCGTCAGCGCGCCGATCTCGGCGACCTCCTCAGCCGTCGCCTGGTCGTACGTGGCGATGTGGCGGTAGGGGCAGACGAGCAGATGTCCCGAGTTGTAGGGGAAGAGGTTCAGCAGCACGTAGGCCGTCTCTCCCCGGGCGACGACCAGCCGCTCGGCATCCGGGAACTTCGGCGCCTCGCAGAACGGGCACTCCTCGCGAAGCGGCTCGGGCCCTGCCTGGATGTACGCCATCCGGTGCGGGGTCCACAGCCGCTGGAACTCGTCCGGGACTCCTGCGAGCACTCCGGCATCCTCCAGCGGCTGCGCCCCGTCGGTCACGCCAGATCCCCTGCCTTCAGCACGAGCGCGTGGGACGCGATGGCGGCGCCGATACGACGCACCGCGTCCTCGACCGGGACGCCGTTCTCCTGCGTGCCGTCGCGGAAGCGGAACGACACGGTGCCAGCGGCACGGTCCTGCTCCCCGACGATGAGGATGACGGGGACCTTCGCGGTCGTGTGGGTGCGGATCTTCTTCTGCATGCGGTCGTCCGAGTGGTCGACATCGGCCCGGACCCCCGCCGCCCGCAGCTGCGCGATGACGTCGTCCAGATAGTCGCCGTACTGCTCAGCGACCGGAACACCCACAACCTGGCTGGGTGCGAGCCACAGAGGGAAGTCGCCGGCGTAGTGCTCGAGGAGGATCGCGAAGAACCGCTCGACGGAGCCGAGGAGTGCACGGTGGATCATGACCGGCCGGTGCTTCTGGCCGTCGGGACCGGTGTACTCCAGTTCGAACCGGTCCGGCTGGTTGAAGTCGAGCTGGATGGTCGACATCTGCCAGGTGCGGCCGATCGCGTCACGCGCCTGCACGGAGATCTTGGGACCGTAGAAGGCCGCTCCGCCGGGGTCGGCGACCAGTTCGAGCCCGGACTCGATCGCGACCTCACGCAGCGTGTCGATCGCCGTCGACCACTGTTCCGGCTCGCCAAGGAACTTCGGGTTGCCCTCTTCGTTCGTCGACAGCTCGAGGTAGAAGTCGTTGAGTCCGTAGTCGCGGAGCAGGTCGAGGACGAGGTTCAGGTTGGTGGTGAGCTCTTCCTTGACCTGGTCCTGAGCGACGTAGATGTGCGCGTCGTCCTGCGTCAGGCCGCGCACGCGGGTCAGGCCGGACAGCGTGCCGCTCTTCTCGTAGCGGTAGACCGTGCCGAACTCGGCCAGTCGCAGCGGCAGCTCGCGGTAGGAGCGCCCGCGCGAACGGAAGATGAGGTTGTGGAACGGGCAGTTCATCGGCTTCAGGTAGTAGTCCTGCCCCTGCCGGGTGACGTTGCCCTCCTCATCGACGACCTCGTCGAGGTGCATCGGCGGGAACATGCCGTCCGCATAGGTCTGCAGGTGACCCGACGTCATGAAGAGATCCTTCTTCGTGATGTGCGGGCTGTTCACGAGGTCGTACCCGTTGCGCAGCAGGTGCTTGCGCAGGTTCTCCTCGATCTCGTAGCGGATGATGCCGCCCTTGGGATGGAACACCGCGAGTCCGGAGCCGATCTCGTCCGGGAAGGAGAACAGGTCCATCTCGGCACCGAGCTTGCGGTGGTCTCGGCGCTCCGCCTCGGCGATGCGCTCCTGATAGGCGCGCAGCTCTTCCTTGGTCGGCCAGGCCGTGCCGTAGATGCGCTGCAGCTGCGGGTTCTTCTCACTGCCGCGCCAGTACGCGGCGGCGATGCGGGTGAGGTCCCAGCCGTTGCCGATCATGCGCGTGTTCGGCAGGTGCGGACCGCGGCAGAGGTCCTTCCAGACGACCTCGCCGTCGCGGGTGGTGTTGTCGTAGATCGTCAGCTCACCCTCGCCGACCTCGACGGACGCGCCCTCGGCCGCCTCCTGGGCGCCCTTGAGCCCGATGAGCTCGAGCTTGAACGGCTCGTTCGCGAGCTCGGCGCGAGCTTCCTCGTCGGTGACGACACGGCGGACGAAGCGCTGGCCCTCGCGGATGATGCGCTGCATCTCCTTGCTGATGGCCTTGATGTCCTCGGGCGTGAACGGGGTGTCGACGCCGAAGTCGTAGTAGAACCCGTCGGTGATGGGCGGACCGATGCCGAGATTCGCCTGCGGATTGATGCGCTGCACGGCCTGAGCCAGCACGTGGGCAGCGGAGTGACGGAGAATGTTCAGCCCGTCCGCGCTGTCGATCGTGACCGGCTCGATCACGTCGGTGTCGGTCACGGTCGTGGCGAGATCCTTGAGATCGCCGTTGACGCGCATCGCGACGACGTTTCGGTCAGTGAACAGGGCGAAGCCGTCATTCGGCCGGGCGTTTTCAGGCACAGAAACTCTCCATCTGGGTCGGTACCAGGTTACTCGCCCGGCTGGGCCCTCCTGACCGCCACCCGCGTGAAGATCAACGGCACGGATGTGCCTCTCCGGCGGGTTCAGCCGCGACGGTCGGCTCCGCCCGACGCGATCACGATCCCCGACTCGTAGGCGTCGATCACGAGCTGCGCCCGATCGCGCGCGTGCAGCTTCGACATGATGCGATTCACATGGGTCTTCGCCGTGTGCGGTGAGATCACGAGGTCGTCCGCGATGTCCTGGTTCGAAGCCCCGCCCGCCACGAGGAGCAGCACTTCCCGTTCGCGTTCCGTGAGCTGGCGCAACGGCTCGCTGCTCCAGGCATCGGCGCGTGGATGCTGTGGCAGCACCGAGCGTTCGATCAGCGACCGCGTCGCCGCCGATGACAGGAGCGCCTCCCCGCGATGCACCACTCGGACGGCACCGACGATGTCCTCCGGCTCCGCACCTTTGCCGATGAACCCGCTGGCGCCGGCACGGAGGGCGGCCACGACGTAGTCGTCCTCCTCGAAGGTCGTCAGGATGAGCACGCGGGGCGTCGTGGTCAGCGGCGCGCTCATGATCTGCGCAGTGGCGGCGATGCCGTCGAGCTCCGGCATCCTGATGTCCATCACGACGACGTCCGGCATCCATCGGCTCACCGCGGAGACCGCCTCCCGCCCGTTCGCCGCCTCGCCGACCACCTCGATGCCGCCGTCGGCGAGGATGTCGCTGACGGCCTGCCGCACCAGCGGCTGGTCATCGACGACGAGCACCCGGATCATCGTGCGCCTCCATCGAGGGGGATCCGAACGTCCAGGCGGAACGCGCCGTCGGCGGTGCCGTCCTGCACGTCTCCGCGGACGGCGACGACCCGCTCGCGCAGCCCGCGCAGCCCGTGGCCACCGGCATCCGACACGGAGCCCGGTTGCGCAGCCGTCTGATTGACGACGACGAGGCGGAGCGCATCGTCCTCCACCCGGAGACGAACGCGCGCCGAGCCGTCCGCTCCATGCTTGTGCGCATTCGTCAGACCTTCGAGAACCACGAGGTAGGCGACGTGATCGCTGGCCGGCGACAGGGCGGGTCGGTCGAGATCGTCGTCCAGATCGACGTCGAGCCCCGCCTCGCGAAACTGCCTGACCAGCCCATTTAGACCGGCCAGCCCGACCTGCGGGCGCAGGTCGCGCACGTCGTCCGGATCGTCGGAGCGCAGCAGCGCCATCAGTCCGCCGATGTCGGCGAGCACGGTACGGGAGGAACGTCGGATGGTCGTCAGGGCCTCGCGCGCACGCTCCGGACGGACCTCCAATGCGGACGACGCGACGCCTGCATTGAGACTGATGACCGAGATCTGATGGGCGACGACGTCGTGGAGGTCCCTGGCGATGCGCACCCGTTCCTCCGCGACCCGACGCCGTGCTTCCGTATCTCGCCCCTGCTCGGCGCGTTCCGCTCGTTCCGTCATGGCGCGCACGAACTCGCGTCGCGACCTGGCCGCGTCTCCCAGGGCCCCGGCGAGGGCGATGATGAAGACGAACTGCAGCGCGCGGGCATCGAGGAGGTCTCCGCCGAGCGGGATCGCGCTGACGAAGAAGACGAGCACCGTCGCCGCGCTCACCGCGATGATCCCGACGAGTCGTCCACGGCGGTCCACGACGGCGTAGGCGCTGATCGCCGTGGCGATGAGCGCGCTCGGCGACATGACGCCCGTGAGCGCCAGGACCGTCGCGCACAGCAGGCTGAGGGTGAGCACGACAAGTGGAAGCCGTCGACGGAAGGGCATCGCGGCCGCGGGGACGAGGGCTGTGACGAGCATCCAGCCGCTCGCACGGAAAGCGTCGTCCGGGAAGGGTGACACGGCGAACAGGACCACCACGACCACGGCGATCACGTCGCCGACCGGCGCCGGGATTCGCGGAGGACGGGGTGCCGACATCACACCAGTATTCCCCGCGACGCCGGCACGGGGATCCCCCGACGGGATGAGCTGCGTGTACTGCGCTCGCAGTACACGAGTGTCCGCGGCAGGGCGACGCGACGGCGGATGCCGGACGGCACGCTGGAACGAGGGCGCACAGGGCGTGCGCCGAGAGGGGTCGGCATGAAGAAGCCTGTCAAGAGAGTGCTCGTCGCGCTCACATCCGTCGTCGCGGTGATCGCACTCGGTCTGACGGCCACCACCGTCGGCAATGCGGTGGCCACCACGATCGAACAGGATCGCATCGAGCCCTACGGCCAGAAGGTCACCGTGGACGGGCTCGACATGAACGTCATGATCACCGGCGAGGGTTCAGAGGACATCGTGCTCCTGCCGGGGTTCGGCACCGCATCGCCCGTGCTCGACTTCGAGCCGCTCGTCGCGGAGCTGGCGCAGGATCATCGCGTCATCGTGGTGGAGCCGTTCGGCTACGGGCTGAGCGACGGCACGGACCGCGCCCGCACCACCGACAACATCGTGACGGAGACGCACGCCGCCCTGCAGGAGCTCGGCGTCGACGACTACGTCCTGATGGGACACTCCATCGCCGGCATCTACGGCATCCAGTTCGCGAACCGCTATCCCGATGAGGTCAGGGCGTTCGTGGGCATCGACAGCAGCGTGCCCGGCCAGCCCGGCTCGGACACCGAGCTGCCGGTCGGACTGTTCGGTGCCGCGAAGACCCTCGGACTGGTCCGACTCATCGCGTCCTTCCGTGGCACGGGCTACGACGAATCCGTCTACTCCGCGAAGGCACGGGAGCAGATCGCCCTGCTCACCGACCGGAACACGTTGAGCCCCACCTACCTGAATGCGATGTCTCTGCTTCCGGCGAACTTCGAGGATGCACTCGGCACGAGCTTTCCCGAGGACCTCCCCCTGCTGCTGTTCGTCGTCGCCGACAATCCGTCCGTCCCCACGTGGGTGCGGTTGCACGAGGAGCAGGCCGAGGCGGTCGCTGACGGCACGGTCGTGCCGCTCGACGGGGAGCACTACCTCCATCACACGCACACGCCGAGGATCGTCGACGAGTTCCGCTCCTGGGAGCGCACGCGGATGTCCGCCCCGCAGTGACGTGTCACAGCGCATTGAGGCGGCGGGAGTGGCGGGCAGTCAGACATCACGTAGCGTGAACGGATGGACAGAGCAGTCGCACGATGGATACTGGCGCTCGCGCTCGGCGCGATCGGGGTCGGCCACTTCCTGAGCACCCGGGGATTCCGTGTGGTGGTGCCGGACTGGGCCACGCGCCTCACCAGGCTCGACAAGGACACGATCGTGATCGCATCCGGTGCCGCCGAAGTCGCGCTCGCCGCCGGACTGCTCGCGCTGCCGAAGGAGCGCCGCCGCATCGGCTGGGCGACCGCGGCGTTCTTCGTCGCCGTGATGCCGGGGAACATCCACCAGTGGCAGACCCGGCGCTCGACGCCGGGACTCGACACGGATGCCCGGCGTTTCGGCAGGCTGTTCCTGCAGCCGCTCCTCGTACTGTGGGCGCTGTGGTCGACGAGCGGCGAGGCCCCTCGTCGTCGCAACCGCCGTCGCGGCTGAGCGACGAACCATGACCACGCGTTCCAGGAGAATGGTCCCATGACGTCTCCCTCGATCGTGTGGTTCCGCGATGACCTCCGACTCGCAGACAACCCCGCGCTGCGGGCAGCGATCGACCGAGGAGAACCGGTCATCGCCCTGTACGTGTTCGACGAGGAGTCGCCGGGCGTCCGTGCCATCGGTGGCGCAGCGCGCTGGTGGCTGCACCACTCGCTGGCCTCTCTCGACGAGCGTCTCCGCGACCGTGGTGGCGCCCTCGTGCTGCGTCGCGGCCCTGCCGAGCGCATCGTCCGCGAAACGGTGACCGAAGTCGGAGCGGGCGCCGTGTTCTGGAACCGCCGGTACGGGGGTCCCGGCCGCGAAGTCGACTCGGCGCTGAAAAGCTCGCTCCGGGCCGATGGACTCGAGGTCGCCTCCTTCGCCGGCTCGCTCCTCCACGAGCCCTGGACGGTCAGAACCGGAAGCGGCACGCACTATTCGGTGTTCACGCCCTTCTGGCGGGCCTGCCTCGCGCTGCCGGCGCCGCGTTCCCCTCTGCCGGAGCCTCGGTCGGTCCCCGGCCCGACACACATGCCGCCATCGGACACGCTCGACGACTGGAATCTCCTGCCCGCGACCCCGGACTGGGCCGAGGGGCTGCGCGAGACGTGGGAGCCGGGAGAACCCGCCGCGCGACAGCGGCTGAAGGACTTCCTCGAGCATGACCTCCCCTCATACGACCGCGCGCGGGACGAACCGTCAGCCGGGGCCACCTCGTTGCTCTCCCCCCACCTCCGATGGGGAGAGATCAGCCCGTTCACGGTCTGGCACGAGGCGGTCGGCGTCGACGGCGCCGGTGGATTCCTCTCCGAGGTGGGCTGGCGCGAGTTCGCCTGGCACACGCTGTACCACTCCCCCGACCTCGCCAGCGAGAATCTGCGGCCGGAGTTCGACGCCTTCCCCTGGCCGCCGTTGAACCCCGCCCACCTCGACGCGTGGCAGCACGGGGAGACGGGCGTTCCCCTCGTGGATGCCGGCATGCGTGAGCTCTGGCACACCGGCTACATGCACAACCGGGTCCGGATGGTCGTGGCATCCTTCCTCGTGAAGAACCTGCTCATCGACTGGCGCCTGGGAGAAGAGTGGTTCTGGGACACGCTCGTCGACGCCGACGAAGCCAACAACCCCTTCAACTGGCAGTGGGTCGCCGGCTCCGGAGCCGATGCGGCGCCCTACTTCCGCGTGTTCAACCCCGAACTCCAGGCGAAGAAGTTCGACCCGCAGAGCCTCTACATCTCGCGCTGGGCCGCCGACGCCCCCACCGAGCCGATCGTGGACCTGGCCGAGACGCGGAAGATCGCGCTCGCCGCCTACGAGCAGGTCAAGCGCGCACCGCGCACAGGACGCGACTGACGAGAGCGGCACCCACGATCGGATCGGCGAATCGAGTCGCCGACGCCGTCCATGCCAGACTGGAGCCGTGACCGAATCCAGGAAGCCAGCCGTCGTCCGCGGCTTCGCTGCTTCGTCACTGGCGATCTTCGTCGCTCTCGCAGGTCACGTCTCGGGCGGCGGGCAGATGCCCGGAGCGCTCGGCATCGCCGTGCCGTGGGTGTTCTCGTTCATGATCTGCGTGCTGCTCGCCGGTCGTTCTCTGTCGCTGATCCGATTGAGCATCTCCGTCGCGGTCAGCCAGTTCCTGTTCCACACGCTGTTCGTGCTCGGCACCGTCACGCCGTCCGGCGTCGCCACCCCGCACGTGCATGGGGCGCCCCTGGTGATCCCGGCGACGGCCGGTGTCCCCGAGGCCGTCGCCGCCGATGCGTCCATGTGGCTGGGACACGCGATCGCCGCACTTCTGACGGTGGCCGCGCTTCATCGGGGCGAGCGCCTGGTCCTCGCCCTCCGCGATCTCGCCGTGCAGGTGGTCCGCTGGCTGCGTCGCCGTGTCGATCATGTCCTGGTGCTTCCGGTCGCCCCGGTCGCCGGCGGCTTGCATGGTCGGTTCGATCTCGAGCGGGCCGTAGGCCTCGTCCTCCTCGCCACCCTCAGGGGTCGCGCTCCGCCTCTCTTCGCTGCGATCTGATCCGCGCCCTGTACCGGCCCGACCGGTCCTGTGGTGCGTCACCGCCGTGCGCCATCGATGCGCGCGGGTTCTGAACGCTTGCATGAACGTCGCGCACGCGACGTCTGATGAGAGGCCATTCCCATGTCCCCTGTCCGCAGGATTGCGGCCGGGTTGGCGTTGGCGACGGTCGCGACCCTCGCGATCGCCACGCCCGCGTCCGCCCACGACCAACTGATGTCCAGCACGCCGGCCGCCGATGAGCAGTTGGCTGCAGCGCCGGAGAGCATCACGATGACGTTCTCCGGCGAGCTCCTGGTGCTCGATGAGTCGCTGACCGGGGCCGTCGTCCTGGTCGTGGACGCGTCGGGGAAGGACTGGGTCTCCGGCGATGCGACAGTCGCCGGGCGCACGGTCACCGCCGCGCTCGAACCGGGAATGCCGACCGCCGGCTACCAGGTGCGCTGGCAGGTCGTGTCGGAAGACGGTCATCCGATCGCCGGGGTCATCCCCTTCACGATCGGCGACGCCGAACCGCTGCAGAGCCCCACCTCCGGCGGCTCGACAGCGACACCTCCGGCCTCCGCAGAACAGCCGGATCAGACCGCAGCAGATTCGGGCAGCGCCCTCAGGGTGCTGCTCATCGGCGCGGGCGGAGCGGCCGTGGCCGTCCTCGCCCTCGTCCTCATTCGATTCCTTCGTCGTCCTCGGACGGCAGCCGCTCCGCCGCACGACGGCGGATCCGCGGCAGATGACCTGTGAAAGGCACCATTGTGAACACCACCAAGAACCTCCCCCGCCTCGCCGCTGTGATCGCGGTCTCCCTGCTCGCGCTCACCGGCTGCACGCCGGAGAGCAGCACCTCCGAGTCCGCCTCCCGCCCGGCAGGCGAGACCGTCACCATCGAGGATGCCTGGGTGAAGTCGGCGGACGAAGGCATGTCCGCCGCCTTCGGCACCCTCCTCAACAGCGGTGACGACGATGTGACGGTCGTCTCCGTCACGTCCGAGGCGTCCGACATGATCGAGCTGCACGAGACGGTCGAGAACGAGGCCGGCGAGATGGTGATGCGCGAGAAGGACGGCGGATTCGTCATCCCCGCCGGAGGGAAGCTCGCCCTGGAGCCGGGAGCTAACCACATCATGCTGATGGGCCTCTCCGGTCCTCTCACCGCGGGCAGTGACGTCGCCTTCACTCTCACGTTCTCCGACGACTCCACGTATGAGTTCACCGCTCCGGTCAAGGACTACTCCGGCGCGAACGAGAACTACGAGGGCGGCGAAGAGCACGAGGGTATGGATCACTGATGTCGGCGCCCCTTGAGGGCGCCCGCTCCCGCCGCGCCGGGTCGACCCGGCGGCAGTTCCTCCTCGGAGGCGCTGTCGCCGGAGTCGGCGCGGTCGCGGCCGTGGGAGTGGACCTCGCCCTGAACCGCCAGGAGAGCGCAGCGAAACCGGTCTCCGCCCCGATGAACGGTGAGCTCACAGTGCCGTTCTTCGGAGTCCACCAGGCCGGTGTCGATACCGCAGCGCAGGCACACGGCATCTTCCTCGGCCTCGATCTCCGCGAGGATGTCGACCGAGAAGGTCTCACCCGCCTGATGCGCATCCTGACGGATGACGCGGCTCGTCTGACGCAGGGGCTGCCTGCCCTCGCCGACTCCGAGCCGGAGCTCGCGCTCTCCCCGGCGCGGCTCACGATCACCTTCGGGTTCGGTCCAGGGCTCGTCGCACGAGCCGCCGGAGCGGGGCCCTCCTGGCTCGCTCCCCTTCCGGCTTTCAGGGTGGATCAGCTACGGCCCGAGTTCTCGGACGGCGACCTTCTCGTGCAGATCGCCGGAGACGATCCGCTGACCGTCGCCCACGCGACGCGGATGCTCCTCAAGGACGCCCGCGGCTTCGCGAGTATCCGGTGGACACAGCAGGGCTTCCGCCGGGCCCATGGCACGGAACGCCCCGGCACGACGATGCGCAACCTCTTCGGGCAGGTGGACGGCACGACCAACCCGGAACCGGGCACGGAGCAGTTCGACGAGGTCGTGTGGAGCGCAGACGGGTGGCTCGCCGGAGGCACCGGGATGGTGATCCGCCGCATCCGCATGGATCTCGACAAGTGGGACCGACTGGACCGCAGCGGACGCGACGCATCCGTGGGGAGGACGCTCGCCAACGGCGCCCCGCTGACCGGGACCGAGGAGTTCGACGAACCCGACTTCGAGGCGACGACGGCGATCGGCTTCCCCGTGATCGCGCCGTTCGCACATATCCGACGCGCCCGCGGCGAGGGGAAGGAACACATCTTCCGCCGCGCGTACAACTACGACGAGCGACCGGTCGGCACCGAGGTGTCCGAATCCGGCCTGATCTTCGTCTCGTTCCAAGCCGATGTCGAGCGGCAGTTCGTCCCGATGCAGCGCAGACTCGATGAACTCGACCTGCTCAACGAGTGGACGGTTCCGATCGGGTCGGCCGTCTTCGCGATCCCACCCGGGTGCGCTGAGGGCGGATTCATCGGCGAGACCCTCCTCGCCTGAGACTCCGACCGTGCCCGGCGACGGCCGGGCACGGTCGGACACCCACCCGCGGCGCACGAGCGGTCACCGCACCTGCTCCCGCACGGGTCGATATCGCAGGGCGAACGAGCCGGAACGGAACTCCTGGCGGCCGATGAGCTCGAGAGGGATGCGCTCGCGCAGACCGGAGAGGAGCGCGGGCCCGTGTCCGGCGAGCACCGGCTGAACGACGAACTCGTACTCGTCGATCAATCCCAGATCGGCCAACGCCACGGGAAGCGTGACGCCGCCCACCCACACCGTTCCGCGGGACTCGAGGATGAGACGTCGAACCGCACGCTCGAGGTCGCCGCGAACAAGCTCCGCGTTCCAGTCGACCTCGCTCAGCGTGCTCGACACGACGTACTTCTTCGCCCCGTGGATGGCCTCGGCGAAGGGGATATCCCACGCGCTCATCCCGTCCGGCCACACACCCGTCGCGGGCTTGCGCCACGCGGATTCCATCATCTCGTAGGTCACCCGGCCGAAGAGCAGGGCGTCGGCGCGCTCCATCTCCGCGGTCCAGTACTGCATCGACTCCTCATCCGGCGCGGCGCCGGCCTCGTGATCGCAGCAGCCGTCGAGCGTGACGTTGATCGAGTATCGAAGCGATCCCATGATCGTTCTCCTTGGCGTGGGTCCGCATCTTCGCGGATCGCACCACCGTAACCCCCGCCGATACGGATCGCATCCTCCCGGTCGCACTCCGGACACGAAAAAACCCCCGGAGAACCGGGGGTTTCTGTCTGTGCGCGATACTGGGATCGAACCAGTGACCTCTTCCGTGTCAGGGAAGCGCGCTACCGCTGCGCCAATCGCGCCCGTTGGGGCTATTCAGTTTTCCCGTGAGGTGGCGACGGGATTCGAACCCGTGTAAACGGCTTTGCAGGCCGGTGCCTAGCCGCTCGGCCACGCCACCGTGTGGATTGACCCCACGTGCGGAAGATCTTCCGAAGAAGATCTCCTGCACTCGAGCGGATGACGAGACTCGAACTCGCGACCCCAACCTTGGCAAGGTTGTGCGCTACCAACTGCGCTACATCCGCATTTCGTTCCCGGTTGTCCCGGGCACTCATGAAACATTAGCCGAAGATCCGCACTCCGCCAAACCGGCAGCGAATCTCGCGCGTGTCTCGCCGAGTGGTCCACAGGGCCTCTGAGCGTCCGGTAGTATCGGTTGACGTACCCCGCGGGTATGGGCGATTGGCGCAGTTGGTAGCGCGCTTCCTTCACACGGAAGAGGTCATCGGTTCGAGTCCGGTATCGCCCACCACAGAACCTCCGATCCACTCGGGGGTTCTTTTCGTTTCCCCACCGCCTGGGCCGGAGACCTCCCGGTTCCCTCACGCGCGGCCGCCGGTCGACCTGCCGTCGCGCTACCCGACAGGGATACGCACGACGCGGTCGTCGCCTTCGTCCGGGTCTCCCCGACCGTCGGTGTTGTTCGTCAGCACCCACAGCGCCCCGTCCGGTGCGACCGCGACGTCCCGAAGCCTCCCGAGCGACTCGACGAGGAACTCGCCGGAGGCACGGAGGTCGGTGAGCGGCACCTGTCGGATCCGCTCTCCGCGGAGGTTCGCGATGAAGATCGACCCCGCGGTGATCGCGATGCCACTCGGACTCGCGATGCCGGGAGTCCACTGCTGCACCGGATCGATGAAATCCGCACGGTCAGCGATGCCCTCGACCCTCGGCCATCCGTAGTTGCCGCCCGGTTCGATCACGTTGAGTTCATCCCAGGTGTCCTGACCGAACTCGCTCGCGTAGAGCGTTCCGTCTTCGTCCCACGCCAGCCCCTGCGGGTTGCGGTGGCCCAGGCTGTAGACGGGCGAGCCCTCGAAGGGGTTGTCCTCCGGCACGCGCCCATCCGGTGTGACGCGGAGGATCTTCCCCGCGAGAGATCCGAGATCCTGAGAGCCTTCACGGTCGCCGGCGTCGCCGACCGTCACGTAGAGCATCCCGTCAGGGCCGAAAGCGATGCGGCCGCCGTTGTGGTTACCGGCGGCGGGGAGGGCGGAGAGGATCGTCTCGGGCTCACCGATCTTCATCGACCCCGGCGCGCCCGACAGGCCGAATCGTTGCACCCTGTTCTCGTCGGCGGCCGTCGAGTACGCGTACAGGTCGCCCTCGTGTACGGCGATACCGAGCAGGCCGCCTTCGCCGCGCGGCTCGACGCCCTCGATCACGCCCACCTCGCGCGTCTCACCCGCATCCGAGACCTCGACGATGCGGGCGGTGTCGCGTTCACTGAGCAACGCGGTGCTCCCGGAGAACGCGATGGACCAGGGGGCTTCCAGGCCCTGCACGATCGTCTCCCTCTGCTCCGGGGAGATGCTGACGGACCCCGAGGACAGCGTCGGCGAAGGCGGAGCAGGTGGTGTCGGCGCGCACGCGACGAGAGCGATCCCGGCGGCGCACAACGCGGCCGATGCCCTCAACCCTCGCCGCGTCGTCCTCATCACCGTTCCCTCGCCTCGCGTTCGACACTAGACGCGCTGCGCGCGGCGCAGAAGAGGCGTGTGTCCGAGGGGCCGCGTAGCCTGCCACGGTGTCGACGAATCAGCTTCTCCCCGGCCCCTGCGCGCTCTGCGGAGGCACACGGGGAGTACGCACGGAGGGCTCGTGGTGCTGCGCCTCCTGCGGATGGCGCGTCGGCGACGCCCCCGATCCCGACCTCCCCGTCCCCCGTGTCGACGTCGTCTACTACATCCGATTCGACCGTCGCGTGAAGATCGGCACGAGCCGGCGTCCGCGACAGCGGCTGGCCAGCATCAGGCACGACGAGCTCCTGGCCTTCGAGCGCGGCGGTCGCGCCGTCGAACAGCAGCGACATCGCGAGTTCGCCGCGATCCGGGAGGGCGGTGAGTGGTTCACCTGGACAGATGAGCTGCGGGCGCACGTCGCTGCCCTCCAGGAAGAGGGCGAGCCGTGGCCGCTGTACGGACGCTGGCTGAGCGGAGCATTGCGCGGTATCGACGCCGCGGCACCCGAGCTGTGACATGACGATGCCGGGCGACTGCTTCGGGAAGTCCAGTCACCCGGCACCGCGTCTCGGGAAGGATCAGGCTGTGGCGGCCCGACCCCGGGTGGTCGCAGGCTGCGGCTGGCATCGGGATGATTCCTCCTCGTGTGGCGCCGCGGTGCGCGACTCACCACTGGTTCGAAGCCCGATGCGGATCGGATTGCTCCTCACCTGCCTCCCGGCGGCCCCTCGAGCACCGAACGAGACACCACGGTCGATCGCCCCGGATCTTCGCGGCCGGGTCCCAGACACCACTGCTACGGTGAGGGTGCCGGTATCTTGCCGGCATCAGGGAAGACTTCTCGTCGACCAACGGGCCTCATCGGTCATTTCGTTCTCCGTCGCCTCCTCTGTGCGAGTCCGAGGAGCATCATGCCCACCCCGTCAGTTCCGTCTTTCATCGACCCCGCGCACGCCTGGGCCGCCCCGATCGGCCTCCCCTCGGGGACGACCGCGATCGTGTACTGCGAAGGCCAGTTCGGCGAGCAGGACGGCAAGACCGCCAACGGGCTGGTCCGCCACTCCGAGAAGTACGAGATCCTCAGCGTCATCGACAGCACCCACGCGGGAGCGGATGCCGGGATGCTTCTGGACGGACACGTGAACGACATCCCGATCCTCGACGGTCTCCCCACCGCGATCGCGCACGCCGGGCACGTCCCGGACTACCTGATCTGCGGCGTCGCTCCCGCCGACGGCCTGCTCTCAGCCGATCAGCGCACCGTGCTCCTGGATGGCATCGCCCGCGGAATGCACATCATCAACGGCCTGCACGAGTTCCTCACCGACGACGCCGAGTTCGTCGCCGCGGCGCTTCTCGCCCAGGTCACGATCACCGACATCCGTCGCCCGCGCGACAAGAAGGATCTCCACCTCTTCTCCGGTCGCATCTTCGACGTGACCTGCCCGCGCATCACGATCCTGGGCACCGACGGAGCGATCGGCAAGCGCACCACGGCGACGATCCTCGTGCGGGCGCTCAATGAGCGGGGCGTGCACGCTGTGATGGTCGGCACCGGGCAGACCACGATCATCCAGGGCGGGCGCTACGGTGTCGCCCTCGACGCCCTCGTCCCGCAGTTCTGCTCCGGCGAGGTCGAGAATCAGGTCGTCGCGGCGTTCGAGGGCGAGAACCCGGATGTGATCATCGTGGAAGGACAAGGCGCACTCAGCCATCCCGCCTACATCACCTCCGCGCACATCCTCCGCGGCAGCCAGCCCGCAGGCGTGATCGTGCAGCACGCCCCCGGACGCAAGGTCCTCGGCGACTTCCCCATGGTGGCGATGCCCACGGTCGCGAGCGAGATCGCCCTGATCGAGGCGTTCGCCGACACGACGGTGATCGGCGTGACCGTCAACCACGAGAACCTCTCGACGGAACAGCTGGCCACCGCGATCGACGAGATCGAGCTCCGCACGGGACTCCCCGCGACCGACCCGCTCACACGACCGCTGGCCGAACTCGTCGATATGGTGCTGCAGGCGTTCCCGATGCTCAGCCCGCGACGGACCAGCCGTAGCGCCGCGTGAGAGCCGTTCCGACGCGGTCGTAGCGGCGGCGATCGAGGACCGCCGCTTCCCGTCGCAGTCCGCGTTCGTGGACGCTGTACAGCTTCTCGATGTCGACCCAGGACTCGCGTCCCTGAGAGTCCCAGGCCCCGGTCCCGATCGAGAGGTAGTCCCGCTCCCCGTCGTGCGGCTTGCTGGTCATCCGCACCGCGTACACGCGATCCGCTGACTGCCGGCCGATCACGAGCACGGGACGGTCTTTGCCGCGCCCGTCGTTCTCCTCGTAGGGCACCCAGGTCCAGACGATCTCGCCGGCATCCGGGGCACCGTCCCGCTGCGGCGCATAGGCGACCCGCAGATCCCTGATCCGGTCCGGATCGATGCGGGCGGTCTCGGTGCCGGCGGGGGTGGAGGTCTCCTGCGGGGTCCGCAGACGCGCGTCCGGGCGTCTCGGATCTGTTGTCCGAGACGCCCGGCCGGAGCCCACTGCCTTGAGCAGAATCTCCGCGAGTGTTGCCAGGATGCCGTTGGTCTTGCTCACACGGTCACCCTAACCGCAGATCACGCGTCGGCGAGTGCGTAGCCCTCCTCGCCGTGCACGACCTGGTCGACACCGGCGATCTCGTCCTCGTTCGTGACACGGAAGCCGATCGTCTTCTCGATGGCGAAACCGATGATGAAGGCGACCACGAAGGAGTAGATCAGCACTCCGAGCGCGGCGATCAGCTGCACGGCGAGCTGGCGGGCGTCGCCGCCGACGAAGAGGCCGGTCTCGGTGGCGAAGAAGCCGAGGTACACCGTTCCGATGAGACCACCGACGAGGTGGATGCCGACGACGTCGAGGGAGTCGTCGAAGCCGAGACGGAACTTCAGTTCGATCGCGAGTGCGCACACGACTCCGGCGAGTGCGCCCAGCAGCAGAGCCCAGCCCGGCGTCAGGTTGGCGCACGCCGGGGTGATCGCGACCAGACCGGCGACCGCACCGGAGGCGGCTCCGACCGAGGTGGGCTTGCCGTCTTTGATCTTCTCAACGAGGATCCAGCCGAGGATGGCGGCAGCGGTCGCCCCCAGGGTGTTCAGACCGATGAGTCCGACCCCGCCCATGTCCTCCGCGAGCCACTCCGCGCCGGCGTTGAAGCCGAACCAGCCGAACCACAGCAGCGCGGCGCCGAGGAGCGTCAGAGGCACGTTGTGGGGCTTCAGGATGCCCTTCTGGAAGCCGATGCGCTTGCCGAGCACCAGCGCGAGGGCGAGGGCCGCGGCGCCCGCGTTGATGTGCACGGCGGTACCTCCGGCGTAGTCGATCACACCGATGCCGCTGTCCTCGCCGAAGAGCGTGGTGCCGAGGTTCATGATCCAGCCACCGCCCCAGACCCACGCGGCGACCGGGAAGTAGCCGACGGTCGCGAAGATGCCGGCGAAGATCAGCCAGCTGCCGAACTTCGCACGATCCGCGATCGCTCCGGAGATCAGCGCCACGGTGATGATGGCGAAGGTGGCGCCGTAGGCGACTCCCAGGAGCGCGACGTTCGAGCCCTCACCCGCAGCCAGGCTCGAGAGCCCGATGTCGGCGAAGGGGTTGCCCGCGAAAGCGGTCGGGCTGTCGACGGCGCTCATCGAGAAGCCGAAGAGAATCCACAGCACGGCGACGAGTCCGATGGAGCCGAAGCTCATCATCATCATGCTGACGACGCTCTTCGCCTTGACGAGACCGCCATAGAAGAAGGCGACGCCGGGCGTCATGAGCAGAACCAGCGCTGTCGCGGTGATCGCCCACGAGATGTTGCCGGGAGCATCCATAGGAAAACCTCACATCCGAAGTAATTGAGAGCTTCAGTGTGACGACCTGCGGTTTCGTCAATGCGTGAGGTTTGTTTCCCCGCGGTTACAGCGCGGCTCCGCCCGTGAACATCGCGTTACGCGATTCTGCGGGCTTACGCAGAATGTGTGAGGGCGTTGAGTCGAGAGATGGCGCGCAGGTACTTCTTGCGGTACCCGCCGGCGAGCATCTCATCGGAGAAGACGGAGTCGAGCCCGAGCCCCGTGGCGAGGATCGGGATCTGCGCGTCGTACACGCGGTCGACGAAAGCCACGAAGCGCAGTGCCTCCGACTGATCGGTGAGCTGGCGCACCCCGCGCAGACCCACACCGGCGACGCCGTCGATGAGTCTGATGTAGCGCGACGGATGCACCTGTGCGAGGTGGCGGATCAGATCGTCGAACCGGTCGTCGGATGTCGCACCGGCGGCGCCCGCCTTCTCGACCGCGTCGGCGTACGCCGCGTCGTCGAGCACCACCGCGTGCCCGTCGAGGGCGCGCTGGCGGAAGTCGACGCCGTCGATGCGCAGCGTCTGGAAGCTGTCGGACATGGCGTGGATCTCGCGCAGGAAGTCCTGTGCGGCGAAGCGTCCCTCGCCGAGCGCGTTCGGCGGGGTGTTCGAGGTCGCGGCGAGCCGGGTGCCGGTCGGCACGAGCTCCCCCAGCAGACGGGTCATCACCATCGTGTCGCCCGGATCGTCGAGCTCGAACTCATCGATGCACAGCAGGTCGGCGCCTTTGAGCAGATCGACGGTGTTCTTGTAACCGAGCGCGCCGACGAGCGCGGTGTACTCGATGAACGAGCCGAAGTACTTCCGACGCGCAGGCATCGCGTGGTAGATCGACGCCAGAAGGTGCGTCTTGCCCACGCCGAACCCGCCGTCCAGGTAGACGCCGGGCTTGAGCTCAGGCTCCTTCTTCGCGCGGCTGAACAGACCGCCGCGCTTCGCGGGCGTACCGCGCCCGGCGAAGCGCATCAGCGTCTCCTTCGCCTCCTCCTGCGAGGGATAGGCCGGATCAGCGCGGTAGCTGTCGAACGTCGCGGAGTCGAACTGCGGCGGCGGCACCAGGCTCGCCAGCATCTCGGGTCCGCTGACGGTCGGCTGACGCTCGGTGAGGTGCACGATTCCCGTGCGGCTGGTCTGGTCGGTCATCACAGTCCTGAATCAGGTGCTCACCTGTGTCGAAGTCTTACGAATCGGGCGCAGGGTGCTCGGCGGGGATCTATCGTCGAAGGGACGGATCAACACTACGCCGTCTCCCACCGCCCCCTCGTCCGCTCAACGCTTCGGAGATCCCATGGCCATCGAGTTCGATTCCTCCTCCCCCAAGTTCGCCGAGTATGCCGAACCGGGCCGCCTCGTGACCACGCAGTGGCTCGCGGAACGGCTGGGAGCGCCGGGTCTGGTGGTCGTCGAGTCCGATGAAGACGTCCTGCTCTACGAGACCGGCCACATCCCGGGAGCGGTGAAGGTCGACTGGCACACCGAGCTCAACGACCCCGTGGTGCGCGACTACGTCGACGGCGAGGGCTTCGCCGAGCTGCTGAGCCGCAAGGGCATCGATCGCTCGGACACGGTCGTCATCTACGGCGACAAGAACAACTGGTGGGCCGCCTACGCCCTCTGGGTCTTCTCCCTCTTCGGTCACGAGGACGTGCGTCTGCTCGACGGCGGACGCGACCGCTGGATCGCGGAGGGGCGCGAGCTCACGCGTGAGGCGACCAGCCGTCCGGCCACGGAGTATCCGGTCGTCGAGCGCGACGACTCCCTCATCCGCGCGTACAAGGATGACGTTCTCGCCCATATCGGCAGCCCTCTGATCGACGTCCGCTCTCCCGAGGAGTACACCGGTGAGCGCACCACGGCGCCCGCGTACCCCGACGAGGGCGCGCTGCGTGCCGGCCACATCCCCACCGCGCAGAGCGTGCCGTGGGCCAAGGCGGTCGCCGAGGACGGCGGCTTCCGCAGCCGTGCCGAGCTCGACGCGATCTACCGCGACGGGGCCGGGCTGAAGGACGGGGACGATGTCGTCGCCTACTGCCGCATCGGGGAGCGCTCGAGCCACACCTGGTTCGTACTCACCCACCTTCTGGGCTTCGAGAACGTGCGCAACTACGACGGGTCCTGGACCGAGTGGGGCAGCGCGGTGCGTGTGCCGATCGTCACCGGCTCAGAGCCCGGCACGCTCTGAACATGTGACAATGACAGGGATGACCACAAGCGACGTTCCTGACGCCCTCGCCGAGATCCGCGACGGTTTCCTGGAGACCCCCGAGTCCGATCGTCTTCTCCTGCTGCTCGAGTTCTCCGACGAGCTCCCTGACGTGTCCGACGAGGTCGCGGCCCACCCGGAGATGTACGAGCGCGTCGCTGAGTGCCAGTCGCCGGTATACATCCACGTCGAGGTGAACGACGACATCGTGACCATGCACGCCACGGCGCCGCCCGAGGCTCCGACCACCCGCGGTTTCGCGAGCATCCTGGTGCAGGGCCTCACCGGCCTGACCGCCGACGAGGTCCTCGCGATCCCGAACGACTATCCGCAGTCGATCGGGCTCACCAAGGCGGTGTCGCCTCTGCGCATCGGAGGCATGACCGGGATGCTGATGCGGGCGAAGAACCAGGTCACGCAGAAGCGCTGAAGCCCTGGGCCTCGAGCCAGTCGGTGATCGCGGTGGTCCAGCCCGTCTGGTCGTAGTTCCAGAGCTTGGTGTGGCGCGCGACCGTGAATCTGGGCATCGTCACGAGATCCGGACGCGCCTCCTGCAACGCGTGCGAAGAGTCGGCAGGGACGAAGCCGTCGTCGTCGCTGTGCAGGATCAGGATGGGCGCTGTCAGCTCGTCGGCGCGGGCGACCATGTCCAGGCGATCGAACGCGATCGGCTCGTCGGCTCCGCTGAGGCGCGCGGTGAGCGGCATCTGGAGCGCGCCCATGGCGAGTTCGGGCAGCGGTGCCCGAACTCCGGCCATCTTCGCCTGGAATCGCAGCACGGTGCGCCAGTCGACGACGGGAGATTCGAGGATGATCCCGGCGATGCGATCGCGGTGCTCCGACGTCACCGCAGCCTGCAGCGAGACCGCTCCCCCCATCGACCACCCCATCAGGATGACCTGTTCGGCGCCGTGTCGGAGTGCGTAGGCGATCGCGGCGTCCACGTCACGCCATTCCGACGCTCCGAGCGCGTAGGCGCCCGCCCTGGTCCGGGGGGCCTCGCCGTCGTTGCGGTAGGAGACGACGAGGTTGGGCAGGCCCGCGGCAGAGAGCACCGGAACGGCCCGCAGGCACTCGGCGCGTGTCGCCCCGCGTCCGTGGACCTGGATCACCCAGGTCGAGGACGACGCCGGGAAGTACCAGGCAGGGCACGGACCGGCCGGGGTGCCGATCAGCAGGTTCTCCCAGCGCAGGTGGAGCTCGCTCGGGGATGAGTAATAGTAGCCGCTGAAGGCCGCGGCACGATCGACGCGGGCGCCGGGCTCGATCTGCGTGAGGAGCTTACGGCGAACAGTCGAGCCGTCTGCGCTGAGCACAGCACCGAGCTTCACATAGCCGTAGGTTCCGGTCGTGAACAGGCCGTACCGTCCGGGGAGCTCGGTGTCGAGGGTGCGCTGCAACTCGATGGTCTGCGCACCGGTGTCGACGGCGAGGATCTCGGTGTCGGTGGCACGACGCATGGGCGTGACGACCCGACGGGCGACGGCGAACACGACGAGAGCGAGCGCCGCCCCGAAGGCGAACAGGGCAGGGACAAGGAGCGTAACGGCGTGCCTGAGACTCTTCATCGCTTCCTGACTCTAGCCTGTTGCCGTGACCGCACACCCCGAGGCCGGGACGCCTTTCGAGAGCGCCGTGGCCGAACTGCGCGAGACCGAGTTCCGTGATGACATCACGGTGCGCGAGATCGCCACCCCGCAGGGCCTCGCGCCCTTCGCCATCGCCCTCGCCGCAGACGTGCGCCCGGAGGGTGACGGCGAGTCCGTGTACGGCACCGGGAGGTTCGTCCTGCTGCACGATCCGGAAGAGCCCGGCGCGTGGGGAGGCTCGTGGCGCATCGTGCTGTTCGCCCAGGCGCCGTTGGAGACGGAGATCGGCACCGACCCGCTTCTCGCCGACGTGACCTGGTCGTGGCTGGTCGATGCGCTCGACTCCCGCGACGCGATCTATCACTCGGAGTCGGGCACCTCGACGAAGACGCTGTCGAAGGGATTCGGAGGGCTCGCCATCGAAGGAGACGGCGCCCAGATAGAATTGCGGGCGTCCTGGACTCCGGAGGGCCCGTTCCGACCGCACGTCGAAGCATGGGCCGAACTGGTCGGAATGCTGGCGGGGCTTCCGCCCGGCTCCGAGGGCATCGCCGTGATCGGCGCGCGAAAGGCTGTACGTGACTGAATACTCCGTGATCTCGGATGTCGAGGAGTTCCGCGCAGCATGCGCCGTGCTCGCCGCAGGAACCGGCCCCGTGGCCGTGGACGTGGAGCGGGCATCCGGTTTCCGGTACTCGCAGCGCGCCTATCTGGTGCAGGTGTTCCGCCGCGACGCAGGAGTCTTCCTGTTCGACCCGCCGGCCATCGGCGACTTCGCACCTCTGCAGGATGCGATCGGAGACGTGGAATGGGTGCTGCACGCCGCGAGCCAGGACCTGCCTTCACTCCGGGAGCTGCACCTCGAGCCGCCGGTGATCTTCGACACCGAGCTGGCATCGCGCCTCCTGGGGCATGAACGCGTCGGACTCGGTGCCGTCGTCGAGGACACCCTGGGCATCACGCTCAAGAAGGAGCACTCCGCGGCCGACTGGTCGACGCGGCCGCTGCCAGACTCCTGGCTCGAGTACGCCGCCCTCGATGTTCTGCACCTGATCGACGTGCGTGACGTGCTGGTGCTCGAGCTCGAGGAGCAGGGGAAGACGGAGTTCGCCGCGCAGGAGTTCGCCGCCACGCTCTCTCGCGCCCCCAAGCCACCGCGCGAGGACCCCTGGCGCCGGCTCAGCGGCCTGCACCAGGTGCGCGGAGCCCGTAACCTCGCCGTCGCCCGCTCCCTCTGGCAGGCTCGCGAGGCGTTCGCGCAGGATCAGGACGTCTCCCCCGGACGTCTCGTCCCCGACCGTTCCCTCGTGGCGGCGGTCATGGCGAATCCCACGTCGAAACAGGCACTGGCAGGCATCAAGGAGTTCCAGGGGCGCGCGAGTCGCACGCAGCTCGATCGGTGGTGGCAGGCGATCGTCGATGGCCGGGCGTCGGAGGAGCTCCCTCGCGAACGCGTCCCGAGCGACACTCTTCCTCCGCCGCGCGCCTGGGCTGATCGGAACCCCGAGGCGGATGCGCGTCTGAAGGCCGCCCGCCCCGTCGTCGAGGCCGTGGCCGAGGAGCTGGGGATGCCGACGGAGAACCTCCTCACTCCGGAGTACCTCCGTCGCGTGGCCTGGGATCTGCCCGGCGAGACCGCGGAGGAGATCGGCGCTGCTCTGGCCGCCCTGGGCGCGCGACCCTGGCAGATTGCACAGACCGCACAGAAGATCGCCACCGCCTTTGTAGAGGCGGCGCAAACGCCCGACACGACCCCCGCACCCGCTTCGTAGGTTCGACCCAACCGATTCCTCCCCGTTTCGCGGGCTTCATAGACTGAGGCCACGCACTAACTTGGAGGCAGAGTGGCCGAGATCTCGGACGTCTTCTTCGTCGATGGAGTACGCACCCCCTTCGGGCGCGCCGGCGAAAAAGGCATGTACTGGAACACCCGCGCAGATGACCTGGCCGTCAAGGCGACCATCGGCCTGCTGGAGCGGAACGCGGCGGTCCCCACCGACCGCATCGATGACGTCGCGATCGCCGCGACGTCGCAGACGGGAGATCAGGGCCTCACGCTCGGCCGCTCCGTGGCGATCCTGGCCGGGCTGCCCCAGACGGTCCCCGGCCTCGCCGTCGAGCGCATGTGCGCCGGCGCGATGACGAGCGTCACGACGATGGGCGCCTCGATCGGCGTCGGCATGTACGACTTCGCCCTCGCCGGCGGCGTCGAGCACATGGGCCATCACCCCATCGGGGCGAACGCCGACCCGAACCCCCGCTTCGTGGCCGAGAAGATGGTCGACCCCGGCGCGCTCAACATGGGCGTCACGGCGGAGCGCATCTTCGATCGCTTCCCGCACCTGACCAAGGAGCGCTCGGACCGCTTCGGCATGCTGAGCCAGCACAAGGTGCAGGCCGCGTACGACGCCGGCAAGATCCAGCCCGACCTCGTTCCCGTGGCCACCAAGGGGCCCGACGGCGCCTGGGGTCTCGCCACCGAAGACGAGGGCCGTCGCCCGCAGACCACCATGGAGGACCTCGCGGCCCTCAAGACGCCGTTCCGCCCGCATGGCCGCGTCACCGCCGGTACCTCTTCGCCTCTCACCGACGGCGCGACGATGTCGCTGCTCGCCGGCGGCGGTGCGGTCAAGGAGTTCGGGCTCGCGCCGAAGATGCGGATGGTCTCGTTCGCGTTCGCCGGAGTGCAGCCGGAGATCATGGGCATCGGACCGATCCCGTCGACCGAGAAGGCCCTGAAGAAGGCCGGCCTCACGATCGCCGACATCGGCCTGTTCGAGCTCAACGAGGCGTTCGCCATCCAGGTGATCTCGCTGCTCGACCACTTCGGCATCGCCGACGACGATCCCCGAGTGAACCAGTGGGGCGGCGCCATCGCGTTGGGTCACCCGCTCGCGGCATCCGGCGTGCGTCTCATGATCCAGCTCGCGGCACAGTTCGCCGAGCGCCCCGACGTCCGTTACGGCCTGACCGCCATGTGCGTCGGCCTCGGCCAGGGCGGATCGGTCATCTGGGAGAACCCGCACTACGACGGCAAGAAGAAGAAGTGAGCGCCACCGTGACGAACTACGACGAGATCGACTTCTCCCCCATCCAGGCGCTCACCGAGGGCGAGGTCATCACCCAGTCCCCGGTGCGCGACATCCGTCTCCCCTCGGGCAAGGTGCTGGCCCTGATCACGCTCGACAACGGTCGTGACCACACCCGTCCGAACACGCTGGGCCCTGCGACGCTCACGCAGCTGGGTGAGACGCTCGACGGTCTCAAGGCGCGAGCCGCCGCCGGCGAGATCCAGGCCGTCGGCATCACGGGAAAGCAGTACATCCTCGCCGCGGGTGCCGACCTGTCCGACATCAGCAAGGTCGGCTCGCGCGACAACGCACGCCTCATCGCGCAGCTCGGCCACAAGGTGCTCGGCAAGCTCGGCGATCTCGGCGTGCCGTCGTTCGCCTTCGTGAACGGCCTCGCCCTGGGCGGCGGCCTGGAGATCGCACTGAACTCCAGCTACCGCACGGTCGACGCGTCTGCGGCAGCGGTCGCACTCCCCGAGGTCTTCCTCGGCATCATCCCCGGTTGGGGCGGCGCCTATCTGCTGCCGAACCTGATCGGCATCGAGAACGCCCTCGAGGTCGTCATCTCGAACCCTCTCAAGCAGAACCGGATGCTGAAGCCCCAGCAGGCGTTCGATCTCGGCATCTTCGACGCGATCTTCCCCGCCGCGAACTATCTGGAGAACTCGCTCTCCTGGGCGGACGCCGTACTCGGCGGCAAGAAGGTCGAGCGCAAGAACGAACCAGGGAAGATCGAGCGGCTCACCAAGTGGCCGATCGCGATCAAGATGGCGCGCGGCATGCTCGAATCGAAGATCGGAACGGTACCGAAGTCTCCGTACGCGGCGCTCGACCTGCTCGACAAGGCGAAGAGCGGCACCAAGGCCGAGGGCTTCGCCCGCGAGGACGAGGCGCTCGCCGACCTCGTCAGCGGCGACCAGTTCGCTGCGTCGATGTATGCCTTCGACCTCGTTCAGAAGCGCGCGAAGCGGCCTGTCGGTGCTCCTGACAAGGAGCTCGCGAAGAAGGTCACCAAGGTGGGCATCATCGGTGCCGGGCTCATGGCCAGCCAGTTTGCGCTGCTGTTCGTACGGAAGCTCCAGGTGCCCGTGCTCATCACGGACCTCGACCAGGCACGCGTCGACAAGGGCGTCGCCTATATCCACGAGGAGATCGGCAAGCTCGAGGCCAAGGGGCGTCTGGACGCCGACTCTGCGAACAAGCTGCGCGCGCTTGTGACCGGTACCACCGACAAGAGCCTCTATGCGGACTGCGACTTCGTGATCGAGGCCGTGTTCGAAGAGGTCGGCGTCAAGCAGCAGGTGTTCGGAGAGATCGAGAAGATCATCGCCGAGGACGCGATCCTCGCGACCAACACCTCGTCGCTGTCGGTCGAAGAGATCGGTGCGAAGCTCGCCCACCCCGAGCGCCTGGTCGGGTTCCACTTCTTCAACCCGGTCGCGGTGATGCCGCTGATCGAGATCGTGAAGACGCCCGACACCGCCGATGCGGCCCTGTCGACGGCCTTCGTCGTCGCGAAGAACCTCGGAAAGAACGCGGTTCTCACCGCCGACGCCCCGGGCTTCGTCGTGAACCGGCTGCTCGCGAAGGTCATGGGCGAGGCCGCACGTGCTGTCTACGAGGGCACAGCGATCGCCGACGTCGAGAAGGCCTTCGGCCCGCTCGGCCTGCCGATGGGACCCTTCCAGCTGATCGACCTGGTCGGTTGGAAGGTCGCAGCCCACGTGCAGGACACGATGGTGCACGCCTTCCCCGAGCGGTTCTACGCGAACGAGAACTTCCACGCCCTCGCCGAGCTCGACGCGGTCGTGGAGAAGGACAAGGGCGGACGCGTCGTCGGCTGGAGCAAGCAGGCCGAGAAGGTCCTGAAGCCCGCTGTCGGGAAGACTCCGGCGACGGCTGCGACGATCCTCCAGCGTGTGCAGGACGGTCTCGCGCAGGAGATCAAGCTGATGCTCGACGAGGGCGTGGTCCCCGAGGTCGAGGACATCGACCTGTGCCTGATCCTCGGCGCCGGCTGGCCCTTCATCGACGGCGGCGCTTCGCCGTACCTCGACCGCGAGGGTGCTTCCGAGCGGGCGTTCGGCGGTTCGTTCCACACCCCGCAGATCCGCGGCATCGAGAGCCGCTGATCACCGCCGAAGGGGTCGCATCGAAAGATGCGGCCCCTTCGTCGTCTCCTGCGCGGTCGTCTACTGCGAGGGCCGCTGATCCGTCTCGTCGGTCTTCGGCCAGTAGGACAGCGCGCGTTCGGCCAGAGCGGTGATCGTGAGAGACGGGTTGACGCCGGGGTTCGCGGGCACGGCCGAGCCGTCGACCACGTGCAGCCCCGCGTGTCCCCAGACCCGGTGATAGGGATCGATCACTCCGTCTTCAGGCGACGCCGAGATCACCGCACCGCCGAGGAAGTGCGCGGTCAGCGGGATCCCGAAGACCTCGGGCCACGAGCCGCGGGCTTCCGCGGACACTCCGCCTTCCTGCTCGACGCGCCTCGCGATCGCCGCAGCGGCCGTGTGCGCCTGCGGGAGATGACTCGGGTTCGGTTCACCGTGTCCCTGTGCACTGGTCATCACGAGGCGGCCGAAGCGGCGTCGCAGGGACAGGGTGAGCGAGTTGTCGGCGGTCTGCATCACCAGCGCGATGATTCCCCGTTCGCTCCACCGGCGGAGGTTCCCGAGACGGAACTGCCGCACCGGCGATCGGAGCACTTGTCTGATGAGGCTGCCCAGTCGTGCGCCCAGACCACGGTCGCCCGGCACGAGGACGGTCGCGAGCGCACCCATCAGGTTCGAGCCGGGACCGTAGCGCACGTTCTCCACATGAGTGCGGTCGTCGACGTGGAAGGAGGTGGTGATCGCGATTCCCCGCGCCAGCTCCAGAGACTCCGGAACCGCGGTCGCCACCGCGCCGTCGAGGGCCTCGGAGTTGGTTCGGGTGAGCCTCCCCAGGGCATCGGAGACCCGTGGCAGCGCACCGGAGGCCTTCATCCGGTGCAGCAGCTGCTGAGTGCCCCAGGTGCCGCCGGCGAGCACGACCTGCTCTGCCGTCACCGTGCGACGTCCGTGCCGGAACCAGGCACCGCTGCGCTGCGTGGTCACCGCGAATCCGCCGCCGGGGAGTTCACGCACCTCGCTCACCGTGCGCAGCGCCTCGATCGAGACACCTCGACGTTCCGCGAGGGCGAGGTAGTTCTTCATGAGGGTGTTCTTCGCGCCCACACGGCAGCCCACCATGCAGTTGCCGCAGAGCGTGCAGCCGGTGCGGTCCGGTCCTTCACCGCCGAAGAAGGGATCGGTCGTGCGCTCCCCCGGCTTCCCGAACCAGACGCCGACGGGGGCACGACGAAAAGTCGAGCCGACGCCCAGGTCGTCGGCCGCACCGGCCATGATCCGTTCGACAGGCCCCGTGTGCGGATAGTGCTCCACCACGCCGAGCATCCGCTTCGCGGTGGCGTAATGCGGCGACAGCTCCGACTCCCACTCGGCGATGCCTCGCCACTGCGGATCCTGGAAGAACGCGGGACCCGGCTGATAGAGCGTGTTCGCGTAGTTGAGCGAGCCTCCGCCCACTCCCGCGCCCGCCAGGATCATCACGTGCGGAAGCCGATGGATGCGCTGCACACCGTAGCACCCGAGCATCGGCGCCCAGAGGTAGCGGCGAAGATTCCAGCTCGTCTTCGCGAAGTCGTCATCCTCGAAGCGACGGCCGGCCTCGTAGACGCGGACCCGGTAGCCCTTCTCCGCCAGTCGCAGCGCGGCCACGGACCCGCCGAACCCGGAGCCGACGATCACGACGTCTTCATCGAACCTCGTCATCGCACACCCTCCGACCGCATCGTCGCCTCCGGCACCATCATCGTCAGCGCCGCAGGGAGCACCGCGACGGTGCACACATTCTCGCCGACCCGCTCTCCATCGGCGTAGACCACCAGGCCAGGGGCCGAGACCGTCACGGTCCGCGCTCGGCGGTGAGAGACCTCCGGTCGACGCAGGTGCGATCCTCGCAGCAGCAGCGGGAAGAGACGCAGCAGCCGCAGTCGGCCCAGAGGTGCGACATGAACGATGTCGAGCAGTCCGTCGTCGGGAACCGCCCCGGCGCAGATCGGCATCCCCCCGCCGTAGCTCGATGTGCTGCCGGCGGCGATCAGCGTACCCGGAGCCCTCCGCGCGGGTTCGCCGTCGATGGCGAGCGAGAAGTCCATCGCACGCAGACGCACGAGTTCGATCAGCAGCGCCAGATAGTAGCGCGGTGCCCCGTGCGGCCAGCGGAGCCGGTTGGTGCGGTCGCTGACCTTCGCGTCGAACCCGAACGCCGCGATCGTGAGGAACTTCCGCGTCCCGGCCGCCGTGCTGACCTCACCGACATCGACCGGTCGCGGCACACCGGTGAGTGCCAGCTCCGCAGCGGCCGCGGCGTCACCTCGGGGCAGGCCGAGGGCACGCGCGAGGTCGTTCCCCGTTCCGGCCGGCACCAGGACGACCGGGGCGGCGGCTGCACACACCGTGTCGAGAATGCCCGACAGCGTGCCGTCTCCGCCGACGACCACGAGCGCTCGTGGATCGTCGGCCAGGGCTGCGACCGCGAGCCGGGCCGTGTCGGCCGCGGAGCCGCCCGCATAAGCGCGCACCTCGGCCCCGCGACTCCTGAGGTGCAGGACAGCGGCTTCGGCTGCCCTTCCGCCCCGCCCCTTGCCGGAGGACGGGTTCGCGAGCACCGCGATGTGCTCGGCCACGTCAGCGCGACCGCTCGATCGGGATCACGGCGCCGGGGTTGAGCACGCCGGCAGGATCGAGTTCACGCTTGATGGCGGCGAGGATCCGGATGCCGGTCTCGCCGATCTCCTCACGGAGCCAGGGCGCATGATCCCTGCCGACCGCGTGGTGGTGGCTGATGGTTCCGCCCGACGCGATGATCGCATCATTGACGCGCGACTTCACGGGCTCCCACACCCCGAGCGGATCGGAGCGGATACCGGCGAGGACGGTGAAGTAGAGCGACGCCCCCGTCGGGTAGATGTGGGACACGTGGCACATGACGTACGACTTCGCCCCGGCATCCGCGAAGCCGTCCTTGAGAGCCGCTTCGACGGCCGATCGCAGCCTCTGCAGGTTCGACCACGTGGTCGCGGTCTCCAGTGTCTCGCAGAAGACTCCGGCGTCGAGCAGTGAATCTCTCAGGTAAGGACCGTCGAAGCGGCCCTTCAGCCAGTCCTCCGCCGCCCCCTCCCCTGCCGAGATGCCACCGGCGGCAGCCAGCTGCGCGCTGGCACGGGTTCGACGCTCGTCGATCCTGTCGCCCTCGTACACGGTCACCACGCTCGCGCCCTTCGAAAGAGCCTTGCCGATCTTGCCGACCTGCGCGAGGCTCACGGCCGTCTCCGCTTCGTCGGACAGTCGGATGACGGTGGGCCCGTCGCCCTGCTGCGCGACACGACGCAAACCCTCAGCCCCGCTGGCGAAGTCGGGGAAGGACCAGGACTCGAAGACACGCTCGCGGGGGATCGGATGCACCCGCACCCGCACCTCGGTGATGACGCCGAAGATGCCCTCCGACCCGAGGAACACCCTGATCAGGTCGGGACCCGCCGCCGAGCCGGGCGACCGTCCGAGCTCGATGTCGCCGGTCGGGGTCGCCACGCGGATTCCCGTCACCATCGAGTCGAAGCGCCCGTTGCCCGCCGAGTTCTGTCCCGACGACCGCGCTGCGGCGAAGCCGCCGATCGTCGCGTAGCGGAAGCTCTGCGGGTAGTGACCGAGCTCGAACCCGTGCACGGACAGCAATGCCTCCGCCTCGGGCCCTGTGGTGCCGGCGGCGAGCACGGCCTCGCCGCTGATCTCATCCAGCCGGACCACACCGCTGAGACGCCGCAGGTCGAGGCTCACCACCGCGTGATGCGCGCCCCGCTGCGGATCGAGTGCTCCAACGACGCTCGTGCCGCCGCCGAAGGGGATGACCGCGATTCCACGCGCGACGGCGACGTCGAGACACGCGCGCACCTCGTCGTGGTCGGCGGGACTCACGACGGCGTCCGGCGCGTCCTGCCGGGTCTCGCGACGACGCAGGAGATCGGGGGTCGAACGCCCTCCGGCATGGCGGATACGCGCCTCAGCGGTGTCGTCGACGTGGGCGGGGCCGACAGCGGCGGAGAGGGCCGCATGGTCGTCGTGGGACAACCGTGAAGGCGCCAGCTGCACCTCGGCAAGCGTGGCTGCCGGCTCGGGCCTGCGCACACGCCCCAGCAGCATCGGGAGCAGCGCGCGCACCGGCAGGGGCAGGTCCTTCGCCTTGGCCGGGTCACCCCAGCCGTTCCACCTCATCGACGGGTCCGCATCGACCCTGCCATTGTCTGGGTTCATGCGTTACAGTGTGACACATCATGGAAGAACGTCAACCTCTGTGGGACGCGACGCAGACGAGGATCCTCGATGCCGCCGACGCGCTGATCGAGCGCCGTGGCGTGCACGGGGTCACCATCGCCGAGCTCGCCCGCCGCGCCGACCTCAGCCGTCCGACGATCTACCGCAACTGGAGCGATGCCGATGACGTCGTCCGCGCCGCGCTGCTGCGCCGCGTGGATGGCATCCTGAGCACCTTCTCGGCGGACGCGCGCACGAGGGCCGCTCTCGTGGACGACGTGCTGCGCTTCACGACGCTGTTTCGGAGCGACCCTCTCTACGGGCGGCTGCTCGCCGACGAACCCGAGGCCTTCACGCGGTACACCCTGCAGCGCGTGGGCTCGAGCCAACGCATGATCCTGCGCTGGCTCGCCAGGGCCATCAGTTCCGCACAGGGTGACGGATCGGTCAGGCCCGGCGAGCCGCAGGAGATCGCGGTCATGCTGCTTCTCATCGCGCAGTCCGCGGTCCTCTCGCACGGCACGGTGGCCGACCTCATCTCCGAAGCCGGGTGGGAACGCGAACTGCGCGCCGCACTCGACGGGCTGCTGCGACCGTGAACGGGGCATCATCCGCGCTCAACGTCGCGCGACGGAGGATCGATCTCGCACTCGCGGCCGATGAGCGCGCCGACGTTCTCGTCGTGGGAGGCGGTATCACCGGTGCGGGAGTCGCGCTCGATGCCGCATCTCGCGGCCTCCGCGTGACGCTGATCGAAGCGGATGACCTCGCTTTCGGAACCAGCCGGTTCAGCTCGAAGCTGGTGCACGGCGGCCTGCGCTACCTCGCGACGGGCGACATCGCGACCGCGAGAGAGAGCGCACACGAGCGTCATCTCCTCATGACGACGATCGCCCCGCATCTGATCCGCCCGCTCGGGCAGCTCCTGCCGTTCTCACACGGCGTCACACTCCGCCAGCGCGCGGCGGGCGCGGTCGGGATGGCGCTGGGTGATCTGCTGCGGATGCGCGCGCACACGCCCCGCAGCGTGCTGCCCGGCCCGGTGCTCGTGTCGGCGCGCACCGCTGCTCGGCTGGCGCCCGCCCTCGATCCGCACGGTCTGCGCGGGGGCGTGCTGTCCTACGACGGCCAGCTCGTCGACGATGCGCGACTCGTGGCGACAGTGGCGCGGACCGCAGCGGGCCTGGGCGCCCGCATACTCACCCGGGTCCGTGCCGTGGCGCTGCGCGCGGACGGTGCCACCGTCGAGGAGACGACGACGGGTGAGCGATTCGACATCAGCGCACGTGCCGTCATCAACGCGACCGGGGTGTGGGCGGGCACGCTCGACCAGGCGATCGGTGTGCGACCGAGCCGAGGCACCCATATAGTGCTCGATGCCGCCGACCTCGGAACTCCTTCGACGGCCCTCACGATCCCCCACGAGGGCTCGATCAGCCGCTATGTGTTCGCGCTGCCGCAGGCATACGGTCGCGTGATCGTGGGGCTCACCGACGAGGACTCTCCCGGTGCCGTGCCACGCGTGGCGCAGCCGACGGAGCCGGAGATCGACTTCCTCCTGCGGAGCCTCAACCGGGTGATCGCCGCACCGATCGGTCGCGATCAGGTGCGAGGGGCCTTCGCGGGCTTGCGGCCGCTGGTCGACAGCGGTACGGACTCGAGCGCCGACGTCTCGCGCAGGCACCTGGTGGCGATGTCAGAGGCCGGGTTCGTCACTGTTCTCGGGGGAAAGCTGACGACGTATCGGCGGATGGCCGAGGATGCGGTCGATCTCGCAGCTCGGACACGGGGCCTGCAGGCGACATCGAGTCGGACGGCATCGTTGCGACTCGTCGATCGCGTGATCCCCTCCTCACCGGAGGTGCTGGACGAGACGACGGGGTTGACCGCAGCCGAGGTCGAGTACACCGTCCGTGTCGAGGGGGCGATGACCGTCGACGACGTGCTCGACCGCCGCACACGCGTCGGTCTCGTCGACGCGGATCGCGAACGCTGCCGAGGGGCGGTGGAGACGATCGTCGCTCGCACCGTCGCCGACCTCGTCTGAGCCCGTCCCAGGGCGGATCGGGACCGGGGCGTATCCACCGAGAAGCATCGCGGAGAACGCGCGGGGAACAGCGCATGAACTCCCCCGAACCGGGCGTCTCCCCGGTACTCCCGTGCGCCGCGACCCTGCACAGTGGTGTCATGGACATGCTCTTCACGATGCTGGGCGGCAAGGGGATGTCGGGGCTGCTGAAGACCGGCACGGCGATCCTCACCACGCTCCTGGTCCTGCCCGCCCTCCTCAAGCTCTTCATCGTCACGGTCGATGAGGGCTGGGCAGCGATCCGGACCCGCAACGGCAAGCCGATCATCCGGAACCGTCCACAGCGACGCCCGTCCGCTCGCGCAGGCGCGGTCGGCGAGGTCGTGGTGCTGCACCCGGGGTCCCACGGCGCATTCCCGCTGTTCTACTGGTACAAGCTCATCGATGTCCGCTGCCGCGCGACGGATCTGCCCGCGCGCGAGATGACCGGATCCAGCGGTCATCAGCATCGGGTCCACGCCTCGTTCGAGTGGCGCCCCATACCGACGGGAAGCGACCTGCGGGTCTTCGAGCTCGATGTGGTTAACGTCAAGGAACGCGCATCGAACATCGTCGGCGCGGCACTGAGGGATGTGATCCGTGGGCTCGAGGGGGCCGAGCTGCCGCACAACGACGAGATCAACACCCGCGTCATCGCCGCCAGCGCCGAGGAGGTGCGCCGTGCTTGCGGCGTCGAGCTGGTGCGCGTCATGGTCACCGGCGACGCGCTCACGGACGGCTATCTGCTCTCGACGGCGCTCCGTGACGTCGACCGCGGCGCGCAGGCCGTCGCGGCACTGCACGCGCTGAACTGACGGCGGCGGCGCCGACCTCCGATCGGGCGTCAGTGCCGCTCGTGCAGCGGGATGTCGATCGTTCCGCTCTCCCCCGCGTGACGCGCCTTCGGAATGCGCGTCCCGAGCACTTGCGAGACGATGTCCTGCGCGATCTTCGGTGCTGTGAGACCGGCGTCGGAGAGGATCTGATCACGCGAGGCATGGTCGATGAACTCGTCCGGCAGCCCCAGCTCGTCCACCGCGGTGTCGATCCCGGCCTCCCGGAGAACCTGGCGCACACGAGTGCCGACGCCACCGACGCGTATGCCGTCTTCGAGCGTGATCACGAGGCGATGATGCGCCGCGAGCTCGACGATCGAGGGCTGCACGGGGATGGCCCAGCGCGGATCGATGACCGTCGCACCGATCCCCTGCGCACGGAGCCGCTCGGCGACGTCGAGAGCGAGTTCGGCGAACGGGCCGATGGCGACGATGAGAACGTCTTCAGACTCACCGCGGGCGAGCACGTCGACACCGTCGCTCAGTCGTTCGATCGCCGGCAGATCGGCGGCGACCTCCCCCTTCGGGAACCGGATGACGGTGGGGGCGTCCTCGACATCGACGGCCTCGCCGAGGGCTTCGGTCAGACGCGCACCGTCGCGAGGCGCGGCAATGCGAATGTGCGGGACGATCTGCAGCATCGCGAGATCCCACATGCCGTGATGGCTGGGACCGTCGGGACCGGTGACGCCGGCGCGATCGAGGACGAAGGTGACCCCGGCACGGTGCAGGGCGACATCCATCAGCACCTGATCGAAAGCGCGCCCCATGAAGGTGGCGTAGAGGGCCACGACGGGGTGCAGGCCCCCGTATGCCAGGCCGGCGGCGGACGCGACGGCGTGCTGCTCGGCGATGCCCACGTCGTAGACCCGATCGGGGAAGCGCTCGGCGAACGGCGCGAGCCCGGTCGGGCGCAGCATCGCAGCCGTCATCGCGATCACGTCGCTGCGCTGCTCGCCGACGGACACCAGAGCGTCGGAGAACACATCCGTCCAGCCTCGCCCGCCGGAGGAGAGCGTCTCGCCGGTCGTCGGATCGATCTTGCCGACGGCGTGGAACTGATCGGCCTCGTCATCCCGAGCCGGCTGGTAGCCCCGCCCCTTCTCGGTGATCGTGTGGACGATGACAGGGGCCCCGTAGGACTTCGCCAGCTCCAACGTCTCCAGGAGCGCAGGCAGGTCGTGTCCGTCCACCGGGCCGAGATACTTGATGTCGAGGTTCGAGTAGAGGGCCTCGTTGTTCGTGAAACGTGAGAGGAAGCCGTGCGTGCCTCCACGGACGCCGCGGAACACCGCACGCCCCACGGGACCGAACGCCCGGAACAGGCGGTCGGAGCGCTGGTGGAGGTCCTTGTAGGCCGCTGCCGTGCGCACGCGGTTGAGGTACCGCGACATGCCGCCGATCGTCGGTGCATACGAGCGCCCGTTGTCGTTGACGACGATGACCAGGTTGCGGTCGTTGTCGTCGGAGATGTTGTTCAACGCCTCCCAGGTCATGCCACCGGTGAGTGCGCCGTCGCCGACGACCGCGACCACGTGACGGTCCGCGCGTCCGGTCGCCGTCAGCGCCCGCGAGATGCCGTCGGCCCAGCTGAGCGAGCTGGAGGCGTGCGAGGACTCCACGACGTCGTGGGGGCTCTCCCCCCGCTGCGGATAGCCGGCGAGGCCGCCTCGGACGCGCAGTGCGGAGAAGTCCTGGCGCCCCGTGAGGAGCTTGTGCACGTAGGACTGATGTCCGGTGTCGAAGATGAAGGGATCGTCCGGGGAGGAGAACACGCGGTGCAGAGCGATCGTCAGCTCGACGACACCGAGGTTGGGCCCCAGATGGCCGCCCGTACGGGACACGTTCTCGACCAGGAACTCACGGATCTCCGCGGCGAGCTCCGCCAGCTGCTCTGTCGAGAGCGCATCCAGATCACGGGGTCCTGAGATGCTCGGAAGAATGGGCATCTGCACCTCCTCACAGGCTCCGTCACAAGCGCCCGACGAGGGTGCGGACGTCTCTAGATCCTACCCCGAGACTCCGGGAAAACCCGGAGGGCGCCGCCCCCTTGACACGAAGGGATGACGCGATGAGGGGGCTCGGATCCGAAGATCCGAGCCCCCTCATCTGTGCGATCAGACCAGCGAACGCAGCACGTACTGCAGGATGCCGCCGTTGCGGTAGTAGTCGGCCTCGCCGGGGGTGTCGATGCGGACGACCGCGTCGAACTCGACCGGCTGCTTACCCTCGGGCGAGTTCTCGCTCGGGATCGCCGTGACCTTGACCGTCTTGGGCGTGACGCCGTTGTTGAGCTCTTCCAGACCCGAGATCGAGACGATCTCGGTGCCGTCGAGGCCCAGCGACTCCCAGCTCTCGCCGGCGGGGAACTGCAGCGGGACGACGCCCATGCCGATCAGGTTCGAGCGGTGGATGCGCTCGAAGCTCTCGGTGATGACCGCCTTGACGCCCAGCAGGCTCGTGCCCTTGGCCGCCCAGTCACGCGACGAGCCGGAGCCGTACTCCTTGCCACCGAAGATGACCAGGGGCGTGCCTTCTGCCTGGTAGTTCATGCTCGCGTCGTAGATGTACGACTGCGGGCCGCCCGGCAGAGTGAAGTCACGCGTGTAGCCGCCCTCGACCACCTGTCCGTCGTTGACGGCCGCGACCATCGCGTTCTTCAGACGGATGTTGGCGAAGGTTCCGCGGATCATGACCTCGTGGTTGCCTCGACGCGAGCCGAAGGAGTTGAAGTCCTTGCGGTCGACGCCGTGCTCCGTGAGGTACTGGGCCGCAGGCGTGCCGGCCTTGATGTTGCCGGCGGGCGAGATGTGGTCAGTGGTCACCGAGTCGCCGAGGGTCGCCATGACGCGTGCACCCTCGATGTCCTTCACCGGGGTGAGCTCCATCGTCATGCCCTCGAAGTACGGCGCCTTGCGCACGTAGGTCGACTTCTCGTCCCACTGGAAGATGTCGTCGTCCGGAGTGGGCAGGCTGCGCCAGCGCTCGTCACCGTCGAAGACCGTCGCGTACTGCTTGATGAACTGCTCACGCGAGATCGAGGAGTCGACGAGCTCCTGCACCTCTGCCGGTGTCGGCCAGATGTCCTTGAGGAAGACGTCTTCCCCATCGGTGCCCTTGCCGAGCGCGTCGTTCTCGAAGTCGAAGTGCATCGACCCGGCCAGCGCGTACGCGATGACCAGCGGCGGGCTGGCGAGGTAGTTCATCTTCACGTCGGGGCTGATGCGCCCCTCGAAGTTGCGGTTGCCCGAGAGGACGGCCGTGACGGCGAGGTCGTGCGAGTTGATCGCCTCGGACACCTCTTCGATCAGCGGACCCGAGTTGCCGATGCAGATCGTGCAGCCGTAGCCGACGGTGTAGAACCCGAGGCCCTCGAGGTCCTTGTCGAGTCCGGACTTCTCGTAGTAGTCGGTGACGACCTTCGAGCCGGGGCCGAGCGTGGTCTTGACCCACGGCTTCTGCTTCAGGCCCTTCGCGAGCGCCTTGCGTGCGACGAGACCGGCGGCGATCATCACCGACGGGTTCGACGTGTTGGTGCACGAGGTGATGGCCGCGAGCGTGACGGCACCGTTGTCGAGGATGTACTTCTCCCCCGACGGCGTCGTGACCGGCACGGGCTTCGAGGCGTTCGCCGGGGCACCGCTGTTGATGTGCACCGGACGCGTGGTCGGCTCCTCGTCGCCGGGGGCCTGACCGGGGTCGGACGCCGGGAACGAGTGCTTCGACTCGAGGTCGACGATCGAGTCCGACGTGGACGGCGAGGCGTAGCTCAGGATGTCCTGCTCGAACTGCGACTTCGCCTCGGAGAGGAGGATGCGGTCCTGCGGGCGCTTCGGGCCGGCGATCGACGGCACGACGGTGCCGAGATCGAGCTCGAGGTACTCGCTGAAGGTGGGCTCGTGCGCGGCGTCGTGCCAGAGCTTCTGCTCCTTGGCGTACGCCTCGACCAGCGCGACGGCCTCTTCGCTGCGGCCGGTGAGGCGCAGGTACTCGAGGGTGACGTCGTCGATCGGGAAGATCGCGGCGGTGGAGCCGAACTCCGGGGACATGTTGCCGATGGTCGCGCGGTTGGCGAGCGGCACCGAGGCGACGCCCTCACCGTAGAACTCGACGAACTTGCCGACCACACCGTGCTTGCGCAGCAGGTCGGTGATCGTGAGCACGACGTCGGTCGCGGTGACCCCGGCGGGGATCTCGCCGGAGAGCTTGAAGCCGACGACGCGCGGGATGAGCATCGACACGGGCTGGCCGAGCATGGCCGCCTCGGCCTCGATGCCGCCTACGCCCCAGCCCAGCACACCGAGGCCGTTGACCATGGTGGTGTGCGAGTCGGTGCCGACACAGGTGTCGGGGTATGCGCGGAGCACGCCGTCGACGTTGCGGTCGTAGATGACCTTGGCCAGGTGCTCGATGTTCACCTGGTGGACGATGCCGGTCCCGGGCGGGACGACCTTGAAGTCGCTGAACGCCGTCTGACCCCAGCGCAGGAACTGGTAGCGCTCGCCGTTGCGCTCGTACTCGATCTCGACGTTGCGCTCGAGCGCGTTCTCCGAGCCGAACAGGTCGGCGATCACGGAGTGGTCGATGACCATCTCAGCGGGCGAGAGCGGGTTGATCTTGTTCGCGTCACCGCCGAGCGCCGTCACGGCCTCGCGCATGGTGGCGAGGTCGACGATGCAGGGCACACCGGTGAAGTCCTGCATGACCACACGGGCCGGCGTGAACTGGATCTCGGTGTTCGGCTCGGCCGCGGCATCCCACGAACCCAGCGCCTCGATCTGCGCCTTCGTCACATTCGCGCCGTCCTCGGTGCGAAGCAGGTTCTCGAGGAGAACCTTGAGACTGAAGGGGAGCTTCTCGAAACCGGGCACCGTGTCGATGCGGAAGATCTCGTAGTCGGTGCTGCCGACTGTCAGGGTGCTCTTGGCACCGAAGCTGTTCACCGTGGACACGGATCCGTCTCCTTCTATTCGGATGGGAGCGACAGGCGCCTCCATCTTGCTCGCCAGCGAGCCCCTGCGGCTAGCAAGGCGGCCCTAACCAGTCTGCTCCGCGCAGCTCACCGGCGAAAGCCTGCGATTTATCTTGATGTCAAGATAAATCTATCACGCCTCCGGAGCATCCTCGCTCGCGGGCTCGCGCGGGTGGAGAGCGCGAACGACGAGCCAGGTGACGGCGATCAGCGGCGCGAAGAGGGGCAGGCCCATGATGAGCTTGAGAGTGCCGAGCGCTGTGACATCTCCGGCGAGATAGAGCGGCAGCTGCACGGCCAGACGCGCGAAGAACAGCGCGGCCCAGGCGATCCCGAGCCAGAAGTAGGCACGACGCTTGCGGCGATCATTGCGCCAGGTGGTGCCCTCCCCCATCAGGAATCCGACCGCGAGGCCGATCAGCGACCACCCGATCAGAGCGGAGACCAGGATCACCGATCCGTAGACCGCGTTCGTGATGAGTCCGGGGACGAAGTTGTCAGCGCCGCGACCGGTCCACAGCGCCAGCGCCGCAGCCGCACCCGCGGCGACGAGACCGCCGAGGGCTGCCGAGGGCGGTGACTTCTGAGCGAGCCGGATGATCGTGAAGACCGCCGCGAGACCGACCGAGATCCCGAGCGAGAGGATCAGCGGCTCCGGGCGGATCGTGAAGATGATCACGAACGCGAGGCTGGGCAGCACCGACTCGAGGATGCCGCGCCACCCGCCCATCGCGGACCAGACCACTTTGTGCGTGCTCGAGCTCTCGGCGGGGTCGAGGCCGGCGCGACGCGCGGCACCTCCGAGAGCCTGCCCGAGAATCTCGGAGGTGCTCTTGTCTCTTTCGGGTCCGGGCTCGGGGGCGCTCACGCGGAACCCGGGGTCGCCGGCATCTTGAGCGGGATCAGGTCGCGCGGAGGCATGGGGGATCCGCCACGGACGACCACGATCGAACGGAAGAGGTCTTCGACCTTCGCGGCCGCATCCGGGTCGGAGGCGCCGGCGCCACCGATCACACCGCGGAGGAACCAGCGAGGACCGTCGATGCCGATGAAGCGCGCGAGGCGCAGCCCGGATCCCTCCGCCGCCGTGGCGGGCACCTCGGCGAGGAGCTCCTTGCCCAGCGGGCCTTCCCTCTCCTCCACTCGGCCGCCCTGCGCCTTGACCTGGTCGCGCAGCTGCACGCGCGTCTCGTCCCACAGCCCACCGGTGCGCGGGGCCGCGAACGGCTGCACCTGCAGCGAGGAGTCCGCGTAGTCGAGACCGACCGCCACGATGCGCTTCGACTGCTCCTCGACCTCGAGACGGAGGTTGAGGCCCTCCCGCGGAAGGATCTTGATCCCGCCGAGGTCGATGTACGGGCGGACGGGGTTCGCCTCGGAGTCATCGAAGGGACCGTCGGTGGCACGATTCAGCGGTGCCGACTTCGAAGGGGTCTCGTTGTTGTCAGTCATTGGCCTGTCCTGCTTCGTTCTGGTGGGTCGCTGCCTGATAGCCGGTGGATCCGAATCCTCCGGCACCGCGGACGCTGTCCGGCAGCTCGTCGACCGGGATGAACGTGGCGCGCGTGACGGGCATGATGATCAGCTGCGCGATACGATCGCCGACGGCGACATCGTACGCGCTCCGGGTATCGGTGTTGATCAGGCTCACCTTGATCTCGCCGCGATAGCCCGCGTCGACAGTTCCGGGCGAGTTCACGATCGAGATCCCGTGCTTCGCCGCCAGCCCGCTGCGCGGAACCACGAACGCTGCGTACCCCTCGGGGAGGGCGATACGCACGCCCGTCGGCACGAGTGCGCGCTCCCCCGGCTCGAGGTGCACGGCTTCCGCCGCGATCAGATCGGCACCGGCATCGCCCGGATGCGCGTACCCGGGCACCACTGCAGCGATAATGGGGATATCAACGGAATCGGTCACCCCATGAGGCTAATGCAGAACCCCGCCACAGACACACGCCCCCGCTACCGCGAAAGGCTCTCGCCGAGCCTCTGGCTGCTCGTGACCGTCGCGGTCGCCGGCCCGATGGTGTCGCTCGTCTTCGTGCCGATCGGCTCGACCGTCGCGCTCGTGCTCGGCGCGGCCGTGTCGGCTCTGCTGGTGCTGGGCTTCATCGCCGCCGCCCCGGTCGTCTCCCTCGTCGGCTCCGTCTTGCACGCAGGCCGCGCACACATCGACACCGAGCATCTCGGCGACCCCGTGGCTCTGACGGGCGAAGAGGCTCGCCAGGCCCGCGGTCCGGGGCTGCCGGCACGTGGGTGGCACCTGATCCGCGGCGGCATCGACGGCATCGTCGTCGTTCCGAACCTCGACCAGGACGACCCGGTCGACGCCTGGACGATCTCGACCCGCACACCCGACCGCCTGGCCGCGGCGATCCGCGCTTCGCGCGACTGAGACGCTTCCCACAGACGACAGCGCGCCCCTGACCGGAGTGGTCGGGGGCGCGTGATACGTCGCTCGGAGGACTGCTTACGCAGCGCACTCCTTGCAGATGGGCCCGGATGCGCCCTCGTGGTCGAGCTGTGAGCGGTGCTTCACGAGGAAGCAGCTCATGCACGTGAACTCGTCCTGCTGCGCGGGCAGCACGACGACGTCGAGCTCGAGGTCGGAGAGGTCGGCACCCGGAAGGTCGAAGCTCGACGGGTTGTCGGAGTCTTCGTCCCCGCTTGAGCCGGAGAGCTTGTCCGGCACACGCTCCTTCAGGGCTTCGATCGACTCGGAGTCGTCTTCGCTCTTTCGGGGGGCGTCGTAATCGGTTGCCATGCGGTAGATCTCCACTTTCATGGTGCGAGTGGGTGGTGCGCCGTCGGGTATTCGGCGGCCATAGTTTGCACGACCAAACGACATAACGCAAATGCTCGTCCGTGCGACGGAGGAAACTCACGGCACGCCCAGGGTATTCCCGGGCCTGACGCCCCGCACGTGACACCATGAACGGACACCCATCAGAGGGGCATTCGCATGGAAAACGTCACCATCGTCGGCACAGAAGCAGGAGTCCTCGTACTCGCGACCGAGTCGGGCGAGCGGTTCGCGCTGCCCATCGACGACATGCTGCAGCGCGAGATCCGTCGCGCCACGCGTCAGAGCGAGCCGACGGCCCAGAAGCTCGCCGCGAGCCCGCGCGACATCCAGGCGCAGATCCGTGCCGGCCTCACGGCCGCCGAGGTCGCAGAACTGCTCGGCATCGGCGTCGACGACGTCGCACGGTTCGAAGGCCCGGTCCTCGCCGAGCGCGAGCATGTGATCGGGCAGGCGCTCGCCGTTCCCGTGCTCATCGGCAGCGAGGTCGAACCCGATGCGCAGCCGACCTTCGGCGTCGCCGTGCGGGCCAAACTCGCCGAGATCGAGGCCACGTCCGAGCGTTGGGCGAGCTGGAAGGATGAGTCCGGCTGGATCATCAAGCTCGAGTTCACGGCCAACGACGTCGATCACGATGCGCGCTGGAGTTTCGACCCTCGCCGCAGCGCTCTCTCGCCGCTCAACGCCGACGCCACGCAGCTGTCGCGGCAGGGTTCGCTTCCTGAGGGCCTCATCCCCCGCCTGCGGGCCGTGGACGCCGACCGGATCACCTCGCCGTACAAGGACGAGAGCCGCTTCGACTCCGGCGCCTTCGGGCCACGCCTGCTGCCGGCGCCCGATGCGGAGATCGAGGACCCGTCGTTCCCTGAGCGCTCCGACGCCGCCGCGCAGGACGCGGCGATCAAGCGCGCGCCCGCAGCGCAGACGACGAGTCCGGAGACCGCCGATCTCCTGGAGGCACTTCGTCGACGACGCGGCCAGCGGGAGACGGCGCCGCTGCTCGACGATGTCGAGGACGCAGAGCGCCCCGAGCCGAGCCCGATCTCCCTGTTCGAGGCTCTGGAGCAGCCGGATGACGAGCCGGAGCCGCAGCAGCCTGCACCGCGTCCGTCAGGTTCGGACTCCGGTGATTCCAACGGCCGACGACGCCGCCGGAACGCGATGCCCTCCTGGGACGAGATCGTCTTCGGCGCCCGCACCGACGAGTGAGACCCGTCTGATCGCGGCTTCCGCGATCGGCGTCAGCGCGAGAACGCGCCGAGCCTGATCACCGGCACCTGCCGCTCCTCGGGTGTGAGCGCTCCGTGCTGACCGACCATCCCTCGTCCGCGCTGGTCGGCAGCCGTGCCGTCGTACACGGCCCAGGTTCCGCGGGCGATCGCGAGCACATCGCCGATCCGCGACGAGGCCGCCTCGGTGACCGTCGGTCCGAAGAGCCCCGCGTGCACAGCTTCGTCACGGGTCACGACGTCGGCTACGCCTTCGAGGTCGGCGCGCCATCGTGCGGTCACCGCGGCGGCGTCCGCCTCGGGCTCCAGGTAGGCGTGCAGCATGCGCGGCTCTCCCCCGACGTGACGAATCCCCTCGAGATGCGTCTCCTCCAGAACCACCTGTCGATTCGGCGCCACGTCGACCATCCCGTGATCCGATGTGACCACCACGCCGACGCCGGGGGGCACGCGTGTCGACAGGGCGGCGTCGACGTCCTCCAATGCAGCGACCCATTCCGCTGAGGCGATGCCGTGCTTGTGCCCGGCCTTGTCGACCTCGGGAAGATAGCAGTAGACGAGAGAGCCCGGATGAGTCTGCGCGAGCTCGTACGCCGCTTCGATGCGAGCGCGCGCTGTGGTCGCCGCGACGAACTCGGCCCCGCGGAGCGTTGCCTTGGTGAAACCGCTGTGGGCGTACCCGGCGAATCCGACGGCGAAACTCGCATGACCGCCGCCGGCCGCTCGCTCGAAGATCGTGGGCGCCGCTTGCCACGTGAGGGGATCGATCCCGTCGGTCTCCCAGCCGCTGAGCTGGTTCACGAGCACATCGCGGCTCGGATCGAGCACGCGATAGCCCACGAGACCGTGCTCCCCCGGCCACACGCCCGTGACGATGCTGGTGAGCGCCGCCGCCGTGGTGGAGGGGAACACCGACTGCGCGACGTCCTTCTTCGCCATCCCCGATGTCAGAGCCCGTGCGTGCCCGGCATGCCCGCGCAGACTGATCGCGCCGAGGCCGTCGATCACGACGAGGACCACCGAATCCGCGCGCGGCAGCACCTCGGACTCGCCGCGCAGAGCGGCGAACAGGTCGTCCGCCACCCCGACGACACTCCGGGAACTTGGCGGCGCGGACGGTAGCATGAAGGACATCCGAGCCAGTCTGACACAGGCTCCCGTATGCCCTCAGGAAGTCCATGCCGAAAACCCCGCCGCCCGAGCCTGTCGAGGAGCGCATCCAGGACATCGACCTCTCCACCGAGATGCAGGGCTCGTTCCTCGAGTACGCATATTCGGTGATCTACTCGCGCGCTCTGCCCGACGCGCGCGATGGTCTGAAGCCCGTGCAACGCCGCATCCTCTACCAGATGGCGGAGATGGGCCTGCGCCCCGACCGCGGGCACGTCAAGAGCGCGCGCGTCGTCGGCGAGGTGATGGGAAAGCTGCACCCCCACGGCGACTCCGCGATCTACGACGCCCTGGTGCGCCTCGCTCAAGAGTGGGCCCTGCGCGTTCCCCTGGTCGACGGGCACGGAAACTTCGGATCCCTCGACGACGGGCCCGCCGCGGCCCGCTACACCGAGGCACGGCTCGCCGCCGCTGCCCTGGCGCTCACCGAGAACCTCGACGAGGATGTCGTCGACTTCATCCCGAACTACGACGGTCAGTTCCAGCAGCCCGCCGTGCTGCCCGCGGCCTTCCCCAATCTCCTGGTCAACGGTGCGAGCGGTATCGCCGTGGGTATGGCCACCAACATGGCGCCGCACAACCTCATCGAGGTGGTCGCGGCGGCCACGCACCTGCTCGAGCACCCGGATGCGACCACCGAGGAGTTGATGGAGTTCGTTCCCGGTCCCGACTTCCCCTCTGGCGGAATCCTGATGGGACTCGACGGCGTCAAAGACGCCTACACGAACGGACGCGGGGCTCTGAAGGTCCGGGGCAAGACGTCGATCGAGCCTCTCGGTCCCCGGCGCACCGGCATCATCGTGTCGGAGCTGCCGTACATGGTCGGTCCGGAACGACTGCTCGAGAAGATCCGCGACGCGGTGCAGGCGAAGAAGCTGCAGGGCATCAGCGACGTCACCGACCTCACCGACCGCAATCACGGGCTGCGCGTCGCGATCGGCATCAAGACCGGCTTCGACCCGAACGCGGTGCTCGAACAGCTCTACCGCCTGACCCCGTTGGAAGACTCCTTCAGCATCAACAACGTCGCCCTGGTCGAGGGCCAGCCGCGCACGCTCGGCCTCAAGGAGATGCTGAGCGTCTACGTCGGCCACCGCCTCGAGGTCATCACCCGTCGCAGCCGCTACCGCCTGAAGCGTCGCGAGGAGCGTCTGCACCTCGTGGAGGGTCTGCTCATCGCGATCCTCGACATCGATGAGGTCATCCAGGTCATCCGCTCGTCCGACGACTCGGAGCAGGCCCGTGCGCGACTGCGATCGGTCTTCGACCTGAGCGAGCTCCAGGCGGAGTACATCCTCGAGCTGCGTCTGCGCCGCCTGACGAAGTTCTCCCGGATCGAGCTCGAGACCGAACGCGATGCGTTGCTGGCCGAGATCGCTGCTCTCCGCGAACTCCTCGGCAGCCCCGTGCTGCTGCGCGCCGCTGTGGCCAAGGAACTCGACGCCGCAGCCGAGGCGTACGGCACCCCCCGGCGCACGCTGCTGATGAACGCCGCTCCTCCCAAGCCCCGCGCCACCAAGGGCGCGGTCGACCTGCAGATCGCCGACGCACCGACCGTGCTGGTGCTCTCCACCACAGGTCGCACGGTCCGCGTCGACCTCGGCGAAGGCCAGGAGCTCTCCGTCCCCGCCAGGCGCAGCAAGCACGACGCGATCCTGACGACGGTCGAGACCACGGTCAGAGCCGAACTCGGAGCACTCACAAGCCTCGGCCGCGTCGTGCGCTTCTCCCCCGTCGACCTCCCGTCCGTGCCCGCCACCTCCGTGCAGCTCGCCGCCGGCACCCCGCTGCGCGACTACCTCGGCATCACGACCAAGGGTGAACGCGTGGTCGGGTTCGTGCGTTTCGACAGTGAGACGCCGATCGCACTCGGCACGGCGCAGGGCACGGTCAAGCGCATCGTTCCCTCGAGCCTGCCTGTGCGTCCCGACCTCGAGGTCATCGGCATGAAGCCGGGAGACACGGTCGTGGGAGCGGCTGAGGCCCCGGACGACGCCGAGCTGGTGTTCGTGACGACCGACGCCCAGCTGCTGCACTTCCCGGCGTCGGCGGTGCGCCCGCAGGGAGCACCGGCCGGCGGAATGGCGGGAGTCAAGCTCGGCTCGGGGGCATCCGTGCTCTTCTTCGGTGTGGTCGATCCGTCTGCGGATGCCGTCGTCGCCACGGTGTCGGGTGGAGAGAGCATCCTCCCCGGTACCGACCCCGGCCGGGCCAAGGTGTCGTCGTTCGCGGAGTACCCCGCCAAGGGCCGCGCGACCGGTGGCGTCCGCGCGCATTCCTTCTTGAAGGGCGAGGACCGGTTGACGGTCGCCTGGGTGGGTCCGAACCCTCCGCAGGCGGTCGATCCGACCGGTGCCGTGCGCAAGCTCCCCGAAGCGGGAGCACGCCGCGACGCCTCTGGTCAGCCCATCGACGGCGTCATCGGCAGCATCGGCCGCACACTCGTCTGAGCGATCCGGAGGCTGCGGGTCACCGCCGGCCTCCGGATCTCCTCACGCGTCGATCGACTCGCGCGACAGCCGGTCGGAAGAGTCGATGATGAACTCGCGACGCGGAGCGACCTCGTTGCCCATCAGGAGCTCGAACACGCGCCCCGCGGCCTCCGCATCCTCCATGCGCACACGACGCAGAAGACGACCGGAGCGGTCCATGGTGGTGTTCGCCAGCTGCTCGGCGTCCATCTCGCCGAGACCCTTGTAGCGCTGGATCGGCTCGTGCCAGCGCTTGCCCGCCTTGCGAAGCTTCGCCAGCAGCGTGTGCATCTCCTGCTCGCTGTAGGTGTAGATCGTCTCGTTCGGCTTCGATCCGGGGTTCATCACGATGATTCGATGCAACGGCGGTACGGCGGCGAACACGCGGCCGTGCTCGATCAGCGGTCGCATGTAGCGGAAGAACAGGGTGAGCAGCAGGGTGCGGATGTGGGCACCGTCGACGTCGGCATCGCTCATCAGGATGATCTTGCCGTAGCGCGCCGCGTCGATGTCGAAGGTCCGCCCTGAGCCGGCCCCGATGACCTGGATGATCGATGCGCACTCGGTGTTCGAGAGCATGTCGCCCACGGAGGCCTTCTGCACGTTGAGGATCTTCCCTCGAATCGGCAGCAGGGCCTGGAACTCGCTGTTGCGCGCATTCTTGGCGGTGCCGAGCGCTGAGTCGCCCTCGACGATGAAGAGCTCGCTGCGCTCGACCTCGTTGGTGCGGCAGTCGACGAGCTTCGTCGGAAGAGTCGACGACTCCAGTGCGTTCTTCCGACGCTGGGTCTCCTTGTGCGCACGCGCCGAGACGCGTGCCTTCATCTCGGAGACGACCTTGTCCAGCAGCTGGGACGCCTGGTTCTTGTCGTCGCGCTTGGTGGAGCTGAAGCGCTGTGCCAGGTCCTTGCGGATCACCTGAGCCACGATCTGCCGGACCGCAGGGGTGCCGAGGATCTCCTTGGTCTGCCCCTCGAACTGCGGTTCGGGCACGTTGACCGTGAGCACGGCCGTCAATCCGGCGAGGACGTCGTCCTTCTCGAGCTTGTCGTTGCCGACCTTGAGACGGCGGGCGTTCTGCTCGACCTGTGCGCGGAGCACCTTGAGGAGCTCCTGCTCGAAGCCCTGCTGATGGGTTCCGCCCTTGGGCGTCGCGATGATGTTGACGAAGGAGCGCACCTTGGTGTCGTAACCCGTGCCCCACCGGAGTGCGATGTCGACGGCGCACACACGCTCCACCTCGGTGGCGATCATGTGTCCGTCGGCCTGCAGGACCGGAACCGTCTCCTTGAACGTTCCCTCGCCCTGGATGCGCCAGTTGTCGGTGATCGGCGGGTCGACGGCGAGGTAGTCGACGAACTCCGAGATACCGCCTTCATAGAGGTAGGAGGTCACAGTCCCGGGGGAATCCGCGTCCTCGGAACCGAGCTCCGGGGCGTCCGGACGATTCGTGCGCTTGTCGGCGACCTCGATCTCGAGCCCCGGCACCAGGAAGGCGGTCTGACGGGCGCGGGTCTCCAGCTCGGACAGCTGGAAGGCCGCATCCTTGGTGAAGATCTGCCGATCGGCCCAGTAGCGCACCCGGGTGCCGGTCACGCCGCGGGGCGCCTTGCCGATCACCCGCAGTTCGCTCTTCTCCTGGAACGGTGTGAAAGGAGCGTCCGGGCGCTTCTCCCCCGAGTCCGCGAAGATGCCGGGCTCGCCGCGATGGAACGACATCGCATAGGTCTTGCCTCCGCGGTCGACCTCGACGTCGAGGCGCTCGGAGAGCGCGTTCACCACGGAAGCGCCCACGCCGTGCAGACCACCGGATGCCGCGTAGGATCCCCCACCGAACTTGCCGCCGGCGTGCAGCTTCGTGTAGACCACCTCGACACCGGTCAACCCGGTGCGCGGTTCCACATCGACCGGGATGCCGCGCCCACGGTCGTGCACCTCGACGCTGCCGTCGGCATGCAGGATGATGTCGATCTTCGTGCCGTTGCCGGCGACCGCCTCGTCGACGGAGTTGTCGATGATCTCCCAGAGGCAGTGCATGAGCCCGGGCGAGCCGTTGGACCCGATGTACATCCCTGGGCGCTTGCGGACGGCCTCGAGGCCTTCAAGCACCTGGAGATGATGGGCGGAGTACTCGGCATTCACAATCTCCGAGTCTAATCTCGTGAGCTCCCCGGACTCCGCAGACACTCCCCGCGGGAGGCTACTCGGCGGGGGTCGCGTACGCGCTGAGCGAAACACGCCGCAAACCGGGCATGCGTACAGGTGGAGCGTGGTTGTATTGACCAAATCCCCCAGCGAAGCCGACACCCGAGGAGGCACCGAGATGAACGCAACGACCGAACGTGACACCTCCACCGTCGAGTTCCGCCTGACAGCCATGGATCGTTGTGATTCCTGCGGCGCTCAGGCGTACATCGCCGCTGAGGTCAACGGGTCCGAGCTCCTGTTCTGCGCCCACCATGGTCGCAAGTACGAAGAGAAGCTCCGCAGCATCGCCACCAGCTGGCACGACGAGACGGCCCGCCTCGTCGAGACGGTCTGATCGCATCCTGACTCCTCTCGGCTGACCGTGGTCAGCCGAGGCAGATCAGTCGGCGACGACTCTGCGCACGCGCGGCGTGAGCCGGGTGAGGATCTCTTCTCCCACGGTGTCGATGCGCTCGGCGAGAGTCGTCGCCGACGTCTCTCCGCGCTCGCCAGCGCCGAACACGACGACCTCGTCACCGACCCGCGCTCCCGGCCACCCCTCGACGACCGATGAGGTGTGTCCCACCGACACGAGCGTCCGTGCTCCGCCGGAGGTTCCGACGCGGCTTCCGGAGAGTGTGGAGGGGAGGCCGTCGAAGCTGCCGATCCCGATCGATACCCGATCCCCGTGGAGGTCGACGACCGTCGCGACGAGGCTCGCGGCCGGGCGGATGCCGTCGAGTTCCGGTCCCTCCGCTGATCGGATGCCGTAGCAGAACGCTCCGATGCGTGAGACCGTTCCCCGCAGCTCGGGACGCCACCACGAAGCCGCCGAGGCGGTCAGGTGAAGCGCCGCGGGGCTCGCGCCCGACTCCCGGACGACGCGGACCGCGTCGAGGAACGCCTCGTGGGCGATGTCGTCGTCGGCGTCACTCGCCTCCGCGATATGGCTCCACACGCCAGCGAACTCCAGGAGCCCCGCCTGCTCGGCTCCGCGCGCTTCCGCCACAGCCACCGCCCAGTCCTCCGGGAGGATGCCGTTGCGGTGCAGACCCGTGTCGATCTTGAGGTGCACGCGTGCAGATCGTCCGAGCGCCTCAGCGCGCGCGATGATCCGCCGCAGATAGTCGATCGTGCCGACGCCGAGATCGATCCTCTGCATCAGCGCATGGTCGATCTCTTCATCCGTCGATGTGACCCAGGCGAAGATCCTGGCGTCGCCGCCGGCGATCCTGCGTACGGAGAGACCGGTGCGGATGTCGTAGCTTCCGAACCACTCGATTCCCGCGTGCACCGCGGCATCCACCGCCCAGGAGAGACCGTGACCGTACGCATCGTCCTTGAGCACGAGCATCAACGTCGACGGGTCGACACGGGCGCGCACCGCATCGATGTTCGCTCGGAAGACGCTGCTGCTCAGACGCAGTTCGGGGCGGCTCATGCCTCCCACCCCCGCACGGCATGAGCGCCGGCGACGGTGATGAGCTCGGCCGCACTCATCCGGGTGACGGCGGCCCACCGCGAGATCCCTGACGACGCCGGTCCCTCGCCGCCGAAGTAGGTGACTTCCGTGCCTGCCGCGACGTCGGCGCCCTGGAGGTCGACGACGCAGACGTCCATGGCGACGCGCCCGACGATGGGCCTGCTCACACCATCGATCTCCACCTCGGCGTGATTGCCGAGCGCGCGCACGATGCCCTGTGCGTAGCCGCCGGTCACGAGCGCCACCACGGTGTCCCGGGACGCACGGTAGGTGTAGCCGTAGGAGACGGCGTCTCCCGGCCGAAGGCGCTTGGTCGACAGGACTCGGCCGGTCAACCGCATGACCGGTCGTGTCGCGAGCTCTCGGTCCGAATCGGGGATGCCGTAGAGGAGAGACGCGTCGATATCGGGCTCTCCGGTCGTGACACCGTGGATTCCCTCGAGCTGCAGCGCCTCGACCTCGCCCTGGGCATCGACGAGCACATGTTCGGCACCGGCCGCGGTCACGACCTGGGCGACGGCGAGGACGCCGTGACCCCACGCGTCGCGGCGCAGATCGGCCACGCGACCACCGGCTGCCACCGCCGCCGACGCTCCTGCCGCCAAGGCGGAGCGGGAGATCATCGCACGCGGCAGGGAGCTGGAAGTCGTGTCACACACGTGTTCCAGCCTAGCTTCCGGCTCCCAGGTCGGCCTCCCCGGCCCCCGTAGACTGGTGGGGACCCCGACCCTGGAGCCTCATGTCTCGTCTTTCCCTCACGCCCCGCATCCGCTATCTGATGGGACGTGCCCGCCGCATCGACGTCGGATCGGTGGTGGAACGCGCCAAAGAGGCCTCCGAGCAGCACCACAAGGCGGTCCCCGCGATCGTCGTCGACATGCTCTGGTCGGCCGCGCGCCACAACGTCGGGTTCCAGGACTACATCGACTACGACTTCGCGATGCTGACGAAGGCCGAGCGCGCGACGTACATGACGCATCCGGTCTCGAACCAGCTCTCCCAGCGGTACGACCACCCGGACTATCGCTGGATCTTCCAGGACAAGGTCGAGTTCGACAAGCAGTTCTCCGACCATCTGCACCGCGAGTGGATGGTCGTCGAGGAGGGCAACGCCGACGCTGTTCGCGAGCTCACCCAGCGCCTCGGAACGATCGTCACGAAGGAGCCGGTGGGCCAGGCGGGCACCGGAGTGCACCGCTATCACGCCGCCGACATCGACGACTGGGACGAGTTCCACCGTGGGCTGCTGGCCCGCGGCGAACTCCTGATCGAGGAAGTCATCCGTCAGCACGACGCCCTCGCAGCCGTGTGCCCCGGCACGGTGAACACCACCCGGATCACGGCGTTCTTCGACGGCGAGAAGGCCCATATCCTCGCGATGGCCCAGAAGTTCGGGCGTGGTGCCGTGAGCGACCAGATGACGTTCGGCGGCTTCTACACGATGCTCGATGAGAACGGTCATGCCGTCGGCGCAGGGTACGACTCGCACGGCCACGTGCACGAGACGCATCCGGACTCAGGCTTCCGCATCGCCGACTTCCAGCTTCCCTACATGGACGAGGTACGCGCGTTCATCGACGAGGTCGCCCGCGTCGTGCCGCAGGTGCAGTACGTCGGCTGGGACATCGTGGTCTCCCCGGACGGGCCCGTGCTCGTCGAGGGCAACTGGGGTGCCGGCGTGTACGAGAACAAGCCCAGCGTCACCGGCATCCGCACGGGCCACAAGCCTCGCTACCGCGAGGTCATCGGCTTCTGAGATCCACGAAGAAGGCCCCGGATGCTGAGCATCCGGGGCCTTCTTCGTGGATCTGAGCGGATCAGACCGCGCGGACGATACCGAGCGGCGTCGACTCCAGGCCCTGTCCGAGCGGGTTGTCGCCGAGGATCTTGACGAGGCGACGCTCTGCGTCCTTGTCGAGCGTCGAACCGAGGATGTTGCCGCCGAGATCGTTGATGTCGACCACCGCCACCTCCGCCTGACCGCCGATCAGCGCCTTCACGCGTGCGGCCACGCCGTCGGGATCCTTGGGTCCGAGCACGACGGCCTCGTTGTAGGGAGGGATGGTGTGCTTGGTCGGACCGTCGATCGCGCGTGCCTTGTCTCCGGCGATGCGGTAGAAGTCACCACGACGGCCGAAAGCCTTGGTCACCGCCGCCACGGCGGACGCGAACAGGATACGCGGGGTGCCGCACTCCCGCAGCGCCATCTCCATCGTCTCGGGCATGCCGAGTCCGATGCCGTACGGCGTGCGGGTGACGTACTTAGAGAGGAAGAGCGCGAGCTTGCGCGGCTTGATCTCATCGAGACGGTATGACCGCCCCTGGGTGATCGCCACGATCTTCTCGGTCACGAACAGCAGGTCGCCCGGCTGCACGGCGTCCTTGGCGTACTCCGTGATGATCGCATCGAGGTCGTCCTCGGGCATGACCACGCGGGTGCGCAGCGGGATGCGTGCGTAGCTCTTGCCGTCGACGCTGGTCTCGAGCGCCTTGCCGTCGTTCGCCTGACTCATTCGAGGTAGTCCCGCAGGGACTGCGAGCGGCTCGGGTGACGCAGCTTCGCCATCGTCTTGGACTCGATCTGGCGGATGCGCTCACGCGTCACACCGAACGTGTCGCCGATCTGGTCGAGCGTCTTCGGCTGACCGTCGCCCAGGCCGAAGCGCATGCGGATGACACCCGCCTCACGCTCGGACAGCGAGTCGAGCAGCTGCTCCAGCTGACGCTGCAGCATGGTGAAGCCCACGGCGTCGGCGGGGACCACGGCCTCGGTGTCCTCGATGAGATCACCGAACTCGCTGTCGCCGTCTTCACCCAGCGGAGTGTGCAGCGAGATCGGCTCACGGCCGTACTTCTGCACCTCGACGACCTTCTCGGGCGTCATGTCGAGCTCACGGCTGAGCTCTTCCGGAGTGGGTTCGCGGCCGAGGTCCTGCAGCATCTGACGCTGCACTCGCGCGAGCTTGTTGATGACCTCGACCATGTGCACCGGGATGCGGATGGTACGGGCCTGGTCGGCCATGGCGCGGGTGATCGCCTGACGGATCCACCAGGTGGCGTAGGTCGAGAACTTGAAGCCCTTGGTGTAGTCGAACTTCTCGACAGCGCGGATCAGACCGAGGTTGCCCTCCTGGATCAGATCCAGGAACTGCATGCCCCGGCCGGTGTAGCGCTTGGCGAGCGAGACGACGAGTCGCAGGTTCGCGCCCAGCAGGTGGCTCTTGGCACGCTGACCGTCGCGGGCGACCCACTGCAGGTCGAGACCGAGCTGGCTCGTCTTCTCGGCCGCGGTCATCGCCGACAGCTTCTCCTCGGCGAACAGACCCGCCTCGATGCGCATCGCGAGCTCGACCTCTTCGGCCGCGTTCAGGAGCGCGACCTTTCCGATCTGCTTCAGGTAGTCCTTGACAGGGTCGGCCGTCGCACCGGTGATCTGCGTCGAGTAGACGGGGACGTCTTCGTCGTCGTTCGACGAGATGACGATCGCGCCGGTCGGCAGCGGCTCGGTGAACTTCGGCTTGGCGTCCTCGTCCTCGTCATCCTCTACAGCGGCAGCTGCGGGAGCCTCGTCTTCTTCGACGACGTCCTCGGACTTCTTCTTCTTGACGGGGGCGCGCTTCGCTGCCGCACGCTTCGCCGCGCTCAGGGGCGCGGGCTTCTCGGGCGCATCGGCCTCGACCGGAGCGTCGGCGGTCGTCTCTTCGGCAGCCTTCTTCGTCCGGGTGTTCTTCGTCGTGGCAGGAGTCACGTTTCGCCTTTCACGGAGCTGCTGTGTAGCCCCGGGACATTTCGGACACTAGTAAGACCCTTGTCAAGTCCAGCGCTCGAAAACACTGATTGACAACGGGTCAGAGTCCTAGTATCGCACACGTGTGGCGATGCGGACGCATTCCGACGAAGTTCTCGCGGATCCGCCTCAACCGCGACCGGGCTTGTCCTCGTCGCCGGACGGGCGCGAGGCCAGGTAGCGCTCCAGCTCCGCGGCCAGCTCATCGGCACTGGGAAGGTCGCGCTCGCTGAAACCGCCCTCGTCGTAGGAGTCGTCGTCGGGGTTTCGTCCCGCCATGTACGCGTCGTAGCGGCGCTCGAGATTGTGGACCATCTGCTGCAGTTCGTCGTTCCCGGCGACCTGCTCGTCGACCCGCGTCAGATAGTCCTCGCGGCGCTCCTGGACGGCATCCAGCATGAGCACGAGTCCGGTCGACGCCATCAGCCGCTCCGCCGCCGCGATGACCGCGTCGGGATTCTCGGTCTCGGCGAGGTAGTGGGGAACCAACAGAACGAAGCCGACGGCTCGATCGCCGCGCTCGACGAAGCGGAATTCGAGCAGGTGCCCCGCTGTCGCCGGGACCTGCGTGCGCGGACGCCACACGGAGTGCGCCACGGTGAGCTCTCGGCGATTGCCGCTGACCGTCGTGCCGATCGGGCGCGTGTGGGGTACCGGCATCGCGATCGAATGCACCCAGTGCAGGCCCGAGACCTCGAACTCCGCCGCCAGCGCGAGAACCGTTTTCGCGAAGAGGTTCCACGCGAAGTCGGGCTCGTATCCGGCGAGGAGCAGGAACGGACGACCGAGTGCATCGGTCGCCAGCGACAGCTCGAGTCGTGGTGGCGTGAACTCCGTGAGATGGTCCTGGTCGAACGAGATCACTGGACGACGCGCACGGTAGTCCAGCAGCGCGTCGTTCTCGAACACCACGACCGGCTGTGGCGATGCGGTCTCGCGCAAGTGGTCGATCAGACCGGAGACCGCGCTGCCCGCATCCGTGAAACCGGTGAGAAGCAGCACCAACGGCAGGCCATGCGGCACTGCGGGCGCATTCGCGACGCGTTCGTGGATCTCACCGGAGAAGGGCATGTCTCCATGCTACGAGCAGGTCCGGATGCCGGGGCGCGGAGCGTCATGCTGAGAGCGAACACGCGCACGGACGGCGCGCGACCATGCCGCGGCGAAGATCCTAGGATGGAGGTATGACGCTTCCCGTGCTCTCGCACACCACCGCTCAGTTCCCCGGAAGCGCTGCAGATGCCGCAGTGCTCGTCGTCGCCGCTCTCCCCGATTCGGCGGATTCCCTGGCCGGTTACCCCGGCCTCGCCGACACGTTGGCCGGCATCGGATTCACCGGCTCCGCCGGATCCTTCGCCCGCGTGTACGCCCCTGATGTGACGTCTCTGCCGTTCGCCGTCGTCGGCGCCGGCGCCAAGCCCGACGCCGCAGCGGTGCGCAACGCGGCCGGTACGGCGCTGCGCACGCTCACCGGCTTCGAGCACGTCGCGCTGGCCCTTGCCGAAGGCCTCGAGCCCTTCGCCGCGGCAGCGGCCGAGGGAGCGGTGCTCGGCGGGCACAAGTTCGACGGATACCGCACGGAGAAGGGCAAGGCGCGCGCCACTGCGGTCACCCTGCACGCCGAACTCGACGACGAAGACGCAGAGTACGCCCAGGTCATCGGCGACGCGGTCGCCCTGATCAAGGACCTCGTGAACGTTCCCGCCGAGTGGCAGAGCCCCGCACAGCTCGCGCAGAGCGCGGCCGACAGTGTCGCCGACCTCGACGTCACCGTCGAGATCCTCGACGAGAAGGCCCTCGCCGAGCAGGGCTTCGGCGGCATCCTGGGCGTGGGGCAGGGCTCGGATCGTCCCCCGCGTCTCGTGCGCCTCGACTACTCCCCCGCCGACGCTTCGCGACACATCGCCCTTGTCGGCAAGGGCATCACGTTCGACACCGGCGGCCTGTCGCTCAAGCCCGCTGCGTCCATGGTCGGCATGAAGTTCGACATGGCGGGTGCCGCGACGTCGCTCGCCGCGATCCGTGCGATCGCTTCGCTCGGCCTCCCGGTCCACGTGACGGCGTGGCTCTGCATCACCGACAACATGCCGTCGGGCAGGGCGCTGCGCCCCGGCGACGTCATCCGCATCCTCGACGGCACCACGGTCGAGGTCCAGAACACCGATGCCGAGGGTCGACTCGTGCTCGCAGACGGCCTCGTGGCCGCGAGTCGCGAGAACCCGGACGTCATCATCGACGTGGCCACTCTCACGGGCGCCATCGTCGCCGCACTGGGCCACCGGCACACCGGCGTCTTCGGCGACGTCGAGACCGTGTCCTCGTTCATCTCCGCGACCGCTCAGGTCGACGAGCCCGCATGGCACATGCCGCTGCCGGAGTACATGGAGGAGTCGCTCGAATCCCCCATCGCCGACCTGCAGAACGCGAACATGGGCGACCGGATGGGCGGCGCCTCCTACGCCGGCCTGTTCCTGCGCCGCTTCGTCGGTCGTACGTCGGATGCCGACGACGCTCCGCGCATCCCTTGGGTGCACCTCGACATCGCGGGATCCGGCGAACACGCCGGCGCCCCGTACGGCTTCACTGAGAAGGGCCCCACCGGAGCGATGGTCCGATCGATCGTCGCCTTCGCCGCAGCATCCCACACGGAGGCATGACATATGACAACCCACACCTTCGACATCGTCGTCCTGGGCGGCGGCAGCGGCGGTTATGCCGCGGCACTGCGGGCGAGTGAGCTCGGCAAGTCCGTCGCGCTGATCGAGAAGGACAAGGTCGGAGGGACCTGCCTGCACCGCGGGTGCATCCCGACCAAGGCGCTGCTGCATGCCGCAGAGGTCGCCGACCATGTGCGCGATGCCGCGTCCGTGGGCGTGACCGCAGTGCTGCAGGGCATCGACACCGCCGGGGTCCGCGCCTACCGCGAAGGGATCGTCGCCAAGAAGTTCAAGGGCCTCGAGGGACTCGTCAAGGCCCGCGGGATCACCACGGTCTCCGGACTCGGCCGCCTGAACGCGGATCGCAGCGTCAGCGTCGGCGACGACGTCTACGTGGGGACGGATGTGGTGCTCGCCACCGGCTCGTACAGCCGCTCCCTCCCCGGCCTCGAGATCGGCGGCCGAATCCTCACCAGCGAGCAGGCTCTCGCTCTGGACGTCGTGCCCGACCACGTGCTCATCCTCGGAGGGGGTGTGATCGGTGTCGAGTTCGCGAGCGTCTGGCGCTCCTTCGGATCCGAGGTCACCATCATCGAGGCGCTCCCGCACCTCGTCCCGAACGAGGACATCGCCCTCAGCAAGGGACTGGAGCGCGCATTCCGTCGTCGCGGCATCAAGTACTCCCTCGGCACCCGCTTCCAGAGCGTCGTGCAGGACGAGTCATCCGTCACGCTGACGCTCGAAGACGGCACGCAGTTCACCGCCGACTACCTCCTCGTCGCCGTCGGTCGCGGTCCCGTCACGGCCGATCTCGGTTTCGAAGAGGCAGGTGTGACCCTCGATCGTGGATTCGTGATCGTCGACGAAGATCTGCGCACCGGTGTACCGGGGCTCTGGGCGGTCGGCGACATCGTGCCCGGCCTCCAACTCGCGCACCGTGGATTCCAGCAGGGCATCGCGGTCGCCGAACGGATCGCCGGACTCTCGCCTGCCAACATCCCGGATGCGCAGATCCCCAAGGTCACGTATTCGAGCCCCGAGGTCGCCTCGGTCGGTGTGACCGAGGCCGCCGCCGCCGCCGAGCACGGCGCGGACGCGATCGTCGCCTACGAGTACAACCTCGCCGGCAACGGCAAGAGCGAGATCATCGGAACCGGTGGTCTCGTGAAGGTCGTCCGTCTCAAGGACGGGCCCGTCATCGGTGTGCACCTGCTCGGCGATCGTGTCGGCGAGCTCATCACCGAGGGGCAGCTCGCCGTCGCCTGGGAGGCGCACCCGGAGGACATCGCTCCTCTGATCCACGCGCACCCTACCCAGAGCGAGGCGCTCGGCGAGGCCTTCCTGGCTCTGGCCGGCAAGCCCCTGCACGCCCTCTGAGCACCAACCGGTGCCCGAGTCACTAAGCTAGACAAGCGTCATACAACTTCCTGAAGGAGACTCAGTCATGAGCACATCCGTCGTCCTCCCCGCTCTCGGCGAGAGCGTCACAGAGGGTACGGTCACCCGCTGGCTCAAGCAGGTGGGAGACACCGTGCAGGCGGACGAGGGCCTGCTCGAGATCTCGACCGACAAGGTCGACACCGAGATCCCCTCCCCCGTCAGCGGCGTGATCGAGGAGATCCTCGTGGCCGAGGACGAGACCGTCGAGGTCGGCGCTCTCCTCGCGCGCATCGGTGATGGCAGCGCTGCGGCCCCGGCTGCAGATGCCCCCGCCGCCGCGGCCCCCGCCGCAGCAGAGGCACCGGCCCCCGCCGCTGCCGAAGCACCGGCACCCGCTGCCGAAGCACCGGCCGCAGAGGCTGCACCCGCGGCACCCGCCGGCGATGCGACCGACATCGTTCTTCCCGAGCTGGGTGAGAGCGTCACCGAGGGCACCGTCACCCGCTGGCTCAAGCAGGTGGGTGACAGCATCGCCGTCGACGAGGCTCTTCTGGAGATCTCCACCGACAAGGTCGACACCGAGATCCCCTCGCCGGTCGCCGGCGTGCTGCAGGAGATCGTCGCCGGCGAAGACGAGACCGTCGCTGTCGGCGCCGTGCTGGCACGTGTCGGCTCTGGTGCCGCACCCGCCGCCGAAGCGCCTGCGGCTCCGGCACCTGCTGCTGCCCCGGCGCCCGCTGCTGCTCCTGCACCCGTTGCTGCTCCTGCACCCGTTGCAGCCCCGGCACCTGCCGCTGCCCCGGCACCCGCTGCCGCTCCGGCACCTGCTGCTGCAGCCCCGGCACCCGCCGCTGCTCCGGCACCTGCTGCTGCAGCCCCGGCACCCGCCGCGACGAAGCTCGCACTCCCGACAGAAAACGACAACCTCTACGTGACCCCGCTCGTGCGCCGTCTGGCGTCGCAGCAGGGCGTGGACCTGGCTTCGGTCACCGGCACCGGTGTGGGTGGTCGTATCCGCAAGGAAGACGTGCTGAAGGCCGCGGAGACCGCGACGGCGGCACCTGCTGCTGCAGCGCCGGCTCCCGCTCCGCTCGAGGTCTCGCCCCTGCGCGGCACGACGCAGCCGATGTCGCGTCTGCGCAAGGTGCTCGCCAAGCGTGCTGTCGAGTCGATGCAGCAGACGGCTCAGCTGACCACGGTCGTCGAGGTCGATGTCACGGCCCTCGCCGACTACCGCGACAGCGTGAAGGCGTCGTTCCTGGAGAAGACGGGCGACAAGCTCTCCTTCCTGCCGTTCTTCGCTCTCGCCACGGCTGAGGCGCTGCAGGCGTTCCCGATCGTCAACGCGACCGTCGACGGCGAGAACATCGTCTACCCCGCCAGCGAGAACGTGTCGATCGCCGTCGACACCGAGCGTGGTCTGCTCACGCCGGTGCTGCGCGACGCCGCTTCGAAGAACATCGCGCAGATCGCACACGAGATCGCCGATCTCGCCGCGCGTACTCGCGACAACAAGCTGAAGCCCGATGAGCTTGCCGGCGGCACGTTCACGCTGACCAACACCGGTTCGCGTGGCGCCCTGTTCGACACTCCTGTCGTGTTCCTGCCCCAGTCGGCGATCCTGGGTACCGGCACGGTCGTCAAGCGTCCGGGTCTCGTCAAGGTCGGGGGTGCTGATGCGATCGCCGTCCGGTCGTACGTGTACCTCGCGCTCTCCTACGACCACCGGATCATCGACGGCGCCGACGCAGCCCGATTCCTGGGCGCGGTGAAGGCCCGCCTCGAGTCGGCACAGTTCGCCGCTCAGCTCGGCGCCTGACCGCACGAGTCATCCTGGCTGGTCCGCGACGTCATAGACGTCGCGGACCAGCCATTTCTCTTCTGTGCGGATGAGGACGACGATCGTCTGATCGGACCCCTGCCCCTCCGCGTCTCCCTCCCCGTCATCCACCCCACTCGTCCGAAGGCGTACCACCGCGACGTCCCCGTACTCGTCCACGAGTTCGGGGCTCGGCTTCACCGGATCCACACTGCCAAGAGCCCCCATGACGTTCTCGGCGTCGCCGGCCACGGCATCCGTGCAGGAGGTATCGCCCTGGGCGCGGCAGTCCGCGATCGCACGCAGGAGAGATGGCACGGCGCCGAGGGGATCCTCCTCGGCGGAGGAGGACTGCGACCTCGAGTCCTCTCCGCCCGCGGGAGCTGCTCTCGGGGGCGGTGTGCTCGCCGACGCTGCATCTCCCCCCGGCGCCGACGACCGCGTCTGAGAGCTGCCATCTGCTGCCCCGTCGGCCTTCCCTGCTTCTTCGCCGTCAGGCCAGAGAAGCCCTCCGGCGAGCACCAGAGCCGCGGCCACCCCCGCCACCAGCACTGATCTCTTCCGCCGGTCTGCTGTCGTCTCAGACTGCCCTGCCCCGCTGTTCCGAGGTCGTGTGCGAGCGGGACGGGTTCGTCGTCTGTCCTCCAGTCGCGCATGGATCGCCTCGACGAACACGCGGAGAGCATCGCGGATCGCGTCCCGTCTGCGGCTCCCCCGATACGGTTCACCGGTGCGGACGCGATCCGCACGCAGACGGAGCGCACCCTGACGGTCCTGGGGAACACCTGGCGCGGTCGCGCGAGCGAGGTCTCGTGCGCGCTCGGGAGCGTGGAGTTCGCGCTCGAGCGGCTGCGGAGCCGCGATGTCGAGCATCGACCGCTCCCACGAATCGATGAGCGTGCGAGGAAGTCGCGGATGGGTGAGAGTCTTCTCCAATCCGTCCTCGACAGCACCCAGCGCGCGCGTGAGTGCTTTGTCGGGAGTCTGCTCCCTCAGGCTCTCGAGGATCTCCATGACTCCTGCTCTGGCGTCAGGACCATCTCCGAGCACGAAGATAGGACGCCCTCCGTCTGTCAGCCACCACGTGCCGGTGCGTGCGCCGCCGGCACCCTCTCCCAACTCGTCGAGACCCCGCAGAAGGCTGACGACGAGCGTGCTGGATTCACCGGGAGTGATGTTCCCTCCCGCCGCGGATCGCCGGCCCAGGAACCCCCGCACCCGCTCCGTGCACCACGGAAGCAACGCATCGTGCCCTCCCCTACGACGACTGACATCGATGGGCGCCGCGATGTGCTCGGCTCCCGCGAACCGCCATCCGTCCCAGCCGCGGAGGATCGCTGCGTCCATCCGCACAGCGACGCCTTCCCCCTGGGTCACCAGCGTGCCCGAGAACGGCCCCTCGGTCGGATCGAGCGTCCTCACCACGCGATGCGCCCCCGGTACGAGTGGCGCTCCCCGGCCGTCGTCGATCGCGATGTCGTTCATCTCCCCATCACAGCGCAGGAGGCGCTTTCGTCACCGGGTTCGGAGGCGACCCGGACGGATTCCGGCTGAGCCCCCGATGTGCAGGAGGAGTGAGAGGCGCCCGCTCCGCTTCGCGCGAACGTCGACATCACGAGGCCGTCGGACTCGGTAGGCTGGTCCTCATGGCAAAGAGTGCTCCTGAACCCGAAAAGCGTCCTGGGTTCTTCTCCCAGATCAAGTCCCTCTTCCGGTTCACACGTGAGGCCTACTCATGGCTTCCGTGGGCGCAGGCCGCGATCCTCATTGGCGGCGTGCTGCTCGGCCTCGTCGCCGGCTATCTCATCCCGCCCTTCCAGATCTGGACGCTCGTCCTCTGGGGCATCACCGGTCTCATGCTCGGCATCCTCGGCGCCCTGTTCCTGATGACGCGCCTGTCGACCTCGGCCATGTACAGCAAGATCGACGGCATGCCCGGCGCCACCGGTCATGTGCTCAGCACCAGCCTGGGTCGCAGCTGGCAGGCGTCCGAGACGCCCGTCGGCATCAACCCGAAGACGCAGGAAGCCGTCTACCGCACCATCGGCCGCGGTGGCATCGTGGTCGTCGGCGAAGGCGCACGCGGTCGGCTGACCCGCCTCGTGAACGAAGAGCGCAGCAAGGCCCAGCGCGTCGCGCACGGCGTTCCCGTCACGGTTCTCTACGTCGGTCACGGCGATGACGAGGTGGCGATCGCCGATCTCTCGAAGACGATCAAGAAGCTCCCGAAGGTGATCGATAAGGCCACGATGGCCGCCGTCATCCGCCGCGTGGACTCCGTGTCGCAGTCGCTGTCGTCGCTGCCGATCCCGAAGGGCATCGACCCGACCAAGGTGCGCTCCCAGCGTCCTCGTTGAGCTCGCGCACACGAGCCTCGAGCGCGGCCGTCCTCCTGTGAGGGCGGCCGCGCTCTGTTTTACTCGGAGAGCGGCTGCCGCGGCAGACGACGGACCTTCGCACGACGGCGACGACGCTCCGGGACCATCGAGCGCATCTCGTCGAGCTTGCCGAAGCAGAACAGGCGGTCATCCGCTTCCAGCACGACGTGCTTGCGCGGGTTGGGGATCACGCTGACACCGCGGTGCAGCGTGAGAACCGTGATGTCCCGTTCCCACAGACCTGCTTCGCCCAGGGTCTTGCCGACCAGGTCGACCGCGCCGTGCACCATGAGTTCGGCGACGCCGTAGCCCGTCGAGACCGTCAGGCGCTGGCGCACGTCGATCTCGGGGAACGCCACCTGACCGGCGATGTAGTCGATGATGGCGCCCGCGACGTCGAGCTTCGTCGCCGTCTCGATGCCCTGCAGCCCTGGAGAGGAGTTGACCTCCATCACCAGCGGACCGTCATCGCCTTCGAGCATGTCGACGCCGGCCACGCGCAGGCCCATGATCTGGGCCGAGCGCACGGCTGCGCGCTCGTAGACGGGGTCGAGCTCGATGGCCTCCACCGAACCGCCGCGGTGCACGTTCGATCGGAACTCGTCTCCGGCCGCCGATCGTCGCATGGCGGCGACGACGCGATCGCCGACGACCAGCGCTCTGATGTCCCGGCCGCGACTCTCGGAGATGAACTTCTGGATGAGCACGTTCTGCTTGGTGGAGTGCAGGGTCTCGATGATCGCCTCGGCGACCTTCACCTGCGGTGCGAGGATGACCCCGATCCCCTGCGTGCCCTCCAGGAGCTTGATGACCACGGGCGCTCCACCCACACGCTCGATCGCAGGGCGCACGTCCGCACGGTTGCGCACGAACGCCGTGGGCGGCATCGCGATGTTGTGGCGGGAGAGGATCTGGTTCGCGCGCAGCTTGTCGCGGGCGCTCGAGATCCCGTTCGCGGTGTTCGGCGTGTAGACGTCCATCTGCTCGAACTGTCGCACGACGGCCGTGCCGAAGTATGTGATCGAGTTGCCGATGCGCGGCAGGATCGCGTCGTAGTCGCTGAGCTGACGACCTCGATAGTGCAGGTCCGGTTCCTCGGCGGTGAGGTCGATCGCGAAGCGCAAAGTATTGAGCACCTTGACGTTGTGCCCGCGCTGAAGCGCGGCTGCACGCAGCCGCTGGGTGGAGTACGCCTGCGGCGCGCGGGAGAGCACTGCGATCTTCACGGGGATTTCCTGCCAGGATGTATCAGGTGAGTAGGTCTACCCATTCAAACACCCTTACGGGGTGGCGAGAGTGGGTGAGCCTGCCCGATCTCGGCGTCGACTGGCTCAAAGCCAAGATCGACACCGGTGCGCGCACCTCGTCGCTGCACGCTTTCGACATCGTCGAGTTCGAACAGGACGAGCAGCCCTGGGTCCGTTTCAAGGTCAAACCGTGGCAGGACAGCCAGGAGGACGCGGTCGTCGTCGAGTTGCCGGTCCACGATCGTCGTGCGGTACGGAGCTCTTCCGGTCATGCCCAGGAGCGACTCGTCGTCGAACTGCTCATCCGTCTCGTGGACCGCGAGGTGCTGGCCGAGGTGACTCTGAGCAATCGCGACGAGATGGGTTTCCGGATGCTCATCGGACGTGAGGCTCTGCGCCGCGGGTACATCGTCGATCCTGCGCGCTCGTTCCTCGGTGGAAGGGCGCCGCGCGAGGCACGCCGGCGCAACCGCGGGCGCGCCTGAATCCGCCCGACCGCGTGGTCAGGTGCGGATCAGAACCGTGCCGACCGCCTTGTCGTGCAGACCGCGCTGATCGGCGTCCCAGATCACGGCCGGCACGACCACCACGAGCAGGAGCGTGCGCACGATCGGACGCCACAGTCCGACCCAGCTGCCGTCCATGCGCGCCAGACGCATGCCGAGGATACGGTGCCCCGGGCTGCCGCCCGCGGTCGGGATGAAGACGATCTGCAGCACCGCGAACACCAGCATCGGAGCGAACTGGCTCAGGCCGGCTTCCGTCGGCAGCGCGAACTGGTTGAATCCGAGGAATCCGGTGGCGATGATCGTCGCCGCCGCGTAGTCGATCAGGAGGGCACCGATGCGGCGTCCGGGGCGGGCGATGCTCCCGGAGCCGGATTCGGGGAGTCCGAGTCGTTCACCGGGGTACGCGTTCACAGCATCCGTCACTCCCCCAGCCTACCCAGCGCGATATGCCGCGCTGACGCCGTCGCGCCTGTAACACGCCCGAAACAAAGCGGATACCGTAGAGAAATCCCCCGTCCGTACTCTGCAGAGTGGCCGTGAAGCCATCGATCCGCATTACAGGAGTCGTACATGTTCAAAGATTCGTCCGAGGTACTGACCTACATCAAGGAGAACGACGTCAAGTTCCTTGACATCCGTTTCACCGATCTCCCGGGTGTTCAGCAGCACTTCAACATTCCTGCATCGACGGTCGACGAGGCTTTCTTCACCGACGGCCAGCTGTTCGACGGCTCCTCGATCCGTGGCTTCGCCAGCATCCACGAGTCCGACATGCAGCTCATCCCCGACGTCACGACGGCGTACGTCGACCCGTTCCGCGAGGCGAGCACGCTCGTCATGCTGTTCGACATCTACAACCCGCGCACGGGCGAGATCTACTCGAAGGACCCGCGTCAGGTCGCCAAGAAGGCCGAGAAGTACCTGACCTCGACCGGGATCGCCGACACCGCGTTCTTCGCCCCCGAGGCGGAGTTCTACATCTTCGACGACGTCCGCTACAACGTCACCTCGAACTCGAGCTTCTACAGCGTCGACTCGGAAGAGGGCGCGTGGAACACCGGCCGCGAGGAAGAGGGCGGAAACCTCGCCAACAAGACGCCGTACAAGGGCGGCTACTTCCCGGTCAGCCCGGTCGACAAGACCGCCGACCTGCGCGACGACATCACCCTCAAGCTGATCGACGCCGGGTTCATCCTCGAGCGCTCGCACCACGAGGTCGGCACCGGCGGCCAGCAGGAGATCAACTACCGCTTCGACACCATGGTCCACGCGGCGGACGACATCCTCAAGTTCAAGTACATCGTCAAGAACACCGCCGAGGAGTGGGGCAAGGTCGCGACCTTCATGCCCAAGCCCCTCTACGGCGACAACGGCTCGGGCATGCACACCCACCAGTCGCTGTGGAGCGACGGCAAGCCGCTGTTCTACGATGAGGCCGGCTACGGACAGCTCAGCGACATCGCGCGCTGGTACATCGGCGGCATCCTGGCGCACGCGCCCGCGCTGCTCGCCTTCACCAACCCGACGCTGAACAGCTACCACCGTCTGGTCAAGGGCTTCGAGGCTCCGGTCAACCTGGTCTACTCGGCCGGAAACCGCTCCGCCGCGATCCGCATCCCGATCACGGGCTCGAACCCGAAGGCCAAGCGCATCGAGTTCCGTGCGCCCGACGCGTCCGGCAACCCGTACCTCGCCTTCGCCGCACAGCTCATGGCCGGCCTCGACGGCATCAAGAACCGCATCGAGCCGCACGAGCCGGTCGACAAGGACCTCTACGAGCTTCCCCCCGAGGAGGCCAAGGACATCCCGCAGGTTCCGAACTCCCTGCTCGACTCGCTCGACGCTCTGGCGGCCGACCACCAGTTCCTCCTCGAGGGCGGCGTGTTCACCAAGGAGCTCATCGAGACCTGGATCTCCTACAAGTACGAGAACGAGATCCTGCCGATGGCGCAGCGTCCGCACCCGTTCGAGTACGAGCTGTACTTCGGCGTCTGACGACCAGAACATCGCGAAGAGCCCGTCTCAGCTTCCGCTGGGCGGGCTCTTCCGCATTGTCGTGCGATGTCGGATCGACGCTCGAGTGACGTCGCGAACACCGGAGGTCGCCACACCGCGTCATCGGCTTGACCGCGCGGCGTCCCGGGTGGTCAACTGGTGAGTCTGACCATCGACCGGGGGAATCATGCGCCGTAGAAGAGTGACCGCGAACACCGAGCTGCGCACCCCGGCCGACCCCCGGCCCTCGCAGCCCTCGAATGCGGTCGCCGCATACGCCAGGACCAACCCGTTCATGTTCGGGCTGCTGGGTGCCCTCGGCGTGCTGGTGGCGCTGGGTATCGGAAGCGTCGTCGGTCAGCTCGCGACCGTGCTCGTCTACATCGGCGTCGCGGTGTTCCTCGCGCTCGGCCTCGATCCGATCGTCACCTTCATCGAGAAGAAGCTCCCCCGCCCCGCCGCCGTCACGATCGTGGTGGCCGGGGTCATCCTCGCTTTCGCCGGCATCATCCTCGCCATCGTCCCGATCCTCGTCGAGCAGATCAGCAATCTGATCAAGGACGGCCCGCGGATGATCGAGGACTTCATGGCCAGCGCCTGGTTCAAGGACGTCAGCGGTCAGTTCGGCTCCACGATCGACGATGCCGTGCAGGGCGTCCTCAGCTTCGTGAAGGACCCGAACAACTTCCTCGACATCGGCGGCGGCGTGTTCGCGGTGGGTGCGGGCATCGCCGGCGGCTTCACCGGGATCACGATCGTCCTGATCCTGACGCTCTACTTCATGGCGTCGCTGCGCAGCATGAAGCATGTCGCCGCCCGCTTCGTCCCGGCCTACCAGCGCGACACCTTCAGCAGCCTCCTCGAAGACGTCTCCGGCGCCGTCGGTCGCTACGTCATCGGTCAGGTGAGCCTCGCGCTCGTCAACGGAATCCTGAGTCTCATCTTCCTCAGCATCATCGGCGCCCCGGTGCCGGCCCTGCTCGCGCTCATCGCGTTCATCGGCTCGATGATCCCGTTGGTCGGAACGCTGACCGCGTCGATCATCAACTCGCTGATCTGCCTCTTCGTCTCACCGCTGACGGCGCTGATCGCGATCATCTACTACCTCATCTACATGCAGATCGAGGCCTACGTGCTCTCGCCGCGCATCATGAGCAAGGCCGTCGCCGTGCCCGGCGCCCTCGTGGTGATCGCCGCGGTCGCCGGTGCCGCGCTGGGCGGCATCCTGGGCGCCCTCGTCGCGATCCCCGTCGCCGCGAGCATCATCATCATCATTCAGAAGGTGACCTTCCCCGCGCAGGATCGGAAGATCGTCCCGCCGCCCGTCACCCGCTGAGAGGACGGCGCCGGGACGGCGAGCTCGATGATCCTCAGCGGACCAGCAGCGCACCAGGCTCGACGCGCACGTCGAACGCGGTGACCTCGCCCATCTCCTCGCCATCGATCTCGAACACGAGCGGCGTCTTCAGCTCGACCGAGATGGTCTCGACGGGCAGATGACGAGCGGACTCGGTGCTGACAGCCTCATCCGTGGCGCCGAAGAGTCGGCGGATACCGTTGTCCCACACGAACGAGCGCAGCGTGTCGAGCCACTGCAGCGCGCCATCGGCGCTGATCATGAGCACGTCGAGCTTGCCGTCGTCGAGAACCGCGTCCGGGAGCAGACGGATGCCGCCCTGCACCATGCCGCAGTTGCCGATGAGCATGGTGTGCCCTCGCACGGCGACAGCCTTCTCGCCGTCGATCCCCAGGGTGATGTCGGTCATCTCGGTGCCGGCCAGTGCACGGCCCATCGCCTCGACGTAGGCCAGCCACCCGGCCTTGGACTTGAGGTCGTCGTCGGTCTCCACCAGCATCTGCGCATCGACGCCGAAGCCGACCATCACGGCGAACGCGTGCTCGGTGCCGTCGTACGAGACCCAGCCCAGGTCGATGCGTCGAGGCTCGGCGTCGCGAACACGCTCCAGCGCGGCCTTCACGTTGTTCAGCGGGACCTCGAGGTTGCGCGCGAGGAGGTTGCCCGTCCCCTGCGGCACGATCCCGAGAGCAGTCTCCGATCCCGCCAACGACTCGGCCACAGCCCGCACGGTGCCGTCTCCACCGACCGCGATCACGATGTCGCGGCCTTCCTCGCGGGCCTCGCGAGCCATACCGCGGCCCGGGTCCTCCGGGGTAGTCTCCCACCAGCGGATGTCGTACTGATCATCGAACACACCGCTCACCGCGGTCTGCAGAACCTCCTGCTCGACCTTCGAAGGGTTCCAGACGATGCCGATTCGCGCGTGGGTCATATCGTCAGCTTGGGACACCTCGTCCGATACCGCAAACTGAGGCTGCTCGATCAGCCGTAGAAGAGCTGCTCGAACGTCTTGCGTGCACGCCGCGTCACACCGAGGTAGTCCTCTTCGAGCTCGGTCGCCGAGCGGTCGGGATACCCGAGCAGTCTCCCGATCGCGTCGAGCTGCCTGCGGTCCGCGGGCAGCACATCGCTGGTCTGACCGGTCAGCAGGGTGATCGCCGACCGGAGACGGCTGGAGAGCAGCCAGGCCTCACGAAGACGTGCGGCATCCTCCTCGGTCACGAAGTCCGCTGCCACCGCGGCCTCGAGCGCACCGAGGGTCGACGTCGTGCGCAGTCCGGGGACGGCGTGCGCGTGCTGCAGCTGCAACAGCTGGACGAGCCACTCCACGTCACTGAGCGAACCGGGCCCGAGCTTCAGGTGACGCCGGGGATCTGCGCCCTGCGGCAACCGCTCCCCCTCGACCCTCGCCTTGATGCGCTTGATCTCGCGTGTGCCCTGCAGATCGACCGACTCCGGGTAGCGGATCGTGTCGGCCAGTGCCATGAACCGCGCGATCAGCTTGGCGCTCCCCGCCACGCCGCGGGCCCGGAGCAGCGCCTGGGCCTCCCACGAGAGCGACCAGCGCCGGTAGTACTCCGTGTATGCCTCGATGGACCGCACGACCGGGCCGTTGCGCCCCTCGGGGCGCAGGTCGGCATCGAGGTCCAGCGGCAGGCGGTGGTCGGTGAGATGCTCGCGCAGCCCCGCCACGATCTGCGTCGCGAGTTTCTGCGCGCGCTGCGGATCGACGCCGTTCGCGTCGTAGACGTAGAGGATGTCGGCGTCGGAGCCGAAGCCCAGCTCGGCGCCGCCGAAGCGTCCCATCGCGATGACCGCGAAATCCAGCGCCTCATCATCCGGTGGAACGACCTCACGGATCACCGCACGCAGGGCCGCCTGGATCGTCGCCTCGGTGATCTCGGTGAGCGCCGTGGCGACCTCCTCGATCGTGAGGACGTCGAGGACAGCGCCCATCGCCGTGCGCAGCAGCTCCCGCCTGCGCAGCGCCCTGACGGCGCGCAGGGCGTCGCCGATCGTCTCGTGGCGCGTCTGGATCGCGCGTGCCTCCTCGTCCAGCGCAGCGGCACCACGAGGCCGCAGGCGTCCCGTGCTGTCCAACCAGGCCACAGATTCCGGGATCCACTCCAGGAGCTCGCCGATGTAGCGCGAGGAGGACAGCAGCCGGGTGAGGCTCTCAGCCGCGCCGGAGGAGTCGCGCAGCATCCGCAGGAACCAGGGGGTGTCCCCGAGACGCTCGCTGATGCGGCGGAAGGCGAGAAGCGCATAATCCGGATCGCTGCCGTCTGCGAACCACCGCACCATGATGGGCATCAGGTGGCGCTGGATCGTCGCCTTGCGACTGAGCCCGCTCGTGAGGGCGCCGATGTGGCGCAGGGCTCCCGCCGGATCACGGAACCCGATCGCCGCCAGGCGGTCGTGTGCCTGGGCGGCGGAGAGCGTGCGCTCCTCCTCAGGCAGGCCTGCGACGGCGCTCAGCAGCGGACGGTAGAACAGGCGGGTGTGGATCTCACGCACCTCGCGTCGCACGCTCTCCCAGCGCGCCCACACCCGCTCACCGCTCTCGGCGAGTCCGGTGCCCCTCGCCAGGGTCCGCAGGCCGGCGGGAGTGCGCGGCATCAGATGCGTCCGGCTGAGCTCGCGCAGCTGGAGACGATGCTCCATGAGCCGGAGCAGCCGATAGTCGTCGGCGAACGCGGCGGCGTCGACCCGCCCGATGTAGCCGCCCTCGACGAGCGCGTCGAGGCTCTCGAGCGTGCCACGGGTGCGCAGCGACTCATCGGTGAGGCCGTGCACGAGCTGCAGCAGTTGCACGGTGAACTCGATGTCGCGCAGGCCGCCGGCGCCGAGTTTGAGCTGGTACGGGGCGTCCTCGGGATCGATGTGCTCCATCACGCGCTCGCGCATGCGCTGCACGCTCTCGACGAAGTCCTGTCGGGCGGCGCTGGACCAGATCTTCGGCTGCACCGCGGCGATGTACTCGGCGCCGAGCTCGGCGTCGCCGGCGAGCGGGCGTGCCTTGAGCAGGGCCTGGAACTCCCAGCTCTTCGCCCAGCGGTCGTAGTAGGCCAGATGCGACGCGAGCGAGCGGACCAGAGCACCCTGCTTGCCCTCGGGACGCAGCGCGGCATCCACCTCCCACAGCGGGGGCTCCACCTCGATCGCATCGAGGTTGCGCATCGTCTCGCGCGCGAGACGGGTCGCGATGTCGATGGCGCGTGCCTCCGTGACGACCTCTTCATCACTGCTGCCGCCGACGAAGATCACGTCGACATCGCTGACGTAGTTCAGCTCCCGCGCTCCGGCCTTTCCCATGCCGATGACGGCGAGGCGCGTCGCCGCCACTTCGCCAGGGCCCATCGAGTCCCGCAACCGGGTCCTGGCGACCGCGAGCGATGCTTCGAGCGCGGCACCGGCGATGTCCGCCAGCGCCGCCGACACCGGTGCGATGATCGTCTCCGGTGCAGGATGCGACAGGTCGTAGGCGGCGATGGCTGCGAGATTGCGCCGATATGCGACTCTGATCGCGACGACGGCTTCGTCTCCGGACAACTGCGCGAAACCGTCGTGCGCACCCACCGAAGCCAGCAGACGCTCGCGCAGTTCGTCGGACGACGGCAGAGCAGTGAGGGGGCCTTCCAGGACGGTCAGCTGGTCCGGATGACGGAGGAAGAAGTCGGCGAGCCCTTCGGACGCACCGAACACCCGCCAGACCCGTCGACGCGTCTCCTCGTCGACGAGAAGTCTCCGCAGCGGCGCCTCGTCACGGCGCGCCACCCTGAGCAGCCCGCGCACGGCGGCATCGGGATCCGCCGCATCCGCCGCTTCGAGCAGCACGGTGCGCGGCTGGTCGAGGATGGTCGCCAGCTCCGACAGGGACGCTGCCGCCTCACTCAGCTCGGCGAAGCCGAGTCTGGCCAGCGCGGAGAGCGAGACGGAATCGTCCGGACGGGCCATGCGCCCCCCTCAGAGAAGCTCGAGGTTGTTCTTCAGCTCGAGCGGGGTGACCTGACCGCGGTAGGCCTCCCACTCCTTGCGCTTGTTGAGCAGCACGTAGTTGAACACCTGCTCCCCGAGCGTCTCGGCGACGAGTTCGGACGCCTCCATGTACTCGAGGGCGTGGTCGAGGCTCGCCGGCAGCGCCGAATAGCCCAGGGCCCGTCGCTCCGCGTCGCTGAGCGCCCAGACGTTGTCCTCGGCCTCCGGCGGCAGCTCGTATCCCTCTTCGATGCCCTTGAGCCCGGCGGCCAGCATGAGCGCGTACGCCAGGTAGGGGTTCGCGGCCGAGTCCAACGCGCGGTACTCCACGCGCGACGACTGCCCCTTGTTGGGCTTGTACATCGGCACGCGCACGAGCGCGGAACGGTTGTTGTGGCCCCAGGTGATGAAGCTCGGCGCCTCGTCGCCGCCCCACAGGCGCTTGTAGGAGTTCACGAACTGGTTCGTAACGGCGGAGATCTCGTTCGCGTGCTTGAGCAGGCCCGCGATGAAGTGCCGCCCCGTCTTGGAGAGCTGGTACTTCGCGCCCTCCTCGTAGAACGCGTTCTGATCGCCCTCGAAGAGCGACATGTGCGTGTGCATGCCGCTGCCGGGCTGACCGCTGAGCGGCTTCGGCATGAACGTCGCGTAGACGCCCTGCTCGATCGCCACCTCCTTGATCACCGTGCGGAACGTCATGACGTTGTCGGCTGTGGTCAGCGCATCGGCGTAGCGCAGGTCGATCTCGTTCTGACCGGGGCCGCCCTCGTGATGGCTGAACTCGACGGAGATGCCGAGATCTTCCAGCATGCGCACGGAGCGACGGCGGAAGTCGTGCGCCGTGCCGCCGGGAACGTTGTCGAAGTAGCCGGCGGAGTCGACGGGCACGGGGCCGTCGGGTCCGAACGAGGACGACTTCAGGAGATAGAACTCGATCTCCGGATGCGTGTAGAAGGTGAATCCGGCGTCTGCGGCCTTCGCGAGCGTGCGCTTGAGCACGTGACGTGGGTCGGCGACGGCCGGCTGGCCGTCGGGGGTTGTCAGGTCGCAGAACATGCGCGCGGTCGGGTCGATCTCACCGCGCCAGGGCAGCGTCTGGAACGTCGTCGGATCGGGCTGGGCGAGCAGGTCGGATTCGTAGGTGCGTGTCAGCCCCTCGATCGCCGAACCGTCGAATCCGATGCCTTCCGCGAAAGCCCCCTCGACCTCGGCGGGCGCGATGGCCACCGACTTGAGAGTGCCGATCACGTCCGTGAACCACAACCGCACGAACTTGACGCCGCGCTCCTCGATGGTCCGGAGGACGAAGTCCCTCTGCTTGTCCATGGCTACTCTGCGCCCTGGCCCTTTGCGTCGCCCTTGGCGTCCCAGCCCTGCTCGACGGCCTCTTCCTCGGCCCAGGAACGCGCGCGCTCCTTGACGACCTCGGGAGCACGGCGGGCTTCGGCCTCCGTGTCGAACGGACCGATGCGGTCGATGGCGGGCGAGATCATGCCGAACTCGATCTCGCCAGTCGCGGAGTTGTACCAGTACTTGTGGTCGCCGTCAGACATGTCTGCCCCTTCTTCACGTGATGTCATCGATTTCTTCACGTGATGTCATCGATCCTACTGGCGCGCACCGTGGTCGCTAAGCTATCGCCCATGGCAAAAGCGATCGGCGTCGACATCGGCGGCACGGGAATCAAAGCAGGAATCGTCGACCTCGAGCACGGCGTCATGGCATCCGACCGGGTGCGGGTCCCCACTCCCGAGGGCGCATCGCCGCAGGACGTGCTCAACGCCGTGCAGACCGTTCTGAAGACGCTCGACGTGCACGAGTCGACGCTGCCGCTCGGAGTCGCCTTCCCGGCGATCGTCAAGCGCGGCAAGACGCTCTCGGCCGCGAACGTGTCCAAGGAGTGGATCGACTTCGACGCCGAACGATTCTTCCGCGACGGCCTCGGCCGCAACATCGTGTTCGTGAACGACGCCGACGCCGCGGGTGTCGCCGAAGCCCGCCACGGAGCGGCCAGGGATGTGCGCGGCTTCACGCTCCTCACGACCCTCGGCACCGGCATCGGATCCGCATTCCTCTACGACGGGGTGCTGCTGCCGAACACCGAGCTCGGTCACCTCAACTTCCGCGAGTTCGAGTCGGTCGAGACGTACGCCGCGACGTCGGCACGCGAGCGGGAGAACCTCAGCTGGGCGGAGTGGGCCGAGCGCCTGCAGGCGTTCTACTCGCACATCGAGTTCCTGTTCAGCCCCGACCTGTTCGTGGTCGGCGGTGGCGTCTCGAAGAACGCCGGAGACTTCCTTCCGCTTCTCGACCTCAAGACGCCGATCGTCCCGGCGATCCACCGCAACAACTCGGGCATCATCGGCGCCGCATCCCTCGCCGGCGACTGATCCACGCACGTCCCTGACGCCGAATACCCCGATGACTGCCGTAGTCATCGGGGTCTTCGCGTGTTCGCGAAGGTGCGGGCCGGAGCCTCCTCCCCCGCTCAATCGATCGGAGGTTCCCGTCGAACGCGGGTCCTCATGGCCAGACCCACTCCGGCGGCGGCGAGCACGCCGGCGGCGAAGAGCAACGCGGGGCCGCTTCCGAGCCGGTGCGCCGCGGCACCGACCACCGCGCCTCCCGCGAGGGATCCCCACAGCAGGAGAGGGCGGCGCCAGGCGGATCCGGAACGCCCGGTGAGCAGCGCCGCGACCGCGAGACCCAGACTGACCAACGTGCCGGTCGCGTACGTGATGGCGACCCGCGCACGTCCGTCCGAGAGGTACAGGGTGTTCAGCGCCCCCATGGCGAAGGCCAGCATCCAGAACCGAGCAGGGCTCGTCGGTACCACCGCAGCGAGGACGGCGCTCAGAGCGACGGCGGACGCGGATGCCGCCACCGCCCAGGCGCGCCGTCGCCCGTTCCCGCCGATCATCGCGCCGACGGCGACGCCCAGGACGAAAGCCACCACCAGCGTCAAGGGCAGAAGCGACGACGCCAATCCCTGCTCGAGGATGTCCACACCGGCCTGGGTCGAATTGCCGCTCATGAAGGAGACGAAGAAGCCGCCGGTGTCGATGAACCCGATCGCATCCACATACCCCGCGACGCCGCTGAGCACCAATGACAAGGCCAGACCCCGTCGTGTGACATCTCTCATGGCGTAGGCCTCATGGACGTGCCTTTCTGGGTGACTACTCCGAGCCTAGGCGGTGCGGTCCGCCGCGCCCCGGCACGCCCTCCCTGAGAACAGCGCTCTGGGCGCGCTGCCGGGAGTCGGGCGGAAGGAGACCTGATCAGATCTTCTTTATGCGAATGGGCCGACCTGTACGCCGGGTTCTGTTCCGGGGTTCTTCGCCCCTTCGACGGCCATCTCTCTCGGCGACACGTTGCCGTGGCACTCTAGCGGTCTACCCGAGGACTCGGCGAGCCGCGTCAACATCCTCTGTCTGACCTTGCTCCGGACGAGGTTTACCTGGCGGGCCATGTCACCATGGCCCCCGGTGGTCTCTTACACCACCCTTTCACCCTTACCCCTTGCGGGGCGGTCTACTCTCTGTGGCACTTTCTCGCGGATTGCTCCGGGTGGGCGTTACCCACCGTCCTGCCCTGAGGAGCCCGGACGTTCCTCGGTGCGGTTGCCCGCAACGCGGCCGTCCAGTCGACCCATTCGCGTCTCCAGTCTACGTTCTCGGAGACCCGCGGCCTGCGGCTACTTCTGCGCAGACTCCGCGATGCGCAGATCGAGGGGCACGTCGATCGGGAACGAGCCGAACAGTCGCGTCGTCGCCGTGGCCGCCGCCTCGCGCACGGCCTCGGCCGCCGCCTCCGCATGTTCGAGCGGCACGTGCAGGATCACCTCGTCGTGCAGGAAGAACGCCAGGTGCGGGGAGCGTGCGAACGGACCGGAGGCCGCAGCCTCGGCGAAGACCTCGGGGATCTGCTGCAGGCGGTGACGGATCTCGGCCAGCCAGATCAGCGACCACTCCGCAGCCGTGCCCTGAACGACGAAGTTCCGTGTGAACCGCCCCCAGTCGCGCGCCCTGCGCCGAGCGAGGGCCACCACCGCGGGATCGGCATCCGCATCGGTCGCCTCGGATTGCAGTCGCATCCACTCCACGGATGGGCGGGGTGATGATCGACCGAGCCAGGTCGACACGATGCCGCCGTCCTCCCCCGTTCGTGCCGCTGCGTCGACGAGTCCCATGGCGCGCGGGTACACCTTGCGCAGCCGCGGGACCAGTCGGCCGCTGTCGCCCGTCGTGGCACCGTACATCGCACCGAGGACCGCATACTTCGCCTCCTCGCGAGTGGCGACCGCCCCGGAAGCGACGACGCCCGCATAGAGGTCGCTCCCCCTGGCCGCACGAGCCATCGCCTCGTCGGCTGCCATCGCGGCGAGCATCCGCGGCTCGAGCTGCGCGACATCGGCCACGACCAGCGTCCACCCGGGGTCGGCACGCACCGCAGGGCGCAGGCTCCGCGGAAGCTGGAGCGCTCCCCCACCGGCGGAGGCCCATCGCCCGGTGACGACACCTCCGGGGATGTACACGGGGCGGAACCGGCCGTCATGCACCCATTCCGCCAGCCACGCCCACCCGTTGGCGCTGAGCAGCCGGGAGAGCTTCTTGTACGCCAGCAGCGGTTCGACGACCGGGTGGTCGTGCTCGGCGAGCTCCCACCGGCTCGTGGACTCGACCTGCACCCCGACGCGGTGCAGCGCCCTGAGCAGCTTCTGCTGACTGTCCAGGTGCAGCGAAGCATCGCCGAGGAGCTCGCGCACACGATCTCCGAGTTCGAGCATGCGACTCGGCACGCCGCCGGCTACCGGGCGGGTGCCCAGGCTGTCGGTGAGGATCGCGTCGTGCACGCCCTCGTCCCACGGCAATCCTGCGGCCCGCATCTCTTCCGCGATGAGTCCGCCCGCCGACTCCGCTGCGCACAGGAGCGTGAGACGTCCATCCGGCGCCGCGGCGATCACGCGGCGCTGCGCCCGGTACTGATCCAGAGTCGCGGCGATCGCATCCTGACCGCCCACCTCATCGAACACATCGAAGAGGGACGGTGCCGCCACGGTCGGTTCCCGCCGTTCCCAATCCTGAGAGGCCGGGAGTGGCGTCGGCACCGAGGAGGTGTCGCGGAGGATCGCATGACACAGCACCAGGTCGTGACTGCGAGTGATCCGCACTCCGGCTCCAAGGAGGAGCGCGTAGGTTTCGGCGGCGGTCCGCATGATCCATCGCGGGGCGTCTGATGCCTCGGCGGTGCGGACCCAGTCCGGGAGGTCATCGGTACGCAGCGACGTGCGATCCTGCTCCTCGTCGTTCCCGTCGAGCTCGACGGCGACGTACTCGTGAGCGCCGACGGAGATGAGCGCGATGCGTCGTTCGACGCCCGACGCCGGCGCTGTCATCGCCGGCGAGCGGAGGCACCGCTCATGCGAGCCCTGACTCCTCGGTACGCACGAGGATGCACCCGCACTCGGGGCAGGAGACCACGAGGTCGTCCGCCGCGCGGCGGATGTCGTTCAGATCGGTGCTGGGAAGCAGGATGCGGCAGCCTTCGCAGGTGCCACGGGTGAGCAGCGCGGCACCCGCACTGTTCACGGCGCGACGGGCGTACTCCGCCAAGAGCTCGGGCGACACTCCCTCGGCGACGGCCGCACGATCGCGGGAGAGCTGCGCACCCAGGTCTGTGGCGGCAGCGACATCGGCCTTCGCCTGTGCGGTGAGCGTCGAGCCCTCGGCTGTCGTCGCGTCCAGAAGCGCCTGCTGCGCGGCGAGGGCGGCTTCTGCCTCTTCCAGTCGACCCATGACGTCGAGTTCGGCGTCTTCAAGGTCGCTCTGACGCCGGGCAAGGCTCGCGAGTTCGTGCTCGAGCGCCTGCGCGTCCTTCGAGTTCGTCGACGCGGCGAGGCGCTCCGCATCGCGATTCCGACGCGCCTCGACGACGGCGACGTCGGACTCCAGACGCTTCAGCTCGGTGCGCACGTCGTCACGGGTGCCGGCGAGAGCGGTCAGCTCGCGCAGCTGCTCCTGACGGATGGCGACGAGCTCGGTGATCCGCCCCGCCTGGCTCGGCTTCGTTCGGGCACGCTCGGCCTGCGCGATGCGCCGGTCGAGGTCGGCGATGTCGAGCAGGGTGCGCTGGTTCTCGGGGCTGGCGTTCACGCTTCCAAATCTAGTCGCTGTCGCGACATCCGCCCATCAACCCACGTCGCCGTCGACGTAGTACCAGTGCCGGTCCTCGCGCACGAAGCGGCTGCGCTCATGGAGCGAGCCCCTCGCAGCGCCCTGCCGCCAGAACGCCTCGAACTCCACCACGCCCTCGCGGTCGAAGGGGCCTCCGGCCGCGCGATCGATCACCAGCAGCCGTCGCCACTCGAGGTCCGGCTCGAAATCGATCGTCTCCGGCCTCGTGGTCGAGTGCCAGGTGCGCAGGAGGTGCCCGGCGTCCTGGAGGCCGAACGCGGTGTAACGCGAGCGCATCAGGCGCTCCGCCGTCGGCGCGGGCGCACCTTCGAGCAACGGCCCGCAGCAGCCGCCGAACACGTCCCCGGAAGCACACGGGCAGCGATCCTGGTCCTCGATCACGGTGTCATCCGACGCCATCTCCGCCTCCGTCGTCATCCCCTCAGCGTACGCTCGGGGAAAGGCCAAGAAGGAGCACCGTGACCACTCAGCCCGTCGTCCCCTCGTTCACCGCCCACAACGGGTTCGCCCTTCCGGCCATCGGCCTCGGCACCTACGGACTCCTCGGAGATGCCGGGGCAGACGCAGTCGCCGGAGGCATCGGCGCGGGTTACCGTCTCGTCGACACGGCGTTCAACTACGAGAACGAGGGTTCGGTCGGCCGTGGCGTCGCGGCCGCCGATGTGCCGCGCTCCGAGGTCATCGTCACCACGAAGCTCCCCGGTCGCCATCACCCGTCGGCGAAGGCACGCACCAGTATCGAGGAGAGCCGTTCGCGCCTCGGACTCGATGTGACGGATCTGCACCTGATCCACTGGCCGAATCCCCGCCAGGACGAGTACGTCCAGGCGTGGGCCGCGCTCGTGGACGCCCAGTCCCGCGGCGTGGTCCGACAGATCGGCGTCTCCAACTTCCTTCCGGAGCACCTGGAGCGCCTCGAGCAGGAGACCGGGGTGCGACCCGTCGTCAATCAGATCGAGGTGCATCCGTACTTCCCGCAGGAGGAGCAGCTCACGTATCACCGGGAACACGGCATCCTCACCGAAGCGTGGAGCCCGTTGGGGCGGGCGAGGGAGCTCTTCGACGAGGCCGTGATCCACGAGATCGCTGCGGCCCGCGAGATCACGACCGCCCAGACCGTGCTCGCCTGGCACGTCGCCCGCGGTACGGTGTCGATCCCGAAGGCGTCGTCGCTCGCGCACCAGGTGGCGAACCTCGCGGCGGCGCAGATCGTTCTCGACGATGCCGAGGTGGCGGCGATCACCGCGCTCGGACGTCCGGACGGACGCCTGTTCGACGCCGACCCGAGGACTCACGAGGAGTCGTGACGCAGACCCGCCTCAGAGACCCTGCGTCACCCGCCTGCTCACGGCCGCAATGATGCGGCGGCTGCCGTGAGCGCGTCAGCGGACTGACGCAGCAGCGCCAGCTCACCCTCCGAGAATGAGGTGTTCCGGATCGGCACGGCACCCTTCGCGCTCACGATCGACGGCACCGAGAGCGCCACACCGTCCAGCCCGTGGAAGTCGCGCAGCACGGTGCTGACGGGCATCACGGCATGCTCGTCGCTCAGGATCGCTTCGACGATGCGTGCACTCGACAGTCCGATTGCGTAGTTGGTCGCCCCTTTGCCGAGGATGACCTTGTACGCGGCGTCGCGCACGTCGACGGCGATCTCCTGCAGTTCGTCGAGGGTGAAGCGAGGGTGGCCGGGCGTCTCCCACTCCAGGATCGGCACGGTGCCGATCGTCGCACGAGACCAGAGGGGGAACTCGGTGTCGCCGTGCTCTCCGATGATGTGCGCGTGGACGCTGGCGGTGGAGACACCGGCTCGCTGGGCGAGCTTCCACCGCAGCCGCGAGGTGTCGAGCACCGTTCCGGAGGCGAAGATCCGCTCGGGAGGAAGCCCGGTCTCCTCCTGCGCGATGACCGTGAGCACATCGCACGGGTTCGTGACGATCACATAGATCGCGTTCGGGGCGACCTCGAGCAGGTCGGGCATCATGCTGCGGATGATGCCCGCGTTGACCTCGGCGAGCTCGATGCGGGTCTGACCGGGCTTCTGCTTCGCGCCCGCGGTGATCACCACGACGTGCGAGCCGGCGGCGACCGAGATGTCGCTGCCGCCGATGATGTCGCTGGAGCCCGTGAACTGCGTGCCGTGGGCGAGGTCGAGCACCTCTGCCTCGACCTTCTCGGTGGCGATGTCGTACAGCGCGACATGACGGGCGGAACCCCGGATCAGTGCCGCGTAGGCGACACTCGACCCGACGCTTCCTGCGCCGACGACCGTGAGCTTCGAGTTCTCGATGATCTCCATGCGCTCAGTCTCGCAGTGGTGAACCCCGATCAGCGAGCGATCTCGCCGGATCAATGTGGTCCACAGAGAAGGTCACAGAGCGGCGGCGACCGCCTCCGTCGCGGTCGCGTGCGTGAACCGGAACCCCGAGCGCTCCAGCACCAGCGGCTGCACGTCGGCATCGGGAAGCAGCAGCGAATCGGCCGCGTCGCCGAGGGCGAAACGCAACGCCCACGCCGGCGCCGGCACCCAGAACGGCCTGTGCATCCGAGCGGCCAGGGCTCGGCCGATGTCGTTCGCAGACGCCGGTGTCGGTCCCGTGAGGTTGACCGGGCCCGCGATCTTCTTGTCCAGGATGTGGCGGATCGCCCGTACCTCATCGTCGAGCGAGATCCAGGGCCAGATCTGCGTCCCGCGCCCGAGCGGCCCGGAGACGCCGAAACGGGTCAGCTGGATGAGCGGCTTGAGCACTCCGCGCCGGTGGATGACCGGAGCCGTGCGGAGCAGCGCGACCCGGGTGTGGTCTTCGGCCTGACGCGCCTCGGCCTCCCAACGCACGGTCAGATCGGCCAAGAAGGTCTGCCCCGCAGCGGAGTCCTCGGTGAGGACCTCGCCGGGCGCAGAGCCGTAGTAGCCGACGGCCGATGCCGAGATGAGGGCCGGAGCGTCGGAGCGCAGTGCACGAAGCGCGGTGGTCAGGGTACGCGTCGCTCCCAGGCGCGAGTCGATGAGCTCCTGACGGTAGCCACGCGTCCACGGGAGTCGTCCGACGCTGGCACCGCCGAGCGCGACGACCGCATCTGCTCCCGCCAGCACCTCCGGATCGAGCGCGCTCTCCCCCGGCTCCCACTGCGCCTCGTCCTCCGACCGCGGCGGGCGGCGGACGAGGGAGGTGACCTCGATGCCGTCGGTGCGCAGGGATGAAGCGAGGGCGGAGCCTATGAGGCCCGATGCCCCGCTGATGACGATGCGTCGTGCCATGTGTGAGAGCTCCCGTTTCCGATCGCCGAGTCGTGTCGTGCGTTACAGCGTACGCGTCGGCGTGGACAGGCGCCGCCGGACAGGAGAATCGCTGCATGCTCCCGCGCAGCCCACCGGTGAGAGGGAAGGAGGAAGCCCCGTGCGGGCGTCGAGGTCTGCGAACAGACGGCCACCAGGTTCTGCAGGATGAGGGTGTGGGCCCTGCCGGGATCGAACCGACGACATCCACGGTGGAGTCACAGCGGTTGGCACCCATCACCGACATCTTCACAGCGCGTGCATCATGAGCGACGTGCTATTCGACATGGATCCGCCAGCGCTCGTCTACCGCCGTCCGAACACGATACCGATGCACAAGATGCGCTGCCGAGAATGCCATCGGGCAAAGTCGATCAACGGCGGCGGGGCGAATCAAGAGGTCGAGTACGCGATCTGCCATGACTGCTTCACCGCGGCCGGCCGCACGGGTGAGCTTGCCCGCCGTGGCGGCGTCAGCGGACGCGAACTCGTCTACGGCGATACACCGTAGACGCCGACGGCTCGCGTGAACGACGCGCTCAGCGAATCGCCGCGATTCCTGGGCGCGTCGGTCGTCGCGGCCCATTCCCGTGAATCCATACGGTCAGATCACAGGCTCAGAGGGGGCCTCTACCGAGGGAGTAATCATGCAGTTCCAAGACACCACCGCGCTTGAGATGTTCGTCGACTACCAGCGAGCGCAGAACCTCGCAGTGACGACCATCCGCAACCGGCGGAGCATCCTCACCACCTTCGCACGGAAGACCGGCACGCTGGTCGATTGCGACGTGTTCACCCTTCGCCGCTACATCGGCCGCGCCGAGGACGTGAGCCCCGGCACCCGCCGCACCGAGCGCGGAGCACTGATCGCCTTCTACACGTTCCTCCACGACGAGGGGCTCCGCGCCGACAACCCCTCGACCAAGCTCCCCGTCGTGCGCGTGCCGAAGGGCAAGCCCCGCCCGTTCACCCGCGAGCAGATCGACGCGATGCTGAACTCGGGTGCCTACTCCCGCACTCGCGCGATGATCCTCGTCGGCTACTACCAGGGGTTCCGCGTGTCCTCGATCGCGCGCGTGCACGGCCACGATATCGACCTCGCCAGCATGACCATCGGCACCGTCGTGAAGGGCAGCAAGGCCGTGAGGCTCCCGCTGCACGAGGTCGTCGCCGAGCTGTCCCTGACGATGCCGGCAGATGGCTACTGGTTCCCGGCCCGCGACGGATCGGGCGGACATGTGCGGTCGACATCGGTCACCGACCTCATCACGAAGGCGAAGGTCCGCGCCGGGATCACCGATCCGAAGCTCACCCCGCACTCGCTCCGCCACGCCTTCGGAACTGACCTCGTCGAGCAGGGTGTCGATATCCGCGTCGTGCAGGAACTGCTCGTACACGAGAACCTCTCGACGACGCAGATCTACACCGGAGTGAGCGAGAGTCGTAAGTCGGCCGGCATCGCAACGCTGGAGACTCGCTCAGTTCCCGAGCGCTCTGGGAGGGGTGCCGCTAGGATCGCGGCATGAAGCGTATCGGCGCGGTTGCCACCCTCGGTCTTGTTCTGCTGCTCGCGGCGTGCTCGAATTCCAGCGCTCCGCCAGTCGAAACGATCACGCCTTCGGCGGACTCATCACCTGAGACCACCCCCACGCCCGAAGCCGAGCGAGGCTCGCGCGACAATCCACTATCGGTCGGGGAACAGCGCAAGCTCACCGAAGACTCAATGTGGTCGGTCGGCGCGGCCGCTGCATCGCAGGTGGGCGCCGGGTACATCGCCCTGCCGATCCACGTCAAGCTCGATTGGGACGCCGCGAAAGCTCAAGGTATGCCCGAAGGTGAAGGGGTCGACCCGAACATAGCTCTTTGGATCGAGTATGTGTCTGCAAGCGGCCGCAGCTTCAGCACCGACGACGTCGGCATACTCGATGTTCCAGATCCGCTCTACCAAGTCGGCACCGTATACCCGCCACTCGCGGAGCTTTCCGCTAACTACATCGTGACTCTTCCAGACGCCGAGATCGCCGGCGGCGTCTGGAAGGTAGCCAATTCGAAGGGCGACGCCGTCTTCATCGCCGCGCAGTAGTGCTAGAGGTCGCGTCGGAGCATCTCGCCGACCGGGATCGCTCCTGTTTCGGTCGGAACCTGCTTGGCGAGCTCGACGTTCTCGCGCGTGAGCCGGTCGTTCTCTTCGCGGAGCGCTGAGAGGGTGCCGTTCGTCTGGCGGTCGATCTTCTTGATCTGTTCTCCTTGCTTGCCGAGGGCGTAGAACGTTCCCCCGGCGGTGGTGGCGAGGCCGAGGACGGTGATCAGGAGGGTGGTGAAGTCCTGTGAGGACTCCGGGCGGAGGATGAGCAGGAGCACGCTCCCGGCGAGGCCGACGAACGCCAGTGCGGCGAACGTCACGAACATGACCGTCTTGTTCACGGCTTCCTACTTTCCGGAGCGCATCGCCGCGCAGTCCTGCTCGATGCGGCGTGCGTGGTCGCGGGTGATGTGCTTCGCATCGACGGTGATCTGGTATGCCTGTGCGAGACGGGACGCGTAGTCCCCGGAGACGCCGGAGACCGGCGAGTAATAGCCGTTCGTGTCGGTGATGATGTACGTATCGACCGGGTTGCTCGCAGTCGCGGGCAGGTCATTCTTCGTGGTGTAGAACATCGCGGGGGTGCGCATGTCGTCGTCCTCCTCGGACTCAGTAGGGGTTGTGGTGTTCCCGGCGGGTGCCGGGTCGTTTCGGTGCTGGTCGCGCCACCACTGGTACTCGAAGTGGTGGCGCTCGGTCGGATCGTCGGCGGCCGTGCGAATCCAGCCGTGCTCCTCTGCCAGGGCGATATAGCCGGGAGTGGTCCAGTCGTCAGAATCGTCCGCGAGGCCCATGCAGTGCTTGGACAGCCACGGAGCGACGGCGCGCGAGTGGTTCGGCTTGGGGCCTCGGCCCGCGACCCACGCTTCCCACGCCTTCCACATGCGCTCCTGGAGGTCGTAGTCCCGCGTCGACGAGTTGCAGTCGTGCGGGCGCCCGAGGGCGGCCTCCAGGCGGCGCATGGATGCGGCCGCGTCGGGTGCGTATCCGACGCCGGGGCGGAGGTACTCGATGACCGGTGCGCCACCCATCATGCCTCCAGCGCGTCGATGCGTGCGGCGAGGGTCGCGACGGTAGCGGCCATGTCCTGCAGTGCACCGATGGCGACGAGTGCGAGGCGCTCGTAGTGGACGGTATCCGGCTCGCCGTCTGCGTCGTAGTGGACGAACTCCGACAGGCCCGCCTCGATCAGCTCCTCGGCGATCACCCCGACCTCGACGGGTGCTTCTTCCCATCCCTCGCCGAACACCGACGCACGGAGCCGGTAGGTGCGCAGTCGGATCGCGAGGAGGTCGGCGACGGAGTACCCGTGGTCGTGGATGTCTTTCTTGAACCGGCGCGCCGATGGCGACTTCCCCACCCGGCCATCGTTGTTGATGTACGCGGCGACGTACCCGGCTGTGACAGGCGTCGCCGCGGGCACGTAGAGCTGACCCTGCACGTACACGCTGTTGAGGTACTGCGGGTTCGCGCTCCAGAAGCTGTCCACGTACGATTTCGTCGCGAGGTGCGCGGCGGCGGTCGGTGCGGCGCTCGCGAGCTGACCACCCTCGGAGTACTGCGGCACCTTCGATCCCTCGGCGACGTTCGGTGCGGCGAGGTTCACGCCCAGGTTCGAACGTGCGGCCGCGGCGGTGGTCGCCCCGGTGCCACCCTTCGCGATGGAGAGTGTCACCATCGTTCGTCGGGCGAGCTCGTCCGCGAGGCGGTTGATGTACTCGTCGAGATCCGCGCCGAGCCCGGTCCCGGGAACGAGGGGGATGCCGGCGGCGAGAGCGTCGGCGCCGGGTGTGGGGGTGAGAGGCATCGTCGTTCCTTTCAGAGCGCGTTGATCGTGCCAGGCAGGCTGTTGATGGTCCCGGCAAGCAGGTCGATTGCGCCGGCCGGGGTGTCGGTGGTGCGGCTGGTGATTTCCACGGAGTCGTCGCCGAAGTCGTAGCGGACGCTGGCGATGATGCCGGTCTGGATGGGAGTGTCTTCGAGCAGGATGCTGAGCGCCTGGTCCGTGACCTCATCCCACGCGGGGTTCGCCGTCACGGAGACGGTGCGCCCGGTGCCCTGCGCGCGCTCGACCATGTACTGCGCGCGGCCCGGACCCGGGTAGGGGGTGTTGCGCAGCTCGACCTTCGCGATCTTCGACGCACCCGGGAGGGCGAACGCGTCGAGGCGGCGCTGCTCGATGCCGTCATCGTCGGTCCAGATGTACTCGTACACCGCCCCGTCGCGCCAGGAGTTGTCGTCACGAGACAGGCTCTCGCTGGCGGTCTTGATGTTCACCCCGTACCGGTAGGCCTGCGCCCCGCCAGCACGGTAGTCGTTGCCTCGCAGGAACCACCGCCGCTGCTCGTCGCACACGATGCGAAGACCTGCCGACTTCAGCAGCGTCTCCAGGAACGCCATGCCGGAGTCGCCGGCCGACCAGCGGAGCGCCTCTGGGCGCCGCTCCACCGCGGGTGTGCGAGTCGAAGTCGAGGCGTGCACTGCGGCCTGCCACGCGTACGTGTAACCGCCTCCCGCGGCCGTCGCACCGTCGTAGTAAGGGATCACCTCGTTCCCCTCGTGGAACATCGCGCACGACGCGTAGTGCAGGTTCCCCGAGGCGTTGCCAACGGTGTTGATGTACGGGACCGCCTGCTCGGCTCCCGGCGGGCACTGCGCGATCACGGACACACGACGGAACGCGGTGACATCGGACGTGATGAACGCGCCGTACGAGGTGGAAGACGCCACGGATCCGCCCGCGCTCCACCACTGAATCGCCGCGCGAGCCTGCCGGGTTGTTCCCGAGCACAGGTACGCCGTGAACACGTACCACTTGCCTGGCGTGACTCGGTAGAGGGCCGAGAGCGGGACAGCATTGGAATCACCGGCTGCAGCGGTCCACCGGTAGGCCGTGTTGCCCACTGGAGGCAGAGGGGCGGACATCACCAGACGGCCACCGCCGGATGCCCCGGAGCCGGTCTGCCATGCATTCGCATCGTTGGCGAGGCGCGGGTTCGGGACGAGGTTCGTGACGGACCAGTATGCCGTCACGTCCGCGTCGGGGCCGCCGGCTTGCAGCGCGGCGCCGATCTTGCCGAGCACGTAGTTACACACCGCACGTAGCGACGCCTGGTGCGCTCGTGGGCCGTTGTCATCGACCAACTGCGCGTAGTCCATGAGGACCGCTTCATCGGACGCGAGCCGCAACGTCACGGTCCCACCAGCCCTGTCCGGGGTCGCCTCCCGGACCCCGAGATTGAACGTGCGAGGGCTCCCGCCGTCGCGAGCTGCGGTGATGGCCAGTCGGCGGGAGTCGCGCGGGTCGAGGTCTTCGAGCAGCATGGCGTCCTCGACGGCGATCTTCACGGTGCCCTGCACATACGGGAACGCCGCCGAGTCGAGGGTCACCTGTCCCGGGGAGTTCTCCGCCCACGACAGCGGAACATCGCCGCCCGGGTTCAGGAGCCGGACGGAGACCTCGTGCTCGGAGATGGTGGTCATGCGATCTCCTGGAACGGGACACGCAACGACCAGACACCGGCGGAGCTGAGCGCATGGCTGAGGTCGCCGCCCGCGACGACGAACTGCATCGCCACCTCGATCACACCGGAGTTCGAGAGGGTGAGCGGCTGCGGCTCGGAGAGCACCGTCCACGCCGCCGCCGCCGCCGCTCCGGTAGCGAAGACGAGCGTGAACTCACCGCGCCGAAGCCCGGTGGGCCGCAGCGTGATATCCGGATCAGAGCGCCCGAGGATCGGATGCACGATCGAGCGTGTCTCCGCGGACGCATCCCACGCCGCCATCGACGCCGATATCGTGCCGCCGGCATGCGTGATCGTGGTACTCACTGGTTCCACCCCATGTTCGCCGAGAACGCCTGGCTGAGCTTGGCCGTCACGGTCATCGTTCGAGGGCGGGTCAGCGCATCGAGGTCGATACGCACCTTGTCCAGACCGTTCACTCGCGCGTTCACCACGGCCTCCTGGCCGTCAACCTCGTTCACCTTGTCTTCGACTCGCTGGATGTCCTCGGTCGCGCGTTGGGTCTGCGCGTTCACAGACACTTCGGTGTCATCGGGCAGCCGATAGATCGCGTTGCCGAGAGCGTCCGTCTCCCCGGTAGCGACGCCCACGCTCTTCGCGTATTCGTAGTTCGCGCGCTCTGCGACGGCCGCCGCATCTGACCCGCTGATGTAGCCTTCCCCGGTCGCCTTCACTGCCGCTTCGAGTTCCCAGATCCGCCCAGGCGAGAGCTTTCCAGACGCCTCCGCGTTCCGTGCGAAAGCATCAGTCAGCTTCCCCAACTTGTCACCGCCCGAGGCCAGAGCGTCGATCACATCGACCTGATCCAGTCCGGACGCGGCAGCAAGGTCAGTGACCTGCTTGTACTTCTCCGTGCTGCTGGTCCATTCGCTCACGCGCTGTGTGTAACCAGCCGTGGCCATCGCCCCGGCAACGTCGTAGGCGAGCGAGAACGCGGAGTCCCGAGCCTCCTCGGCGGCCTCCTCGACCTTGTTGAAGGTCTCGATCATCGCCCCGCCGGCACCTGCCACAGCGATACCGGCAGCAGCACCCGCGGGACCGAACCCGGCGAAGGCGTTGGCGGCGATCTCCTGCCCAAGTTCGGCGATCGACTCGAAGGAGCCGTCGAAGCTCGCGGCCGTCTCACGGGCAGACTGCTGCGCCTCCTGCTTGAAGTCCTTGACGCCCTCCTCGGCACGCTCCATCCCGCGTCGCGCCTTGTCGCCGGCGTCGTCAGCTTTGTCTCCGAGCTCCTTCGTCTCCCGCTGCGCCTTCTTCAGCGCATCTTCGAGTTTGTCGACGCCCTGCTCGCCCTCACCGGCCCCGCGCTCGCCTTCCCGTCCGGTGTCCTTGAACTCGTCGCCGAGCTTGTCGACGGCGCGGCGGGCGTCGTCTGCTGAGACGCCCATCTGTTTGAGGGCGTCGCGGATCTCGTCGTCGCTCTTCCCGGCCTTGCGTGCGGCATCTGCGAGCTTGTCGGCGAAGCTCGCGACCTGATCCCCAGCCTTGCCAGTCGCGGCCCCTGTGCCGCCGGTAGCGTCGGCGAGGCGATCCATCGCTCCAGCGGCGTCCTCGGTCGGCTTGATGACACCGGACTTGATGCTGTCCTCGAACGCGCGGGTATCCGCACCGATCCCGATCTCATGAACTTTCGCCATCACTGCTTCCCATCGAATGCGTCGAGCAGTGCTCGATAGGCGGACTGGATCGCAACGGACGCGATGCGCGGGATCGACGCGCGTGCGGCCGGGTAGACCACGTTGCCGCCGCGACGCGGGGCGCCGAACACGTTCCCGAGCCGGCGCTTGTACGGCTTGCCCTTCCGGGAGCGCTGCTCGATCTGCTTGTCGGGATTGCCGCCGAACTCCGCGCCGAATGCGACCGTGGGCACGGGCGTGCCGGACGACAGCTTCCCGACCCCGCCAGAGCGGAGGTAGATGTTCCGGGTGGCGACGCCGACCCGGGCCGTGTTCACGAGAGCCCGCTGCTGCAGGCGCGTCGTGGCACGGTCCCGGGTCTCTTCGAACCAGATGGGCTCTGCTTCCTTGCGCATGTACGTGGTGACACTCTTGCGCGCCTCCGCGGGTACTGCCCGCAGAGCGATGAGCAGATCCCGCAGAGGCGAATCGACCAGAAGGCTGATCCGCCCAGTGGGCATGTCAGCCCCCGGCCGGGGGGATGACCGTAGGCTGGCCGACGACACCGAGCCCCTGAGAGACGCTGTGTCGACCGGTGTTGCCGCCGAAGGGCACGTCCTCCCAGCGGATGTTGCCGGAGCGGCCCTCTCCGCCATCCTGCGGGGTGTACGCGAACGGGATGACGTTGCCAGCCATGACGGGCGACTTCCGCGACAGAGAGCCGTCCGTGATGTGGTCCTGGTGGAACTCGATGTTCGCGACCCAGGTCGGCTTGCCGATGAAGATCTGCACGTCGCCGGAGATGTCGACGACGGTCTCTCGCGGCGTCGTCGGGACGAGGCCGAAGGCGGTGACACCGAACTGGGTGTCGCCGTCGAGGACGATGGTTCCGGCCTGCCCGATGTAGGCCTTGTTGGTGATGTTCGACATGACTACTGCTCCTTGGATTCGGTGAGGACGATGGTGTGGACGCGCCAGACCCATTGGCCCGCGGTGAGACGCTGCTTCTCGGCAGTCGACCAGTACATGTCGGACTGGACGTCGATCACCTGCACGAGGGTAAGGGCGAGCTGATCGACATCGTCCTCACCGCCACCTTCAGCGGTCTTCGGCGAGCCGAGCACGATGTCGACCGCGGCGCCGACCTGCCCTGTCCCGAGCGTCTGCCCTTCCGGGGCGGACTCAAGTCGGGTGAATTCGAACGTGACCAGCGGCGAGCGGTACTCGGTGGGCGGCTGACTGAGGTGCTCCTCGATCGACCAATGGTCCGGGAGCGCGGGCGCGAGGCGGGCCTTCAGCGCAGAGCGCACTCCGGCGATGTCAGAAAACACGAGCAACTCCCGACTGCGGGCGGATGATCTTCTGGATCTCCCGAGACAGCGGCCGCGGCACGAAAGCGAACCCGTCCGGGCCGCTCGTGTCGCCGACGATCCGGCCGGCGTTGAACAAGTTCTTCGCCTGCTGCAACTGGGCGAAGACGTACCGGGCGGGGGTTCCCGGGTCGACTTCGCCCAGCGCGGCCACGACCATCGAGATCGTGGCCGCGGGGTATCCGAGCACGGTGAGCAGGCGGGTGACCTGCTCACCGTTGGTCTCGGCCGTGGCGTACTCCAGCACGTCACCGCGCGCGACCTCAAGGAGCGTCTCGCACAGCTCCGGGTCGATCGCGCCCGCGTCGGACCAGGCATCTTCGAGACGATCCCGAGACGCCTGGTCCGACGCGCTGTACCACTCCATGATCAGGCCGCGGTGCCGATGAAGACGGTGGCCTCAGGGCGGACGACGAACGTCTCCAGGAAGCCGACCGTGGCGCGGTCGACGCCGAACTTCGCGACGTTGAGGGCGTCGATCTGGATCGGGGTCTCGCCGAGCTCCTTGAACTCGATGGCGTTCTTCGCTCCGGCCATGACCTGCGGGTCGGTCGCCTTCGTGCCGATGAACGCCGACTGCGGCGCCTTGCGGACGATGATCTTGCCGTCGACGTCCGCCTCGCCCGTGCCGACACCGACAGCGAGAGTGACGAACTCCGGCAGGAGATCCTTCGGCGTGAAGATGAGCTGGGACCACAGGACCGGGTTGACGACAGCCCAGGCCGGGTCGTCGTTTGCGTCGGAGATGGCCTCGAGCGCCTGGATGAGCTGGACCACACCCGGGTAGTACGCGGAGTTCGCGGGGGTGCCGGCAGGCAGCGAGCCGGGTGCCACCATGCGGGAGAGCGCTGCGCCCGTGTCGCGGGAGGCGACGCGGAACATGGTGGCGAGAGCCTCCATATCGGTGACCTTCGCGTAGGAGTTCGCGACGCCCTTCCAGAAGGACTCCAAGACCTCAGCACCGCCGGAGAGGTAGGTCCACTCCGCGGCGACATCGGCGGCGTAGCCAAAGCTGTCGCGGGTGCTCTCGCGCTTGGAGGTCGTGGCAGAACCAGTCGGGAGCTCCGTCTTCTCGCCTGTGCGCTTCTGCACCAGGTCCTCGGTGCCGTCGAGGCGGAATCCCGCGCGGCCGCCGAGGTCGATGGGACCGAAGGTGTGGTTGTTGAGCGGGAGGTACTTGCGCACGTACTCCTTGCCCTGCCACAGCTTGCCGACCCAGTTCGGCTGGATCACGCCAGCGGCGGGCAGTGCGCCGTCCCCGGCGGTCTTGATGTCGGCGAGGGCGAACAGGGCGCTCTCATTGTCCTCGAGCTGGACGCCGGCCTTCACCGCTGCCATTGCCGTGAACACGGCGTGGAGGTCCACGTCCTTGGCGGGCGGCGCGACGTTGGGCGTCACGAGCGGAGCGGGGGTCTGGCCCGCGGCGGATGCAGTCATGTTCTCCTCCTCAGGAGCGTTGGGGTTCTCCTCGTCCGCGGGCGCGGAGTCGGTGATCTTGGTGACGGTGGTCTCTCGCTTCGACGTCTCGACGCGACGCCACTTCACGCCCTCGTCGTCCGTGAACTCGGTCACGTACTCCGAGCTGCTCGACGACTCCGGGGCGGTGTACTCGTCGGACGAGGGAACCTCCTCCGTGAACTCGGCGCTCACGCCCGGGGCGAGGGAGAACAGAGCGGCCGATGCGAAGGCGGCCGCATCGCACACGGTGGCTCCGGTCAGGCGGGAGCGGACGGCGTTGGCACCGTTGCGCACCAGCGAGCCCAGCTCCGCCGACAGCTTCCGCTTCGTCCCGGACGCGAGGAACGCGTCGCCTTCGTCGGTCGTCGCGATGGTGAACTCGGCGACGACTCCGGCTTCCGTGACCTCCAGCGAGGTGGCGCGGCCGATGGGGTTGAAGCGGTCGTGCTCGACGTTCAGGGTCACGATCGACGGGTCACGCGGGATGGTGACGCTCCCGGCGCTGAACATCGTCGGGGGTGTGTTGCTGCTGCTCGGGCTGGACAGCTCCCCGAACGGGAGCAGCAGCCCCTTCACGGTGCGAGAGTTGGCGACGCGGGAAAACAGGCCCGCCTCGTCGGTCACTGGAACACCGCCTTGTTGGCCCACATCAGCGCCTCTTCGAGCGCGGTGAGGGAGAGCGACTTGTACCGGCTGTCGGGAAGCTGGCTGATCTGCTCCGCGGCGGCGGTGATCGCGCCGGCGTTCTGTCGGACGATGGCGACCTGGTCGTGCGAGGGGGCAGCGCTCGTCGCCGCGGTGACGAACCGGGAGGCCAGCTCAGGCGGCAGCGTGGCCGGCGTCTCGCCGGGCTTTTCGTCAGATGCGGGCGCCGGGGTGTTGGTCTTGTCGGACATGTCAGTTCTCCTTGATGGTGGAGGACGCGCTGTCGCCCGCCTCCGGATCGATGGACAGCGGGGCGGGTACTGCAAACGCGGAGGCATCGGCGCGGACCTCTGCGCCCTCACCCACGACGACGTCAGCGGACAGTGCAGCAGCGATCGCGATGGCGTACTCCGACGACCCGAAGGTCCACAGGTCGGAGGTCTCGCCGTTCACGTTCTGGTACTGGACGTTTCCGCCCGACCCTCCGCCCTCCTTGGACGCGCCGACGAAATTCAGCGGGACGCCGGTGTGCATGGCGAGGTCGATGCGGACGGAGTTCTTCGCCTCCTCGAACAGGTCCAGCGAGCCCGAGGTGCCGCGCTCCTTGACCTCGATGTAGGTCGGGGTAACGGAGATCGAGGACTTGTTGCGGCCCTCCTTGTAGTTCGCGATGAGCTTCTGTGTCTCCTCGCGCTCCATGCCATCGAAGGCCGGGTCGGTAATGTGCAACTCGGTCGCGGCGGGCGGGCTGTCCAGGCGCGCCTGCCGCGCGATCTCGATCTTCCGCGCCTGCCGGATCGAGTCGATGCCATCGACGAGGAGGCCGGAGCTACCCAGCGGGACGACGACCGCACGCATCCGATACGCGGCCGGGACGCTCTTATCGATGACGACGGACTGCGTCTCCGGGTCGACCGACCACAGATTCCGGGGAATGGTGATCCAGTCGTAGACGAGCTGAGGATCCGAGGTGTCCAGCCAGCACCCGAGCACGCCGAAGCCCTCGAAGTACAACTCCTCGACGAGCTGCTTCACGGCGAGCCACCGCGACATTCCGGGGTACTCGCAGGAGCTGACCCAGTGCGGCTGATCCTCGGTGCGGGCGGCGGGCGTGCCCGCGACGTACTTCTCGAACCGCAACTTGGTCACGAGCGACTGATGCGCAGCCAGCGCGCGGCGAACCTCAGGCACGCGGCGCGCGACAGCCCGGTTGACCGCCTCGCCGGGGAGCTGTCCGAAGTAGTCGCCGACGATCGCCTGCGCGAGGTGGTCACCGGAGTACGGCGAAGCGAGCATCGGGGGTGCGGCCTGAGTCAGCCGCCTGCCGCCGGTGAGGAAGTTGTAGAGCCCCAACGTCACTCCCCGGTCTCTGAATGCTTCGCGATCACGCGCTCAAGCTAGCATGCCGATTTATCCTTAAGCGGATTATTTGGCATCTTCGGCGTGTCGCGAGCGTCATCCGAAGGTGATGGCGTCGGCGATGTTGCCGCGCTCGCGCTCGTCAGCGAGGAACCGCAGCGCGAGGGCGCACGCCTCCAGCGGTGTCACGTCGGCCTCCGGGTCGCTCTTCGGTGGACCGAACCGGAACGTGCCGTAGTTCCCGAACGCCTGGCGTGTGGCCGTGCGCGCCGCCCGCTCCAGCTCGGGATGGTGGAAGATCACGAGGTCGTCGTCCTCCAACGCCTTCAGGAATCCCACCGTGGACCCAGGGATGTCGGCCGTGACGGTCGGCTTCATCACGATCCGCGGCCGCGCGGTGGCGATGCGTTTCTCCGCGATCTCCTCCGTGTAGCCGCGCTTGTCGTAGTGCAGCGTCGTGGGCCGGCGGCGGATCCGGGACAGCACCTCCCGTTCGAGGTTCGTCGTGCCGGGCTGCCACCACCACAGCGCGACGGCGCGCTTCATCTTCCGGCCTTGTTCCCCCACGAGCTCGAGCGCATCCGTCACCAGGTCGCCGGGCTCCTGGTACTCCCATGCGATAGCGAGCGACGCGGCGTGGCCGAGGTGGTGGACCTTGAGAGCGGCCGAGAACTTCGCAGGCGGCGGCGGGAACTCGGAGCGACGCAATGCGCGCTCCAGGTGTGCGGGCGGGATCAGCACGTCGGCCGCGCCCTCGAACCCGAACTGCCCGCCGTACTCGATGAGGAAGTCATCGAGCGGCACCCGATCGTAGGAGCGCTTCGGGGCTCCCGCGAGCGTCGTGAACCCCATGCCGGGGTGGGTGCGCTCGATCCACTCCCGCATCCGTCCGCCCGTTGCACCCGTCTTCGGGTGCGGGAGATCCGGCTCCCAGGACACGAGCTCGGCGCGGTCGACGTTCTCGGGGATACCGTGCCATGCAACCGCGGCGTCGTCGTCGTGCAGCGTCTCCCAGAGGAGCTGCCCGGTGCGCCACTTCTGACCGGTCCCCGCGATCACGAACTGCGCACCCGGCTTCGTGTCCATCGTCGGGATGACGGCGCGCACGACGTCCGCGCCCTGCTCGACATCGGCCTCGCCACCCTCGTCACCGAAGGCGAAGTCGAACCCGCCCGATCGGAAGCCGTCACCGTTCGGCGTCGACACGACGAGCGTCGCGCCCGTGTGCTTGAACGTGAGCTGCTCGCTGCCCTTGCCGAGGTTGACGGCGATCGGGCTCTCGGACTTCGTCGGGTACAGCTTGTCGAGGTGCGCGACGATGTCCTCACGGAACCGGGCGCCGGCCTTCGCGCCCGTCGTGAACATCGTCCACCCGACGCGGTAGTCCTCCCGAGCCCAGCATCGCCCCATCATGACCGCCTGAACGGCGGTCGTCTTCGTCGACCGGCGGGGCTCGAAGATGCCGTTCATGAACCGACCCGACGCGAGCAGGTCAGCGATGACGAGCTGCATAGGAGAGGGACCGCGCCCCCCGTCCCCTGCCCGCTGACGCTGATCGAGGCGGAGCAGCCGCGCCCCCTGGATGAACTCGCCCCGCGATTGCTCCGTGGTCGTCAGTGTGTCGAGGCGGATCGGCGTCAGATGGTCGATGCGCGAACGCCATTCGAGCCACGTCCCCTCGTCCCACAGGTCCGAGAGCGTAGGCAGTGCGGGAGTCACGATGACCTCCAGTTCAGGGGGAGAATGACGAGTTGGAGCCGAAGGCGGGGGTTGCTCGTCCGCTCAAAAAAAGACCGGATCACCACGGCGCGAGCCCGTCCGACGACCTGCGTCGAGGCGGCGGGGCTGGTCGTGACGCGCGGCGAGCAGCGTTGGTGATCGCGGCACCGCGCCGGCCACCCTCCGATCGGTTGCTCTTCACGGTCTCGGGTGCGAGGTTCGCGATGGAGTGACCGCCGTCCGGGTCGATGTGGCCCACGTCGAACGGGCGACCCGGCACGAGCATCCGACCGGTGCGCCAGCAGTACACGTCCTGCCCGAGACGCCACGACCGCCGCACCCGAGCACGCACGATCTTCGCGTTGCGGATGTACTCGGGGTCGCGGTGCTTGTCGGTCACGATGCTCTCCGGTCAGGGCGGTCAGGGCGGTCAGGGCTGTTGCTCTACTTCTCTTCTCTCTTCTCTTTACGTGAGAGTAAGTAGGAGATAGGGCTGACCGCCCTGACCAGCCCGCCCCCTGCCTGGGTTCGAGGGCTGACCACAGCCCTGACCAGACCCTGACCACAGCCCTGACCACCCCCATTCCATCGGCGAAGCTCAGTTGAATGTGGGGCGCGGGGAGCGGGCCAGGCCCGTTTGCCCTGACCGCGGTCAGCCCTGACCAGCCCAGGACGCTCATGCGGAACCCGGCGTCAGGATCACGCCGATGCCCTGGTAGTGGTGGATGCGAGCGCCGCCGACGCGGGGGCGGGTCGCGGTGACGCCGTGCTGCTTGAGGCGCTGCGCGAGGGAGGCGCTGTTCATGGCCTGGTAGCCGTTGCGCCGCGACCACGACGTGTACGCCTTGTACACATCGTCCTTCGGACTCGACTGGTCCTCACCGAGCCACACAGCGTCGTCCTCGTCGAGCCAGGTGAGGAACGGGTCCGCCTCGTCGTGCAGGCGCTTCGTGACGTCCAGGGCGGCGGCGGGCGGGTCGAACTTCCCGCGCTCCATGACCCGTCGCAGGCCCAGCATGGCCTCGTTGAAGATGCCAGGGGCGTCGTCGTGCAGCACGGACTCGTCGAAGACCGCCCCGGACTCGTTCTCGATCTTGTGCGGGAACTCGATCACCATCCACCGCCGGCGCCACCCGTATGAGGTGTCGGAGACGCGGAAGAACGGCGGGTTCATCGCGAACAGCGGCACCGCGTAGGGCACGTACTCGAACGCCTGGCCGTGCTTGCGCGAGGCGGAGATCGAGTCACCACCGGTGATCTCTTTGAGGATCTGCGGGTCGCGGAGGAACGCCGCGGACAGGTCGCCCGAGATGTTCGCCGTCTTGCCGTAGAGGTTCGAGGACGCGAACCTGTCCTCGACGAGCTGATGCATCGAGACGCTGGAGTAGTTCGCCTTGCCGAGCATCGCCCGGATCAGCCGCATGAGGGTGCCCTTACCGTCGCCACCGCCACCGTAGAGCAGGATGATCTTCTGGAGCGGGTTGCCGGTCATAAGCAGGTAGCCGAGCACCTCCCACATGTGGCGCAGCATCTCATCGTCGCTCTCGAAGACCTGGCTCAGCCAGTCCCGGAAAGTGTGGGGCAACGCGATCGGGTCATACGTGATCGGGAGCTTGGTGAGCGCGCCGAGCATCTCGCTGTGAGGTGTGAACTGGTCGTCTTGCCACCAGTAGACGCCGTTCTCGAGCACGATGTAGTCGAGGTAGCCGCGGGGCAGCTCGGGCAGACCAACCTCGGTGAGATCGATGTTCAGCAGGTGCGCGGCGGCCTGAGTCTCGACGTTCTTCGTGTACGACGCACCGAGGGCTTTCGCGCAGCGGCGGGTGACGACCCGCTCGTCGCGGACGTACACGCCTTCGCGGTACTCATACAGGTCACCCGCGAAATCGCGCCCGAGCTTCGTGGGCTCGTGCGCGATGTGATCCGCGAGCAGCGTGGCATCAAATCGACCCGTCTCCGGATGCAGGAAGCTCGGCAAAGGGGATCACCTCCTCAGAGATGCGTATGCCGCACCGCGCGCAGCGCACGCCCACGACGATGACAGACCGACCACCGCGCACCTCGAAGATCGTGACCGAGTCCGGAACGTGAACCCCGAGCAGGCACGTCAACGCGGTCACGGCTGGCCGCCGCTCTCGACGTCTGGCCAGAGCTCATCGACGACGGCGCGCACGAGCACGCTCACGTCGATTACTCCGTCGATGACGAACAGATCGCCGTCCGCGTCGTGCGGGATGACGTGCGTCACGATCTCGTCCTCGGGCGATTGAATTGCCGCGGGTACGAGACTCTCGGTGAGTGCATCCCAGATACGGGTCTGGAGCGCGGCCTGCTCAAGGATCATGACCGGGTCTCCCGATCGTGCACCCAGCAACCGAGCCGGTACGCGAGATAAGCGCCGACGATGATCAGGAGAATCGAGCCATTGATCATGAGTCCGCACCTTCCGCGAGGGCGAGAGCGAGCATCCCGATTGCCATGCGAGCATCCGTGAGCTGCACCTCGATCGCGCCGAAGTCGATCGCGCCGGCCGGTTTCTCAGGAAGCAACCCGAGGTGGAACTCCACCATCCGGATGTTCTCCAGACATTGCCGCATGTCGCTCCACATCGAGAGCGTGCGGTGCGAGGGCCGCAACTGCTTGATCTTCTCGAACGACGCCTCAACGTCGCGCGTCACCTCGTCGTTCTCACGCTGTCCGGCCATAGCCATGCTCCGTTCTCGTCGAGGCCCTGACTCGCGCGGTGATAGAACTCCGCGATCTGCTCGGGCGTGTAGTTCGCTTTCATGTACCAGTGATCGCGGTCGACCCTGACCGCGAACAGCTCGCGTTCCGCCGACGCCAGCTCCCGTTGCAGACGCTCGATCTCCGAGCGCATGAACAGGAAGCTCGCGGGCGAGATGTGCGGCGTCCGCGACTCGACCGGGAACGTTCGATGCGGGCTCATCGCCGCTCACGCTGCATCCCACGGCTCTCGAGCAAGGATCGCCTCGATGTCGGCGGCGGCGTAGCGACGTTGCGTGCCACCCGGTCTAATCGCGCGAACCTCGCCCCGTTCGGCAAGACGGGAGACTGTCTTGGTCGTCACGCCGAGGGCGGTCGCCGCCTCTGCAGGCGTGATCCAGACGATCTGCTCTGGATCCGGAAGCTGACTTTTTGGCATGTTTCGGACGATAGCAGACAAATTGGCAGTATCGGGAATATCAGGAACTACTCAGGCAGAATGTCCGCTATGTCCGCTAGCATGCCGATATGAGCACAGTGAGCCCGATCCGGACGAGTGAGCCGGTCGATGTCATCGTCGGTCGTCGCATCCACACCCTGATGTGGGAACAGCGCGTGAAGAACAAGGACCTTGCCGAGCTTCTCGGCATCGAGGCGACGGGCGTCGGCAAGAAGCTGCGTGCCGAGCAGCGATTCAGCATCGAGCAGCTCGTCGCAGTGGCGGCCCGCCTGAACACGACGGTGGGCTACCTCGTGGGAGAGGTCAGCGCACCGAATCCGGTGGGCCCTGCCGGGATCGAACCGACGACATCCACGGTGTAAACGTGGCGCTCTACCAGCTGAGCTAAAGGCCCTGGTGTCGTCAGTCTATCGGGAGGCCGATGCGCACCCGTGTCGTAGAAGAGGGATAGGCTGAATCCGGCGCGCGTTGTGCACAGCTGACAAGGCTGCCCGTGTCGCTTCCCGTTTCCTTGGCATGACCTGCCAGCTTGACGAAAGGTTCCCCCGTGACCGTGCACGACCAGGATCCGTACTCCCAGGGCCCCCTCGACAGCGATCCGGAGGAGACCGGCGAGTGGCAGCAGTCCCTCGATGAGCTGGTGGATGCCAAGGGCCACGGCCGCGGCCGCGAGATCATGCTCAGCCTGCTCAAGCGCTCGAAGGAGCTGCACCTGGGCGTGCCGATGGTCCCGACGACGGACTACATCAACACCATCGCATCGGAGAACGAGCCCGAGTTCCCCGGTGACGAGGAGGTCGAGCGCCGCTACCGCGCCTGGATCCGCTGGAACGCCGCGATCACGGTGCACCGCGCTCAGCGACCCGGCATCGGCGTCGGCGGCCACATCTCGACCTACGCCTCCTCGGCGGCTCTCTACGAGGTGGGCTTCAACCACTTCTTCAAGGGTGCGGACAACCCCGGTGGTGCAGACCAGATCTTCATCCAGGGTCACGCCTCCCCCGGTACCTATGCCCGGTCGTACCTCGAAGGACGCCTGACCGAGGACCAGCTCGACGGATTCCGCCAGGAGAAGTCGCACGCCCCCTACGGCATCCCGTCCTACCCGCACCCGCGCCTTATGCCGGAGTACTGGCAGTTTCCGACCGTGTCGATGGGCCTCGGCCCGATCAACGCGATCTACCAGGCGATGTCGAACAAGTACCTCGAGAACCGCGGCATCAAGGACACGTCCCAGTCGCGTGTCTGGGCCTTCCTGGGCGATGGCGAGATGGACGAGGTCGAGAGCCGCGGACAGCTGCAGGTCGCCGCGAACGAGGGCCTCGACAACCTGACGTTCGTCGTGAACTGCAACCTGCAGCGTCTCGACGGGCCCGTGCGAGGCAACGGCAAGATCATCCAGGAGCTCGAGTCGTTCTTCCGCGGTGCGGGCTGGAACGTCATCAAGGTCGTCTGGGGTCGCGAATGGGACGACCTGCTCGCCCGCGACACCGAGGGCGCGCTGCTCAACCTGATGAACGTCACCCCCGACGGCGATTACCAGACGTACAAGGCCGAGTCCGGCGCGTACGTCCGTGAGCACTTCTTCGGCCGCGACGAGCGCGCCGCAGCCCTCGTCAAGGACTACTCCGACGACGACATCTGGAACCTCAAGCGCGGTGGCCACGACTACCGCAAGGTCTACGCCGCGTTCAAGGCAGCGACCGAGCACAAGGGCAAGCCCACCGTCATCCTCGCGAAGACCGTCAAGGGCTACGGCCTCGGTCCGCACTTCGAGGGCCGCAACGCGACCCACCAGATGAAGAAGATGACGCTGGACAACCTCAAGACGTTCCGCGACGCGATGCACATCCCGATCACGGATTCGCAGCTCGAGGAGAACCCGTACCTGCCCCCGTACTACAACCCGGGCCCCCAGGACGAGACGATCCAGTACATGCTCGAGCGTCGAAACGCGCTCGGCGGCTTCCTGCCGGAACGCCGCTCTACCCATGTCGGCCTCTCGCTGCCGGATGACACCGCCTACGCCCTACCCAAGAAGGGCTCTGGCACGCAGGAGATCGCCACGACCATGGCGTTCGTCCGTCTGCTGAAAGACCTGCTGCGTTCCAAGGACTTCGGTCACCGCATCGTCCCGATCATCCCGGATGAGGCACGCACCTTCGGAATGGACGCCTACTTCCCTTCGGCGAAGATCTACAACCCGAACGGCCAGCACTACACCTCGGTCGACCGCGAACTCCTCCTCGCCTACAAGGAGAGCCCGCAGGGCCAGATCGTCCACGTCGGCATCAACGAGGCGGGCGCCCTCGCGGCGTTCACCGCGGCCGGCACGTCGTACGCCACGCACGGCGAGCCGCTGATCCCGATCTACCTCTTCTACTCGATGTTCGGATTCCAGCGCACGGGCGACGCCCAGTGGGCAGCCGGCGACCAGATGGCCCGCGGGTTCATCATGGGCGCGACGGCAGGGCGCACCACCCTCACGGGTGAGGGTCTGCAGCACGCCGACGGCCACTCGCACCTGCTCGCCGCCACCAACCCGGCGACGGTCTCGTACGACCCGGCGTACGGCTATGAGATCGCGCACATCATGCGCTCCGGTCTCGAGCGCATGTACGGCGGCAACCACGAAGACCCGAACGTCATGTACTACATCACGCTCTACAACGAGCCGATGGTGATGCCGGCGGAGCCGGAGAACGTGGACGTCGACGGCATCGTGCGCGGCATCCACCGCGTCTCGGTCGGCGAGGGCGAAGGCCCCCGTGCCCAGCTCTTCGCCTCGGGCGTCGGACTCCCCTGGGCCCTCGAGGCACAGCAGCTGCTGAAGAACGACTGGGGTATGATCGCCGACGTCTGGTCGGTCACCTCGTGGACCGAGCTGCGCCGCGACGGCCTCGCCGCCGACGAGCACAACTTCCTGCACCCGGAGGAAGAGCCTCACACCGCGTACCTCACCCAGAAGCTGCAGGGCGCCGAAGGCCCCGTGGTCGCCGTCAGCGACTTCATGCACGCCGTGCAGGACCAGATCCGTCCGTGGGTGCCGAACCGCTTCGCCACGCTCGGCGCCGACGGTTTCGGCTTCTCGGACACCCGTGCCGCTGCCCGTCGCTTCTTCAAGATCGACGGCCCGTCGATCGTGGTGCGCACCCTGCAGTCGCTCGCCGAAGACGGGGTCGTCGACCGCTCGCTCGCCGCGCAGGCCATCCAGAAGTACAGCCTGCACGATGTGAACGCCGGCACCAGCGGCAACGCGGGCGGCGAAAGCTGAGCCCTCGGTGACAGGTTCTCCTCCTTCCGGCATGGACAAGGCCGCGACGCTCACCTGGCTGCGCCGGATCTCCGGTGACATCGCCTCGGTGACGATCAAGCGCCTGGAGGACACCCTCCCGTGGTACGCCGACATGCCACCAGCCCGCCGCTCTGCGGTCGGGCTGGTGGCCCAGGCGGGTATCACGTCGTTCATCCAGTGGTACGAGGACCCCACCTCCACTCCGTGGATCGCGGCGGACATCTTCGCGGCGGCTCCTCGCGAGCTGCTGCGAAGCGTGAGCCTCCAGCAGACTCTGCAGCTCATCCGCGTGACCGTCGAGGTCACCGAGGAGCGGGTCGCCGGGCGGGGGAACGATCTGCGCGAGGCGATCCTGCTCTACTCCCGCGACGTCGCCTTCGCGGCGGCCGACGTGTACGCGAGGGCAGCCGAGGCCCGCGGCCTATGGGACGCGCGCCTGGAAGCACTCGTCGTCGACTCGATCCTCACCGGCGAGGCCGATGAAGAGCTGCCGAGCCGGATCGCCGCACTCGGGTGGCACGGTCACGGCGAGGTCGCCGTCCTCGTCGGGACGACACCTCCGCAGTTCGACGTCGACTTGGTCCGCCGCACCGCCAGGAAGCTCGCCGTCGACGTGCTCATCGGTGTGCAGGGCTCCCGCCTCGTCCTGGTGCTCGGCCGCGCCAGAGTCGAGGGTCAGGAGCTCGAAGAGGAAGAACTCGGCTTCCAGGAGATCGCCTCCCGCCTGGAACCGTCGTTCGGACCAGGATACGTCGTGCTCGGACCCGAGGTCGCGGCGCTCGTGGACGCGAGCCAGAGCGCCCGTGCCGCCCTCGCAGGATTCGCGGTCGCCCGCGCATGGCGCGGCGCACCCCGTCCGGTCGAGGCCGACGATCTGCTGCCAGAGCGCGCACTCGCCGGAGACCCGTTGGCGAAGCAGACGCTGATCGAGCGCATCTTCCGCCCCTTGCAGGCGCACTCCACCGACTTGGTCACCACCCTCTGGAGCTACCTCGACAACGGGCGCTCCCTGGAGGCCACGGCGCGCGAGCTGTTCGTGCACCCCAACACCGTGCGCTACCGCCTCAAGCGCGTGAGCGAAGTCATCGGCTGGGATGCCACCGGCCCCCGCGAAGCGCTCATCCTGCAGACCGCTCTGATCCTCGGCTCGATCGGTGCGGCGGATCAGGTCCGTCGGCGCGCCCCGCTCCGACGCACCCAGCGCTGAACCCTTCTCTGTACGCCACACACAAGGGTTTTTCGGAATCTTGTGATGGATCATCCACCGCTCTGTCGCAAACGTTGGCAGACTGGGTGGGTGATTGTCGTCGTATGCCCAGGTCAGGGCTCGCAGACCCCCGGATTCCTCGCTCCTTGGCTCGAGCTCGACGGAGTGGCAGAACGCCTCGACGCCTACTCGGACTCCGCGGAGGTCGATCTTCGCGAACACGGCACGGTATCGGACGCCGACACGATCCGGGACACCCGCATCGCTCAGCCGCTGATCGTCGCCGCGTCGCTGATCGCCGGGGATGCCCTCACGCAGCGCGCCGGTCGACGTGCCGACGGCATCGCCGGGCACTCGGTCGGTGAGATCGCCGCACTCGTCGGCAGCCGTGTGATCGATGCCGACACCGGCATGCGCCTGGTGGGCATCCGCGGCCGCGCGATGGCCGATGCGGCAGCGCAGGAGCAGACAGGAATGAGTGCGGTCCTCGGCGGTGACGAGGAAGCCCTTCTCGCGCGCCTCGCCGAACTCGACCTCTCCCCCGCCAACTACAATGGCGGCGGACAGATCGTGGTCGCAGGCGCCCTCCCCGCGCTCGCGGCACTCGCCGAGGAGCCCCTCAAGGGCACCCGCGTGATCCCTCTGCAGGTCGCCGGCGCGTTCCACACGCGGTACATGGCATCGGCCGTCGCCGCGCTCCGCGATGCGGTATCCGACGTCACGCCCGCCAACCCCGACATCACGCTGTGGACCAACCGCGACGGCTCCGCCGTGGCCGACGGAGCGCAGGCACTGAGCTTCCTCGTCGATCAGGTGTCGTCCCCGGTGCGTTGGGACCTCTGCATGCAGTCCTTCGCCGACGCGGGCGTCACCGGTGTCATCGAACTCGCTCCGGCCGGCGCCCTGGTCGGCCTCGCCAAGCGCGGCCTCCGCGGTGTACCGACCGTCGCCGTGAAGACCCCTGAAGACCTTGATGCAGCCGTCGCGCTGCTGAACGGAGAAGCCGCATGAGCGTCACGCTCGCCCAGCTCACCGGTCCCGCGTACACGCGCATCTACTCCTACGGCGCCGCCCGTGGCGAGAATGCCGTGCCGAACGAAGACCTGATCGGCCCCATCGACTCCAGCGACGAGTGGATCCGTCAGCGCACCGGCATCGTCACCCGCGCTCGCGCCGACAAGGGCACCGATGCGATCGACCTCGCGACCGCGGCGGCTGCCGAGGCCATCGAGAAGTCCGGCGTCGCGGCGGACCAGGTCGACCTGGTGATCGTCGCGACCATCAGCAACCCCAAGCAGACCCCCTCGGTCTCGGCCATCGTCGCCGACCGTGTCGGGGCGAACCCCGCAGCCGCCTACGACATCAACGCGGCCTGCGCAGGATACGCCTACGCGATCGCCCAGGCCGACGCGCTGATCAAGGCCGGCGCCGCCCGCTACGCACTGGTCATCGGCACGGAGAAGCTGTCCGACGTCGTCGACCCGACCGATCGCAGCATCTCGTTCCTGCTCGGCGACGGTGCAGGCGCAGCCCTGATCGGTCCGAGCGACACGCCGGGCATCGCACCGGCGGTATGGGGTTCGGATGGCTCGAAGGCCGACGCTGTGGGAATGAACGGCACCCTCACCGACTTCCGCGACGGCGTGGTGCCGTGGCCGACCCTTCGTCAGGAGGGCCCGACGGTCTTCCGCTGGGCCGTCTGGGAGATGGCCAAGGTCGCCCGTGAGGCGCTGGACAAGGCCGGCGTCGAGCCGACCGACATCGCCGCGTTCATCCCCCACCAGGCCAACATGCGCATCATCGACGAGTTCGCCAAGCAGCTCAAGCTGCCGGAGAGCACGGTGATCGCCCGCGACATCGAGACCACGGGCAACACCTCGGCGGCGTCGATCCCGCTGGCCAGCCACCGCCTGATGGCCGAGCACCCCGAGTTGTCGGGCGGTCTCGCACTGCAGATCGGCTTCGGCGCCGGCCTCGTGTTCGCCGCACAGGTCGTCGTCCTTCCCTGAGAATGCGCTGACTTTCCCTAGACTGTTCCACGGTTCCGAAAACAACCCGCAAGAAAGAGGAAGACCACATGGCTTTCACCAACGATGAGGTCCTCGCTGGCCTCGCAGAGCTCATCACCGACGAGACCGGCATCAACGCTTCCGAGGTCGCCCTCGAGAAGTCGTTCACGGACGACCTCGACATCGACTCCATCTCGATGATGACGATCGTCGTCAACGCCGAGGAGAAGTTCGGCGTCACCATCCCCGACGACGAGGTCAAGAACCTGAAGACCGTCGGCGACGCCGTCAGCTTCATCGTCGCGGGCCAGGAGTAATCCCGGCAGGATGCCACCCCCGCACCTCGCGGGGAGTGGCATCCTCCGACCTGCCCTCCCACCCGTTCGACTTCGTTTCGACAAGGAACCACACCCCATGACCAAGCGCATCGTCGTCACCGGCATCGGCGCCACCTCCGCCATCGGCGGAACGGCCCCGGAGAACTGGACGAACCTGCTGGCCGGCATGTCCGGCACCCGCACGCTCGAGCACGACTGGGTACAGCAGTACGAGCTGCCCGTCACCTTCGCCGCCGAGGCGATCGTCCGCCCGGAAGAGGTTCTCCCCCGCCACGAGGCCAAGCGTCTCGACCCCTCGTCGCAGTTCGCGTTGATCGCGGCGCGCGAGGCGTGGGCGGATGCCGGTTCCCCCGAAGTCGCCCCCGAGCGACTCGGTGTCGACTTCGCCACCGGCATCGGTGGACTCTGGACGCTCCTGGACGCCTGGGACACCCTCCGCGAGAAGGGCCCGCGACGGGTGATGCCGCTCACCGTCCCGATGCTCATGCCGAACGCCGCTGCAGGAAACCTGTCACTGCAGTTCCACGCCCGCGCCTACGCGCAGACCGTCGTCAGCGCGTGCGCCTCCAGCACCGAGTCGATCATCCATGCCTTCCACCACCTTCAGGACGGTCTCGCCGACGTCGTGATCGCCGGTGGCACGGAGTCCGCGATCCACCCGATCACGATGGCATCGTTCGCCTCCGCGCAGGCGCTCTCGCGTCGGAACGACGACCCGGCCCACGCGTCCCGACCGGGCGCGATCGACCGTGACGGATTCGTCATGGGCGAGGGGGCCGCAGCCCTGATCCTCGAGACCGAGGAGCACGCGAAGGCTCGCGGCGCCAAGATCTACGGCTATGTGCTCGGCGGAGGCGTCACCGCCGATGCCTACCACATCACCGGCAACGACCCCGAGGGCAACGGTGCCGCACGTGCGGTGACGCAGGCGCTCGAAGAGGCCGGCATCACCGCCGACCAGGTCACCCACATCAACGCGCACGCGACGTCGACACCGGTCGGCGACCCCAACGAGTACGTCGCGCTCAAGAAGGTCTTCGGAGACCGGATCGACGAGATCCCCGTCTCGGCGACGAAGGCATCGACCGGGCACCTGCTCGGAGGCACCGGCGCACTCGAGGCGATCTTCGCGCTCCTCGCCCTGCGCGACCGTGTCGCACCGCCCACGATCAACATGACCGAGCCCGATCCCGCTGTCCCGTTCCGTCTTTCGGGCGACGCCACCCCGTTGGGCGAGGGTCCGCAGTTCGCGATCAGCAACTCGTTCGGATTCGGCGGTCACAACGCCGTGCTCGTGGTCGCCAGCGCCGACTGACACTCCATAACGATGAGCGGCCCTCGGGATTCCGAGGGCCGCTCTTCTCATCTGCATGAGGATCACACGGATGCATGAGCATCCACCGGTACTCAGTCATGCACCTGTGCGCAGGTCATGCAGGTGCGCGGTGATCCGTCAGGCGGAGCGGAGCAGACCGAGCTTCTGCGAACGCGCTTCCCTCATCCGCGTGATGCGCGGCAGGAACCAGCCGATCAACGGCCCGACGCCGAACGCGAAGAGCACGGTTCCCACGCCGACGGGTCCACCGAGCAGGAAGCCGATCAGCAGCACGCCGCCTTCGATCAGTGTCCGCACCAGCCACACCGCCCAGCCGGTACGTCGGACGAGGCCCGTCATCAATCCATCGCGGGGTCCGGGGCCGAAGTCTGCGGCGATGTACAGACCGGTCGCGAAGGACAGCAGCAGGAGTCCGAAGACGAACATGGGGGCGCCGATCCACACCGAAGCGGGCTGCGGGATCAGAGCGAGTGCGAGGTCGGCGCTGGGCCCGACGAGGAGCGCGTTCAAGACGGTGCCGAGCCCCACGCGCTGACGCAGCGGGATCCACAGCAGCAGGACGACGATGGACACGACGACGGTCATGACGCCGTATCGGAGGTCGGTCTGCTCGGCGAGACCGAGCGCCAGCACGTCCCACGGCGCGACGCCGATGCCGCCGCGCACCATGAAGCCGAGGGCCACGCCGTAGAGGAAGAGACCCACGAGCAGCTGTACGAGCCGCTCGACGAGGTCACGCCGACTGGTGGCGGTCACGGGGAGCACGACGGAGCGCAGGAGCATGCTTCCACTCTGGCCCCTGGGCCACGTCCGTCAGCGAATCCACTCAGCGCAAAGTGGCCTGCACTCGTCAGGCCACTTTGCGGCATGCTGGACGCATGGGATCACGACTCGTCGAACAGCTCGGGGCGCACAACGTCGCGGGCTCCGCAGCGACGACGCTCGCCGACCGGATCAGGGCGCTGATCCTCGACGGCCGGCTCACGGTCGGCGAACGTCTGCCGAGCGAGCGCGCCCTCGCGGTGGAGCTTCGCCGTTCCCGCTCCACGATCACCCGCACCTACGGGCTCCTCGAGGCCGACGGCTACGTCTCCCGTCTGCACGGAGGCAGCACGCGCGTCACCCTGCCGAACGGACACGCCGCGCCCGGCACGGATGCCGACGACGACGCCATCGATCTGTCCATCGCGTCGATGGACTCCACACCGGGACTGTATGACGCGACGGTCCGATCCCTCCCCCGTCTTGCGGCCTTGCGCGGCACCAGCGGATATTCCCTCCGTGGCCTTCCGGAGCTCCGAGAGGCCGTAGCGCAGCGGTACCGCGATCGCGGAGCACCGACCTCGGCCGACGAGATCATCATCACCTCCGGGGCGCTCAACGCGGTGAACCTGATCCTCGCGGCGATCGGACGGCGCGGCGAGAGGGCCCTGGTCGAGCAGCCCACGTTCCCGCACGCGCTCGAGGCGCTGCACCGGCATGGATACCGTCTGCTTCCGACCCCCGTCGACGTCGACGGATGGGACACGCGCCATCTGAACGAGACTCTGCTCGGCTCCCGCCCCCATGTCGCCTACCTCATTCCCGACTTCCACAACCCGACCGGCGCCACGCTGCCTGACGAGGAGCGCTCACGCATCGTCACGACGGCGCGCAACGTGGGCACTCAGCTCATCGTCGATGAGACGACCACCGAGCTCGATATCGACCGCGGCTGGTCGCCGGCTCCGATGGCCGCGAGCGGACCCAATGTGATCACGGTCGGATCGATGTCGAAGATCGCGTGGGGCGGGATGCGCATCGGTTGGATCCGTGCGGAGCGCACGGTCATCGCTCGACTGCTCGCCGTTCGTCCCTCCTTCGAGCTGGGCACCGCTCTGCTCGAGCAGTGCATCGCCGTCGAGCTTCTCGCCGACATGCCTGCGCTCACCTCGCACGTCGGTCAGCGTCTGCACGACGGTCGCGCAGCGGTGGAGGCCGGCGTGGCGGGCATCCCCGGCTTCCGGATGCCACCGACACCAGGAGGGCTGTCCGCATGGCTCGACATCGGTGCGCCGCTGTCCACCTCGCTGTCCCTCGCTGCTCGCGAGCGGCAGCTGATCCTGCCTCCCGGACCGCGCTTCACGACGGGCGGCGTGCTCGAACGTCGACTGCGCATCCCCATCACCCTGCCGCCCGAGCGCACGGCTGAGGCCATGCGTCGCCTTTCGTTGGCCTGGGAGGACGTGCGCGGCGCCGGCACGTCCCCGCACGCTGAGCTGCAGCACGCCGCGGTGATCTGACCGACGACGAGGACCCCGCCTCGTCTCCGGGGCGGGGTCCTCGTCGTGCGGAGCGGGGAAACGTCTTCTCAGCGTCCGGGATGACTCACCGGCATCCGATACTCACGCCTCCCCCGTTCCGGCCTGTGGGGTCGGGCTAGCCGACCTTGTGGAGCCAGACGACTCTGGCGTCGTCGCTGGCATGGCGGAAGGGCTCGAGTTCCTCGTCCCACGCGGAGCCGAGGGCGATGTCGAGCTCGCGCTGCAGCTCGACCGCGCTGCCCGCAGCGATCTCCATGGCATAGCGGATGCGGTCTTCACCGATCACGATGTTGCCGGCGGCATCGGTCTGCGCGTAGTGGATACCCAGATCGGGAGTGTGCAGCCAGCGGCCGCCGTCGCTGCGGGGCGTGGGATCCTCGGTCACCTCGAAGCGGAGGTGCTCCCACCCGCGGATCGACGTCGCGAGAGCGGCACCGGTGCCGACGGGGCCGTCCCAGTAGAACTCCGCACGTCGGGCGCCGTCGAGGACGGGCTGCTCGGTCCAGTCGAAGTTCACCGCACGCCCGATAGCGCGACCCACCGCCCATTCGAGGTGCGGGCAGAGCGCGCGAGGCGCAGAGTGGATGAACACCACTCCGCGTGCGTAAGCCGTCGCCATGATCTCTCCGTTTCATCAGGTGCGTCTTCCCCAACGACCTGAACCACGAAATGGCGAGAATATGCGGTTGTGGGCCCATTCTCGCCGAGATCTGCGGAAACCACAAGCATGTCATTCGACGACGAAGGCCCCGGTCATGACGACCGGGGCCTTCGGACCGCGAACGGTCGAGTCGGTGAGGTCAGGCCTCGCTCATGGCCTGCTTGACCTGCTGGCCCTTGGCGGCGTAGTACGCCGCGCGGGCAGCGTCCTTGCGCGCCTGCTCGGCGTAGCCGAACTCGAGCGTCTCCTGGTCGACCTCGTAGTTGGGCACGTCGTCGGTGCCGTGGTACTTCTCGATGTAGGCGTCGAGCTCGGGGCCCGAGGTCCACGACGTGATGAGGCAGTAGCGCGGCTCGGTGCCGTTGTGCGTGGCGGCGTGCCACAGGCGCTGGGTGTCGACGATGAGCTGAGCGCCGGCGGGGAGCGCGATGCGGTACTCGATGCTCGGGTCGGTGCGGTTCTCGCGCAGGACGAAGTAGCTGTCCTTGTCATCGGTGAGGTTGAAGAAGCCGCGGACCACCCAGCCGGTGCCGTCCGGGTTCAGACGGTTGTTGTCGTCCTGGTGGAGGTTGTAGAGGCAGTCTCCGTACGGGGTCGGCTGCAGCTCGATCACGCGGCAACGGCCGACGTTGGCGCCCGGCTCCTGCGCGCGACGCGTCAGGTTCGGGGCCTTCTCGGTCTGCGAGTCGATCCAGACGCCGTCCTTGTCGGTGCGCGGCGGCTTGTGGTTCCAGAACCCGTTGCACTCGATGTCGCCGAAGGCACTGGCGAGCGGCGCGAAGCGGGTGTCACCCGACGACTTCCAGTCGTTGTACTCGATGTCGAGCCATTCCTTGGGGTCGAGCTCCTGGTTGTAGCTGTCGAGGACGACGAATCCCTTTTCCTCGAGGGCAGCGGACTTGATGTAACCCATGATCGAGTCATGTTCCTTTCATCGGGGGCCAGCACGTTTTAACAGGCCCTGATAAGGCAAGCCTAACAGCGTCACCCGCGAGCCCTTCGGAGGTCCGCCGTGCATAACCGAATAGACTGAACGGGGCGCCCGGCGAGTCCTCGGCACCCGTCGCTACGGGAGGACGAGACACCAGCATGAGCACCGCGACCAACGTCGAGGCGACAGCAGTCAACACGATCGAGTGGCTCGCGGCGGGCACCACCGCAATCGTCGTCCCCGTGTATCAGCGGCAGTATCGGTGGGACATCGGGGGATGCGAACGTCTCCTGTCCGACATCCGCGCGGTCGCCCGTGAAGACGACGCCCACCGTCACTTCATCGGTTCGATCCTGTCCGCCGAAGACGGCGCCTCAGCCGATTCGGACCTGATCCTCATCGACGGGCAGCAGCGCATCACCACGCTCATGCTCCTGGTGGCGGCTCTGCATCACGCGGTCCGCGACACCGACCAGGCTCTGGCCGCGGCGCTCGAACGCGTGCTGGTGCGCTCCGATGCCCCCGGCCGCACGAAGCTGCGCCCGCACGACGCCTGGGCAGACCTATACGAATCCGTGGTGCTCGACCGACGCGACGATGCCGACCGCGAATCGCGCTTCGACGACAACTACGCCTTCTTCCGCAGCCAGATCCACGTGGACGAGGTTCCGCTCATCTGGCGCGGGCTGCAGAAGCTCGAGCACGTGTCGATCACCCTCGGCGCGCAGGCGAACGCCCAGCAGATCTTCGAGAGCCTGAACTCGACGGGTGAGCCATTGCGCGACCACGAGCTCATCCACAACTACATCCTCATGGGGCTGAGCCACGCTGAGCAGGTCGATGTCGAATCCCGCTTCTGGGTGCCCATCGAGCGGCACACCGGCGAGGCGATCGGCGCCTTCTGGAGGCACTACCTCGTGCTCGTCACCGGACGTGAGGTCGCGGCGAACGGCGAGCACGGCGTGTACAGCGCGTTCCGGCAGTCGTTCCCCCGCGTCGACCTCTCCCATCTGCAGGCGGATGCGTCCGAGTGGCGGCACCACGCCGAGATCTACGGCATCCTGCTCGATCCGTCGCGGGAGCAGGACCCCGAGATCGCGCAGCAGCTGCGCCACGTCAACACGTTCGGCCGCTCCTCGTATCCGCTCGTGATGAGCGTCTACAGCGATCACGCGCGGGGCGTCATCGACCGCTCCGAGCTCATCGAGACATTGGAGTGGCTGCAGACCCTCTACCTTCGACGCGCACTGGTGAATCTGCCGACCGAGAGACTCGTCGCGAGGCTCTGCCGCGCGCGGCGCGACGGCCGGGACGCACTCGCACGTGCGTTCGCGCGCATCACCCCGTCCGACGAACGTGTGAGCGCCGTCCTGAAGTACAGCGAACTCCCTCACCCGGCCTACGTCCTCGGCAGGCTGGAGGGGGTCGACGACCTCGAGTCCTTCGACGTCGAGCACATCGTGCCTGTCGTGCCGGGTGACACGTGGTCCGGCGATGGCGAACGGCCCTGGATCGAGTACACCGAGGACGAGCAGAACAGCCACCGCGCCCTCGCCCCGACCCTCGGCAACCTGACCCTGCTCGAACAGCCCCTCACCGAGCGGGTGTTCGGCGCCTCGTTCCCCGTCAAGCGCACGGACGCCTACGCCCGCAGTTCCGTACCCGCCACGCGCGACCTCGCCGACGTCGACGCGTGGAACACGGCGGCAATCACTCGGCGCACGATCGCACTCACCGCCGACCTGATCCGCATCTGGGCGCGTCCCGCACTCCCGGAGATCGACGACGACGGCCTGACGCCGATCCTCGATGCCGTCCGCCGTCGCGGATGGCCGACGGGCTGGGAGCGGGAGTTCGACTACGTCGAGTACCGCGGTGAGCGCTGGGAGGTGCCCGACGTGAAGTACCTGTTCAACCGGGTCTTCCGTCGCGCCTGGACGGACACGAGGACCGCCGCGCTCGCGTACTGCGCCGCACACGGGGGCCCGATCTACCAGGACATGGCCTGGAAGGGCCAGTGGGACGAGCTCGACGAGGGCCATTTCCTCTACATGGGCTGGGATTCCAACTACATGATGACCGCTGTGCAGGGTGTGCTCGAGGAGTCGGGCATCGCCTCGGAGGTCTTCGTCAAGTACTCCTATATCGGAAATGTGATGTGAACATGAGCACCGTCATCCGCACGCTGCAGGATCTCACCATCGAAGAGCACACGCTCACCGTCCCCCTGGTGTGGGGCGATCCCGCCGACCACCGCACGATCGACATCTTCGCGCGCGTCGTCGCCCGCGAAGGCGGAGAGTCCCTCCCCTACCTCGTCTTCCTGCAGGGCGGGCCGGGGCACGAGGCACCGCGCCCGTTCCACTCCTCGACGTCGCCGGCCTGGCTCGATGAAGCACTCGCCCACTACCGCCTGGTCCTTCTCGACCAGCGCGGGACCGGACTCTCCACCCCGGTCGGGGATCACGACCTCGCGCGCGGCGCGGAGGCCGTGGCCGAGCACCTCACGCACCTCCGCGCCGACGCGATCGTGCGCGACTGCGAGGCGATGCGGGAGCACCTGGGCGCCACCACGTGGAGCGTGCTCGGGCAGTCGTTCGGCGGCTTCACGACCCTGGCCTACCTCTCCACCGACGCCGCCTCTCTCGAAGACGTCTTCATCACGGGTGGTCTCAGCGCCGTCGGACGCCACCCCGACGATGTCTACGCGCTCTGCTACGACAAGATGCGCGACGCGTCCGAGCGCTACTACCGCCGATTCCCGGAGCACCGCGACGCCATGCGGCGACTCGTCGATCTGGCGGATGCCGGTGGCATCGTCCTTCCCGACGGCGAGGTGGTCTCCCGCTCGCGCCTGCGGTCGGTGGGGTCGGCGCTGGGCACCAACGACGGGTGGCAGACCCTGTGGTCGATCCTGGAGCGCGATCCGTCCTCCAACGCCTTCCGGTACGACCTGATGCACGCGATGCCCTACGACGGCCGCAACCCGCTGTACTTCGCGTTCCACGAATCGAGCTACGCCGACGGCCATGCCACCCGGTGGTCGGCCGAGCGCACCGAGCCGACAGACTTCCGCGACGACCCTACGCTGTTCACCGGCGAGCACATCCGCCGCGAGTGGACCGAGACGGTGCCCGCGTTCCAGCCGTGGCGCGATGTCGCCCTCCACCTCGCCGAGTTCGAGTGGCCGAGCATCTACGATGCCGCCGCCATCTCGGCGTCGGGTGCGACCGGTGCGGCCGCGGTCTACATCAACGACGTCTACGTGCCCTACGAGTTCTCTCTCGAGACCGCGAAGCTGCTCCCGGGCGTGCAGCTCTGGCAGACGAGTGAGCACGAGCACAACGGCCTGCGCAGCGGACCGGTGCTGTCCCACCTGATCGACCTCGCCCACGGCCGCCGCGTGCGCTGAGTATCTCCTCCTCGAGGAGGATGCCCTCGTCCCACCCGACGCCTAGTCTGGAGCGCATGGAACAGGGTGTGGGGGTGATCGTCACGGTCGGAGTGCTGCTGCTCCTGGTCTCCGCCGTGATCGTCATGATCGCCTTCGGCTTCTCGAAGGTACCCATCGAGAAGAAGTACGAGAGCAGTGGTGGCGGCCTCGGCGGCGCGTTCGACGCCGTCTGGTCGCCGACTGCGCATGAAGCGGGAATGGAACGCGACCGCCAGACACAGAGGACAGCTCCGGCACCGGCGCCCGGCGATCCCCCTGACACGATCGACGACGGGCGGATCCGGCTCGACCTCTGACGCCTCGGAGCACGGTCGGATGCGACGTCGACATCTGAGAATGAAGAAGGCCCCACGCTCCGAGGAGCATGGGGCCTTCTTCGTGACGGTCGTTACTTGGACGAGCCGCCGAAGCCCTTGAAGCGCTGGTTGAACTTCTCGACGCGGCCGGCCGAGTCCATGATGCGCTGCTTGCCCGTGTAGAACGGGTGCGAAGCCGAGGAGATCTCGACGTCGATGACGGGGTACTCCACGCCGTCCAGCTCCATGGTCTTGTCGCTCGACACGGTCGAACGGGTGAGGAACGTCTCGCCCGATCCGAGGTCGCGGAACACGACAGCCTTGTACTCGGGGTGAATGTCAGTCTTCATGGGATTCCTTAGTTGCTGCCCTGGATTGTGCCAGGGACGAGGGAAGTCTGCGGTGCAGAGAGCACCAAGGGTCGATTCTATCAGACGCTCATCAGGATGCTGCGCGTGCCGCGTAGCGTCCGTCTTCGCTGGTGAGCACGATCGGCATGCCGAAGGTGTCGGTGAGCGCCTCCGCGGTGAGCGTCTCGGCGATCGGTCCTGCGGCCACGACGGCACCGTCGCGGATCAGCATGACGTGGGTGAACCCCACGGGGATCTCCTCCACGTGGTGCGTCACCATGAGCATGGCCGGGGTCGTCGGGGAGGAGGCGTAGCCGCTGAGGAGCGCGAGGAGCTCTTCCCTGGAGCCGAGATCGAGCGATGCCGTGGGCTCGTCGAGCAGCAGGAGCTCCGGGTCGGTCATCACGGCGCGCGCGATCTGGACGCGCTTCTGCTCGCCGTCACTGAGCGTGCCGAAGGTGCGGTCGGCCAGGTGGTCGAGGCGCCAGTCGGCGAGGACACGGAGCGCGCGACGCTCATCGATGTCCTCGTAGCTCTCGTTCCATCGGCCGAGCACCGAGTAGGCGGCAGTGAGCACGGTGTTGAGGACCGTCTCGTCACGAGGGACCCGCTTGGCCATCGCCGAGGAGGCGAACCCGATACGCGGACGCACCTCGAACACGTCGGTGCGGCCGAGGGTCTCCCCCAGCACCGTCACTGTTCCGGCGGTCGGGTGCATGAGCGTGTCGGCCAGCTGCAGGAGCGTCGTCTTGCCCGCGCCGTTCGGGCCGAGGATCACCCATCGCTGATCATCGTCGACCTGCCAGGTCACGTGATCGATGATGTTGCGCCCCTCACGGCGCACGACGACGTCAGTGAATTCCAGAGCGCTCGGCATGTCCCCAGCCTATCGGCTCAGGCGGTCAGCTCCGCGTAGAGCGCGCGCGTCGTCTCGGCGATCGCCGCCCAGCTGAACTCGTTGCGCGCCCGCTCGCGTCCGGCCTCGCCGTAGGCGCGTGCCCTCTCCGGATCCATCGCCACCTCGGTGAGCACGGCGGCCAGATCCGCGACGTAACGCTGCGGATCGACCGGTGTGCCCGTGCCGTCCTGCACCTGCTCGATCGGGACGAGACGCCCGGTGACGCCGTCGGCGACGGCCTCCGGGATCCCGCCGGTCGCCGTTCCCACCACGGCAGCACCACACGCCATGGCCTCGAGGTTCACGATGCCCAGCGGCTCATAGATCGACGGGCAGACGAACGTCGTCGCTGCCGTCAAGATGGCGGACAGCTCGTCCCGCGGCAGCATCCGCTCGATCCAGATCACACCGTCGCGGTTCTGCTGGAGCAGGCGCACCCCCTCCTGCACCTCGGCCATGATCTCCGGCGTGTCCGGAGCGCCGGCGCAGAGCACCAGCTGCACCTCCGGAGGGAGCAGCCGCGCAGCCTGCAGCAGATAGGGCAGCCCCTTCTGCCTCGTGATTCGTCCTACGAAGACCACCGAAGGACGGTCCGGATCCATCCCGATCGAGCGCAGGAACGACTCGTCCTGCACAGGGCGCCAGCGTTCGACGTCGATTCCGTTGTGGATCACCCGGACCTTCGCCGGGTCGACCTGTGGGTAGCTGCGCAGGATGTCGGCGCGCATCCCTGCGCTCACGGCGATCACGGCTGCGGCGTTCTCATAGGCCAGTCGCTCGATCCCGCTCGAGACGGCGTAACCGCCCCCGAGCTGCTCCGCCTTCCACGGCCGCAGGGGCTCGAGGCTGTGCGCTGTGAGGACGTGCGGGATGCCGTGCAGCTGGGAGGCGAGGTGACCGGCGAAGTTCGCGTACCAGGTGTGACTGTGCACCAGGTCGGCGTCGGCGATGGCCGAGACGATCTCCAGATCGGTGCCGAGCGTCTGCAATGCGGCATTCGCCCCCGCGAGCGCCACGGGCGTGCGGTACGCGAAGGTACCCGCCTCGTCTCGGGGAGCGCCGAACGCGCGCACCTGCACGTCCACGTGCTCCCTGAGGGCCGCGACGAGCTCGGCGACGTGCACGCCGGCACCGCCGTAGACCTCCGGCGGGTACTCCTTCGTGATCATTTCAACTCGCATGTCTGAACGCTAGTACAGCGACGACGAAGGCATCTATGGTGGAGCCATGTCCGCTCCAAAGAAGGTCTTCGGGATCATCCTCGCCGGCGGCGAGGGCAAGCGCCTCATGCCCCTCACGGCCGACAGAGCGAAACCCGCAGTGCCGTTCGGCGGACAGTACAGGCTCATCGACTTCGCCATCTCGAACCTCATCAATTCAGGACTGCGCCAGATCGTGGTGCTGACGCAGTACAAGTCCCACAGCCTCGACCGGCACATCTCGCAGACGTGGCGGATGTCGGCCCTGCTCGACTCGTACGTCACGTCCGTGCCCGCGCAGCAGCGCCTGGGCAAGCGGTGGTTCTCCGGCTCTGCCGACGCGATCCTGCAGAGCATGAACCTCATCAACGACGAGAAGCCCGACATCGTCGTGGTGATCGGCGCCGACCACGTCTACCGCATGGACTTCCGTCAGATGCTCGAAGCCCACATCGAGTCCGGCGCGAAGGCGACCGTCGCCGGCATCCGTCAGCCGCTCGCGCTCGCGTCGCAGTTCGGTGTGATCGACGCCGACGCGGAATCGGGACGGATCAAGCAGTTCCTGGAGAAGCCGACCGACATCGCAGGTCTCGAGGACTCCCCCCACGAGGTGCTCGCCTCGATGGGCAACTACATCTTCGACGCCGACGCGCTGATCGCCGCCGTCGAGGCAGACGGGGAGTCCCCCGTGTCGGGGCACGACATGGGTGGCGACATCGTCCCCTATTTCGTCGAGCGCGGCGAGGCCGGCTACTACGACATGAAGCAGAACGAGGTCCCCGGCTCCTCGCCGCGCGACCGCTCGTACTGGCGAGACGTGGGGACGATCGATTCGTTCTACGACGCGCACCGCGATCTGATCTCCACCCTGCCCATCTTCAACCTCTACAACATGGAGTGGCCGATCCACTCGCAGGCGGTCAACTCCCCGCCGGCGAAGTTCGTCCGTGACTCGGTCGGTCGCATCGGCAACGCGATCGACTCGATCGTCTCGCTCGGATCCGTGCTGTCCGGTACCCACCTGGAACGCAGCGTTGTGGGTCCGTGGACCCTGGCAGGGGGCGGATCGACCATCACGGACTCGGTCGTCTTCGACCACGTGCACGTCGGGCAGGGGGCGCGCATCCATCGGGCGATCCTCGACAAGAACGTGGTGCTGGCCGATGGCGCGACGGTCGGCGTCGATCGCGAACGCGACCTGGCCCGTGGTTTCACCGTCACCGAATCCGGCATCACGGTCGTCGGCAAGGGCGTCTTCATCGAACGCTGAGTGCGTCACGGAGCACGCCGACCGTCCCGGTGATCGCTAGGCTCGACGGGTGACTGCCGCGCGTTTCCTCGTCGTCCTCGATGCCGATTCCACCCTCATCCGCAATGAGGTGATCGAGTTGCTTGCCGACGAAGCCGGACGGCGCTCCGAAGTGCAGGCCGCTACGGAGGCGGCGATGCGCGGCGAGGTCGATTTCGCGACGAGCCTGCGCTCCCGAGTGGCGGCACTCGAAGGCGTTCCCGTCTCGGCGTTTGAGCGTGTCCGGGCGCGGATCGAGCCCACCCCCGGGGTACGTGAACTCACCGCGGCCGTCCACGACCGCGGAGGTGTCGTCGGCGTCGTCTCGGGAGGCTTCCACGAGATCCTCGACAGCGTCGCCCCCGAGCTCGGCGTCGATCGCTGGCGAGCGAACCGCCTCGACGTCGCAGACGGCGTGCTCTCCGGCCGGGTCGACGGCGACATCGTCGACGGCGCCGCGAAGGCATCCTCGCTCCAGGGATGGGCCGCAGAGCTCGGCGTCGGCCCCAGGGCGACCATCGCGATCGGCGACGGCGCGAACGACCTGCAGATGATGGCGGTGGCAGGCCTCGGCATCGCCTTCAACGCCAAGCCCGCCGTGCGCGCGGCCGCCAGCCTCGTGATCGGCCCGCAGGATCTTGCCGAGGTCATCGCACTTCTGCCGTAGACCGAAGCCTGGAGAAAGCCCGGCGCCACCGCTAGCGTCGGTTCATGGACATCCTGCTCATCCCCGGCCTCTGGCTCGACGCATCCAGCTGGGAAGGGGTGGTCCCCGCCCTCGAAGAGGCAGGGCATCGCGCGCATCCGCTCACCCTGCCCGGACTCGATGACCCCGCGTCGACCTCTGCCGAGATCGGCATCGCGCACTGGATCGCGGCAGCGGTGTCCGCCGTGGACGCTCTGTCAGGAGACGTCGTGGTGGTCGGTCACAGCGGGGGCGGGAACGTCGCGTGGGGCGTGGCCGATGCGCGCCCCGAGCGCGTGAGCCGTGTCATCTTCGTCGACACCGCTCCGCCGCCGGCCGGGAGCGGGATCAGCGAGTTCGAGGTCGTCGACGGTGTGGTGCCCTTCCCCGGCTGGGAGTTCTTCCCCGACGAGGACGTCAGCGATCTCGACGAGTCGACGCGAGCGCGTACGGCGCCGCTCACCCGCAGTGTTCCCGCCAGAGTGCCCACCGACGCCATCGCGCTGGTGAACCCTGCGCGGTACCGAGTGCCGGTGACGCTGCTGATGGGTGGCCTGGATCAGGCCGCGTTCGAGGGGATGATCGACCAGTGGGGCGCCTACGCCGCCGAGTACCGTGCGATCGACGACGCCGAGGTCGTGCGCATCGGCTCCGGTCACTGGCCGCAGTTCTCGGTTCCCGAGAGGCTCGCGGAACTCCTCAGCGCGGCGATCGCACGCTGAGATTCGACCTCGGGATCAGTGCCCCATCCCGAGTCCGCCGTCGACGGGGATGACCGCGCCCGAGATGTAGCCGGCGTCATCACCCGCGAGCCAGGTCACCACGCCCGCGACCTCGTCGGGGGTCGCGAATCGTGCCGCCGGGATGCTCGCCTTGTACTGCTTCTGGGTCTCCTCGGGCAGTTCCGCGGTCATGTCCGTCTCGATGAAGCCTGGAGCGACGACGTTGGCCGTGATCCCGCGGGCCCCGAGCTCACGCGTGATCGAGCGGGCGAAGCCGACCAGGGCGCTCTTCGATGCGGAGTAGTTCGCCTGCCCGGCGGAACCGTAGAGCCCCACGACACTCGAGATCAGGATGATGCGGCCGAACCGCGCGCGGAGCATGCCCTTCGAGGCACGCTTGACGACGCGGAACGTTCCTCCCAGGTTCGTGGCGACCACGCTGTCGAAGTCGTCCTCGCTCATGCGCATGAGGAGGGTGTCCTTCGTGATGCCGGCGTTGGCGACGACGATCTCGACCGGACCGAGCTGCTGCTCCACCTCGGTGAACGCGGCGTCGAGGGCAGCGGCATCCGTGACGTCCGCGCGGACGGTGAGCGTTCCCTCCGGCCCTTCGCCGCTGCGGGCGGTGACCGCGACGCGGTACCCATCCCGCACGAAGCGCTCCGCGATCGCGCGGCCGATACCGCGGTTTCCGCCGGTGACGAGGACGACGCGCTCAGCGCTCATGGGGACACTCCTGCTCTGGGCCGGTGGCCCGAGTTCCCGAGCCGTCATCGATCCTACCGACGATGCCCCGCCCGACCACCTCCCGGCGTTTGACAGGCACGGACGGTGCTGGAACTCTGATCGAGACGAAAGGCTTCACCGTGAGCGACAACCGCACTCCCCCTCCTGCCGGCGAGCCACCTCGCATTCCGCCTCGGCCGCCCGCTCCGGCTGCCTTCCCCGTCGTACCGGCCCTTCCCGCGTATCCGGTGCAGCCCGCCCCGCAGCCGGCGCAGAACCAGCCCGTCCCGCCGGCGTACAGCCCGACGACCCCGCCGACCTGGGAGATCCCGCCCGCAGCTGCGACCCCGCCTGCATATGCGCCCTACGGCGCACCGGTCTACCCCGCAGTCCCGGCCCCGCGCCCCACGAGTGGACTCGCGATCACCTCGCTGATCTGCGGCATCGCCGGAGTCGTGCTCGTCTGGGCCATCATTCCGGTGCTGGCGTCGATCGCAGCCGTCATCACCGGTCACATGGCGCTCGGGCAGACCCGGCGTGATCCCGGCATCGGCGGTCGAGGCATGGCCATCGCCGGACTGATCCTCGGCTACGCGATGATCGCGATCGCCGCTTTCACCCTCATCGGCATCATCATCAGCTTCCTGTTCGTCGGAGCGTTCAGCCTGCCCTTCATCTTCTCCCGCTGATCTGCCGCAGAAGGGGCACGCCGACGGGTCGGCAGCGGCGTAGGCTTGAGGCATCGTGAAGAACGCGCGTCAAGTCCCGGCCGTCACCTCCCTGCCGCAGTCTCCGCAGGACGAGGCTGACCATCGCGTGCGCCGATATGTCCTGACGATGACCATCCGCATCGTGTGCTTCGCACTCATGGTGCTCGTCCAGCCCTACGGGTGGTACACCTGGGTCTTCGGGATCTCGGCGGCCGTGCTTCCGTACATCGCCGTGGTGTTCGCGAACGCGGGCAGCGACAGCACCGAAGCCACGGCGGAGTCGCCTTTGCAGGAGCTGGAATCGCCGGGACCGGTTCCGATCGAGCCCGAGGCGACGACCCCGCCGGTGTTCACGATCCATGAAGGCCCCAAGGACCGATGACACAGCTCGAATGCTCGCGCGCCGGGTGCCGGAGCGCGGCGACCAGACAGGTCGTGTGGCGTAATCCTCGGATCCACGCCATTGATCGGGAGAAGATCTGGCTGGCCTGCGATGAGCATGTCGAGTACCTCCGCGACTACCTCGCAGCACGTGAGTTCCCGGTGACTGTTCGAGACGGAGTTCCGGCATGAGCCGACGACTGACCCGGTGGGTCATCTACGTGCTCATCGCGATCGGATTCGGGGTCGCGTGCGTGTTCCTGTCGCATTGGCAGTTCGAGCGGAACGAATCCCGCGCCGCGCAGATCGAACTCGTCGAGCAGAACTACGACGCCGACCCCGTCCCCCTGACCGATCTCATCGGAGACGACGGCGCGCTCGATCCGGCCGATGAGTGGCGCCCGGTGGTCCTGAAGGGCGAATACCTGGCGGAACAGCAGCTGCTGGTCAGGAACCGCCCTCACGGTGGGACCAGTGCTTTCGAGGTGCTGGTGCCGTTCCGTGACGCCGATGGACGCATCTTCATCGTCGATCGCGGCTGGGTGCCGCCCGGCGATGGCGATGCCCCGGATTCGGTGCCGGCCCCTCCCTCGGGGGAAGCCGAGGTCACGGTGCGACTTCGCCCGGGCGAGCAGCTACCGGCCTCGGGTCGCGGGGCACCCGAAGGACAGGTCCCGACCATCAACCTGCCGTCGATCGCGACGCTCGTCGACGGCGATGTGATCACGAGCGCCTACGGACGAGTGATCAGCGAGGAACCGGCAGGGGACGGCGCACTGGGTGGATTCGACTCCCCCACCGACGATCCCGGTCCCCATCTGTCGTACGCGATCCAGTGGATTCTCTTCGCCCTGATGGGCTTCATCTTCATCGGATACATCATCCGCACGGAGATCGTGAAGCACCGCGAAGAGGTCGAGGGCGCGCCGGCCCCGGTCAGGAAGTCGCGTCGCAAGGACCACGATGCCGACGTCGAGGACGAACTGCTCGACGTGCGCTGATCGGTGCAGCCGCTGCGGAGACAGAGCCAGCGCCGTTCATCGCGAGACGTCGAAGCCACCGTGGTGGGTGCGCCATTCCTCGAGCGTCCCGACCTCGACCACCTGACAGTCGCTCATGCACGTCCGTCGACGATCTGATCGCTCTCCACGCCGGTGATCGAGCCCATCACGGTGCGTTGCCAGCCACCCTCCGCGCGACGATAGATGATCCGGTTATGATTCCGGTCCGCTGATCCCTGCCAGAACTCGACTCGCGTCGCAACGATCCTCCAGAGAACCCATTCCCCCGCCGCGATGCCACCGCGGGCCTCGGCCGAGCGCGCGGCGAGATCTGCGGCGCTCTCCACCGGAGAAGCTTCTCGGATCATTCCTCGCACGCGAACGGCTCGCCGGAGCGGCTGCCACCAGAAGTTCAACGCCGCGGCGGGGCGCGCAGCGATCTGCTGGCTCTTGCGGGAAGAGCGCGCCCCGGCGAACGACCATCCCTCCGCATCGACGTTCTTGAGGATCAGTGTCCGCGCATCCGGTATGCCGTCACCGTCCACCGTCGCCAGTGTGGCCGTGTGCGGCTCTGCGACCCCGCTCTCGGCCGCCTCCCCGATCCAGTCGACGAAGAGCGGCTCAGGATCCTCGGGAAGCTCTGCGAGGTCGAGCGTCGGCGCGGCGCCGGTGAGGGAAGGCTGCGCACGCAACCACTCCCTGATGTCTGACAAGGACGGGGGTGGCGCAATCGACATGGTCCCGACTATGCCACGAATACTCTGCGGGCTCACCCGTTCCCGCGAAGGGATCAGGCGAGCTCGATGAGGTCCTGGTACTCCTGGCTCCAGATGTCCTCGACACCGTCGGGCAGGATGAGCACGCGCTCGGGGTTGAGCGACTGCACGGCGCCCGGATCATGCGAGACGAGCACGACAGCGCCCTCGTAGTGCGCGAGCGCACCGAGGATCTCCTCGCGGGAGGCGGGGTCGAGGTTGTTGGTCGGCTCGTCGAGCAGCAGCAGGTTCGCGGACGAGACGACGAGCGTCGCAAGCGACAGACGCGTCTTCTCTCCACCGGAGAGCACTCCGGCGGGCTTGAGCACATCGTCGCCCGTGAACAGGAACGACCCCAGCACCTTGCGGGCTTCGGTCTCGGTGATGTGCGGCGCGGCCGAGACCATGTTCTCCAGCACCGAGCGGTTCACATCGAGGTTCTCGTGCTCCTGCGCGTAGTACCCGACCTTGAGACCGTGCCCCGGCTCCAGCTGCCCCGTGTCCGGCTGGTCGACACCGGCGAGCATGCGCAACAGCGTGGTCTTGCCCGCACCGTTGAGACCGAGCACGACCACCTTGGAACCGCGATCGATGGCCAGGTCGACATCGGTGAAGATCTCGAGCGATCCGTACGACTTCGACAGGCCTGACGCCATCATCGGCGTCTTGCCGCAGGGCGCCGGCTTCGGGAAGCGCAGCTTCGCGACCCGGTCTTCCTGGCGCACCTCGTCGAGCCCCGCGAGCAGCTTCTCGGCGCGCGCGATCATCTGATGCGCAGCAGCGGCCTTCGAGGCCTTCGCCCCGAAGCGTGCGGCCTGCAGCTGCAGGGTCGTCGCCTTCTTCTCGGCGTTCGCACGCTCTTTCTTGCGGCGCTCCTCATCGGCCACCCGCTGGCGCAGGTAGTTCTTCCAGTTCATGTTGTAGGTGTCGATGCTCTGGCGGTTGGCGTCGAGGTAGAACACGCGGTTCACCGTCTCGCCGACCAGCTCGACATCGTGGCTGATCACGATCAGTCCACCCTTGTAGCCCTTGAGGAACTCCCGCAGCCACACGACGCTGTCGGCGTCGAGGTGGTTCGTCGGCTCGTCGAGGATCATCGTCTCGGCGTCGGAGAACAGGATGCGGGCAAGCTCGATGCGGCGACGCTGACCACCGGAGAGCGTCGACAGCGGCTGGTCGAGGATGCGGTCGGGAAGCGACAGGTTGTTGGCGATGGAGGCGGCCTCGGCCTCTGCCGCATAGCCGCCCTGTGCCTCGAACTGCTCGGTGAGGCGGGCATAGCGCTTCATCGCCTTGTCGGCCACCGCCGGGTCGTCGGAGCCCATCGCGAGCGCGGCCTCGGTCATGCCGAGGTTGAGCTGACCGAGCCCGCGAGCATCGAGGATGCGGGTGCGCGCGAGGTCTTCGGGGTTGCCCGAACGGGGGTCCTGCGGCAGGTAGCCGAGCTCGCCGGAGCGGGTCACGCTTCCGCCGGAGGGCAGCACGTCGCCCGCGAGCACCTTGGTGAGCGTGGTCTTTCCGGCCCCGTTGCGGCCGACGAGTCCGATCTTGTCTCCGTCGGCGACGCGGAACGAGACGTTCTCCATCAGCAGGCGCGCGCCAACGCGGATCTCGAGGTCGTGCACGGCAAGCACAGCGGACGTCCGTTCTTTCGGGGAGGTTGTTCGGCCGATCGGCCAGCCTCCCAGTATAAGCGTCGTAGCCGGGCGTCGCGGTCAGCAAGATCAGCCCGGAGAGTGAGCGTCCCGATACCTCAGAGGGATGCCTGTGCCATCGCCTGCCGCATAACGTGCGGGAGTGGACATCCTCAACGAGCTCATCATGCAGGCGATCGCGTCGCCCTGGCTGTATCTGGTGCTGTTCGCCGTCACCATCATCGACGGCTTCTTCCCCCCGATCCCCAGCGAGACCGTGCTCGTGGCCGCGGCGGCCGTCACCGCCTCCACCGGCGAGGGGAATCTGCTGCTGCTCGGTGCCGTCGCCGCGATCGGCGCGGCCATCGGCGACAACATCGCCTTCCTCATCGGCCGCGGGCTGGGCACCACCCGTTTCGCGTGGATGCGACGGCCACGGGTCGCTGCGGCGTTCGCACATGCCCAACGCGCACTCGATCGCCGCAGCGCCACCCTGATCCTCGGCGCCCGGTACATCCCCGTCGGACGGGTCGCCGTCAACATGACGGCTGGGGCCCTCGACTTCCCCTGGCGGCGTTTCCTCCCGCTCAGCCTGATCGCCGGAGTCAGCTGGAGCGTGTTCAGCCTGGCCATCGGTCTGCTCGCCGGCGCCTGGATCAAGGATCAACCTCTGCTCAGCGCCGGGCTCGGCATCGCCATCGCGTTGGTCGTCGGCTTCGTGATCGACAGGATCGCCGCAGCCCGTCGACGCCGTGTGCCGACCCCGCAGCTGGCAGGATGACTGTCATGGCACGCCGCCGCGAGCGCTCACCTCGCCGACCACGGATCAGCCGCCGCACCTCCGCCTTCATTGCGCTGTGTGCGGCGGTCGTGGCGCTGTTCTCGGTGCTGGTGTCGCTGCAGAGCGTGCTGTACGGCACTCCGCTGCCCCTGTCGTTCATCCTCGGCGCGGCTCTGTGCGTCTCTCCGCTGCTGTCGATCTCGCACCCCCGCTGGGCCATCGGGCTCTTCACCGCCGGGGCGCTCGCCCTTCCGCTCACGGTCGTGCCGGAACTGGCGATCCGCTCCCCCTGGCCCTGGTCCGTCCCCGCGCTCCTGACGTTCGTCCTGTTCGTCGGTGTCCTCACGTTCCTGCACGGCGCACGGCTCGGCGCCTTCGCACTGATCCTCGGGGCGATCGCTTCTCTTCTCGCGCCGCTGCTTCGTCCCGACATGGTGGCGCTGCCGGAGTCATCCGCGAGCGCCACAGCCGACCTCATCGTGACGACGGCCGTCGCCTCCGCCATGTTCCTCATCGCGGCGCTCATCGCCGGACGCGCCAGAGTGGCCGCCGAGCTGACACGTGAGAAGGAGCACAGCGCGCTCGAGGAGGCCAGACGCGCTCTCGTGGAGGAGCGCACGAAGATCGCCAGAGAGCTGCACGACGTGGTGGCGCACAGCATGTCCGTGATCCAGGTGCAGGCCTCGACCGCGAAGTACCGGATCCCCGAGCTCGACGATGCGGCGATCGCCGAGTTCGACGACATCGCGGCGACCGCCCGGGGCTCACTCACCGAGATGCGCCGCATGCTCGGCGTGCTCCGCACCGAGGACCAGAGTGCCGAGCTCGCGCCCCAGCAGGGTATCGACGACATCCCTGCCCTGGTCGACAGCATCCGCCGCGCCGGCGTCGAGGTCGGCCTCCTGCTGGAGGGCGGCGAGACCGCCGCCTCGGCCGCCCCCGCCGTGCAGATCGCCGCGTTCCGCATCGTCCAGGAGGCGTTGAGCAACGCCGTCCGCCACGCCCCGGGTGCGCGGATCTCCGTGCGTGTGCGCGCGGAGGCCCGCACTCTCCGCATCCTGGTGCACAGCGCCGCACCACCACACAGCCCGGACGGTCATGGCGGCGGCTACGGCCTCCGCGGAATGCGCGAGCGCGCAGAGATCCTCGGCGGAAGCCTCTCCGCAGGACCGGCGCCGGACGGCGGGTGGAATGTCGACGCCGCGCTCCCCCTCGACGCCGGTGTCGCCGCTGACACGACCGCGGCCCCGTCGCTGAGGAGCCCAGCACTGTCCACCCCCCTCGAGAAGGAGAACCCGTGACGATCAGCGTGCTCATCGCCGACGATCAGGCCATGGTACGAGCAGGCTTCGCTGCGCTCCTCGATGCCCACGACGGCATCCGCGTCACGGGGCAGGCCGCCAACGGTGCGGAGGCGGTCACCCTGGCGGCGCGTCTCGATCCCGACGTGATCCTCATGGACGTGCGCATGCCCGAGCTGGATGGGATCGAGGCGACTCGGCGCATCCTCGGCCCCGCCTACCCCGCGGCGCACGTGCCCCGGATACTGATGCTGACGACGTTCGACATCGATGACTACGTGTACGACGCCCTCGAGGCCGGTGCCAGCGGGTTTCTGCTGAAGGACGCACTACCGGAGGAACTCGTGCACGCGGTGCGGGTCGTTGCAGGTGGAGATGCGCTGCTCGCCCCCAGTGTGACCCGTCGCATGATCGAGCAGTTCGCCGGCCGTCGCCCCCGGGCACCGCGTTCGGCGACAACCCTGGCCGACCTCACCGATCGGGAGCGCGAGGTGCTCGTGCTCATCGGTCGAGGACGCTCCAACACGGAGATCGCCGCCGAGCTCTTCATCGCGGAGCAGACCGTGAAGACGCACGTCGGCAAGGTGCTCGCGAAGCTGAACCTGCGCGACCGCGTGCACGCCGTGATCCTCGCCTACGACACCGGACTCGTAGAGCCCTCATCCTGACTCACCCCGTCGTAGGGGGTCGCAACAGCACCCGAGGGTGATGCCTCCGCCTGCACCGCGTCCATAGTCTCCTGGAACACCGCTTCCGAGGAGGACTCATGACCATCGTCCAGGCACCGCGCGCCGTCAGCACCACGGCTCCCCCGCGCGCATCCCGTGACACCGGGATCGACTTCCTCCGGGCCCTCTGCGTCCTCGGCGTCGTCCTCCTGCACGCGATCATGGTCGGCGTCACCGTCGGCGAGTCCGGCCCGGTCTTCGACAACGCCAGCGACGAAACGGCATGGATCGCACCGCTCAGCTGGTTCCTGCAGGTGATGCCGCTGTTCTTCGTAATCGGAGGCTTCTCCGGACTCCTCGCCTATCAGCGGATGCGTCAGCGCGGAGGAACGGCCATCGGCTTCGTCGCCGGCCGGGTGCACCGCCTGCTGCGTCCGGCGATCTTCACGATCGCCGTCATCGGACTCGCGCTCGCCCTGCTCACCGTCTCGGGCGTCCCTGCCGACCTGATCGCGACGGCCGGCTTCCGCTACGGGCAGCCGCTCTGGTTCCTGGGTGTCTTCCTCCTCTGCCAGGCGCTGCTCCCCCTCCTCGCCGCCTCTCACGAGCGCGCGCCCCTGCGGACCATCGGATCCCTGGCCGTCGCCGCGATTGCCGTCGACGTATTTCGGGCGGCCTCCGGAATCGAAGGCCTGGGCTTCCTGAACCTCGCCTTCGTGTGGATGACCCTCCAGCAGCTCGGCTTCTTCCTCGCCGACGGCAGCATCGACCGGCTCAGCAGACGCGTCCGTGCCGCTGCCGGCATCGCCGCCCTCCTGACTCTGGTGGCGACGTTCGCCTTCGGGATCTACTCCCCCGACCTGATCGCCAACATCAACCCGCCGACGGCCGCGCTCCTCCTGGTCGGCGTCGCCCACACCAGCCTGCTGTCGCTGCACCGTGAGCGTCTCGAGCGGTTCAGCCGTCGGCCGCGGGTCGCCGCGTTCACCGGGTTCGTCACGGTGCGCACGATGACGATCTACCTGTGGCACATGCCGGTGCTGCTGCTCATGGCCGGCTCCACCGCCGTGTTCGCCCTCATGACCGGTATGACGCTGCCGGCGCTGGACAGCGCGGGCTGGTGGGCCGGGCGCCCGCTCTGGCTCGCGACCGCCGTCGCTCTGACGGCCCTCGTAGCCGTCGTGTTCACGCGATTCGAATCGCAGCCCGCACCCCCGGCGACGTTTTCGAGGCGTCGACTCGTCGTGGGAACCCTGAGCGGCCTCGTCGGCGTCGTGCTGCTGCTGGCTCTCGGCACCTCGGTCGCGACCGCACTGATCGCGATCGCACTGATCGCGGCCTCCCTGCGGATGTCGTCGCTTTCCTCCGCAGGGGCGGCGTCTCAGTCGGCATCCCCCACCGCCAGGCTCGTGCCGGCCTGAGTCAGCCCATGCCCCTCGCCGCCAGCGCGTCTCCGACCTCGTCCGCATGCGTGAGCGCGAGCACGAGCAGGGGCACCACGGCGCGGACGCCCAGGCGCACATCACGCGCCTGCTCAGCCTCCCGCACGCGTGCGGCGAACCCGGCGATCACCGGGATGGTGGCGAGGGTCAGCGATATCGTCAGCGCCATCGCCTCCGGGTCCGCCCCGACCCTGCGCAGCGGCCGCAGGAGCCGGTGCAACACCTCGAGAAGGTCTGCCATCCGGGTGGTGAGCGTGAGCAGGCCGGCCAGGAGCAGCACCGCCAGGACCCTTCCTGTGCTGATCCACGCGGCCACCGGCGACACGAAGATCACCAGCGCGGCGGCGAGGACGAGGACGATCCACCGCAGTCGCCACATCTCGACCAGGAGCACGCGGAGCGACATCCCGCTCACGCCGTAGAGCCCGACGACGATCAGGAGCGAGACGGCGATGCTGATCGGGTCGTGCGGATACAGCGAGAGAAAGAGAGCCCCGAACGCGAGCGCCGCGAGCTTGACCCCGGCGGGGAGGCGATGAAGGATCCCCGTTCCCGGGCGGTACAGCGCGATCACGCGCAGGCCTGACGATATGCCGCGATCACCGTCGGTGGCGGGCCTGAGGCGACGATCCGTCCGTCCTCGAAGAGCAGCGCGGTGTCGCAGCGGGCCGCGAGGTCGAGGTCGTGCGTCACCACCACGAGCTGAGCCTGCTGGGCGAGCAGGAGGTCGCCGATGCGGCGGGCGTTGCGCAGATCGAGGAGCGTCGTCGGCTCGTCCGCGACGATGATCCTCGGTGCCGCGATCAGCACCGAGGCCAGCGCGAGCATCTGCTTCTGCCCGCCGGACAGGCTCGACGCGGGTACCTCCGCATGTGCCTCCAGTCCGTGCGCCCGGAGGGCCTGCCTGACGCGTTCGGCGATCTCCTTCCTCGGGAGGCCGCGCAACGACAGCGCGAGGTCTTCGGCAGGGGTCGGCATGAGGATCTGCGCATCCGGGTTGGTGAACACGAAGCCCACGAGTCTGCGCACCGCGGCACGCTCACGCACCGTGTCGAGCCCGTGTACCGACACCGAACCACTGTGGGGCGCGATGAGGCCGTTCAGCACTCTCGCAAAGGTCGACTTGCCGGACCCGTTCGCCCCGATCACGGCGATGGTCGCCGCTGTGAGCTCGGCGCTGACGTCGTGCAGCACCCGACGACCGTCGATCTGCACCGACACCCGGTCGAGGCTGATCGGAGCGATGCCGATCTGAGGGGATGTCGTCACCTTGGGCCTCTCCACGCGTCTCACCTGAACACTGTTCACCTGAACGTCGTTCACTATAATCGGAGCATGAGCCCTGAGCCCAATCCCGCACGTCACGACCGCGACAGCGTGGCCAGGAGTGCCCTCGCTCTGCTCGACGAGGTGGGGCTGGCAGACCTCTCGATGCGGCGTATCGCGGCAGGCCTCGACGTGCAACCGAGCGCGCTCTACTGGCACTTCGCGAACAAGCAGGAGCTGCTCGCGGAGCTGGCCGATCGGATCACCGCGACGATCCCGAGCGAGCCGACCGACGTCGTCGCGACGGCGCGGGGCATCCGTGACGCGCTCTTCACCTACCGCGACGGCGCGGAGCTGGTCCTCAGCACCTACGCGCTCCAGCTCGGCTCCTCGCAGGCGCAGACCGCGTTGGCCGATGCGCTGCGCGCGCAGGGTGCCGCCGATGTGGAGGATCGGAGCGCCGCGATCCTGCACTTCGTGCTCGGCCATGCCACGCTCGTGCAGCAGCGCATGCACGCCGACAGCCACGGCGCCCTGCCGGACACCGATGACGTCGATGTCACCGCCGGCCTCGATCGCGTCTTCGAGCTCGGGGTCACCGCCCTCGCCGGAGTGATCAGCGCGCCGCCGACTCCGCCGCGTGCCCGAGCCTGAGACCGGGCACCAGAGCCAGCACGACGAGGACGATACAGAACGCGAACACCGCGCTGAACGCCCCTGCCCCGCCGCCGAGGGTCGCGACGCCGAGCCCGGCGAGGGCGATGGCGACGGCCGATCCGGACGCATCCGAGATCGACAGCGCCGAGGAGTTGAAGCCCTGGTCGGTGTCGTCCGAGTAGGCCAGCGTCAGCACCGTGAGACGCGGATAGAGCAGCCCCATCCCGCCCCCAGCGAACGCCCAGCCCACCACGACGACGGCGGCCGAGACATCGAACACCGCGGCCGTGAGCACGCACAGCATGGCGATGAGCAGCGAGCTCAGGCTGATCGTCGTGATGCGGTGATTCCCCAACCGCTCCCCGAATCGCCCCTGCAGAGCCGAGGCGCCCGCCCAGGCCAGCGCCGCGAGCATCAGGGCGATGCCCGCCCATGTTGCGGTGAAGTCGAACTTCTTCATCAGCAGATACGGGATGTACGCCTCAGCCGCGAAGAAGGCCCCGGCCACGATTCCCCGCATCAGCACCACGCTCGGGAGCCCCGGTCCGGCGCGGAGGGTGCGCCGTGGCAACAGCGGCATCACGGCGAATCCGATCGCCAGCACGGCGCCGAGCGCCACCGGCCACCTCATCGAGGGCTGCAGATCCGCCGAGAAGCCGACCACGACGGCCAAGACCGCGACCACCACCGCCAGCACCAGCCGGACGACCAGGGTCTTGCGGTCCTGCGGGGTGCCGCGGCCGAGGTCCACACCGCGAAGACGGACGGCGATCATCAGGAATGCCGCAGCCGTGAGCACCGCCACGCCGAGGAACGCCCAGCGCCAGTCGAGATACTCGGCGACCGCACCGGCGAGGAAGGGACCGACCATCGACGGCACGACCCATGCCGCGGCGAAGGCAGCGAAGATCCGACCGTGCAGATGCGGCGGATACAGCCGGGCGACCACGACGTACAGTGCGACCGTCTGCCCTCCGGTCCCGAGGCCCTGGACGAGTCGTCCGATCAGGAACTGATGCATCGTGACGGCGAAGCCGGAGAGCAGCAGGCCGATGATGAAGAGGGTCACGGCGACGTACAGGGCACCGCGTGGTCCGCGGGCATCCGACCATGCTCCGGTCGCGACCATGCCGATCACACTCGTCGCCAGAGTGCCGGCGAAGGCGACGGCGAAGAGAGCCTCACCGTTCAGCGCTGCGCTCACGATCGGCATCACGGTGGTGACCGCGAGAGCTTCGATCGCCCCGAGGAAGATCAGCGCGACCGCGCCGAGGGTCACCCAGATGCGTTGGCGGTCCCAGATCGTCGCGGCGTCCGCCGGGGCGGTCATCGACCGACGAGCGCCGCGATGCGCTCGATGGCCTCGGTGAGGATCTCCGGGCTGGTGCCGAAGTTCAGCCGCACGTAGCCCGCGCCCTCCGCACCGAAGGCCGGCCCGAAGTGCAGGGCGACCTTGGCGTCCTTCAGGATGCGCCGCGCGGGATTGTCTCCCCATCCCAGCGCGGAGAGGTCGATCCACGCGAGGTATCCGGCATCGGGGAGGCGATAGCGCGCGCCGGGGAGGCGCGCGGCGAGAAGGTCTTCGAGCAGCACCCGGTTCTCGTCGAGAGTGCGCAGCAGTCCATCGAGCCAGGCGTCGCTCTCCTCAGAGAAGGCGGCGACAGCGGCGAGCAGACCGAACTGCCCGGTACGCCACTCCACCTCGACCGGAAGCCCGCGCACGACGGCACTCGTCTCGTCGTCGGCCGTGACCATGAGAGCGCACTTGAGCCCGGCGAGGTTGAACGCCTTGCTCGCGCTCACCACGGCGTAGCCCACCCGCTGCGCGGCGTCGTTCACGGCGAGGAACGGGGTGAACCCCGTGCCCGGCTGAGCGAGCGGGGCATGGATCTCGTCCGAGACCACCGCGACGCCGAACTCGTCGGCCAACTCCGCGAGAGCAGCGAGGCTGTCGCGGTCATGCACGGTGCCGGTGGGGTTGTGCGGGTTGCAGAGCAGGATCGCGGTCGCGCCGTCATCGAACGCCGTGCGGATGCCGTCGAGATCGAGCTCCCACCCGGTTCCGGTATCGCGAAGCGGTACACGCTCCACCTCTGCACCGGCCTCGGCCACCAGATCGTAGAAAGGCGGGTACACCGGCGGCGTGACGACGATGCGCTCTCCCGGCTGGGTCACGCGACGGAGGATCTCGACGATCCCCATGCTCACGTCCGCCGTGCTGCGCATCCGGGCGGGATCAGGCTCCCACCCGTAGCGTCGGGACGCGAAGGACGCGAACGACTCGGCCAACGGGGTCCGCGAGGCGATGTATCCCGTGTCGCCAATCTCGACGGCACGGGACAACGCCGTCGAGATGGCCGGAGCCAGCGGGAAGTCGGTCTCCGCGACGAACAACGGCAGGACGTCTGCGGGGTACTCCCGCCACTTCTCGCTGCTGCGCTCGCGGAGCTCCGCCAGAGGCAGGGCCTTCACCTGAAGCATTCTCTCTCCCGAGGTTCCGACACGCGCCGGCGCGGTGTCATCCGATCCGACGCGCGCCGACAACGCCTTCCGGCGATGCTCCTGTGCGGGTCAGATCGCGAAGCCGAGGGCGCGCATCATGTCGCGCCCGTCGTCGGAGATCTTCTCCGGACCCCACGGCGGCATCCACACCCAGTTGATCCGGAAGCGATCGACGACGTTGTCCAGAGCCTGAGCAGTCTGGTCCTCGAGGACGTCGGTGAGCGGGCATCCGGCACTGGTCAGCGTCATGTGGATGACGAGAGCGTCGTTCTCGTCATCCCAAGCGAGATCGTAGATGAGGCCGAGGTCGACGACGTTGATCCCGAGCTCGGGATCCATCACGTCTTTGAGGGCCTCGGTGACCGCGTCGTACTTCTCGTCCGTGAGGGTCGCTGTCATGCGATCAGCCTACGCCTCGATCGGAGCTGCAGGGTCGAGGAAACGGTCGTATCCCTCGTTCTCCAGCCGGTCTGCCAGCTCGGGGCCGCCCTCTTCGACGATCTTGCCCGCGACGACCACGTGGACGAAGTCGGGGCGGATGTAGCGGAGGATGCGGGTGTAGTGCGTGATCAGCAGCACGCCGAGTCCGGTGGACTCCTTCGCGCGGTTGACACCCTCGGAGACGATCTTGAGCGCGTCGACGTCGAGGCCGGAATCGGTCTCGTCGAGGATCGCGAACTTCGGCTTCAGCACCTCGAGCTGCAGGATCTCGTGGCGCTTCTTCTCGCCACCGGAGAAGCCCTCGTTGACGTTGCGCTGCGCGAACTTCGGGTCCATGCGCAGGTTCGACATGGCCGCCTTGACGTCCTTGGTCCAGCCGCGGATCGCCGGTGCTTCGCCGTCGAGCGCCGTCTTGGCGGTGCGGAGGAAGTTCGTCACCGTGACCCCGGGGATCTCGACCGGGTACTGCATCGCGAGGAACAGGCCGGCGCGGGCCCGCTCGTCGACGCTCATCTCCAGGACGTCCTGGCCGTCGAACGTGATGGATCCCGAGGTCACCGTGTACTTGGGGTGACCGGCGATCGTGTAGGCCAGGGTCGACTTGCCGGAGCCGTTGGGGCCCATGATGGCGTGGGTCTCACCGGTGTTCATGGTGAGGTTGATTCCGTTGAGGATCGGGGTGGTCCCCGCCTCGGTCTCGACCGTCACGTGCAGGTCGCGGATCTCGAGAACAGACATTCTTCAGACTTCCTTAATCACAGTCGGATCGATGAGCACGTCATCGCCGTCGATCTGGACGACGTAGACCGGGACGGGCTCATAAGCGGGGAGATTCTGGGGCTTGCCGGTGAGCAGCGAGAAGGCGGAGCCGTGTGCCCAGCACTCCACCGTGTCGCCCTCGACGAAGCCTTCGGACAGCGAGATGTCGCCGTGGGTGCAGGTGTCGCCGATGGCGTGGATGACACCCTCGCCGTCTTTGATCACCGTGATGGGCACGCCGCCCGGGTCCACGCGCAGAGGCATGTCCTGTTCCAGGTCGGCGACGCCGCAGACGCGCTCGGCGGTCATGCACTCACCTCGGCGAGCTCCGTCTCGATGGCTGCGAGCAGCTCGGCCTCGAGGGCGGGGATGCCCAGGCGCTGCACGATGTCGGTGAGGAATCCGAGCACGACGAGGCGTCGCGCCTCTTCCTCGGTGATACCGCGCGCCTGCAGGTAGAACAGCTGCTCGTCGTCGAAACGACCGGTGGCGCTCGCGTGACCGGCACCGAGGATGTCGCCCGTCTCGATCTCGAGGTTCGGGATCGAGTCGGCGCGTGCACCTTCGGTGAGGACGAGGTTGCGGTTCGCCTCGTAAGAGTCGGTGCCCGTCGCGTCGGCGCCGATGAGGACGTCGCCGATCCAGACGCTGTGCGCGCCCTGACCCTGCAGCGCGCCCTTGTAGAGGACGTCGCCCTTGGTGTGCGGGCCCTTGTGGTGCAGGTACACCTGGCTCTCGAGGTGCTGCCCGGCGTCTGCGTAGGAGAGGCCGTAGAGGTAGCCCTCGGAACCGGCGCCGGCCAGCTCGACGTTCGGGTTGACGCGCACGATGCCGCCGCCGAAGCTCACGACGAAGTGCTTGAGCGTCGCATCGGCGCCGACCCGAGCCTGGTGTGCGGCCGCGTGAACCGCGTCGTCCTCCCACTGCTGAAGGCTGATGACCGTGAGCTTCGCGCCGTCGCGGACGATGATCTCGACGTTCTGCGCGTACTGCGCGGAACCGGTGTGCTGGAGCACGACCGTCGCAGAGCTGTGCTCCAGTGCCTCGATCACGATGTGCGCGTCGGCACGGCGCTGCGCTCCGAGACCCGCGATAGAGATGAAGACAGGCTCGGCGACCTCTTCCTCGCGCGGGATGCGCACGTGGAGTGCCTCGGTGCTCCCCTGCCACGCGACGGCGGCCGTCACGTCTTCCGCGAGGAAGACCTCGCCACGGGGAGCCGCACCGATGGCGAGCGGAGCGGCGATGTACTGCTCCCCCGCGCCGTACGTGTAGCTGACACCGTCGTTCGGCGACGCGACCTCGAACAGCGAGGTGAGCTGCGCGACCGGGGTGTGCTTCCAGTTGACCTCGCGCCCTGTCGGGGCGCCGAAGTCGGCGGGCTCGAAGGAGTGCGGCCGCTCCGAGCGGGTCTGCACCGGGACGAAGCCCGCGGCGGCGACCTGGGCCGCCGGGTCGATGTGCGCGCCTTCGGGCGCGTTGCTGTGCTGCGCCTCGGCAGGCGCTGTCGTCGAGGCCGTCACTAGCCGACCGATCCTTCCATGCCCATCTCGATGAGCTTGTTCAGTTCCATCGCGTACTCCATGGGCAGCTCACGCGCGATCGGCTCGATGAAGCCGCGCACGATCATCGCCATCGCCTCGTCCTCTGGCATGCCGCGGGACTGCAGGTAGAACAGCTGCTCCTCACTCACCTTCGAGACCGTGGCCTCGTGGCCGAGCTGCACGTCGTCGACACGGATGTCGATCGCCGGGTAGGTGTCGGAGCGGGACTTGGTGTCCACGAGCAGGGCGTCGCACCGCACGGTGTTCGCGGAGTGGTGTGCCGCAGCATCCACTCGCACCTCGCCGCGGTAACCGGCGCGTCCTCCACCGCGGGCGATCGACTTCGAGACGATCGACGACTGCGTGTACGGGGCCATGTGGATCATCTTCGCGCCGGCGTCCTGGTGCTGACCGGGACCGGCGAAGGCGACCGACAGCGTCTCGCCCTTGGCGTGCTCGCCCATCAGGTAGATCGACGGGTACTTCATCGTCACCTTGGAGCCGATGTTGCCGTCCACCCACTCCATGGTCGCGCCCTCGTACGCCACGGCGCGCTTGGTGACCAGGTTGTAGACGTTGTTCGACCAGTTCTGGATCGTCGTGTAGCGAACGCGGGCGTTCTTCTTCACGATGATCTCGACGACGGCCGAGTGCAGGGAGTCCGACTTGTAGATCGGAGCCGTGCAGCCCTCGATGTAGTGGACGTAACTGTCCTCGTCGGCGATGATCAGCGTGCGTTCGAACTGACCCATGTTCTCGGTGTTGATGCGGAAGTACGCCTGCAGCGGGATCTCGACGTGCACGCCCTTGGGAACGTAGACGAACGAGCCGCCGGACCACACGGCCGTGTTGAGAGCTGCGAACTTGTTGTCGCCGGCGGGGATCACGGTGCCGAAGTACTCCTCGAAGAACTCGGGGTGCTCGCGCAGCGCGGTGTCGGTGTCCATGAAGATGACACCCTGCTGCTCCAGGTCCTCACGGATCTGGTGGTAGACGACCTCGGACTCGTACTGCGCCGCGACGCCGGCCACGAGGCGCTGACGCTCGGCCTCGGGGATGCCGAGTCGCTCGTAGGTCTCACGGATCTCGGCGGGAAGGTCTTCCCACGTCTGCGCCTGCTTCTCGGTGGAGCGGACGAAGTACTTGATGTTGTCGAAGTCGATCTCGCTGAGGTCTGCACCCCAGGTCGGCATCGGCTTGCGCCCGAAGAGCTGGTACCCCTTGAGGCGGGTCTTCAGCATCCATTCGGGTTCGTTCTTGAGGCCCGAGATCCCACGGACGACGTCTTCGGAGATGCCGCGTTTCGCGATGGCACCCGCAGCATCCTCATCGTGCCAGCCGAATTCGTACACCCCCAGACCGTCAAGCTCCGGGCGGTCGATCAGCACATCCGACATCCAACACTCTCCTCACAGGTCCCAAACGGTGTCATCCGCCCCGACACACCTGATCCCCGTCGAGCCTGCGGGAGCGGGTGCCGTTGGTGGGCCCTCATCACCGGCGCTTCCATCGCGCCTAAACTGTTGACGATGCTTCAGCGCTGTCAGCGCTCATCGCAACAATCCGATTCTACAGGTTCCGCCTGACAGACGGGCCATGCCCGCCGCGTCTCGTGCGGTCCGGAGGACTTATGCCCGACACGATGATCCCCGCCACCTCGACGACGCAGGGGGTCCCCCCTCGTTCCTCGTCCTGGGGTCGTGCGTTGACGGTCTTCGCGTGGTTGTCGTTCATCAGCGAGACGATCATCATCGGCACCGGCGGGGCCGTGCGGCTCACCGGCTCGGGCCTCGGGTGCTCGGACTGGCCGCTGTGCACCCCGGACTCCCTCGTGCCGATCCTCGAGGTGCAGGGCATCCACGGGATCATCGAGTTCGGCAATCGACTGATGACGGGCGTCGTCGGCATCATCGCCCTGGCGGTCGTGCTGCTGGTCCTGCATCTGTTCAGCGGAAAGCGCGGCCTGGTCAACGCCCTCTGGTTCGCACTGGGTGGGATCGTCGCGGCTGTCGCAACGTTCGCCATCGCCACTCCCCTGCATTTCCCCGCCTCGCCGATCGCCCTCGCCGTCCTGCTGGTCGCCGTCATCGCTGCAGCCGTCCGCTCGGTGCGCACTACTCCCGCCCGACGCGACCTCGTCTTGCTCGCCTGGCTCACCCTGATCGGCGTGGTGGCCCAGGCGCTCGTCGGCGGTATCACGGTCCTGACCGGCCTCAACCCCTTCATCGTGGGCTTCCACTACACGTCCTCCCTGCTGCTCGTCTGCATCACGGCGGCCTTCCTCGTACGCCTGAAGACCTCGCCCGGACCTCGCGAGCGCGCCGTTCCCGTCTGGTTCGCCGCCGTCACCCACGTGACCGGTCTCGCCCTGGCTGTCACGATCGTCTTCGGTGTGCTGACGACCGGATCCGGTCCGCACTCCGGGGATGCCGACGTGCTGCGCCACGGGTTCGACGCGACCGTGCTCGCGCACGTGCACTCGTGGCCGGGCTACATCCTCGCGGCGCTGGTCCTGTTCCTGACGGTCTCCGCCTGGGTGCTGCGCCTGGAGCCTCGACGCTGGCTGCTCGTGCTCGTGCTGGCGATCCTCGTGCAGGTCGGGGTCGGCATCTGGCAGGCCAGAGAAGGACTCCCCCCGCTGCTCGTCGGCACCCACATGGTCCTGGCCTCGCTCTCGGCGGCCGCCTACACCGTCGTGGTGCTGCGCCTCAAGCGTCCGGTACCCGTCGACGCCTGAGGGCCCGCACAGTCGTTCCATAGCTTTCACATCGCGGACTCATCAGCGCATCCGCGATGGTGGGCGACATGAACAAGTCACTCACACGAAGCATGGGGTTCTGGCTCCTCCTGGTGGTCTCCCTCGCCACCACTGCGGTCGGCGCCTGGTTGATCTCGGGTCAGATCGGCACGATGACGACCACGTTGCTCGATGGCACGGCCACCGGTGTCGAGGTGTACGTCGGCCAGTCGCTCGTCGTGGTGGGTGCCGGAGTGCTCGCGGCCGGAATCGTCGGCATCCTGCTGACGCTCGCGCTCGTCGCCGCGCGATCGCTCGTCCCTGCACCGGCACCGGCGGTCGTCGAGGCCATCGACTGGACCGTCGAGGCTGAGGAGACGCCCGCTCCCGTCGCCACGACCCCGTCTGCGGACACGACCCCCGCAACCGAAGATGTCGTTCACGAAGACGAGGTCACCAGAGACGACGCCCCGGCCACCGACGCGAACCCGGACGGCTCACCCTCGATCACCCGCTGATCGACCACCGGGCGGGAAACGACGAAGCGGCGCCGAGGAATTCCTCGGCGCCGCTTCGTCGTTCGGAATCAGTGTCAGAACGGGAGCAGCGGGTCGACCGCGACCGCGACGAAGATCAGCGTCAGGTAGGTGATCGAGGCGTGGAACACGCGCATCGGACGCGGCTCGGTGCCGTGGACCGCACGGTTGTAGAGGCGGTGCGACTCGTAGATGAACCATCCGCCGAAGACCGCAGCGGAGATCGTGTACACGAGGCCCATGTTCGCGATCGGTACCAGCAGGAGCGAGCAGGCGACGGTCGCCCACGCGTAGAGGATCACCTGGAGGCCGACCTGCGAGGCATTGCGCGTGACGCCGAGCATGGGGACGTCGACGTCCTCGTAGTCGTCCTTGTACTTCATCGACAGCGGCCAGTAGTGCGGCGGCGTCCAGAGGAAGACGAGGAGGAAGAGGATGAATGCCGGCCAGTCGAGCGAACCGGTCACCGCGGACCAGCCGATCAGCACCGGGAAGCAGCCGGCGATGCCGCCCCACACGATGTTCTGCTCGGTGCGGCGCTTCAGGATGATCGTGTAGATCACGACGTAGAAGAAGATCGCCGTGGCCGAGAGGGCCGCCGTGAGCCAGTTGGTCGTGGCGAGCAGCCAGACGGTCGAGGCGATGGCGAGCGTCCACGAGAAGACCAGGGCACCGCGAGGGCTGACCTCGCCTGTGACCAGCGGACGGTTCTCGGTGCGGTGCATGTGCGCATCGATGTCGCGATCGAGGTACATGTTGAAGGATGCGGCGGAACCGGCGCTCAACGAACCGCCGATGACGGTCGCCAACACGAGCCACAGGTTCGGCAGTCCCCCCTGCGCCAGGAACATCACCGGCACGGTCGACACGAGCAGGAGCTCGAGGACACGCGGCTTGGTGAGCGTGATGTAGGCCTTCACCGTGCGACCGATGGACGACTTCCTCACGGTCTGATCAGACATCGTCGAGATCTCGATCGCCTCCTCCGCACGTGTGACCGGACAACCTCTCCAGTGTATGACACCGGATGACGTGTTCCGGCTCGCGGGCCCGCGTAGCGCAAGTCACCTCACCGCTATGCTGAAACCACTCGCGCGCCCGGCGATGTGCACACCTCTCCGTGATGATGCGGATGCGCCAGGGAATACGGGCGCCCTCGAAACTGTCGGAAAGGGCATGAACGTGTCGGAATTGCAGTGGGATGAGATCGATCGGCGCGCGGTGGACACCGCACGAATCCTGGCGGCCGATGCCGTGGAGAAGGTCGGTAACGGTCACCCCGGCACAGCCATGAGCCTCGCTCCGGCGGCATATCTCCTGTACCAGCGCGTGCTGCGCCACGACCCGAACGATGTGGACTGGCTCGGTCGCGACCGCTTCATCCTCTCTGCCGGCCACTCCTCCCTCACCCAGTACGTCGAGCTCTACCTCGGCGGCTTCGGGCTCGAGCTCGACGATCTGAAGGCACTGCGCACCTGGGGCTCGCTGACACCGGGCCACCCGGAGTACGGCCACACCAAGGGCGTCGAGATCACCACCGGTCCGCTCGGACAGGGCCTCGCCTCGGCCGTGGGCTTCGCCTACGCCGCCCGCTACGAGCGCGGTCTCTTCGACCCCGAGGCCGCGGCGGGAACCAGCCCGTTCGACCACTTCGTATACGTGATCGCCGGAGACGGCGACCTGCAGGAGGGCGTGACCAGCGAGGCCTCCTCGCTCGCAGGCCACCAGCAGCTCGGCAACCTGATCGCGATCTACGACTCGAACCAGATCTCCATCGAGGACGACACGAACGTCGCCTTCACCGAGGATGTCGCGAAGCGCTACGAGTCCTACGGCTGGCAGGTGCAGGTCGTCGACTGGAAGAAGACCGGCGAGTACGTCGAAGACGTCGCCGAGTTGCACGCCGCCATCGAGGCTGCCAAGGGCGAGACCGCCAAGCCCTCGCTCATCATCCTCAAGACGATCATCGGCTGGCCGTCGCCCGGCAAGCAGAACTCCGGCAAGATCCACGGCTCCGCTCTCGGCGCCGAAGAGCTGGCCGCCACGAAGAAGGTCCTCGGGTTCGACCCCGAGCAGAGCTTCGTCGTCGCCGACGACGTGATCGCGCACACCCGCGGACTCGCGGCCCGCGCCGCCGAGGCCCGTGCCGCATGGCAGGAGTCGTTCGACGCCTGGGCCGCGGCGAACCCCGAGAAGAAGGCACTGCTCGACCGCCTCGAAGCGCACCAGCTCCCCGACGACATCACGAGCGCGCTGCCCGTGTTCGAGGCGGGCAAGGAAGTCTCGACCCGCGCGGCATCCGGCCAGGTCATCAACGCCCTCGCCGCTGAGCTCCCCGAGCTGTGGGGCGGTTCGGCCGACCTCGCAGAGTCGAACCTCACGACGATCAAGGGCGCGCCCTCGTTCATCCCCGCGGAGTGGTCGACCCACGAGTGGTCGGGCAACCCCTACGGCCGGGTGCTGCACTTCGGCATCCGCGAGCACGCCATGGGCGCGATCATCAACGGCATCGTGCTGCACGGACCCACCCGCGCGTTCGGCGGCACCTTCCTCATCTTCAGCGATTACATGCGCCCGCCCGTCCGTCTCGCCGCGCTCATGAACGTGCCGAGCATCTTCGTCTGGACGCACGACTCGGTGGCCCTCGGTGAGGACGGCCCCACCCACCAGCCGATCGAACAGCTGGCGACGCTCCGTGCGATCCCGAACTTCACGGTCGTGCGACCTGCGGACGCGAACGAGACGGCCGCCACATGGCTGGAGATCCTCCGTCGCCACGAAGGACCGGCAGGCATCGCGCTGACGCGTCAGAACATCCCGGTGTTCGCGCGTGGCGAGGGCGCGGCATCGGGCGACACGTTCGCCTCGGCGGACAACGCGGCCAAGGGCGCCTACGTGCTCGCCGAAGCACCGAACGGCACGCCGGACGTCATCATCGTGGCCACGGGCTCCGAGGTGCAGCTGGCGGTCAACGCCCGTGAGGCACTGGCTGCCGAAGGCGTGAACGTGCGCGTCGTCTCCGCCCCGTCGCTGGAGTGGTTCGACGAGCAGGACGCGGAGTACCGCGAGAGCGTGCTGCCGGCCTCCGTCACCGCCCGCGTCTCCGTCGAGGCGGGCTCGGTGCTCAGCTGGCGCGGCATCGTGGGCGACCGCGGCCGCTCGGTCGGCATCGACCACTTCGGCGCCTCCGCCGACTACAAGACCCTCTTCGAGAAGTTCGGCATCACCACCGAGGCCGTCATCGCGGCCGCCCGCGAGACCATCGCGGCCAACAGCACCAAGGAGAACGCATGAGCACCCCCACCGCACAGCTCGCCGCCGCCGGCGTCAGCATCTGGCTCGACGACCTCTCCCGCACGCGCATCGCCTCGGGCAACCTGGCCGATCTGATCTCGTCGCGCAACGTCGTGGGTGTCACGACCAACCCGACGATCTTCGCGAATGCGATCACCGACAAGAACGACACGTCGTACGACGCACAGGTCACCGAGCTCGCCGCCTCGGGCGCGACGGCGGAGGAAGCGGTCTTCGCCGCGACCACGCAGGACGTCGCGGCAGCCCTCGACGTGTTCCGTCCCGTCTGGGAAGCCTCGAACCACGTCGACGGCCGCGTCTCGATCGAGGTCTCCCCCGACCTCGCGCACGACACCGCGGGCACGGTCGCGCAGGCCAAGGAGCTGTGGGCCAAGGTCGACCGCCCGAACCTGCTCGTCAAGATCCCCGCGACCAAGGCCGGCCTTCCGGCCATCGCCGAGGCGATCGGGGCGGGGATCAGCGTCAACGTCACGCTGATCTTCAGCCTGGAACGCTACGCCGAGGTCATCGAGGCCTACCTCACCGGTCTCGAGACGGCGAGGGCCGCAGGCATCGACCTGTCGACCATCCACTCCGTCGCCTCGTTCTTCGTGTCGCGTGTCGACACCGAGACCGACAAGCGCCTCACCGCGATCGGCACGGAAGCCGCCGAAGCGCTCAAGAGCAAGGCCGGCCTGGCCAACGCACGCCTCGCCTACGAGCTGTTCGAGAAGACCTTCGCCGGCGACCGCGCCACGGCGCTGCTCGACTCCGGTGCGAACCTGCAGCGTCCGCTGTGGGCGTCGACCGGTGTCAAGGACCCGGCCCTTCCCGACACCTTGTACGTCACCGAGCTCGTCGCCCAGGGCGTGGTCAACACGATGCCCGAGAAGACGCTCGAGGCGACGTTCGACCACGGCGTCGTCACGGGCGACACGATCACGGGCGGTTACGAAGAGGCACGCGCCGTGTTCGCCGGCCTCGCCGAGGTCGGGATCGACTTCGCCGATGTCACCCAGGTGCTGGAGGACGAGGGCGTCGCGAAGTTCATCGACTCCTGGCACGACCTGCTGACGCAGGTCGCCGAGGGTCTGGAGTCGCAGCGATGACGTTCTCGATCCACACGTCCGGTGCAGCACGCGCCGCGATCGATGAGACGGTGCCCAGCCTCGTCCACGATCTGGTCGCCTCGCGCATCACCGGCGGGGACGCGACGCTCTGGGGGCCGGCCGCCGAGGCTGAGGCATCCGTCCGGCTCGGATGGGTGGAAGCCGTGTCGATCTCGCGTCCGCTGGTCGCCGAGATCGTCGCGCTGCGCGCCGACCTCAACGCCAAGGGCGTCACGCGCGTCGTGCTCGCGGGCATGGGCGGATCCTCGCTCGCCCCCGAGGTCATCGCACAGACCGCCGGAGTGCCGCTGACCATCCTCGACTCGACGGCTCCGGGCCAGGTGCTCGCTGCTCTCGACGAGGGTCTCGCCGACACGGCGCTGGTGGTCTCCTCGAAGTCCGGCTCCACGGTCGAGACCGACTCGCAGCGTCGTACCTTCGAAGCGGCGTTCCGCGACCTGGGCATCGACCCCGTCGAGCGCATCGTCGTCGTCACCGATCCCGGCTCTCCGCTCGATGTCTCGGCCCGCGAGGCGGGATACCGCGTCTTCAACGCGGACCCCAACGTCGGCGGACGCTACTCGGCGCTCACCGCCTTCGGCCTCGTGCCGTCGGGGCTCGCCGGTGTCGACATCGACGAGCTGCTGGACGAGGCCGAGGCCTCGCTTCTGGAGGTCGCCGTCGACTCGGCAGACAACCCCGCCCTTCGTCTGAGCGCGGCGATCGCGTCGACGACACCCCGCCGCGACAAGCTCGGCCTCATCACCGACGGCACGCACATCAAGGGCCTCCCGGACTGGATCGAGCAGCTGATCGCCGAGTCCACCGGCAAGGAGGGCACCGGAATCCTCCCGGTGGTCCTGCTCCCGGTCTCCCCCGAGCTCGACCCCGTGCCCGCCGACCTGCAGATCGTGCGGCTGGTCGACGACGCCAACGAGTTCCACCTGCACGAGCGTCACGAGGGCGAGATCCTCGTCAGCGGGACGCTGGGCGCTCAGCTCATCGTGTGGGAGTACGCGACGGCGATCGCCGGTCACCTGCTCCACATCAACCCGTTCGATCAGCCCGATGTCGAATCGGCCAAGATCGCCGCGCGCGGGCTCCTCGACGCACGCCCGGAGCCGACGGCTCCCGCGTTCATCGAGAACGGCGTCGAGGTGCGGGTGTCCGACCCGGCTCTCGCCACCTCCGGCAGCGTCGAGGGCGTGCTCGATGCGCTCTGGGCCCAGCTCCCGGCAGACGGATACGTGTCGATCCAGGCCTACGTCAACCGTCTCGAGGTGCCGCAGCTCCAGGGCCTGCGCGAACTCGTCGCGGCGGACTCCGGACGACCCACGACCTTCGGATGGGGACCGCGGTTCCTGCACTCGACCGGCCAGTACCACAAGGGCGGGCCCGCGCAGGGCGTGTTCCTGCAGATCCTCGAGCGCACCGAGGTCGACCTCGAGATCCCGGACCGTCCGTTCACCTTCGGACAGCTCATCCAGGCGCAGGCCGCCGGTGACCCCGCCGTACTCGCCGAGCACGGCCGCCCCGTCGTGACGCTGACGATCACCGAGTCCTCCGACGACGTGCTCGCCCTCTTCGAAGCCGCACAGAAGTAACAGCAGGAGAATCCCCCACCGATGTCTGTTCCCATCTCGCGCGGGCACAACCCGCTGCGTGACCCCGATGACCGCCGTCTCAACAGGATCGCCGGGCCCAGCGCCCTCGTGATCTTCGGCGTCACCGGAGACCTCTCACGCAAGAAGCTGATGCCCGCGGTCTACGACCTCGCCAACCGCGGACTGCTCCCGCCCGGGTTCGCCCTGGTCGGATTCGCCCGCCGGGACTGGGAGGACCAGGACTTCGCGCAGGTCGTCTACGACGCCGTCAAGGAGCACGCGCGCACTCCGTTCCGCGAGGAGACCTGGACCCAGCTGCTGCAGGGCATCCGCTTCGTCTCGGGCGAGTTCGACAATCCGGACTCCTTCCGCAAGCTCCGCGAGACCATCGAGAAGCTCGACGTCGAACGGGGGACGATGGGCAACCACGCGTTCTACCTGTCGATCCCGCCGAAGGACTTCCCGCTGGTGGCGAAGCAGCTCAAGGAGTCCGGTCTCGTCGGCGAGAACAGTGACGACGACGAGCGCTGGCGTCGCGTCGTGATCGAGAAGCCCTTCGGCCATGACCTCGAGTCGGCGCGGGCGCTCAATGCCGCGCTCGAGGTGGCCTTCCCGGCCGACTCGATCTTCCGCATCGACCACTACCTCGGCAAGGAGACGGTCCAGAACATCCTGGCGCTGCGCTTCGCGAACGAGCTGTACGAGCCGATCTGGAACCGCAACTACGTCGACCACGTGCAGATCACCATGGCCGAGGACATCGGCGTCGGCGGACGCGCGGGATACTACGACGGCATCGGTGCGGCCCGTGACGTGATCCAGAACCACCTGCTGCAGCTGTTGGCTCTCACCGCGATGGAAGAGCCGATCAGCCTCTCGGCTGAGCACCTGCGCGCCGAGAAGGAGAAGGTGCTCGCGGCGGTGCACGTCCCGGACGATCTCTCCCTCGCGACCGCTCGCGGTCAGTACGCGGGCGGGTGGCAGGGTGGCGAGAAGGTCACCGGCTTCCTGGAAGAAGAGGGGATGAACCCCGAGTCGACCACGGAGACGTACGCCGCGATCAAGCTCGAGATCGACACGCGCCGGTGGGCGGACGTGCCGTTCTACCTGCGCACGGGCAAGCGTCTCGGACGCCGTGTGACCGAGATCGCCGTCGTCTTCAAGCGTGCGCCTCAGCACCTCTTCGGGCGCGGAAACGCCTCGGAGCTCGGGCAGAACGCCCTCGTCATCCGCGTCCAGCCGGATGAGGGCGTCACGATCCGCTTCGGGTCGAAGGTTCCCGGCAGCGGCACGAACGTGCGCGACGTGACGATGGACTTCGGATACGGCCACGCCTTCACCGAGGCGAGCCCCGAGGCCTACGAGCGTCTGATCCTCGATGTCCTCCTGGGCGATCCGCCGCTGTTCCCGCGGCACGAGGAGGTCGAGCTCTCCTGGAAGATCCTCGACCCCGTGGAGAAGTACTGGGCAGCCGAAGGCGGCCCAGTCGAGCAGTACGCGCCCGGCTCATGGGGACCGTCATCCGCTGACGACCTGCTGGCCCGCGATGGACGAGTCTGGAGACGCCCGTGATCATCGACCTTCCCGACACCACCGTCAGCCAGGTCGCGAAGCAGCTGGTCAAGGTCCGCGAAGAGGGTGGAGCCGTCGCCCTCGGCCGCGTGCTCACGCTCGTGATCGCTGCGCGCAACGGCGTCGCAGAAGCGGCTATCGATGCCGCGAACGACGCCTCACGAGAGCACCCGATGCGGGTCATCGTCATCACAACAGGTGAGGGCGAGTCACGCCTGGACGCGCAGATCCGCGTCGGTGGAGATGCCGGCGCCAGCGAAGTCGTGGTCCTTCGCGCCTTCGGAGACGCCGCCAGCAACGAGGAGAGCCTGATCACCGGCCTCCTGCTGCCCGATGCTCCCGTGGTCGCCTGGTGGCCGGAGGCGGCCCCCGTGGCGCCTGCGCAGTCACCGCTCGGCAAGATCGCGCAGCGACGCATCACCGATGCCGCCACCGCGAACGACGTCCGCGACCGGCTCGCGCTCCTGGGCGAGACCCACGCCCCCGGCGACACCGATCTGTCGTGGACGCGTCTGACCCACTGGCGCGAGCAGCTCGCCGCTGTGCTCGACCAGCCGCCGTACGAGCAGATCACCGGCGTCGAGGTGCGCGGAGCCGCGGCCTCCCCGTCGACCGCGCTGCTGGCCGCCTGGCTGCAGATGGCGCTCGATGTTCCGGTGCGCTGGTCCTACGAAGACCCCGAGCACTGGGCGGAGGGCATCAAGTCGGTGCGCCTGACACGCGAGTCCGGCGACATCCTTCTGGAGCGCCCGACTCCCGGCGTCGCCGTGCTCACGCAGCCGGGACAGCCGAACCACGACCTGCACCTGCCGCGACGCACTCTGCGCGAGTGCCTCGCAGAGGAGCTGCGTCGACTCGACCCGGACGTCCTGTACGGTCGAGTCATCACCGAGGGCTGGGAGAAGCTGGGTCCGCCCGAGACAGGAGAGTGACGTCGATGACGACATCGTCCGCAGAGAAGCGGGTCGTGGTGGAAGCCACGCCCGCAGCCCTCGCCACCCGAGTGGCCGACCGGTTCCTGACACGGGTGCGCGCGCGCACACGCAACGGGCGGATCGCGCACATCGCCCTCACGGGCGGTTCGATGGGCGGTGCGGTGCTGCGTGCGGCGTCCGAGCACCCGCGAGCGGCGGAGATCGACTGGTCGCTCGTGCACTTCTGGTGGGGTGACGAGAGATTCGTGCCGCGCGACGACGTCGATCGCAACTCGCTGCAGTCCCGACAGGCTCTCCTCGACCACATCCCTGTGCCCCAGGAGAACGTGCACGAGGTCGCCGGCCCTGACACCGGCTTGACCCTCGACGAGTCCGCGGCGGCGTACGCGGCGGACCTGGCGCGGTTCGGTACCGACGAGCATCCGTGGCCCTCTTTCGCCGTGTGCTTCCTCGGGGTCGGCCCCGACGGGCACATCGCCTCCCTCTTCCCGGATCGGGAGGAGGTCACTGTGACGGATGCCGCAGTCCTCGCCGTCCGCAACTCGCCGAAGCCGCCGCCCGAGCGTGTCACGCTGACCCGCCCGGTGCTCAACTCTTCGAAGCGGGTCTGGCTCGTGATGACGGGCGCCGACAAGGCTTCGGCTCTCGGCCTCGCTCTCGCGGGTGCGAGCTACTCGAGCGTGCCCGCCGCCGGCGCCAAGGGGCGCAAGCGCACGGTGTTCTTCGTGGATGAAGCCGCAGCCTCTGAGGTCTCGGTCGACCTGATCGATCAGGCCTACTGAGTCGGTGCCGCCACGCGCGGCCGCTCGGTTCGCTGTCGCTAGGGTCGCTCTGACGAACCGTCGTGCCACGGCGGCGTCTGCGGACGTCCCGAGCTATCCGAGTGCTCAGGAGCACTCGTCGCGGCGGGCTGCGACGAGGAAGCCTCTCCAGGGCCGCCCTGCGATGATCCGCCTGGCGTGCTGCCTCGCTGGATTCCCAGATCCTGGCTGTCGCTGAGCACCTGAGGGTGATAGCGGGCGAGCCCGACCACGCCCCAGACGGCGATGCCTCCGGCGACGGCGAAGATCACGAGCACCCACCACGGAGCCGCAGAGGCTTCGCCCAGCACGACCATTCCGATGAGCACGGCGACGAGAGGGTCGACGACCGTGAGCCCGGCGATCACGAGGTCGGGCGGACCCGAGCTGTACGCGGTCTGCACGAAGTATGCGCCGACAGCGGCCGCCGAGACGAGGGCGAGCACGCAGATCCCGGTGATCCATTCGAACTGACCGGCCTCGATGCGCTTGATGACGACCTTGGCCAAGGTGGCGACGAACCCGTAGAGGATTCCCGCGCCGATCACGTAGAACAGGGCGCGCATCCGGCGGCGCAGGATCAGCCAGCAGGCGCCGAGGACGATGATGACTACGAGCAGGAGCGCCAGGATCGTGAAGAGCTCACGGTCGGTGACATCCTGCTCGGTCGCGTAGATCGCCGCGAAGAACACGAAGAGGAAGATGCCACCCACGCAGCACACGATGGCGGTCAGCGACTGCCGCGTCGGCGAGTGGCCGGAGATCCGCGCGTTGAGCAAGGTGGTGATCACGAGGGCGATCGCCCCGAGCGGCTGGACGACGATCAGCGGCGCCTTCACAAGGGCTGCGAGCTGACAGATCACGGCGAGTCCGAGCATCAGCGTGCCGATGAGCCACGACGGACGGGTCAGGAGGCGCTTGAGCTGATCGAGGCTCAGGCCCGAGGCGCCGTTGGCCCCGCTGAGGCGTTCGACCTTCTCGACACCGCGGTGCTGATACTGGGCGCCGAGGGACATGAAGACGGCGCCGGCGAGAGCGAGCGGGATGCCGAGCAGCAGGTCCGGGTTCTGGAACGCGCCGACGAGCTGATCGCCGACGTCCTCGACCGTGTTCATCCACACCCCAGCATTCACAGTACGACCCTACCTGGCGAGTGCCGCCGACTAGGGTTGTGACGTGGCTGTACTTCCGATTCGCATCATGGGCGACCCCGTCCTGCACTCCCCCGCTTCCCCCGTCGACGAGATCACCGACGACGTCCGCGCCCTCGTCGCCGACATGTTCGAGACGATGGACACCGCCCCAGGGGTCGGTCTCGCCGCTCCGCAGGTCGGCGTGCCCCTGCGCATCTACACGTACGCCTATGTCGATGACGACGACCACCCCTGGCGCGGCGTTCTCATCAATCCCACACTCTGGATGGTGCCACTCGAACCGGGTGAACCCGACCCGGATCTCGAATCCGAGGGTTGCCTCTCGTTCCCCGGCGAGCGGTTCCCGCTGCGCCGGTCGGAGCGCGTCCACGTCACGGCCACCGACCTGGAAGGGCAGCCGGTCTCGATCGATGTCGACGGGTGGCGTGCCCGCATCATGCAGCACGAGTTCGATCACCTCGACGGCATCCTGTACGTCGATCGCCTGTCGGACAGCGACTGGAAGACCGCGCAGAAGATCGCCCGAAAGCGCGGGTGGGGACGCCCCGGCGCGAGTTGGATGCCCGGTGTCGACGACCTCGAAGGCTGAGCGCTCCCAGCCGAACCACAGCATCCTTCGAGTTGCGTCACAGACTCGCCGGGGGTTAGCGTGTTCGCGGCGGGGGCTTTTCGCATGCCTCCGCATCACGCTTCGGAGGGGAAACAGATCATGATGAAGATGCGCACTCGACGCGCCCTGATGCTCGCAGGATCGGCAGTGGCGCTCTCGGTCGCCCTCAGCGGGTGCAGCGCTCTCAACGGCATTCTCGGCGGCGGTTCCGGCGACGCCAACCGCGACGAGGAGAGCGGGCAGGTCACGGAGAGCTCGAACGTCGGCGTCTTCTCGGTGAAGCTGGGCGACTGCATGCTCGACACCGGTTCCGGCACGATGACCGAAGCCAACATCCTCCCCTGCACCGACCCGCACGACCAGGAGGTGTACTACGAGATCACGATGCCGGATGGCGAGTTCTCCGACACCGACATCGACGCGGCGACGCAGGAGTGCATCGGAGACGCGTACACGACGTTCGTGGGCGTGGCCTACCAGGACTCCGCATTCGATGTCACCACGCTCGTTCCCACCAAGGACTCGTGGGAGCGGAACAACGACCGCGTGATCCAGTGCATCGTCTTCGACCCGGCTGGACAGACCACGGGTTCGCTGGCCGGCGCCGCGCGCTGATCCACCGTCTCAGAAGAGGGCCTCGCCATCCGGCGGAGCCCTCTTCGTCGTTCCGAGGGGTTCAGCCGTCGGACGCACGCAGCGCGAGCCAGGCGGCCACACGATCATCAGGATCCGACAGCGAGAGACCGATCAGGTCCTCGACCCGTCTGATCCGCGCGGCCAACGTCTGCCGGTGGATCCGCAACCGCGTAGCGCTCTCACCCCAGGCGCTGTTCGTGGAGAGGAAGACGCGCAGGGTCTCGATGAGCTCGGGTTGCTGCTCGACGCCGCGCAATGGATCCAGAAGCCGACTGATCCGCTGCGTCTGGTCCGCATCCAACTGTCCGAGCACGAACGACACCGTCGGGATCGATGCGTAGCGGACGACGCGCTCCCCACCCGCACGAGCCGTCTCGCAGGCCTGTCGGGCCTCGTCGACACTGCGGGCGAGCGCATCCGTCGTGGCCGGGCGCCCGAGTCCGAGATAGAGCGTCGAGGCGAAGGCCTGCGCCCGATGCGCGATCTCCTGCGCATGATCCTCGCGCACGACGCCGCGGATGAGTCCTCGTTGCGCGGCGAAGACATGCTCGGCCCCGAGTTCGTCGAGCCACAGCGCGAGCAGGTGCTCGACGTCCACTCCGCTCGTGCGTGAGGCCAGCGCGAACCCCACGAGGCTCGGCTCGTGCACGCCCCAGCGTCGGAGAAGCCGTGTCGCCTTCTCCCCTCCCTCCAGCACGGTCTCCAGCATCATGGATCGGCCCAGGCGTTCGAGGTGGCTGCTGTCCCGGGTGCGCATCAGGAGATCGAGCAACGCTGCGGCCTGAGAGCTGAGTTCCCTCCCTCGACCGGAGCTGTCGTTGCGCGGCGCGGTGACCAGCTGCGCGGTGATGTCCTGCCCCGGACCGACAGGATGCACCTGAAGCGCGCGGTGGCGCACCCGCACGGGGCGGCCGACGGCGACCGCGATCGCATCGTCGATGTGCAGGCTCCCCGCGCCTGCGGTCGTGATCACCTCTCCGTGGCGGTCGAGGAGCACCGCCCATCCGTCGATCCGGTGCGCGAGTTCGGCGATGACGCCGGTGATCCCGCTGCGTCGAGCGGCGAGCGTGAGCACCCGCATCGCCGAGGTGATCGCTCTCGCCTCGGCCGCCTGGTCGACGGCGAGCAGGGTCGTCAGCGTCGGCATCAGCAGCTCGTGCGACGTGCCCGCTCGGACGATAGCGGTGACGCCGCCCTCCTCGAGCATGCGCCGGACCGCTGGCGTGTCCGCGCCGGTGACCACGACCACGTCCCGGAGGAGGGTGAGCCGGTCCGCATCGTCGGCGAGTTCGTCCCACTGCGCGGCGTCGACGACGACGAGAGTGGCGAACAGGCGGTCTGTCGGAGCGCCGAAGGACTCGAGAGCGACGACCGAGTTCACATGCCGGGCACTCGACACCCCGCCATGCAGCAGCTCGCCTTGGAGGTATCGCGCCACGGAGGCGACATCACGAGCCACACCTTGATCATACAAAGTGTGAACGGGTGGCACCCCATCCACATATTTGTCGGATGCCCGACGGTCAGCACTCTCCTAGCATCGTCGGCATCCCCTCTCCACCCGAAGGATGTCATGAAAGCTGTAGTCTTCCGCGATCCCCAGTCACCGATCGAGTTCGTCGACGTCGACCTCGCACCCCCGCGCGCGGGTGAGGTGCGCGTGCGCATCGCCGCTGCCGGCGTGTGCCACTCCGATCTGCACGTCAAGCGCGGCGAGTGGGATGCCGCCGCTCCCCTGGTCATGGGCCACGAAGGCTCCGGCGTGGTCACCGAACTCGGCGAAGGTGTCACGACCCTCGCTGTCGGCGATCACGTCGTCCTGAGCTGGGTACCGCCGTGCGGTGAGTGCCGCTACTGCCGAGCCGGTCACGAGGCCCGGTGCCAGAAGGTCGCCACGGTCGTCGCTCCCCTCGGAGTGCTGTTCGACGGCACGTCCCGCCTCAGCCGTGACGGTGAACCGCTGCACCACTACCTCGGCGTCTCCTCGTTCGCGGAGGAGGTCGTGGTTCCCGCATCCGGTGCGGTCAAGGTCCGAGACGACGCCCCGCTCGACGTCGTCGCCGTCGTCGGCTGCGCCGTGGCCACCGGCGTCGGCGCGGTGCTCAACACAGCCGCCGTCGAGCCCGGCTCCACCGTCGTCGTCATCGGTTGCGGCGGCGTCGGACTCAACGTCGTCCAGGGCGCACGACTCGCCGGCGCCGAGCGCATCGTCGCGATCGATGTGCGTCCCGAGAAGACCCAGATGGCGCTGCAGTTCGGTGCGACCGACCGTATCGACGCGTCGCAGGGTGACGCCGTCGCCCAGCTGCGTGAGCTCATCCCCGACGGCGTCGACTACGCGTTCGACGCGATCGGTCGCACGTCCACAACCGAGCAGTCGATCCAGATGCTCGGTCTCGGCGGCGCCGCCGTCATCGTCGGGCTTCCTCCCACGGGCGCCCGCGCATCGTTCGAGCCCCTCGTCCTGGCCGAGGCCGATCAGCGCATCCTCGGCTCGAACTACGGCTCCGTGCGCCCCTCGATCGACGTTCCCGCTCTCGTCGACCGGTACATGGACGGCCAGCTCAAGATCGATCCCCTGATCTCGGGGCGGCGCCCGCTGTCCGAAGCCGCCGCCGCGCTCGACGACCTCGAGGCCGGATCCGCGCTTCGCACGCTCCTCATCCCCTGACCGCCCTCGGCGGACCCCACCCCCACCCCTGAAACCCGAATCCAGGAGAACCATGTCAGACACCGTCGTCGCCCCGCCTGGCGCACCCAAGGATGCCGGTCTTCGCACCGGCGTCATGAGCGGACCCGAACTCGCCGCCCAGGCCATCGCCAACATCGCCCCCAGCGCCGTCATCGCCTTCACCGCAGCGGCGATCTTCCTCGGTGCGGGTAACGGCACCATCTACGCCTTCGCTCTCGCCACCATCGTCATCCTGTGCGTGGGCTACTGCGTGGTGGTGTTCGCCCGCAAGCACGCCTCGGCCGGGTCCCTCTACACCTACGTCTCGAAGGGACTCGGCCCGTTCGGCGCGTTCCTCGCCGGCGTCACGCTGCTGATCGGCTGCTTCGGCATCGCCGCGGCCTCGCTCAGCGGATCCGTCAGCTACATGGCGCAGTTCCTGAGCATGCTCGGCCTCCCGGCACAGGGACTCGGCTGGGACATCGGTCTCGCCATCGTGCTCGGTGGCCTGGCGACGCTGTTCACCATCCGCGGCATCCGCCTGTCCGCCCGCGTCTCGCTCGTCCTCGAGCTCGTCTCGGTCGGGATCATCCTCGTGCTGCTGATCGCCGCTCTGGTCTGGGCCGGCCCGGCCGCGTGGGACCCCGCGCAGGTGCTCGCCACCGGTTCGTCCTTCCAGGGCGTCGCCTCCGGCATGGTGCTCGGCATCCTCGGCTTCGTGGGTTTCTCCTCGGCCGACGCGCTCGGTCGTGAGGCCAAGGAGCCGTACAAGGCCATCCCCCGCGCGATCATGTGGAGCGCGCTCGGTGTGGGTGTGCTGTACGTCTTCGCCGCGTACACGCAGATCACCGTGCTCGGAGACGATCTGGCCACCTCGTCCAGTCCTCTGGAGAGCATGTCGGCCCTGATCGGCATGCCGGGCTGGTTCGCCGCCGTGCTCACGTTCGGCGTCTCCGCGTCGTTCTTCGCCGTGGTCGTCGCCCCGCTCAACGTGATCGGACGCATCGTCTACGTGATGGGCAAGGAGGGCGTCGTCGCGGAGCGGTTCGGACGCACGCACGAGCAGCATCTGACGCCGCACCGCGTGCTCATCATCGCCGGCGCTGCGGCCGTCGCGGTCGATATCGTGCTGCTGGTCTCGGGCGCCGCGACCGGAGAGATCCTCGTCTGGGTCAACACCTGGGGCACCTACGGCTACATGGTGGCCTACGCCCTCGTCGCGATCGCCTGCGTCGTCTACACGCAGCGGGCGAAGATGCGCAACGGCCTCGTGAAGGCGTGCGCGACCGTCGCCGTCGTCACGATGGGGTACGTGTTCTTCGCGAACGTCTGGCCGGTGCCGGCATTCCCCTACAACGTGATCCCGTACGTGTTCCTGGCGACGGTGGCCCTGGCCCTCACCCGATACGCCTACCTGGCGCGTCGTCGCCCCGATGTCATCGCCCGCATCGGCAACACCGAGACGAGTGCGATGGAGGGCGTCGGCTGATCCTCTCTCGCCGCCGTGCAGAAGAGCCCCTTCCATCGAAGGGGCTCTTCTGCGTCCAGCCCATTGCTCGACTTCACGGGGAAACGAGAGAAGCCCCCTCCGTGGAGGGGGCTTCTCTCGTTGGCTCCCCGGCTTGGACTCGAACCAAGAACCTGCCGGTTAACAGCCGGCTGCTCTGCCAATTGAGCTACCGAGGAATGTGCACCGCTGAGCGGGCAACTCGACAAGCTTAGCAAACTCCGGGAGGTGTTCACGACACCGAGGCGCCGTTCGGGGATGCCGGGCGTGTCGGACTCAGTGCCGCGAATCCGACTCCGCGTTCGGCACCCAGAGCAGATCCTTGCCCACGCCACGGGCGACCACGTGCCCACTGCGGAGCATCAAAGTCTCGGCATTCAGCTCGCGGATGAAGTCGGCGTCGTTGGTCACCAGGAGAGCGGCCATCGACTGCTCCTTGCGGCGACGGGTGATCGCATCGAAGACGACCGGCCGCACCTCGAGGTCGAGGTTCGCGAGCACCTCGTCGGCGATGAGCACCTTCGGCTCCAGGACGAAGGAGCGGGCGATCGCCACACGCTGACGCATGCCGGCACTGAGCTCATAGGGGAACTTCGCCGCCGTGCCGAGGGGCAGGTGCAGCTCGTCCAACAGCGTCGCCACACGGATCGAGAGCGCCTTCGTGTTCACCCGACGCTCGCGGATGAGGATCGGCTCCGCGATCACCTCGTTCACGGTGAGCCGCGGCGGCAGGTCGGCGCCCGCCCCCTGCGGTACGAATCCGGTGCGATAGGTGAGGATCCGGTGCTTGCGGCCAGGCCGGCGCACATCGACGCCGCACACCTGGGCCCTCCCTCCGACGACCTTGACCGAGGGATCGGTGGAGCCGGCGAGGGCGGCGACCAGCGTCGACTTGCCGGAGCCGGTGGGCCCAGCGACGCAGATCAGACCGCCGGGCGCGAGCGAGAAGGTGACGCCGTCGACGGCACGCGTCGGCATCCCGTGGCCGATGCGGTCGATCACCAGATCAGAGCAATCGATCGCGTTCGTGGATTCGGGCCTGCGGGACATGACTCCATCCTGCCCTCTGCGCGATGCCGGTCGGGGTTACGACTCGGCGAAGCGCTGACGCTCCGCATCGATGTCGCGCAACCGCATCCGCAGCGCGCGGCCTCCGTCGGAATCCGCGGGCACTCGCTGCACCGCACCGAGGAGCTCTTGCTTCTCGCGCTCGAGCTGACGGAGCACGAGTCGACGGGTGAGGTCGGCCACGGTGGCGACGGCTCGCTCTTCGTCGCGGGCGGGGAACGGCGTCATCAGCAGCTCCCCCGCGAGCGAACGGTAGGGCTCACGGACGCTGTTCACCGCCTCGGTCACCCACCCGGCTCTGGTGCGGTCGGGGGCGGCGGCGACGGCCTCGCGCACGGCGTCGAGACCGGGGGTCCGGAACGGCGCCTCCAACGCCCTGTTGAGGAGGGCCTGATCGACCTGATGGCCGTACTGCAGGGCGCCCATCAGCGCGTCGCGTTCGACGGCGACGTCGGGGCTGCGCGGCAGGCTCGACAGAGTGACCGGAGCGACGACCGGAGCGCCCGTCACCGCATCCGTCAGCGGAGCCTCCCGACGCACCTGCTGCGGAGTCGACGCGCCGCGTGCCGCGCGTTCGACCTCGCTGCGCACCTCAGTGGGATCCATCCCGAGCCGGCGCGCCAGCACCCGCTCGTATCCCGGGCGAAGAAGCTGGTCGCGGATCTCGGCCACGATGGGCGCGGCCGCACGCAGCGCGCCGACCCGCCCTTCGACGGTGGAGAGGTCGAAGCCGCCGAGCTTGCGGTCGATCGCGAACTCGAACATCGGCTGCTTCGCGTCCATCAGCCCGCGCACGGCCGCATCTCCGCGCTGGAGTCGCAGGTCGCACGGATCCATGCCGTCAGGGGCGACGGCGACGAAAGTCTGCGCGTTGAACCTGTCGTCCTCCGTGAATGCACGCAGGGCCGCCTTCTGTCCCGCTTCGTCTCCGTCGAAGGTGAAGACGACCTCGCCCGAGGCGTTGTCGTCGCCCATCACCCGGCGCAGGACCTTGATGTGCTCGGTGCCGAACGCCGTGCCGCAGGTGGCGATCGCGGTCGTGAGACCCGCGAGGTGGCAGGCCATCACATCGGTGTATCCCTCAACCACGACGACACGGCGAGGATCCCCGCGAGCGATGTCGCGCTTGGCGAGGTCGAGCCCGTAGAGCACCTGCGCCTTCTTGTAGATCGGCGTCTCGGGGGTGTTCAGGTACTTCGGCCCCTGGTCGTCGTCGAACAGTTTGCGCGCGCCGAAACCGATGGTCTGTCCCGACACGTCCCGGATCGGCCACACCAGCCGCCCGCGGAAGCGGTCGTACACGCCGCGCTGCCCCGTCGAGACGAGACCGGCGTTGCTGAGTTCCTCACGCGTGAATCCCTGCGCGGTGAGGGCCTTGAGCATCCCGTCCCACCCGCGCGGGGCGAAACCGACTCCGAAATGCGCGGCAGCACCAGCATCGAACCCGCGCTCGCCCAGGAAGCGACGCCCGGCCTCGGCATCGGGGGTGAGCAGTTGCGCACGGAAGAACTCCGCCGCCGCGGTGTTGGCAGCGTACAGACGGCTGCGACCGCTGGTCTCGGGAGCCGCTCCCCCGTCTTCGTAATGCAGCGTGTATCCGATACGCCCGGCGAGACGCTCCACGGCCTCGGTGAAGCTGACGTGGTCCATCTCCCGCAGGAACGAGTAGACGTCGCCGGATTCCCCGCAGCCGAAGCAGTGGTAGTACCCCACCTGCTGGCGCACATGGAAGCTCGGGCTCTTCTCGTCGTGGAAGGGACACAGTCCCTTGAGGGATCCGACCCCGGCCGATCTGAGAGCCACACGCTCACCGATGATGTCGGCGATGTTCGTCCGCGCCTTCACCTCGTCGACGTCGGCCTGCAGGATCCGCGGCATCAGTGCGCCCCTTCGACCACGGGCAGCCGCTCGGCGTGCGCCTGCGCGCCCGGACGGGGGTGACGCGGAGTCCAGATCCCGACCTCGGCCGGATCGATCTCGCCGACGAGCCGGTTGTGCCAGTCGATCGCGCTCTGGTCGGTGAGGCTCGCGATCTGATCCACCACGACCCTGGCGCGCTCGGCGTCGTTCTGCGCGGCGACGAAGTCGGCCGCGAATGCAGGCTCGAGCACATCGGAGCCGGCGGACCACAGCGCGTCGGTCGACCAGAGGGCGTCGGCGAGCCGCTTGAGCACGCGTCGCTGCTCCTTGTAGACGCCCTTGCGGGCTTCGATCGTGACGATCGCCTGGCCCATGATGCCCTTGAGGACCGCGATCTCCACCTCGATCACGCGTGGCACGACGACGTGGGCGTTGTAGCGCACCAGGGCGGTCGAGCCGTACGCCTCCTTCGTGGCGGAGACCGAGGCACGGGCGAAACGTCCGATCAGGTCGCTCGTCAGGTTCTTGAGTCGGGCGAGTGCCTGACGGGAGCGGTCGAACGACGACAGCCACATCGGCTGCGATGCCAGGCGGTACAGAGCATCGGCGAGCTCGTCGCGCGTGAAGTCGTAGCCCACCCACTGCTGGATGCGTCCGACGAGGGCATCGTGCTGGCGCGGATCGGCGAGCTGGGCGACGTCGACGTAACCGTTGACGATCGCATCCTCGAAGTCGTGGACCGAGTAGGCGATGTCGTCGGAGAGGTCCATGATCTCGGCCTCGATGCAGCGCAGACGCCCCGGTGCCCCCTCGCGCATCCAGCGGAAGACCGCCTCGTCCTCGGGGTACACGCCGAACTTCAGGCGACCACCCGGGTCCGGAACTGGGCTGTCGACCGTCCACGGGTACTTGCACGTGGCGTCGAGACTGGCGCGGGTGAGGTTCAGCCCGACCGAGCGGTCATCGTCGTCGAGGACCTTCGCCTCGAGTCGGGAGAGGATGCGCAAGGACTGCGCGTTCCCCTCGAACCCTCCGATGGGCTCGGCCCATTCGTTGAGCGCCCGCTCGCCGTTGTGGCCGAAGGGAGGGTGGCCCAGGTCGTGGCTGAGGCACGCGGTGTCGACGACATCGGCCGAGACGCCGAGGGCGACCGCGAGCTCACGCCCGACCTGTGCGACCTCCAGGGAATGCGTCAGGCGGTTGCGCGCAAAGTCGGCTGTGCTGGCGGGGCTGAGTACCTGCGTCTTCGCGGCGAGCCGGCGCAGCGCTGCGGAATGCAGCACCCGCGCGCGGTCGCGGGCGAAGTCGTTGCGCTCGGAACGGTGGGTCTCAGCGAAGAAGCGCTCGGCGTCGCGCGCGTCATAGCCGTCGGCGCGCAGGCCGACCTGGGGATCAACCACCACTGTTCTCGATCTCCGCTCCACGCATCATCTCGGAGGCCGACGATGCGAGCTCCCGAGACTCCAACCACTTGTCGGGCAGCGCCGTGCGCTTGGGGTGACCTGACCGACCGCGCTGGCCCTCGGCATCCGCGCCCGGGTACGGCGCGGTGTGGTCGAGGCGCCCGAGGAAGTCGTCGATCTCCGCGAGGCTGGACGCGGTGGCGAGCCCCGTGCGGATGTCGCCGCCGACCGGATACCCCTTGAAGTACCAGGACACGTGCTTGCGCACGTCGCGGCACCCGCGGTCCTCATCCTCGAAGAACTCGACGAGAAGCTCTGCGTGACGCCGGAAGGCGTTCGCGACGAATCCGAGCGTGGCATCGACGGTCTTGCCCTCGCCGCCGAAAGCCGTCGCCAGCTCGCCGAACAGCCACGGGCGTCCGAGGCAGCCGCGTCCGACCACGACGCCGTCGCAGTCGGTCTGGGCCATCATGCGCACCGCGTCGTCGGCCGACCAGATGTCGCCGTTGCCCAGCACAGGAATGCTCGTGACGGCCTGCTTGAGCTCGCCGATGGCATTCCAGTCGGCGAAGCCGGAGTAGAACTCGCTCGCGGTGCGGGCGTGGAGGGCGACCGCAGCCGCACCGGCATCTTCGGCCGCGCGCCCGGCGTCGAGGAACGTCAGGTGATCGCGGTCGATGCCCTTGCGCATCTTCACCGTGAGCGGCACGTCACCTGCGGCCTTGACGGCCTGGTCGACGATGTCGGCGAACAGCTTCGATTTCCAGGGCAGCGCCGCTCCCCCGCCGCGGCGGGTGACCTTCGGCACCGGGCACCCGAAGTTGAGGTCGATGTGGTCAGCGTGATCCTCGGCCACGATGATGCGCACCGCCTCGGCGATGGTCTTCGGGTCGACGCCGTAGAGCTGGATCGACCGCGGCGTCTCCGACTCGTGATGGCGGATCAGCCGCATCGTGGTCTCGTTGCGCTCGACCAGGGCACGCGAGGTGATCATCTCGCTCACATAGAGCCCGGCGCCGTACTCACGGCACAGACGCCGGAAGGCGGTGTTGGTGATCCCCGCCATGGGGGCGAGGACGACCGGCACGTCGAGATAGATCGGACCGATGCGAAGGGGGCGGGCGGGGGCGGTGGCGAGAGTCATGTCCCCTCCATTCTCCCAGACGCAGAGCCACGAGGGATGCTGCGATCTAAGCTGTGAAGTATGACCGATTCCGCGCTCCGCACGATCCCGTTCACCGACGCGAAGGGCGAGGAGAAGACCCTCGACGATCTCGGCGCCGACGTGGTGCTGGTCGTGAACGTCGCCTCCAAGTGCGGCCTCACGCCCCAGTACGAGCAGCTCGAGGAGCTGCAGCGTCTGTACGGCGACCGCGGGTTCACGGTCGTCGGCTTCCCGTGCAACCAGTTCTTCGGCCAGGAGCCCGGCTCGGTGGACGACATCCTCGAGTTCTGCTCGACGACCTACGGCGTCACGTTCCCGGTCAACGACAAGGTCAAGGTGAACGGGAAGAACGCCGCGGAGCTCTACAAGGCGCTCAAGGAGACCCCGGACGCCGGTGGCAAGGCCGGCCGGGTGGAGTGGAACTTCGAGAAGTTCCTCGTGCTGCCGGACGGGGACGTCCTGCGCTTCCGCCCGAAGCAGAAGCCGGACGCCCCCGAGATCGTCAGCGCGATCGAAGCGGCTCTGACCCGCTAGACCGCTGCGGTCTCCGTCTCGCTCTCTCCGCGCTTCGACCAGAGGTCGCGAAGGACGTTCTCGAATGCGGCGGGCGGCTGGGCGCCGCTGATGCCGTACTGGCCGTCGACGACGAAGAACGGCACGCCCTGGATGCCGTAGGCGCGAGCCTGAGCCTGGTCCTGGCGAACGGCCGGAAGGAACTCTTCGCTCTCGAGCGCCGCACGTGCTCGATCGGCGTCGAGGCCGACCTCGACCGCGAGGTCGACGAGGTCGTCGATGCGCCCGACGTGCTTGCCCTCGGTGAAGTAGGCGGACATGAGCCGCTCCTCCATCTCGTGCTGACGCCCCTCGGCCTTCGCGAAGTGCAGCAGCTCGTGTGCCTTCACCGTGTTGGTGTGCTGCAGCAGATCGAAGCGGTACTCGAGCCCCGCGTTCGCGGCCACGCCGGTCACGTTCGACAGCATTTGCTCGACCTGCTCGCGCGGCATGCCCTTGTGCCCGGCGAGGAAGTCGACCTCGTCACCGTCGAAGTCGACGGGAGTGTCGGGCGAGAGCTCGAACGAATGGAAGGTGATGTTGACCTGCGGCGCATCCTCATCGGCCGCGACCGCTTCGAGACCCTTCTCGAGGTTGCGCTTGCCGATGTAGCACCAGGGGCAGGCGATGTCGGACCAGATGTCGATGGAGATGGGTTCAGTCACACTTTCATCCAACCGCATGCGCCTATGAGCTATTCCTCGGCTGCGGGGACCGGCGGTCAGCCGACTCGATTCCACAGGGTCGGCACCTTGTCCACTTGTCCGCAGTGCGGGCAGCCGGAGGGCCGCGGGCACAGGTCACAATTACCCAGCCTTGAGTACTCTGTCGAGCTACGCTCATGAGAACCGCGCTGGCACTCATACTCACCAGGCGGCGCGATCGCGTCAAAGCGGAACGGCTCCTCAGGGGACAGGTGCGCCCGCGAGCCAATTTCACTCGGTTCCGCAAGACCGTTCGCGATTGCACCGAGTCGTGTGAGCGCGAGCAGGATCTCCGTGTCGCTGCCGCGGATACTTGTGAGGAAGTCCGCGGCCCTGGCACTGGGGTACCCCCTCGCAGTGGATAGCTCTCGGAACTTGTTTCGCGCACTCGGGCTGTCGTGGGCAACGCGATTACGCACGATCGTCAGATCGCGCAGCGTCGAAGCATCCGCGCCATGATAAGCGAGACGGGTGAACGGTTGCCCGTGCTCGAAGAGCCGCTTTGCGCGCACCAGCGTCTTCGCCTGATATGGCAACCAGCTCAAGTACCAGCTCTCACCCGCGACATCCGCTCCGCCAACCATGAGAGTCGCCTCTTCACGGGAACCAACCAGATATGACGCAACGATCTCGGCCCCGAGATGCCCCTGTAAACCAAGAAGGAACAGATCTCCGAGAAACTCTTCGAACAAACCCATAGCCCGCACCAACGCAAGTTCGACAACGTCGTCCCGCGTCGACGAGAGGAGGCTCGCGCGGGCGGTCGCCTGCTCCGCGTCAGTCACGGACGCTCGGAGAGCGTTCAACGACACGAGCAGGCTTGCGGCAAGTGCTTGGCCGTCACTCACGCTCTACATCACCGATCTAAGAAGCCTGATCCGTTGCAGGCGACTGGCCTTGTGAGTTGTCTGGCGGCGCAAACCTTCAGAGAGATCATCTGGGAGGCCCCCTCGCACGGCAATCAGCCGATCAACCTCAAGTAGTGCGGTCGCCAGAACTTCCATGTCAGTGACTCTTGAAGCATTCAGCGACGGCGGGAGGCCTTGCGTGTAGTCATTTCTCGGGTCGGCACCCTCATCGGAAAGACCGGCAACCGTCGCAAAAACAGGGTAGAACCAGGCTGCAGACCTGAACCTGTCGGGCAGACGTACGCCCAGACGTTCATCATAGACGTCAGCGAGGCTGTCGAAAATACTCCGAAAATCGGCGCTAACTGAGTCCTTCTGGTGAAAATCATCGTCGTTTTCTCGATAGAGCTTAGTGATCTGCGCCGCGCTTCTCCCGCTGACACCCCTTATAAGGGCACCAAGCAGATCGCTCGTGAACTCAACCTCGGCCATCTGTCCGATATCTTGACGATCAAAAAGCCCCCAACGGACCCAGCGTTGATTCTGTTCGTAGGCGAGAGCATAGGCGACATCCTTGAACTCACCAAAAAAGGTTCCGTTTCGCACCTCTTGATCTTTTAGCTTCAACCCTGTCGTATTCATCCGCTGAAAGATTTGCAGAACGGTAACATCAGGAATATCGCTGGGAAGCACATTCACCGAGAGAGACGTCTGCAAGATTGTTGTTCGGGCGTCTTCCGGAAGATCAGCAAACGACATACCAGCATACTCACGGTTGTGAGTTCTCTGAATTCGGAAATCATCCCACTCGTCTCGGTCATCGAGGCAGTCGGGGTCGACGAACGACAAGATCGTCCGCAAACGTTGTTGCCCGTCCACTACCTGTCGAACATTTTTCGATGTGTGTATGTCGAGCCTTCGATGAATAAAAATCAGCGGTAGCGGGTACCCCTTGAGGATGGAGTCCATCAAGAGACTCTTCACCCTAGGATTCCAGACTGCTCGACGCTGATAGAAAGGCCGTAGATCGAGCGTCCCCTGCCGCTGCCACTCGAGGAAGTCAAGCACCGAAAAAGCGGTCTTCATGATCTGGAGCGGCTCGGTCATGAGTCGATCATATTGAAAGAATGGACTCAGCCGACGAGATTGAGCTGCTACGCTCGCAGCTCATCCGCAAGTATTGCCGCCCGAGTGAGCATAGCGGCATGAGGCGGATAGGATTCTCGGATGCTCTTCGTGGACGACCGGCTCCCCTTCCGCCCGAAGAGGGTGCTGGTGGCAGGGGTGTCCGGGTCGGGGAAGACCACACTGGCAGGTCGCATCTCGGAGATGTGGGACCTTCGTCACATCGAGATCGACGGCCTGTTCCACGGGGCGAACTGGACTCCGAGGGCCGAGTTCCTCGACGACGTGCGCGCCTTCGCCGCCGAAGATCGATGGGTCACCGAATGGCAGTACACGAGCAAGGGCACCGACGCGATCCTCGCACCGCGCGCCCAGCTCGCGCTCTGGCTCGACTACCCCTACCGTGTGGTGCGCGGCCGTCTGGTGCGGCGCACCCTGGCCCGAGGCGTCCTGCGGCGAGAGCTCTGGAACGGCAACCGCGAGAAGGGACCGTGGAACCTCCTCAACCGCGATCCCGAGGAGAACATCCTGGCGTGGCAGAGGGCGACACTGCACAAATGGGACGAGCGCTTCCCGGAGATGCAGGAGCGCTTCCCGCACCTCACCGTCGTGCGGCTGCGGCATCCGCGGGAGACGGAGCGATGGCTGCGGTCTCAGGCCGACGCGTCAGGAGTGTCGATCGCGCCGCCGAAGCGGCGGTCCCGGGCGAGGTAGACGCCGATCGCCCGCCACAGTTCCTCACGTGAGAAGTCGGGCCAGAGCGTGTCGAGGAACACCATCTCGGCGTATGCCGACTCCCACAGCAGGAAGTTCGAGGTGCGCTGCTCCCCCGAGCTGCGCAGGAACAGATCGACGTCCGGCATGTCGGGCACGTAGAGGTTCCGACGGATCATCTTCTCGCTGATCGCCTTGGGCTTCACCCGCCCGGCGGCGACGTCTTCGGCGATGGCCCGCATCGCATCGACGAGCTCGACCCTGCCGCCGTAGTTCACACACATCGTGAGGGTGAGCACGTCGTTGTCGCGGGTCAGCTGCTCGGCGTACTGCAGCTCCTTGATGACGCTCCCCCACAGCCGGGGCTTGCGGCCGGCCCAGCGGATGCGCACGCCCCATTCGTTGAGCTGGTCACGACGGCGATGCAGCACATCGCGGTTGTAGCCCATGAGGAAGCGGACCTCTTCCGGAGAGCGCGCCCAGTTCTCGGTGGAGAAGGCATAGACCGAGAGGTGCTTCACTCCCGCCTGTATCGCGCCGGCGACTACGTCGAGCAGCACCTCCTCGCCCGCTTTGTGTCCTTCGATGCGAGTGAGTCCCTGGCGGTTGGCCCAGCGTCCGTTCCCGTCCATCACGATCGCGACGTGAGCGGGTACGGCGCGGAACGCGGGCGGATAGACGCCCGTCCAGTCCAGCGGGCGATAGGCCACGGCGTCTTTGTGCGTGTACGGCTTCGGGCTCACCGTTCTCCTCCTGAAGTGATGTCGGACACGTGGGCGAGCGAGCGGATGCCGCGCTCCAGGTGCCATTGGGCGTAGGCGGAGACGAGTCCGGACGCAGCGGCGGTGTCGGCGTGCGGAGCGGCGTCGATCACGTCCCACTCCCCCGCGATGAGAGATCGGAGCAGGCCCAGTGTCTTCTCGGCGACGCGCGGGCTGCCGGCGGGGGCACAGTTCTGGCACACCACGCCGCCCAGCTGCGCGACGAACCGCGAGTGCGGCCCTGGTGTGCCGCACCGTGCGCACTCGTCGAGCGAGGGCGCCCACCCAGACAGCGACATGACCCGCAGGAGGTACGAATCGAGGATGCTCCGGGCGACGTGCTCACCGCGCGATAGCGCCCGCAGTCCACCCACGAGGAGCAGGTACTGGTCGGGAGTCGCCTCCGCGTCGCTCAGGCGATCGGCGGTCTCGACCATGGCGTTCGCCGCGGTGAAGCGGTCGTAGTGCGCGGCGATGTCCGTTCCGTAGGAGCCGAGCGACTCGGCCTGCTGCACGATATCGAGGGAGCGGCCCTGGTAGAGCTGCACGTCGGCCACCATGAACGGCTCGAGCCTGGCACCGAATTTCGACGACGTCCGGCGCACGCCCTTGGCCACCGCCCTGACCTTGCCGTGGCGTCGCGAGAGCATCGTGACGATGCGATCCGCCTCACCGAGTTTGTGGGTGCGCAGGATCACCGCTTCGTCTCGATAGGTGGGCACCCTTCGATTATCCTCCGTGCGCGAGAATGGACGCGTGACCGAACCGCTCTTCACCATTCCGCTGTGGGCGGACCTGCTCGGCGTCGGCCTCGGCGGGGTCCAGGGCGCGATGTTCGCATCGGGGTTCCAGGGCCAGCGTCGGCTCGATTGGCTGGGTGTCGCCATCATCGGCATCATGATCGGCATGGGCGGAGGTCTGATCCGCGACATCCTGCTCGGACAGACGCCCGCGACGCTCCAGAACCAGTGGTATCTGGTGACAGCAGGCGGCGCCGCGCTCCTCGGGATGCTGCTGTCCGGCCTCTTCACCCGCCTGAACACGGCGATCGTCGTGCTCGATGCCGTGGTGATCGGCATGTTCGGCGCTTTCGGGACGAGCAAGGCCCTCGCATTCGGCATCCCCGAGGTGCCGGCCGTCTTCATCGGCGTCTGCGCCGCCGTCGGCGGCAGCGTGCTCCGCGACATGCTGATGGGCTTGCCGACCGCGATCATGCACGTCGGCTCGCTCTACGCTGTGGCCGCCGGCGCGGGGTGCACGTTCATCGTGATCGCCGTGGCGCTGGGGATGCCGATCACACTCGCCGCGGTCGTCGGCATCGCGGTCACCGCTGTCATCCGGGTCCTCGCCGTGACCTTCGACGTCTCCCTGCCGGAGCAGCGGCGGATCTACCGTCGCAAGGTCGCCGCCGAGACGGGTGCCATCGCGATCGTCAAGCCCGGCATCGACCTCTGACGCGGGCGGCATCCCGAGCCCGGCTCACGCCGTGACGACGAGGAGACCGCACGCGCCGACGTGCCCTGCGCGGACGACCGTCAGCGCAGATGCAGGCGACGGCGGCCGGGATCCGCAGGGGATTCCGGCCGCCGCCTGTGCGTGGACGATCAGACCGCCGCGAGCTCCTGCTGACGCGTGCGGATCGAGCGGTTCACTCCCGACACGATCGCCTTGAGCGACGCCGTCGAGATGTCGCCGTCGATGCCGACGCCCCACAGACGCTGGTCACCGACCTGCAGTTCGACGTAGGCCGCGGCCTGCGCGTCACCGCCGGCGCTGAGAGCGTGCTCGACGTAGTCGTACACCGTGATGTCGAAGCCCTGTGCGCGCAGCACCTCGACGAAGGCAGCGACCGGACCGTTGCCGTTGCCGGTGACAGACACCTGCTGGTCGTCGTCGCGCAGCACGACGTCGAGCACGACGTCGCCGGACATGTCGCTGCGGGTCTGCGTCGCGAGCAGTTCGAAGCGTCCCCACTTGGCCGCGGTGTCGGCGGCGGGCAGATACTCGTCGTTGAAGATCGACCAGATCTGGTCGCTCGTGACCTCGCCGCCCTCGGCATCGGTCTTCGCCTGTACGACACCGGAGAACTCGATCTGCAGCTTGCGGGGCAGGTCGATGGCGTGGTCGGCCTTCAGCAGGTAGGCGACGCCGCCCTTGCCGGACTGCGAGTTGACGCGGATGACGGCCTCGTACGAACGCCCCAGATCCTTCGGATCGATGGGCAGGTACGGCACCGCCCACTCGATGTCGTCGACCGTGACCCCCTCGGCCTCCGCACGAACCGCCATGGCCTCGAAGCCCTTCTTGATCGCGTCCTGGTGCGATCCGCTGAACGCGGTGAAGACCAGGTCGCCCGCCCACGGGCTGCGCTCGGGCACCGGCAGCTGGTTGCAGTACTCGACCGTGCGCTTGACCTGGTCGATGTCGCTGAAGTCGATCTGCGGGTCGATGCCCTGGGTGAACAGGTTGATGCCCAACGCGACGATGTCGACGTTGCCCGTGCGCTCTCCGTTGCCGAACAGGCAGCCCTCGATGCGATCGGCACCGGCCATGTAGCCGAGCTCAGCGGCAGCGATCGCGGTACCGCGGTCGTTGTGCGGGTGCAGCGACAGGATCACGTTCTCGCGATGCGCGAGGTGGCGGCTCATCCACTCGATCGAGTCGGCGTAGACGTTGGGCGAGGCCATCTCGACGGTCGCCGGCAGGTTGATGATGACCTTGCGGTCGGGGGTGGGCTCGAAGACCTCGATCACCTGGTTGCAGATGTCGACGGCGAACTCGAGCTCGGTGCCGGTGTAGCTCTCTGGCGAGTACTCGTAGTAGACCTTCGTGTCGGGAATGGTCTTCTCGAACTGACGACACAGGCGTGCGCCCTCGAGCGCGATGTCGATGATGCCCTGCTTGTCGGTGCGGAACACGACTTCGCGCTGCAGCACGCTCGTGGAGTTGTAGAGGTGCACGATGGCCTGCTTCGCGCCGGCGATCGACTCGTAGGTGCGGGCGATGAGGTGCTCACGAGCCTGGGTCAGCACCTGGATCGTGACGTCGTCCGGGATCAGGTTCTCTTCGATGAGCTGGCGGACGAAATCGAAGTCCGTCTGGCTCGCCGAGGGGAAGCCGACCTCGATCTCCTTGTACCCCATGCTGACGAGCAGCTCGAACATCACGCGCTTGCGCTCGGGCGACATCGGGTCGATCAGGGCCTGGTTGCCGTCGCGGAGGTCGACCGCGCACCAACGGGGCGCCTCGGTGATGCGGGCGTCGGGCCAAGTGCGGTCAGGCAGGTGGACGTTGATCTGCTCGTGGAACGGCCGGTACTTGTGGATCGGCATCGCGGACGGGCGCTGAGTGTTCTGCATGATGGGGCTTCTTCTCTTCGTCAAGATGAACGGGCCAACACAAGCGCCGCGACGAGGAAGGCCCTAGCTTTAGGACTCGTCGCGGCAGCTAAGAAGAAGCAGACCGCCGAAAGGCATGAGGTCATGGTAGCAGGGATGCCATCGCGGTTTCGACGAGTGTGAGACGATCCGGACGGTGTCGACACTTGCCGGTATGAGCACATCTCAGCGTCGTCTGGCCATCGCCGCGGCCTCAGCCGTCGGCCTCCTGTTCCTGAGCGCGTGCACGTCGGGCCCCGGAAGCTCCGCGGCCCCTACGAGCACGACAGTGCCCTCCGACCAGCGCCTAGAGAACGTCCGCCCCGATCTCCCTGACGGGCGCGTCATCGGGGTGGGCACGGTGCTGGACGTGGCAGGCGACGTGCAGCTGTGCATGGGCGCGATCAGGGAGTCGTACCCTCCGCAGTGCAGCGGAGTCCCTCTCGACGACTGGTCCTGGGAGGGCGTGGAGGGAAGCGAGTCCAGCGGGGAGACCACCTGGGGCGCATATGCGGTGTATGCGACCTTCGACGGCGAGCGACTCACCAACACCGACGCGCCCATCATGCTCGCGCTGTACGACCCGATCGCCCCGGAGGATCCGACAGGCGGGGTCGACGGCGCGACGCCGAGCGATGAGCTCACCCGGATCCAGGACGACATCTCCGCACGTCTCGGCGAGGAGGCACTCGCTCTCCGCACCGATCGCGGGTACGTCTGGCTGAGTGTCGTGTGGGATGACGGGAGCATGCAGGATGCCGTCGATGCGGAGTACGGTGACGACGTCGTGATCGTGGCCTCCGCGCTCCGCGAGATCGACTGATCTACGGGACCAGCGCGAGCTTGCCGCCGGGATGCCCGGTGGCGAGAAGCCGATGCGCCACGGGTGCCTCGCCCAGGGCAAAGGCGCGGGCTACGGGGACGACGAGATCGCCGTTCTGCGCCAGGGCGATCAGCTCGCTGCGTACCTCGTCGCGGAAGCGGGCGCTTTCGGGCATCGAACCCGCGATGAACGTGATGCCGTCGGTCGCGGCTCTACCGGCAGCGGCGATCGTGACGATCCGCCGACGGTCTCGGACGAGCTCGAGGGACACGTCGACAGCCTCGGTCGTCCCCACCGCATCCAGCGCCGCGGCGATCAGATCGCCTGCCAGATCGCGCACGCGATCAGCGAGCCCGGGCCCGTACTCCACCGGAATGCCCCCGAACCGTCGTACCTCGTCGAAGCGGGTCTCGCTCGCCGTTCCGATGACGCGGATGCCGCGGAGGCGCGCCTGCTGCAACACGCTCATCCCGACAGCGCCGGAAGCGCCATGGAGAAGGATCGTCTCCCCCGGCGCCGCACCGGTGACGGCGAGCATCTCCGCGGCGGTCGTGCCGACTAGCAGCAGGTTCGCCGCCTCAGGATGCGTGAGAGTCGACGGCTTCGCGAACACCTTCTCGGCGGGTACGGTGATCTCTGTCGCGTAGCCGCCGCGCACGCGGAAGGCGATGACCTCGTCACCGATGTCGACGGCGCCCGAACCGATCCGGGTGTCCGCGCCGATCGCCGAGACCTCCCCCGAGATCTCGTACCCGATCGGGACGGGCAGTTCGGCGCCCGGGCGGGCGGCAGCCACATGCTTCGCGTCTGCGGGATTCACCCCCGCGGCGAGGACACGGATCGTGACCTCGCCCGTTTCGGGAGCAGGGACGTCGTGTTCGACGAACTCCCACGTCTCAGGAGGGCCCCACGCCGTCGCCAGCCATCGCCAAGCCATCATCATCCCTTCGCGAGGACGTGTCGAGCATCACCCCGAGAGCTCGAGAGCTCGAGAGCTGCTCAGAGCACGCACCTGATGGAGTTCGGAGTTCCTGCGACGTTCGTCCAGCCTCCCGCATTCGCGGTCGCCAGCACCGTCGTGCCGTTTCGAGCTTGTGCATAGCCCGTGCTGCGGGCATTGGCCAAGGAACGCATGGCGTACTGAGACGAGTTCGGTACGGGGAGACTCGTCGAGCAGGCGCCCCAACTGACATACATATTCACCAGGGACGCGGAAGTATAGGCGCAGATCTTGCCGGTAGCACAGCTCCCAACTGATCGGGCCGCCAGCCCCGCGGAGCCCAGCACCCGCAGATCCATGTCCCACTCCGCCCAGTAGGCGTGGGTGGCATCGACCGCCACGCCGCCGGGTATCTCTTCCAGGGCCTGGGCGATGTCCGGATGGAGGTCAGCCACGTCCGTGCTCGCGCTCGCCATCGGCGGCGCGACCATGGCCGCCAGAAGCACCGCGATCGTCATCGCGGCAAGACCGGTCAAATGTTCACTCCGCCGCACCTTCACCCAGACCCCACATGCGATAACCCGTCACTGCCCCGACGGGGGCCCCTCCGACGTCACGCAGGGCTATGGTCTCCAGCCCGACGATCCGCCCGGTGTCAGCCGATACGAGAAGCACGTTGCTCGCGTCACCGTCTCCCGACACCATCCGCATCCCTAGAACGGAACGGCCGAGTCGGTCGGTCGCGATGCCGAGTCCCTCGACTCCCGCCGTGTTCTCGACGATGGACAGGAGTTCGGCATGCTGCGCGTTGGTGAGAGTCCACTGCTCGATGAGCGATGTGATCGCCGTGGCGACCTCGAACGCGTTCGGCGAATCCGGCATCCCGAATGCGTGGAGCGCCGCCATGAGCTCATCGTGCGACGCACCCGGTGCCTCCGGAACCGGCGTGCTGAACTCTCCTGGTGCCATCACGAGATCCATGGTCACCTCACCGCTGCTGCGGACCTCGGCGCTGTTGTTCGCGACGGCGTCAGTGGATTCATACGGCACGCCGGCGTACATCACCACCCGCCCGGAGAGATCCGCGTTCCAGGTGAGCACAGAGAACTGCGGCGTGATCTTCGCGTCATCGAGAGAGAGGGTCCACGATGCGGCGCGCACGTGACGCTCCGGTTCCGCGGGCCCCGGAACCGCCGCGAGATCGACCTCGGCGGCATCGACGATCTCCGCAACCGTCTCCGATTCACCGAAGGCCAACGGAGACGGAGTCCCTGCGACCGCGGCTCCCGTGGGCATCATCAGCGTGAAGGCCACCGCAGCGCATGCGGCCGCGGCGACGAGACCCGAAGCCCATCCGACAGCACGCACTCGACGACGACTCGGTGCCGTGCTCGTGCGGAGGATGCGGTCACGTGTGGCAAGCGCCCGCGCATCGGGCGCAGCGTCACGGGGCGTCGGCGCGGGGTCGGCTTCGCTCAGCATCCGTTCGAGCACGGCGTTCTCAGTCATCACCCGTTGTCGCCCCCTCCAGGCCCAGCTCCGCGCACAGGCGATGCCGCGCGCGTCCCAGCGTCTTGCGCACTCGGTACTCGGAAGCGCGCATCAACTCCGCGATCTCCCCCACCGTGAGTCCGTCCCAGTACGTGAGCATGATGATACGCCGCTGAGCTGGGGTGAGGACAGACAAGGCCCGGAGGACTTCGACGCGGTTCCGTTGATCCGGCGGAGCATCATCCCATGAGAGTCCCAGATGCACCGCGTCGAGCGCGCCATACGGAGTGGACGATCGACCCGAACGCGCACGTAGCCGCCGATCCGCGGCGCGCAGCAGCCAGACGCGACTGGGCGGTCGCGCGGGTCTGAGCTTCTTCCACGCGAGAAGGAACACCTCCGAGACGATCTCGGTGACTTCCTCCTCCGCACCGACCACACCCTCGATGTGATGGCGCACTGCCGCCCAGTGCTCGTCGAACACTCGGGTGAAGACCTCGGTGCGCAGCGGATCCGGGTCTTCGCTGCGACCGCTCATGTCGCCGGGGTCGGCGGTCTTCCCGCCGCCATCGACGTGGTGCCGGACGTCATCTCAGAATCCGAGCCTGCCCAGCTGCTTCGGATCGCGCTGCCATTCCTTCGCGACCTTCACATGCAGCCCGAGGAACACGCGTGTCCCCAGCAGCTCTTCGATCCCGACACGCGCGCGTGCACCCACCTCGCTGAGCCGCTTTCCCTTATGCCCGATGATGATCGCCTTCTGGCTGTCCCGTTCGACCACGATCGAGGCATGCACGTCGGTCAGGTCGGTGCCCTCCCGGGGTGCGATGTCGTCGATCACGACGGCGATCGAGTGCGGAAGCTCATCGCGCACGCCCTCGAGGGCGGCCTCGCGGATCATCTCCGCGATCCGATCCTCTTCCGACTCGTCGGTCGTGATGCCCTCCGGATACAGCGCAGGACCCTGCGGCATCAGCGAGAGGATCTCGTCAGAGAGCACGTCGAGCTGCTCACGGGTCAGTGCAGACAGCGGGATGACCGCGGCCCAGTCCTCCCGGAGCGAGTCGACCTCCATCAGCCGCTCGGTGACCTCGTCGCGCCCGGCCGCATCCATCTTGGTCACGATCGCGATCTTCTTCGCGCGCGGGTAGCCGTCGAGGGAGGCGGCGATCCGCCGGTCTCCGGGGCCGACCTTCTCGTTGGCGGGTACACAGAAGCCGATCACGTCGACGTCGCCCAGCACCTGCTCGACGAGATCGTTGAGCCGCTCGCCGAGCAGCGTACGCGGCTTGTGGATGCCGGGGGTGTCGACGATGACGAGCTGCCCCTCCGGCCGGTTGACGATTCCGCGGATCGCCCGACGCGTCGTCTGCGGCTTCTCGCTGGTGATCGCGATCTTCTCGCCGACGAGCGCGTTGGTGAGCGTCGACTTCCCGACATTGGGGCGGCCGACGAAGGTCACGAACCCGCTTCGAGTGTCGTCAGTCATCGTCTCGATCTCCTTCATCCTGCGCATCGTCGGGTTCCCCCGCCGCACGTTCCACGAACACCGTCGCGATCCCTCGCCCACGACCGCGCGATGCGCCGCCCGTGAGCACCAAGCCTTCCACGGTGGCCGTCGCCCCGGGCTGCGGAACCTGTCCCAGCGCCTTGCCGAGCAGCCCGCCGATCGAATCGACGTCCTCGTCCTCGAGCTCGAGACCGAACAGGTCGCCGACATCCTCGAGCGAGAGTCGGGCGCTCACGCGGTATCGCCCGTGACCGAGATCGACGAATTCCGCCGATACCTGATCGTACTCGTCGGAGATCTCGCCGACGAGTTCCTCGATCAGATCCTCCAGAGTGACCAGGCCAGAGATCCCCCCGTGCTCGTCGATCACCAGACACACGTGCACGGCGTCGCGCTTCATCTGCTGCAGGAGCGTCTCCGCGCGCATCGACTCGGGGACGAAGGTCGCAGGGCGGGCGATCGGCCGGATGGACGCCGCGCGCCACGCACTGTCGTCGCGGTACGCGAACTGCACGAGATCCTTGAGGTACAGCACTCCGACGACGTCGTCGGCATCGTCATCGACGACGGGCATTCGGGACACACCGCGGTTCAGGAAGAGCGACATCGCCTCGTCCGTGGTCGCCGTCGCATCGACCGTGACCATCTCCGTGCGGGGCACCATCACGGCGCGGACGAACTGATCGGTGAAGTCGAAGACCGAGTGGATGAGATCGCGGTCGTCCTCCTCGATGAGGTCGTTCGACGCCGCCTCGTCGACCATGCTGAGCAGTTGGTCCTCGCTGGTGAAGGAGCTGCGGCCCGTGCCGGGCGTCACGCGGTTGCCGAGCAGGACGAGCCCCTGTGCAAGCGGCCCGAGGAAGATACGGAGGCCTCGCACGATCGAGGCCGTGCCGCGGATCATCGCCTCGGCGTGCTGGCGACCGAACGACCGAGGACTCGCTCCCACGAGCACGAACGTGATGGCCGTCATGAGGACGGCGGCGGCGAGCATCGCCCACCAGTTGTTCTCGATCAGGATCGTGAATGCCACCGTCACGAGCACGGCCGCTGTGACCTCCGCGAGCACGCGGATGAAGGCCACGGCGTTCACGTGCGCGTCGAGGTCAGCGGCGATGCGACCCAGCGCCTTGGCTCTGCGACCCTCTGTCGCCATGTCGGCGAGCCCGGCGCGCGATGTGACTCCGTATGCGGCGTCGATCGCAGACATGAGACCGCCGAACGCCACCAGCAGAACGGCGGCGATCAGGAGGAGAGCCGCGGTCATCGCCGGCGTTCAGCTGCGGCGAAGCCCTGGATCAGCTCCTTCTGCAGCCCGAACATCTCACGCTCCTCGTCGGGCTCGGCGTGATCGAAACCGAGGAGGTGCAGCAGCCCGTGAGTGGTGAGCAGGATGAGCTCGTCCATCAGGGTGTGCCCCGCAGCCTGCGCCTGCGTCTCAGCCACCTGCGGGCAGAGCACGATGTCGCCGAGCAGGCCGGGAGCCGTCGGACGGTCCTCGGTTCCGGGACGCAGCTCGTCCATCGGGAAACTCAGCACGTCGGTGGGACCGGGCTCATCCATCCACTGCACGTGGAGGGCTTCCATGGCTCCCTCGTCGACGAGGACGATCGCCACCTCGGCATCCGGGCTGACGTGCAGCTGCGCGAGGTTGAAGTCCGTCAGCCGCTGCAGCACGGCCTCGTCGACGTCGATGGCCGACTCGTTGTTGATCTCGATCATGAGAGTCCTCGTTTCGGCGCGCGGTCACGCGGTCCTGGTCGTTGTGCTCCCCTGCGCTCGGCCCGATTGGCGAACTCGGCCGCCTGTTCGCGCTCGAACCGCTGCGCGGTGCGTTTCTCGTCGTATTCGCTGTACGCGTCGACGATGCGTCCGACCAGCGAATGCCGCACGACGTCGTCACTCGTGAGCCGGGAGAAGTGGATGTCGTCGATGCCGTCGAGCACGCGGGTCACCAGGCGGAGTCCCGAGGATCCCTGCGGAAGGTCGACCTGCGTGATGTCACCGGTAACGACCATCCGCGTGCCGAAGCCGAGACGGGTCAGGAACATCTTCATCTGCTCGGGGGTGGTGTTCTGCGCCTCGTCGAGCACGACGAAGGAGTCGTTGAGGGTACGGCCGCGCATGTAGGCGAGAGGTGCCACCTCGATCGTGCCGGTCGCCATGAGGCGCGGGACGATCTCCGGGTCCATCATCTCGTTGAGCGCGTCGTACAGCGGGCGCAGGTACGGATCGATCTTGTCGGTCAGGGTGCCGGGAAGGAAACCGAGCCGCTCCCCCGCCTCGACGGCGGGACGCGTGAGGATGATGCGGGTGACCTCTTTGCGCTGGAGCGCCTGCACGGCCTTCGCCATCGCGAGGTAGGTCTTGCCGGTACCGGCGGGACCGATGCCGAACACGATCGTGTTCTCCTCGATCGCGTCGACGTACTCCTTCTGCCCGAGGGTCTTCGGACGGATGACCTTGCCGCGGGTCGTCAGGATGGCCTCGCCCAGGACCTCGCTCGGACGCGGGCCCCCCTCCTGCCGCAGCATGCGTGCTGAGCTGGAGACATCGCTCGGGGCCAGATCATGCCCTGCCCTGGTCATCTCGAGAAGCTCTTCGACCAGTGTCTTCGCCTTCGCGACCGCATCGGCGGTGCCGCTGAGTGTGATCTCGTTGCCGCGCACCAGCACCTGGACGTCACGGTGCTCCTTCTCCAGCATCCGCAGAAGCCGGTCCTGCGGCCCGAGCAGCTGGACCATCGCGACGCCGTCGGCGTAGATCTTCTCGACCGCCTCGGGAGGCTGGCCGCCGAGGCTCCGCTCCTGGGGTTCGTGGTTCTCAGGCACCGACGCTCTTCTCGGTCAATCCGCCGGCCAGCACATGCGCGTGGACGTGGAAAACGGTCTGTCCGGCGTTGGCGCCGGTGTTGAAGACGAGGCGGAAGTCGCCGTCTTCGGTGTGCTCCTTGGCGAGCGTCCCCGCGAAGGCGATCATCTCGGCCAGCAGAGCGGGATCCCCCGCAGCGAGTTCGGTGACATCGCGGTACTCCGCGGACTTCGGCACCACGAGCAGATGCACCGGTGCCTGCGGGGCGATGTCGCGCAGAGCGAAGAGGCGGTCGGTCTCGCCGATGATCTCGGCAGGGATCTCCCCGTTCAGAATGCGCGTGAAGATCGAGGTGTCCGTCATGCCGACAAGTCTACTGACCACAGCGACCCCGCAGCCGTGAGCCCGTCGTCGTGTGCTCGCGGTGCCGTCACCATCGCCCGAGCGCGACCGACAGCACGGCGATCGCGGCAGGTCCCGCCGTCGAGGTGCGCAGCACCGTGTCGCCGAGGAGCACACGTTCGGCCCCCGCCTCCGTCAACCGGCGGAGCTCCTCCTCGGAGATCCCTCCCTCCGGCCCCACGACCAGCACCAGGTCACGGTCGTCCGGCTCGATCTCCGAGAGTCGCACGGGCGCGGTCGGATCGAGCAGCAGAACGCGTTGCTCACGCGCCCGCTCGGCGAGCTGCGCGGTCGACACCGGCGCGACGACGTCGGGGAGCCAGGCGCGGTGAGCCTGCTTGGCGGCCTCGCGCACGATGGTCGCCCAACGTTCGCGCCCCTTCACCGCCTTCGGTCCCTCCCAGCGCGACACGCTCCGGCTCGCCTGCCAGGGCACGATCTCGTCGACGCCGAGTTCGCACGCGGCCTGCACGGCGAGCTCGTCGCGATCGCCCTTCGCCAGCGCCTGGACCAGGACGATCCGGGGCGTGTGCGCAGGATGCTCGACGCGCTCCGCGATGCGCACATCGACGCGAGCGGGAGACACCTCCTCGGCGGTCCCGGCCAACCACACTCCGGCACCGTCGCCGACCGTGACCGCCTCGCCGACGCGAAGTCGTCTCACGACGGCTGCGTGCTTCGCCTCGGCCCCGGTCAACGACACGAGGTCGCCGACGGCGGCATCCGTCGACGACTCGACGAGGAAATGCAGTGCCATGATCAGTGGCTGCGGAAGCGGTCGCGGAGCTTGGAGAAGAGTCCCTGCTGGAACTGTGCCAACTGCGGCTCGGGCGACTTCGCCTTCTTCGCGAAATCCTCGATGAGCGCCCGCTGCGCGGAATCCAGCCGCGTGGGGGTGAGCACCTGCACGCCGACGCGCAGGTCGCCCCGCTGCGTGCCACGAAGCGGGGTGATGCCCCGGCCCTTGATCGTGAGCACGTCGCCGGACTGCACGCCGGGGCGGATCTCGAGGTCGACCTCGCCGTCGAGCCCCTGGATCTTGGTCTCGGTGCCGAGGATCGCATCCGTCATGGACACCTCCAAGGTCGCGAGCAGGTCGTCGCCGTCACGGCTAAAGGCCGCGTGCGGGTTGACCGTCACCTCCACATAGAGGTCTCCGTTCGGTCCGCCCGCCTTGCCGACCTCGCCGGAGCCGGGCAGCTGCAGACGGAGCCCGGTCTCGACGCCGGCCGGGATGTCGAGCGACACCGTACGGCGCGAACGCACACGGCCCTGGCCGCCGCAGGTGCCACAGGGGTACGGGATCGTCGTGCCGTAGCCCTCGCAGGTGCCGCAGGGCTGGGAGGTGACGACGTTGCCGAGCAGGCTGCGAACCTGACGCTGCACGTGACCGGAGCCGCCGCAGATGTCGCAGGTGACCGGGGAGGTGCCCTCCTGGCAGCACGAACCCTGACACGTCTCGCACAGCACCGCCGTGTCGACGTCGATGTCACGGTGCGCTCCGAACACGACGTCGCCGAGATCGAGCGTCACGCGGACGAGGGCATCCTGGCCCCGCTCTCGGCGTGAACGCGGACGCGCACCGCGTCCGCCGCCCTGCGAGGCGCCGAAGAACGTCTCGAAGATGTCGCCGAACCCGCCGAAGCCGCCGAAGTTCCCCGCAGCGCCGTCTCCGCCGCCCATGTCATAGCGTCGGCGGGAGTCGTCGTCGCTGAGCACGTCGTACGCGTGCGTGACGAGCTTGAACTTCTCCGCAGCGTCTTCTCCCGGGTTCACATCCGGGTGCAACTGCCGTGCGAGACGTCGGTACGCCTTCTTGATCTCGTCGGTGGAAGCGTCTCGGGACACCCCGAGAACCTCATAGTGGTCCGCCACGATCGCCTTTCTGCGTGTGTACTGTCGGCGACCGCGTCAGCGGCCGGCCTCGTCTTCATCGAGCATCCGCGACAGGTAGCGGGCCACGGCCCGCGCTGCGGCGAGGTTGCTCGGGTAGTCCATGCGCGTCGGCCCCATCACGCCGACGCGCGCCGTGCCACTGGGCGCGGCGTAGTTGCTGGCGACGATCGACGCCTCACCGAGCCCGAACGGGGCGTTCTCGGTGCCGATGCTGGCGGCGAGCCCGTGCTCGTCCGTCACCATCTCACTCATCAGACGCAGCAGCGTGACCTGCTCCTCGATGGCTTCGAGGAGGGGGTGGATGCTGCCGCGGAAGTCCTGCTCCCGGCGCGCGAGGGTCGCCGCTCCCGCCATCACCAGACGCTCCTGGCGGAATCCGCCGAGCTCGTCCACGACGACACCGGCGAGCGTGCGCAGCACCGCATCCTGGGGCTTCTCCTCGGCGGCCAGCAACGCCTGCAGACGGTCGGAGGCCTCGCCGATGCCCTGACCGGTGATCAACGCGGACAGTCGGGCGCGAAGCACCGCCATATCGGCGTCGTCGATCGCCTCCGGGAGGACGGCCATGCGCTGAGAGACTCCACCCGCATCCGTCACCAGCACGATGAGAAGCCGATTCGGCGCCAGCGCGACCAGCTCGACGTGCGTGACGTGCGCGCGCGCGAAGGAGGGGTATTGGGCGAGCGCGACCTGTCCTGTCAGCTGGGTGAGCACCCGCACCGTGCGGACCATCAGGTCATCGAGGTCGGCAGGCTCGCCGAGGAACGACTCGATCGCCGAGCGCTGAGCCGACGAGAGCGGTCGCAGCTGGGCGAGGTGATTCACGAACACCCGATAGCCCTTGTCGGTGGGCACGCGCCCTGACGAGGTATGCGGAGCCGTGATGAGCTCTTCGTCCTCGAGCAGCGCCATGTCGTTGCGGATCGTCGCCGCGGAGACGCCGAAGGAGTGCCGGTCGACGATGGATCGGCTGCCGACGGGCTCGTGGGTCTCGACGTAGTCCTGCACGATCGCGCGGAGAACCTGGAGTCCTCGCTCTGTGACCATCACCCTTCCCTTCCGCTGGCACTCGGACGTTCAGAGTGCCAATCCTACCCCGTGCAGCTCGGGATTCTCCGTACCTCGGACGCACGACCCTATGATGACGCTCATGACCACCTCGCCCCAGGCCACCTTGTCGAGCGGCATCGTCCGCGGCACCGAGGAGGCCGGGATCATCCGCTACCTCGGCATTCCCTACGCGCAGGCGCCGTTCGGGGAGAACAGGTTCCGCGCGCCGCGTCCGGCCGTGGACTGGGAAGGGGTGAGAGATGCGACGCGGTTCGGCCCGACCCCTCCCCAGGTTCCCTACGCCGGTGCCATCGGCGAGCTGCTGGGCTCCGTGCGCATCGACGGCGACGACATCCTCACCGCGAACGTGTGGGCGCCATCGGACGCTTCCGGTGCGCCGGTGCTGCTGTGGATCCACGGCGGCGCCTTGGAACGAGGCACCGCTGCGCTGCCCCTCTACGACGGCACGGTCTTCGCCACGGCGGGCATCGTCTTCGTCTCGATCAACTACCGACTGGGTTCGGAGGGTTTCTCGGTGTTGGAGGGCGCGCCCCGAAACCTCGGTCTGCGCGATGCCGCCGCCGCGCTGGAGTGGGTGCACCGTGAGATCAGCGCGTTCGGCGGTGATCCGGCGCGGATCACCGCGATGGGCGAGTCGGCCGGCGGAGCGATCGTCGCCGGCCTCCTCGCTCGCGACAGCTCCCGCGAGCTGATCAGCAGGGCCATCATCGAATCAGGACCGCTCCAGGCGCAGACGGCGCGGAAGGCGGGACGGGTGACCGCACAGCTCGCGAAGCGGCTCGGGGTACGAGCGGACCGCGAGTCCTTCGCGGCGCTGACACCCGAGCAGCTCCTGGAAGCGCGGAGGGCGCAGGCCGCGGGGTCGTCGCCGCTCGGCGGAGCACCGGGCTTCCAGTTCGCGATCGACCCCGACAGCCTTCCCCGGTCGCCGCACGAGGTTCTCGCAGAGATCGACACTCCTCTACTCATCGGCAGCAACACCGACGAGTATCGGCTCTGGTTCCCACCCGAGGCGCTCGCGGGCATCAGCGAGTTCAAGATGCAAGCCGCCCGGATCGTCTCCCGGATTCCCCGGCGCGCGGTCGCCGAGTACCGCTCGGCCTTCCCCGGAGCGATCACCGGAGAGATCTTCGGGCAGCTCGTCACCGACATGATGCTGCGGGCGCCCCTGAGTCGGGTGGCGGCCGCTCGCCCAGACGCGACGCACGTCTACGAGTTCGCATGGCCGAGTCCGGTCCGAGACCTGCGTGCGGCCCACGCGCTGGAACTCGGCTTCGTTTTCGACCGGCTTGAGGATGCCGAGGCCCAGCGCATGGCCGGCCCTGACGCTCCCCGTGGACTCGCCGCCGAGATGAACGCCGCGTGGGTCGCGTTCGTGACCACGGGCGACCCCGGCTGGCCCGCGTACGGATCGGGTCGCCGGGCGCGACTCTTCGATGCGGACAGTACGACGGTGGCGCAGCGACGAACAGCCGCGATGGATCTGCTCCCCGGCTGACGGCGGCCGTCGGTCAGTCGGTCAGTTCGCGAACCACGGCGTCGGCGAGAAGGCGACCGCGCAGGGTCAGCCGGATGCGTCCCTGGAGCGCCGCGACCGGGTCGATGAGCCCGTCGGCCATGAGCCCGGCGACTCTGCTCCGGTTCGCGCTCGGCACGTCATCGACCGCGATCCCCTCGCGGATGCGGCTGAGCAGCAGGATGCGCTCGAGCGTGCGCGACTCGTCGTCCGGGCGCTCGGTTCCGGCTGCCGGCGATTCGGCTGCCGCGAGACGCTGCGCGTAGGCGGCCGGGTGCTTCACGTTCCACCAGCGCAGACCGGCGACGTGGCTGTGCGCACCGGGACCGAAGCCCCACCAGTCGCTCCCCCGCCAGTACGCGAGGTTGTGGCGGGAACGGCGATCGGGCGTGCGCGCCCAGTTGCTCACCTCATACCAGTCGAAGCCGCCGTCCGCGAGACGGGCATCGGCGAGCTCGTACATGTCGGCCTGGAGGTCGTCATCCGGAGTCGGAACCTCGCCGCGGCGGATCTGGCGGGCGAGCTTCGTGCCGTCCTCGATGATGAGCGCGTAGGCGGAGATGTGGTCGGGTTCGAGCACCAGCGCGGCATCGAGGGAGGCCTCCCAGTCGGACAGCGACTCCCCCGGGGCCCCGTAGATCAGGTCGACGCTCACCGCGAGCCCCGCGTCCTTCGCTGCGGCGACGGCGGTGCGCACGTTCTCCGGGCGATGGGTGCGATCGAGCGCGGCGAGCACGTGCGGAACAGCCGACTGCATGCCGACCGACATCCTCGTGACTCCGGCTCGCGCCAGAGTGCGGGCCACCTCGGGCGTCACGGTGTCGGGATTCGCCTCGACCGTGACCTCCGCTCCATCGGCGAGGCCGAAGGCACCGGTCACCGCTTCGAGCATGCGCGCGAGGTCACCTGCGGGAAGAAGAGTCGGCGTACCGCCGCCGAAGAAGACCGTGTCCATCGGCCGCAGCGCTCCCGCGTCGCCCAGCACTCGACGGGCGAGCGCGATCTCGGAGATCAGGGTCGACGCGTAGTCCTCCTGCTTCGCCCCGCGCAGTTCGGTCGACGTGTAGGTGTTGAAGTCGCAGTACCCGCAGCGCACAGTGCAGAACGGAATGTGCAGATACGCGGAGAACGGCACCGTCGTATCGATCGGAAGATCGGCCGGCAGGTGCCCGTCCACGGGCGCGGGGTCTCCGAGAGGAAGCGGTCCCGCCATCAGAGCGGGGTCGCGTAGAGCGGGGAGATCGCCCGGAGGTAGCGTGCGAAGAGCTCACGGCGGCGACGCTTCACGAGCGCCGGAATCGTGCGGTAGAGAAGACCGTTCGGCGCGTCGAACGCGCGGACGGTGAACCACACCTCGTCGTTGTCCTCGCGCCAGTCCACATCGAAGGACTCCTCGCCGCTGACCACCGATCCGCCGACCGTCCCGAGGACGAAGCCGACGCGTCGGGTCTCCTCCGTGACGGAGATCACTCGCAGCTCGGAATCGGCGCGCATGCCGGCGACGCGTCCTCGAAGGTGCAGCGTCATCCCCGCCCCGACGAAGGGCATGCCCTCCGCGTCGTAGCGGGGCTCGACGTCGCGCTTGCTCGGCGCGATCGGATTGCCTTCGGCATCGAAGCTCACGCCCGCATAGGCAGGCCCTGGCGCAGGACGCACGTCTTCCACCGACAGTCCGGCCGCACGCTGCGCGGTCCACGACAGAAGGGCTTCACCGGCGGTCTGGAAACGTTCGACACCGCTGCCGATGCGCCAGGACTCCTCCGCCGGGATGCTGCGCTCCGGCGGGTACTGCATCAGGTCGGGCGCATGGGTCGCACCCACGGCCGCATAGTCCACCGTGTCGTCTCGGAAAGTCCCGCGCCGCATGACTTCCACCCTACTTCGCGTTACCTGAGCGAACACCCCCACGCGCCGCGGGGCGTCATATCCCCCGGGCGCGATCGAGGCTCGCTACTTCTTGTCCTTGCCTTCGACGTCGCCCGAGAGCGCGGCGATGAACGCCTCCTGGGGGACCTCGACGCGGCCGACCATCTTCATGCGCTTCTTGCCCTCTTTCTGCTTCTCGAGGAGCTTGCGCTTGCGGGTGATATCACCGCCGTAGCACTTGGCGAGCACGTCCTTGCGAATAGCGCGGATCGTCTCGCGCGCGATGATGCGGGCACCAATCGCGGCCTGGATCGGCACCTCGAACTGCTGGCGAGGGATGAGCTTGCGCAGACGCTCGGCCATCATCGTGCCGTAGGCGTAGGCCTTCTCACGGTGGACGATGGAGCTGAACGCGTCGACCTTCTCGCCCTGGAGGAGGATGTCGACCTTCACGAGGTCGGCTTCCTGCTGCCCTGAGGGCTCGTAGTCGAGCGAGGCGTAGCCCTGCGTCTTCGACTTGAGCTGGTCGAAGAAGTCGAACACGATCTCGCCGAGCGGCATGTTGTAGCGCAGCTCGACGCGCTCCTCGGAGAAGTACTCCATGCCGAGCAGCGTTCCACGACGCGACTGGCACAGCTCCATGACCGTGCCGACGTAGTCCTTGGGCAGCAGGATCGCCGCCTTGACCATCGGCTCCGACACCGAGCCGATGCGCCCGTCGGGATACTCGCTCGGGTTGGTCACGGTGACGGTCTCGCCGGTGTCGCTCGTCAGTACCTCGTAGATCACGCTGGGCGCGGTCGTGATGAGGTCGAGGTTGAACTCGCGGGCCAGACGCTCGGTGATGATCTCGAGGTGCAGCAGTCCGAGGAAGCCGCAGCGGAAACCGAAACCGAGCGCGACCGAGGTCTCCGGCTCGTACACGAGGGAAGCGTCGGAGAGCTTGAGCTTGTCGAGGGCCTCGCGCAGCTCGGCGTAGTCGCTGCCGTCGATCGGGTACAGCCCGGAGAAGACCATCGGCTTCGGGTCGGTGTATCCCGGCAGGGCCTCGGATGCCGGCTTCCGCGACGTGGTGATGGTGTCGCCGACCTTCGACTGGCGCACATCCTTCACACCTGTGATGAGGTAGCCCACCTCGCCGACGCCGAGCCCCTTGGTCGGAGTCGGCTCCGGGCTCGACACGCCGACCTCGAGGGCTTCGTGGTTCGCTCCGGTGGACATCATCTGGATGCGCTCGCGCGGTGACAGGCTTCCGTCGACCATGCGCACGTAGGTGACCACACCGCGGTAGGCGTCGTACACCGAGTCGAAGATCATCGCGCGGGCCGGAGCATCCGCGTCGCCGGTCGGCGCGGGGATCTCCTGGACCAACCGGTCGAGCAGCTCTTCGACGCCGACACCGGTCTTGCCCGAGACGCGCAGCACGTCCTCCGGCTTGCCGCCGATGAGTGAAGCCAGCTCCTTGGCGTACTTCTCCGGGTCGGCGGCCGGCAGGTCGATCTTGTTGAGCACCGGGATGATGTGCAGGTCGTTCTCGAGCGCCAGGTAGAGGTTCGCGAGAGTCTGCGCCTCGATGCCCTGTGCCGCGTCGACGAGCAGGATCGCTCCCTCGCAGGCCGCGAGCGAACGCGAGACCTCGTAGGTGAAGTCGACGTGACCGGGCGTGTCGATCATGTTCAGAGCGACGGTCTGACCATCGAGCTCCCACGGCATCCTGACCGCCTGGCTCTTGATGGTGATGCCGCGCTCGCGCTCGATGTCCATGCGGTCGAGGTACTGCGCACGCATGTCGCGATCGGAGACGACTCCGGTGATCTGGAGCATGCGGTCGGCGAGCGTCGACTTGCCGTGATCGATGTGGGCGATGATGCAGAAGTTACGGATCTGCGCAGCCGGCGTCGCAGCAGGCTGAAGAGGAGTGAGAGCGCGTGGGGACATGTCCACTCGATTCTACGGTCAGGGGAGGCTAATCCCCGATTCGGCCATACCGGTGATAGTCTCCCGAAGTTGCCAGGGAAAATCCGTGACACCGGATCCCGCAAGCGATAAGACTCCGTCATACACCCCGTGATGGTCGTCGCGTCGCAGAGTTCGGTGGATGGCGATTGTGTATCCAACTGACTCAGCGTTGCGTCGGCAGATCCCGAGCGCGTCTGTAGAAGAGAAAGACTGACCCCCCTTGATCAAGTACCTCCTGCGCCGAGCACTCGGCTGGCTGCTCATGATCGTGGTCGCCACGAATCTCACGTTCTTCCTGGCGTGGGGCTTCCTGGATCCGCGCAGCAACTACGTCGGGCGCCGACCTCCGCTTTCCCCGGAGCAGATCGACAACGTCCTCATCCCCCGCAACCTCAGCGACACGGTTCCGCTGATCGAGCGGTGGTGGAACTGGTTCAGCGGCATCCTGATCCGCTGGGACTGGGGTGTGAGTCCCACCGGTCAGTCGGTGAACGAGCAGGTCTCGTACCGCATGTGGGTCAGCGCCGAGCTCGTTCTCGGGGCCACGATCATCGCGGCGGTGCTCGGCATCTGGCTCGGTGTCTACACCGCCTCGCGTCAGTACAAGCTCGCCGACCGCATCGGCCAGGCGACCTCGATCATCACGATGAACGTGAACATCATCGTCGCCGGACTCGCCGTGGTGCTCCTCGCGATCTCCCTCAACGAGTGGACCGGCGTCCGCATCTTCTACGTCACCGGCTCCTCGAGCCCCGGCGTCACCGGCTTCTTCCCCGTGCTGGTCGACACCCTGCAGCACCTCACGCTGCCCACGATCGCGCTCGTGATCGTCGGCTACGCCCAGTACCACTTCCTGCAGCGGTCGCTGCTGCTGGACAACATCAACGCCGACTACGTGCGCACCGCCCGGGCCAAGGGGCTGACCAAGGCGCAGGCGGTCCGCAAGCACGCCCTGCGCACGTCGCTCATCCCGGTCGCGACGCAGGTCGCGTTCACGATCCCGACGATCTTCACCGGCGCGATCCTGACGGAGCGCATCTTCGCCTGGCAGGGCATGGGGCGGTACTTCCTCGACACCATCAACAACAACGACATCAACGGCGTCGTCGCCGTCGCCGCCTTCGGCGCCGTGCTGACAGCGATCGGTGCGGTGCTCGCCGACATCATCGTCGTCGTTCTCGACCCGCGAGTGAGGGTGAGCTGATTATGACCACCGATATGATCGACCCCCTCGTCGAGCCGCCGGCAGCGCCGTCCAGCGCCGACCGCGCCGCGGACAAGTCGCTGTCCAAGTGGACGCTCTACACGCGCCGGTTCATGCGCAACAAGCCGGCCGTCGGCGGCGTCGTCGTCCTGCTCGTGCTGGTTCTCTTCTCCACGCTGGGTCCGCTGCTGTCGCCGTACGCCGTCGACAGCATGGACTTCCTCGCGCTGAGCCAGCCGCCGTCCGCGGCGCACTGGTTCGGCACCAACGGTGCCGGCAACGACACCTACACGCAGACGGCCATCGGCCTGCAGCGATCCCTCATGATCGCGATCACGGTCTCGGTGGGAACGACGATCCTCTCCGCGCTCGTCGGTACCGCCGCCGCGTACTTCGGCGGCTGGTTCGAGCGAATCGCGCTGCTCGTCATCCACTTCATGATGGTCGTGCCGACCTTCCTCCTGCTGTCGATCATCTCGAACGACTCCGGCGGCGTGTGGTGGGTCATCGCGTTCGTGATGATCTTCGTCAGCTGGTTCTTCCCCGCTCGCATCATCTGGACGATGACGCTCTCGCTGCGTGAGCGCGAGTACGTGCAAGCCGCGCGCTACATGGGCGTCCGCGGCCTGCGCATCGTGACGCGTCACCTGATCCCGAACATCGGATCCCTGCTGGTCATCAACTTCACCCTCGGCATCGTCGCGGCGGTGACGACCGAGACCGGCCTGTCCTTCATCGGCTTCGGTGTGAAGATCCCCGATGTCTCGCTCGGCTCGCTGATCGGTGAGGGCAGCTCCTCGATCACCAGCTCGCCGTGGCTGTTCTACTTCCCCGCGTTGGTCCTCACCATGCTGACCGTGTCCATGGCGCTCATCGCCGATGGACTGCGCGATGCCCTCGATCCCACTTCGGCTGCAGGAGGCCGCGCATGAGCCCCGTACTCTCCGTCCGCGACCTCAAGGTCAGCTTCGCTTCCGAGGCGGGCCGCGTCGACGCCGTGCGCGGCGTCTCCTTCGACCTCGAAGCGGGAAAGACCCTCGGCATCGTCGGCGAGTCAGGCTCCGGCAAGTCCGTCACCTCTCTCGCGGTGATGGGCCTGCTCGATGAGAACGCCAAGGTCTCAGGGTCGATCGTGTTCGACGGCCAGGAACTCCTGGGCAAGACCGACGCGCAGCTCTCCACCATCCGCGGCAACGGGATCTCGATGATCTTCCAGGACCCGCTGACCTCTCTCACCCCGGTGTACACGATCGGCGCCCAGCTGATCGAGGCGCTGACGGTGCACCGCAACCTCAGCATCAAGGAGGCGACGGCGCGCTCGATCGATCTCCTCAAGCTGGTCGGCATCACCGAGCCCGAGAAGCGGATGAAGTCCTTCCCGCACGAGTTCTCGGGCGGCATGCGGCAGCGCGTCGTCATCGCCATCGCGATGGCCAACGACCCGAAGCTGATCATCGCCGACGAGCCCACCACGGCTCTCGACGTCACGATCCAGGCGCAGATCCTCGACCTGATCGAGAAGGCCCAGGCCGAGACCGGTGCCGCCGTGATGATGATCACCCACGACATGGGAGTCGTCGCCCGCACGGCCGACGATGTGATGGTCATGTACGCCGGCAAGCCGGTCGAGCAGGCGCCGGTGCGCGAGCTGTTCCACCAGACCCGCATGCCCTACTCGATCGGTCTCCTCGGTGCCATCCCTCGTGTGGACAAGGCGGAGAAGGAGCCTCTCACCCCGATCAAGGGCAACCCTCCCCTGCTGATCAACCTGCCGGATGCCTGCCCGTTCGCTGACCGCTGCCCCATCGTCATGGACGCGTGCCGCACCAGCGAGCCCGAGCTCCTGCCGGTCCTCACCGGCGGCGGCGAGGAGCACCGTGCAGCCTGCATCCGCGCGAACGAGATCACCGACGGCGGCCTGCTCGGAGGTCTGCCCGTGTACCCCGTTCGTGAGGCACCCGAGAGCCCGCTGACCCGGCTCCCCCGGGAACAGCGACCGATCACCCTCGAGGTGAAGAACCTCACCAAGACCTTCCCCCTGCTCAAGGGTGCGTTCCTGAAGCGCAAGGTCGGCGAGGTGCACGCGATCAAGGGCATCAGCTTCGACGTGCGCGAGGGAGAGACCCTGGCCATCGTCGGCGAGTCCGGCAGTGGGAAGACCACGACGCTCCTCCAGATCATGGACATGGTCAAGCAGACCGAGGGCGACATCGTGATCGCGGGAACCAGCGTCAACGACATCCGCAGCCACAAGGTGGAGCGGGCGCTGCGCCGCGACATCCAGATCGTGTTCCAGGATCCGATGGGCGCCCTCGACCCCCGCATGACGGTCGCGGACATCATCTCGGAGCCGCTGTCGGCCATCGGTACGCCGAAGGCCGAGGCGCACAGGCGTGTCAAGGAGCTGATGGACCTCGTCGGGCTCAACCCCGCGCACAGCGACCGCTTCCCGCAGGCGTTCTCCGGTGGACAGCGTCAGCGCATCGGCATCGCCAGGGCGCTGTCGACCAACCCGAAGATCCTGGTGCTCGATGAGCCGGTCTCCGCGCTCGACGTGTCGATCCAGGCCGGCGTCATCAACCTGCTGGACGACCTCAAGGTCAAACTCGGACTGTCGTATCTGTTCGTGGCCCACGACCTGTCCGTCGTCCGACACATCGCCGACCGGGTCGCCGTGATGTATCTCGGCGACTTCGTCGAGCACGGCGACGTGGACGATGTCTTCGACAACCCGCAGCACCCGTACACCAAGGCCCTGCTGTCGGCGATCCCTGTGCCGGACCCCGACATCGAGCGCACCCGCGAGCGGATCGTGTTCGATCCGGCGACCATGTCGGCCCGCCCCGCTGCCTCCTGATGAGGAGCGCATCACCGTCCGGTAACGGTTAGCCCATATTCACTCGCCGCCCGGGCAATCGGGGATTCGGCGAACTATTCTCCCCTTATGACACGCCGCAAGGCGAAAGGAGCACCATGAAGCAGTACAAGCTGATGGGAGCGCTGGCACTCACCGGCGCTTTCGCACTCGCGCTCAGCGGGTGCGCTACCGGCACCACCGGTGGTAGCGACAAGGGCGACAGCGGCGAAGCAGCCGGTGTCGAGATGGCGAACTACAACCCGCAGCCGCGCGAGAACCTCAAGGAGGGTGGCACGGTCAACTTCGCCATCCGCGAGGTCCCGCCGCAGCTGAACTCGTTCAACAGCGACGGCAGCGCCGACACCGCGCGCATCGCCGCGTGGTACATGCCGCAGATCATCCTCATGAAGCCGGATGGCACGCAGTACAAGAACGACAACTACCTCTCCGAGTGGAAGAACGAGGTGAAGGACGGCAAGACGGTCCTGACCTTCACGTTCACCGACGAGGCGCACTGGAACGATGGCACCGACATGGACTGGACGGCCATCGACGCCACGTGGAAGGCCAACCGCTCCTACGACGAGGGCTTCAACCCGAACGCGACCGACGGCTACAAGGACATCGAGTCCGTCGAGCAGGGCGACACGGCCAAGACCGCCATCGTCACCTTCAAGGGCGAGTTCGCCTGGCCGCAGATGCCGTTCAACGGCGGCGTCATGCACCCCGCGCTCGCTGACCCGACCACCTTCAACGAGGCGATGATCGAGAACCCGCACCCCGAGTGGGGCGCAGGTCCGTACACGATCAACGAGTTCGACGCCAACAAGGGCTACGTCTCGTTCAAGCCGAACCCCGAGTGGTGGGGCGATGCACCTCTGCTCGACGAGGTCACGATGACCGGCATGGACGCCCAGGCCGGCGTCAACGCCTTCAAGAACGGCGAGGTCGACATGGTCGAGACGGGCTCCCAGGAGCTCATCGATCAGGTCAAGGACGTCGACGGCGCCGTGGTCTACCGCGCGCAGCAGACCGCCAACACCATCCTGCAGGTCGACTCGACCAAGCCGCAGTTCGAGGACGTCAAGGTTCGCGAGGCGTTCTTCAAGGCGATCAACATCGATCAGCAGAAGCAGATCGCTTGGAACGGCCTCGGATACGAAGAGGACCCGGCCGGCTCGCTGACCCTGTTCTCGTTCCAGCCCGGCTACTCCGACTCGATGAAGGCCGCCGGCTGGAAGTTCGATGTCGAGGGTGCCAAGAAGCTCCTCGACGAGGCCGGCTGGACGGAAGGCTCCGACGGCATCCGCGAGAAGGACGGCGTCAAGCTCTCCGTCGTGTACCCGATCTGGGCTGACTCCGCGACGCAGAAGGCCCTCGCGCAGTCGCTGCAGGCTCAGGAGAAGGCGATCGGCATCGACGTCAAGGTCGAGGTCCGCCCGGCCAGCCAGTTCTCCGAGGACTACACCTCGAAGAACTGGGATGTCTCCGGACTCCGCTTCACCTCCTCCGACCCGTTCGGTGCCGCGTGGTTCTGCCAGCTGTACTGCTCGGACTCTGGTCTCAACCTGTCGGGTGTCGGTGACGCCGAACTCGACGCCGAGATCAAGGACAAGGTCGAGTCGCAGAGCGACCCCGAGGCGCAGACCGCTGCCGCGATGAAGCTCGAGCCCGAGATCTACAAGCGCTGGGGCCTCATCCCGCTGTACAACGGCCCGCAGATCTACACCGTCAAGGAAGGCCTGGCGAACCTCACGCCCGAGCCCTACGTCGGTCTCGACCTGTTCGGCATCACCCCGGTCGAGAACGTCGGCTGGGAGAAGTAACACTCTCTGACACACATCGTGTCGAAGCGGGGTCGGTGGTTCATCCACCGGCCCCGCTTTCTTTATGCTGAACCCGTGAGCGCCCAGATCGTCTTCGTGCACGGCATCCGCACCTCGGCCACCATGTGGCGTTCGCAGGCTGCCCACCTCGAAGAGCGCGGCGCCGCGTTCACCGCCTTGGATCTGCCGGGTCACGGCACCCGCATGCAGGAGGACTTCACCCTTCACGAGGCGCTGCACACGATCGACGTCGCGGTGCGCGCCGCAGCCGAGAGGGGTCCGGTGCTCCTGGTGGGGCATTCCATGGGCGGCCTGCTGTGTCTCGCCTATGCCGGCGGGACAGAGCGTCCGCCGGTCGCCGGGCTCATCGCCGCCGCCTGCACGTCGCTCCCCCGCGGCGCCGGTCTTCGCGCCTATCGCCTGTTCGCCCGGGCCGTCGATTCCCTCCCCGACCGCGGGATGTGGCTCACCAGACGGATGCTCGAGGCCACCATCCCCCTCGAGACCCGATCCGACTTCGCCGCAGGCGGGTACGCGCTGGACACCCAGGACGCCGCGCTTCGCAGCCTGGCGGCACTCGACATCGCCGCTGCGATCCCCCGCATCACGATTCCGCTCTGGTTCGTGAACGGGCAGTACGACCAGCTGCGGCTCAACGAATCGCTGTTCCGACGGCTCGCACCGCACGCCGAGCTCATCATCGTGCCGCGGACGACGCACCTCGTCACCGCGATGCGACCGCAGATCTTCAACGCTGTGCTGCAGCTCGCCATCGCCACAGTGGAGCGGGATGTCGAGGGTGACCTGGAGCGGGACTCCTCGACCTCATGACGTCCTGACCGGCTGGCGCGCGAAGGCCGTGAGCAGCCCGCCGACGAGGGACAGCACTGCGGCCGCGACGAACACCAGCCAGAAGCCGCCCACGAGCGCGACCAGCCCCGCCCCCAGCACCGGTCCGATGAGCTGCCCGAGAGCGGCTGTCACGTTCACGATCCCGAGATCCCTCGCATGGTCCTGCTCGTCCGGCAGCAGGTCGGCGGCGAACGCGAGGCCCACCGTGGAGAACGCTCCGTAGCCGAGCCCCATCAGGGCGGCAGCGACCATCGTCATCTCGAAGGTCGGCACGAGCGCTATCGCCACACCCGAGGCCGCCTGGACGACGGTCGCGGCCACCGTGAGCGTCCGCCGATTCCCGGTGCGGTCGGAGACGATTCCCGTCACCACCGAGGCGATGACCACGAACACCGTGTAGACGACGATGAGCAGCAGCAGGTTGTCCTGCGCCACCGCACTCGGCTGGCCGAGGCCGTGCAGCAGGAAGAACAGGAACAGCGCGGTTCCGAGCGCGTTGCCGACATTCGTCACGAGGCGCCCGGAGAGCATCCAGGCGAAGTCCCGATCTCGCAGCGAGGCCAGACGGCGTCGTCCGATCTGCTTCGGTCGCATCGCCTCCGTGGTCGGGGGATCCGGCAACAGCAGAGCGGTGGTCGTGCCGACCACCGCGATGATCCCCGCGAGCAGGAGATACCCCTCGTGGATCCCGAGGCCGAGAAGGACGACGAGCCCCACCCCGACCACGATGCCGACGGCCTGGCTGGAGCCGACGGCAGCAGAAGCGGCCCCACGCTGTGTCGTCGGCAGCTGGTCGGCGATGAGCGCGGTGAAGGCCGCCGACGACACGGCGACGCCGATCGACACTCCCACCCAGCCGGCGCCCACGGTCCACGGGTTTTCGGCGTAGCCCGTGAGCACGAGACAGGCCGCGGTGAACAGTGCGCCGCCCACGGCCCACGGGCGACGACGGTGGCGTCCGGCCGCCGCACGATCCGAGAGCGCACCGGCGGCGGGGCCCGCGATGATCCCTGCGAGCCCGCCGATGCCGAGAACCAGTCCGGAGGAGACGACACCACGGATCCAATCGTCCTCCGGGGTATCGAGCTGCAGCGGCAGCAGCAGCTGGACGGGCGTGAGCTGCACGGTCCAGATCGCCAGCCACGCCAGCGTGAACAGCGACATCCATCGCGCCCCCGCCCGCACCGTGCGAGCGCCGGCGACCTCGGTCACCGCTTCTCCCCCGTCCCGGCCACCTGTGCAGCCGCTGCACGCGAGCTCGCGATGACCTCTCGATACCAGTCGTACGACGCCTTGGGCGTGCGCTCGCCCGTATCGAAATCGACGTGGACGAGACCGAAGCGCTGAGTGTAGCCGTCGGTCCACTCCCAGTTGTCCAGCAGGGACCACACCGTGTACTCCTCCACCGGCACCCCCGCATCGATCGCATCGCCGACGGCCGCGATGTGCTCGGCGAGGTAAGAGATCCGGTCGGCATCGTCGACGCGGGCGGCACGGTCGGGCTCGGGGAACGAGGCCCCGTTCTCACCGATGATCACGGGCGGCAGCTGCGGATGCCGGGCGTGCAGGTCGATCAAAAGATCGTGCAGAGCGCTCGGCATGATCGGCCATTCCGGACCGAACCCGGTCACCGGCACTCCGGGTGTGGGCACGATGTCGAACGGGATCGGGCTCTCCTCCGCTGCTGCGGTCACCGTGGTCGGGTTGTAGAAGTTGATGCCGTAGAAGTCGATCGAGCGGCCGATGGCTTCGAGGTCACCGTCCTGCACAGGCATCGGAGGCAGGCCGAGTGCTTCCAGGTCGGGGTACGAACCGGCGAGGAGCGGCTCGCTGAAGACGCGGTTGTGGATCAGGTCGTAGATCGCCGCCGCTTGGTGGTCCTCGGCGGTGTCGCGCAGCGGCAGGACCCAGGTGTGGTTGTTGACCAATCCGACCGATGCGGCACCATGCTCGCGCAGAGCGGCCGCCGCCCGAGCGTGGGCGAGCAGCTGATGGTGCGCGGTCGGCAGCGCGCCGAAGAGGAGCTGCTTCCCGGGTGCCAGCGCACCGACCGCATAGCCTTGGAGCGTCGTCATGGCGGGCTCGTTCAGGGTGTACCAGTGCTGCACACGGTCGCCGAGACGATCCGCCACGATCGCTGCGTAGTCGGCGAAGCGCTCCGCCGTGTCCCTCTCGAGCCAGCCGCCGCCCGCTTCGATTCTGCTCGGCATCTCCCAGTGGAACAGGGTGGGAAACGGAACGACTCCCGCGTCGAGGAGAAGATCGACCAGACGGGAGTAGTGATCGAGCGCCACCCCGTCGCCGCATCCGAGGCCGTCCGGCTGTACGCGGGCCCAGGGGATCGAGAACCTGTAGCGATCGAGCCCGAGCCCGGCTGCGAGAGCGACGTCGGCCTCGGGGTGTCGATAGCTGTCACAGGCCGGGTCTGCGACCGAACCGTCGAGGATGGCTCCCGGCCTCTCGAGGAAGTCGTCCCAGATCGATCGTCCTGATATCCCGGTGGGGCGCGACCCCTCGATCTGGAAGGCCGAGGTCGCCGCGGACCAGCGGAGCCCTGAGGGCAGGGACGAACGAGAGGACTCGGGCGTCATGTGGGCTCCTTGACATCAGTGTCGGGATAGTGATGATTCTGCACCCGGTACCATCGAAAGCGCGACGGCGTCTCGTGTTCCCGTCGCCGTTTCGCGTCAACAGCCCGTCTGCTGGTAGACTCGACTCTTGGCTTGCGTGTGGGTTCTTCCCTCACGACCGCTGTGCAGCAGCCCTCTTCTGCTGCCGGCATTCCGAACACTCCTGTACAGAAAGCGTCCACACGTGGCAAACATCAAGTCGCAGATCAAGCGCAACAAGACCAACGAGAAGGCGCGCGAGCGCAACAAGGCCGTGAAGAGCGAGCTCAAGACGGTCATCCGCACCACTCGCACGGCCGTCTCCGCCGGCGACAAGGCAGCAGCAGAGGCTGCCCTGAAGAAGGCCGCCGTCAAGCTCGACAAGGCCGTCAGCAAGGGTGTCCTGCACAAGAACCAGGCGTCGAACCGCAAGTCGGCTCTCGCCAAGCAGGTCGCTTCCCTCTGAGCCGAAGCTTCTGAGAAAGGCCCGTCCCGTCATCGGGGCGGGCCTTCTTCATTGCCTCGGAAAGGTCATCGCCTCGGCGAGCCGGACGGATCCGGAGGCGATCGGCTACTCCCCGAACGGCTGACGCGTGGCGATCACGGTGACCATGCGCTCGAGCGCGAAGATCGGGTCACGAGCGGCACCCTTGACCTCACCGTCGGCCCTCGCCGTGGCCTGGATCGCCATCCCGAGCGAGCGCTCGTTCCAGCCTGCGAGGTCGCGGCGGGCACGATCCACCTGCCAGTCCTTCATGCCCAGGCGCTGAGCGAGCTGGCGGCTCGGCTCGCGGTTGCCGGCGACACGCGCCATGGTGCGCAGCTTCATCGCGAACGCCGCGACCATCGGCACGGGGTCGGCGCCCGATGAGAGCGCATGGCGGAGGGCGATGAGGGCCTCACCGTAGCGACCGGCGATCGCCGTGTCTGCGACGACGAAGGCCGAGACCTCGACACGGCCACCGTAGTACTTGGTGACGATCTCTTCGGAGATATCGCCCTCGACGTCGCCGATGAGCTGCTGACAGGCCGCAGCGAGCTCGGTGAGATCGTCGGCGAATGCAGAGACCAGAGCGCGCAGAGCGGGAGGCGCGATGCGCTTCTTCGCCGCACGGAACTCGCCGGCGGCGAAGTCGACCCGGTCGCTGTCGCGCTTGATGGCTGGGCAGGCGATCTCGATACCGCCGCCGTTCCCGGCGCGAAGCGCGTCGAGAAGCTTCTTGCCGCGCACGCTGGCGCCGGTGTGGCGAAGGATGACCGTCGCCCCCTCTTGCGGGTTGTCGAGGTAGGACACCGCCTCCTGGATGAACGCATCGGAGCATTTCTCCACACCCGAGACACGTACCAGGCGGGGTTCTCCGAAAAGCGACGGCGAGGTGAGAGAGAGCAGCGTTCCAGGAGCGTAGTCATCGGCGCGGACGTCGCTCACTTCGAGTGCAGGGTCTTCGGCCCGGAGGTAGTCGCGGACACCGGCGATCGCTCTCTCGGCACAGACCTCTTCCGGGCCCGACACGAGCACGATCGGGGCGGGGTGCGGCTCGCGCCAGGAGACCTGAGGAATCTTGGTGGGCTTCGCGCCGCCGCGGGAGGGGGTTCGCGAAGCTGCCATGGATCCAGCCTACCGGCGGTGGCCGACATGGCTCGGACTGTCACCGCCCCACCTGTTCCGTCCAGACCTGCAGCTCGCCGTCCCGGAGGCCGAGCAGGACGCGTCCCTGCTCGTCGGTGCGCAGCACATGCGCGCCGGTCGCGGCCAGGAGGTCGAGGGTCTCGGAGCGTGGATGGCCGTAGTCGTTGTCCGCTCCGACGCTGAACAGGGCCACCCGCGGCTGGATCATCTCGTACAGGCCTGGCTCCTGATCCGCGCTGCCGTGATGAGCCACCTTGACCACGGCGTACGGCGTCAGCCTCGCTGAACGCTGCAGCATGCGCTGAGGGGCTGCGGAGAGGTCGCCGAGGAAGATCGAACGCGGCACTCCTCCCCCGTCGAACTCCATCACGACACTCGCGTCGTTGCCTTCGGGGAACGCGACGGACTTCCGCAGCGGCCAGAGCACTCGCCATGCCGCCTCGCCGAGCATGCCGTGCTGGCCCGCCGAGGCCTCATCGACGCGCGCGCCTCCCGCGACGAGGTCTTCGAGAAGACGTCGATCCGACTCTTCGGCGACCGGTCCGTGCAGAGCCGCGGAGACTCGCCCCTGGACAGCGCCTATCCCGCCGACGTGATCGAGGTCGAAGTGGGTGAGCACGAGAAGGTCGATGCGCTCGATGCCGAGCGATCGCAGGCACGCGGAGAGAGGCTCAGGATCGGGCCCTACGTCGATGAGCGCGACCTCGGTCGCCGAGCGCACGAGCACTGCGTCTCCCTGTCCGACATCGCATACCGCGATGGCCCACCCCTCCGGAGCGGTCGCCGTGGCCAAGGGACCGTCGAGGAGCACACGGGATCCGGCCAGCGAAAGAACGACCACGAGGATCGCCGCCGCTCCTCGCCTCACCCACACGCTCGCGCGCGCGATGCTCGGTCCCAGGTCACGGGCGGGTGCCCGAATCAGCACGATGGCGACCGCCGCACTCACCACGGCAACCAGAAGAGCACTGCCGGGCCCGGCAGGCACCAGGACCTGCGCGCCCGGCAGTCGCGCGGTCGTGGCGGCAGTCGTCGCGATCCAGGCCGCCGGCAGCCACGCCGAGGACGCGAGCAGATCAGCGAGCGCGGGCAGTGGCGCCGAGACGCACGCGAGGAGTCCGATCACTGTCGCCAACGGAGCCGCCGGAGCGGCGATCAGGTTCGCGGCGACGCCGATCAGCGACTGCTGCGGGGCGAACAGAGCGATGATCGGCCCACACGCGAGCTGCGCCGCCAGCGGCACAGCGACGGCCAGGGCGACGGGATGGGGCATGCCCCGGCTCATGCCCCGCGCAAGCGGTGGAGCGAGGAGGATCAACGCGCCGGAGGCGACCACCGACAGAGCGAACCCGGGTGTCGCCGCCAGCCATGGATCCGCCAGCAGAATCCCGGTCGCGCACAGGGACAGCATGCCGGCGCCGGCGCTCGGCCTGCCCAGGAGCACCGTGAGCATGCCCACAGCCGCCATCACGCCTGCCCTGATCACGCTCGGCTCAGGAGTGACCAGGACGACGAATCCGGCAAGCCCTGCGAGGGAGAGCCCGACGCGCATCCCCCGCCCGCCGCCGCACACTGCCGTGAGCCAGAAGAGTGCCCCGACGACGATCGCGCAGTTCGCACCGCTGACGGCGGTGAGGTGGCTGAGGCCGCTGATGCGCATGTCGTCGTTGAGTTCGGTCGAGACCGCGCGGGTGTCGCCGACTGCCAGTCCGGGCAGCAGGCCGTCGCCGGGCTCGGGAAGCCTCGACGAGCGCTCGATGAACGTGTGCCTGGCTCCGGCGGCGACGCCGAAGACTCCGGCGGCCGGATGCACGACCTCTGCCTCTGTCGCGTAGAGCATGAGGGCCGACCGCTCCCCCGCATCCGTCGCCGCCGCCTCTCCGACGACCCGTACCTCAGCGCCGAGGTCGAACCCGTCAGCGGGCTCCACACCGACCCGCAAGGGGACCGACAGCGACCGTTCCTCCCCACGCGGGCCGATGCTGCTCGCCTGAGCGTCGAACCACAGACGCCCGTCCTGCCCGACCGCTGCGGAGGACGACACGATCGCGGTGATCTCCACCACCCGCCCGGCCGAATCGACCGCTTGCTCGCGCGCCGGCATCGACAGGCCCACGGTCACCGCCATCGCCGCCATCACCGCGAACACCAGCACCACCAGCCCGAGATGCGATCCCGATCGGCCTCGCCGCCGTCGCACCTCGACGCCCCCGAGTGTGAGGAGCCCGCCGAGCGCACACCCGAGACCCACCCACCATGCCGACGACGGCCACAAGACGCAGACCAGCGCCGACGCCCACGCGCTCGCCGCCAGCGTGAGCATCCGTACATCCCGACCACTCACCGACGCGTCATCCCGCCCGCGGCGGTGGCACTCGGGCTCTGCGACGACGGCATCCGGCCACGCTAAGACGTGCCCGTGACGTCACTGCGCTGAGAAGACGATCAATCGGAACAATCTCGTCATCGTGGCTGCCGTGCAGACCGAGTGGCTGCGAGACAGACCCGCATCGCGCATCCGGCGCCGCACAGTGCGGCCAGCAGGAAGACCGCGCCGACGACGATCGCGCAGTTCGCCCCGACTTTTCCGAGCTAACTAAGTACTAGAGGATTCGTTCGAGATCACGCGCAAGGTCGGGGTGCTCACCCCGACACGTCGGGCGACAGGGTCTGGTGTGCTCGCTCAACCTCAGGCGCGGCCGACCCCGATAGCGTGGTCCGAGCTACGGGGTCAGCGAGAGACTTCAGACTGCGACCGCTTGGATCGGCTGGATGCGCCAGCCGCTGACGGAAAGACCAGGCACAAACTCCCACTCGTCCCGGCAGACGTCGCATCGGATCCACACGTCGTGCTCACGGAAGCCGGGGACGTTGTCGTGCTCTTCGACGATCGTTCCGGCTCCGCAGGGGCAGCGGAACGCGTACCTCTCCGTGTCTCCCCCGCCGGCGCCCCAGCCACCGTGGTCGGAACGGCTTGATTCGGAGAGCTCCGTCCGGATTCCGTTCGACAGCGGTGAGGTTTTCGCCCAGTCGATGATGGCGCTGCGGGCCGCGTCGAAGAAGTCGTCGTCAGCACCGACGCCGTAAAGGATGGCGAGCATCTCCTCCGGCTGTCGGGCGACGCCGTGGTCTCCGTCTCGCACACCGGCCGCATAGTCGCCGGCGAGGCGCTCTCTGGAGTCCTGCGCGCCGCGCGCACCGGCGGGGTCAGCTTGTGCAACGAGCCACTCGTGGAAGGGGCTCGTCAGAGGTTCAGCGTGCACGTCGATGCCGTCCCACCGGCCGGGTGCTTCGCCCGCGTCGCGGTAACGCTGCAGAGCGTCCTGCAGGTACAGGTATCCGGGCGGACGGTGGTGGTGTGCGCGGACGTTGTCGCGTGACGACCCGGAGGTGCGTCGCATGCGTCGCGCGTACTCCACCTGTGCGGGGACGAGCCCGAAGTTCGCGTTGAGGGAGAACTCGCCGGGGCTGCTCTCCGCGACGGGGATCCCGAGCGCGGCTGCTGCCAAGATCGCTTGGCCGTTCGCGACGTAGGAGAAGTCGCCCAGGTGTTCGCCGAGGAACTCTTCCGCTGTGTGCTTCAGGTTGTAGGAGTACGCGTCGCTCTGCGGCTCGGCGGTCTGCGTGAACATCCGCAGCACTTCTGCCGTCAGAACCAGCGCGAGGTAGTCGTCCTCGGTCGTCACGGGGAGCGCTCGCTTCTCCGCCGCGTACAGACCGCTGTCACCCAGGTGAGTGACACGCTCGTCGGTCTCGAGCTCCTGTCCGTCGCTGTCGAAGTCCTCCACGGGCTCGGAGAGCATCCGGTGCTGGGTAAGGACCCGGATCATGTCTCGGGCGCAGATCCGCTCGCCGAGGATGCCTTGGGCGAGCGGGTGCTCCATCAGCCGGAGCGCACGGGTGTACTTCATGCCGGAGTAGGTGCTCCAGGCGCGGGCGTCGCGTTCGATCTCGCGCGAGCGCGCGGAAGTAGCGGTTTTGTTGTTCATCTCGATCTCCATCAGATGCCGTTGCTCGCGTCCCACGTCCGCAGAGCCGGCATCAATGAAGAGAGAACTCAACAAGAAGGGCACTGCATCTGGATCCGCCACGGTTGTCCTTCGAGGCCAGGATCACGTGGGGATCCCGACTCGGAGATGAGCAGTCCAGACCGCTCAGGACATCAACCATACAGTGAAGCGGCGCACACGTCACGCCTTCGGCGCGTGCATTCGCTGGCTTCGGTCGTGCACCGCGTACTGAGCCGTTCCTGCCACTGCGTGCCGTGTGGCGCGATCATGCAGGTATTGGGCTTCGTCACCGCACCGCTGCGCAATGCCGTTGCCGGCCCCCTCCGCGCCGGAGCGCGCTCGATCACCACGGGTCTTCGCCGAGCGACATCCCGCCGCGGCCGCGGCTATCCATAGAGTTTCGACCGATCGTTGGACGTTCGTCTTCCTGGGGCGTATCAGAGTTAAGGGCACTTCAACAGCCCGCCCACAGAGGAGAAGACATGACATCAGAAGAAGAGAACGAGGAGATCCAGAGGCTGGTCGAGGAGTACAAAAAGGAGCAAACGCAGGATCTCCTGAGAGACCTGCGGCGGATCGGCTGGCGCGCTCGCGCGATCATCCGCGTTCTTGGGAACCGCGGGGTGGACGCCGGCGTCCTCGAAACTATGGAAACCCACCTCGACATTGGAGGCGAAGCCATCCGGCCCTTGATTGAGGATTGACCCGTCTGCGCACCCGACGCCGCCGGGCGGGTTCTACGCGTCTGGCGGTTCGTCGTGGCGCAGGTAGGCGTCCACGCACAGTTGCAGAAGCAGCGCACGGCCGGAGTGCACCTGCTCGATATCAACGTCGCCGTGTCCGTCGAACGACCCCAAGTCCTTCTCGACGCCTTTCCAGAATCCGTCGATTGCCGCGGCGATCTGAAGAGCGTCAGTGAGGATGGTCGCGTCTGGTTCACGGTTCACGTCGACGATGAACCCGGCGAGGCCGTGGGTGAGGTGATGACGGTGGGCGTAGATCTCGGTGAGCCGGTGACGTTGTTCGGGTGTGATTGCTTCAGCGTGCTGAAGCCACAGCGCCGACGCGTCGAACGGTTTGCCAGGCGCCAGGGACAGAACGGTTGCCTCGTAATTTCGCTTGCTGGCCGCGTCGATCCACTCGCCCTCGCCGAACAGATCACTGAAACCAAAGAAGCCCTTCACGTCCGCGAGTACCGACTGTTTGATCAGCTCATGCACCAGCTGCAGGAGGGCAGAGAACATGAGGGTGTCCCGGATCCGCGCTGGCGCGAGCTTCCGCGTCAAACGTTCGAGCGAGTCATCGTCCACAGGCATGCGCTCTTTCACTCACACAGCAGTAGTGGCTTCCACCCTCAGAGACGGGCTCGCTCCACTCATCGACCGATCCGTTCGAACGCGAAACCCTCAGCCTCCGCCAACGGCGTGACCGCTTCCAGGATCTCGGCTCTGACTTCGCGGAGAGCATCACGGAACCGCTCGAACTCGGGAATCCCGCTCGTCACGGCGATGTCATCGATTTGGATGTCGCGAAGCTTGTGAAAGAAGGCCAGAACGGCATCCTCGGTAGCGCTGATCGCCGTACCCAGTAGCGACGACGTTCCGTGGATTGTGGCTCGCATCTGGGTCAGCTTGTGTCTAAGAGCATCGAGAGCGAGTCGAGCCTCACGGGGAGACTCGTACATGATGTCGACGTACATCACCCGGTGGGAGTCGAGCCACATCAGGAACTCGCGGGCTGTGTCGTGGGAGCGCCGGATGCCGCCCAGTTTCAGCAGGCTCTGTTCCAGGTCTAGGCCCACGAGGCTGGACACGAGTGTCTCGTGTGCACGCTTCCACTCCAGCAACAGACTGCTCGCGTAGGCATCCGAATCTGCGTCGACACGGATGTGACAGGGGACACAAAGCCAAACGGCGTTGCCCTCCGAACCCCGCTCCAGCCTGGTCCCGTCAGGGAGGATGACCTCGTCTTCACGACGCGGCCCCTTGTCTCCGGCAGCGAGAATGTGAGCGGCTTGAGCGATGGCCCGGGGCTTTCCCTTCTCCGTCACAAAGCCCGTCAGACGAAGGCATTCGGGATTCGAGCACACGTACATGGCTTTTCGAGCGACGACAGCGCGGGTGTCATGCGTGAACTCCACGCGTTGAGTTGCCTTCTTGTCAGCCATAGGTCCTTCGTTCATTCTCGATTGGCCATCGGTTGACACTATCGGGGGCCGGTTCGGCCCGCTCGCCGGCGCCCCGCACATCACGAGGCGCGATTGCCGAATAGTTGAGCGTGGCCGCAGCTGCGGCAACGCCACGACCTCGATGCGAGCGGCGATCGCGTGCACGAGGAGAATACACCCCCCTGCGGTTCGCAGCGGGTGTTACGGCGCACTGTTGGACTTGTGCGCGAACTCGCCGCCGCGCAGGTTCCCGCGTGGCTGTCGTGCGTCTGCCTTCATGACAGTGCTCCTTAACCATGCATGGGTGCGGCGCGGAGTCGCCACACCCACACGAGTGCGGCGGAGGTCGAGTCCGCCACGGTTCATCCGCGTGAATCACGCTGAACCGCTCGAAGTGCGTGTCGAGGGATCAGACTGCAGTAGCGCAATGTGACATCAGACCCGCTGCGGATACACCTCGCCGCCTAACGGCTCAAGTCTCTAATACGAACGTGAAGGGCTAGACGTTTGAAGTTGGGAAGGTGTCGCACATCAACTGAAGGTCGGTATCGAGCTGATGAAGCGGTGCCAGAATCTGTTTTAGTAGAGCCACTTCGGTAGCGGGCTCACTTCGGCTGCGCACAACGGCGTGCGACGCAGGATTCCTTTTGTCGGCCAGATTCTCCAACGAACTCATCAGCACCAAGGGCAACTGGCTTTCTCTGACGCCCAATGGGAGCACTAGTGTTCGTAGGTCGTCACTGCTGATTCCGTGGCTTCTCTTCACAGCTTTTGAGTAGAGCGCGAAGGCCGCCGGTGCCTCCGAAAGATCCTTTACCGCGTCGAGTTCGTGAATGTGCACGGGACGTGGTTGCCGCCGATCCTGGAATCTTGCCCAGATTACGAGTGCCCGGCCGGTAGAGGTCGGCCGGCTCTTCGTCAGACGATCGGCACCTGATGAGGCGATCTCAAGGCATCGCTGCTCAACGTAATGCTCGAGCGCGGCACTCGCTAGAAGTCGGTACGCGACTGCGTTGAGGAAGTCGGCCGGCGTATAGAGGTTGTAGTCAGATCGCGTGACGATGAAGTTGGCCTCGAGCTCCGAGAGTCGCTGCTCAAATGACGTAAGCAGGGGCGAAGACATGGCGCCGACTCAGGGGAGAATCGTCCGCGCGCGGTCAACGATCTCGAGATTGTGGCCGAGTATCTTTTCTACCTCAGCGCCGTACGCGACGATCCTGCCGCCCGTTGCTTCTCGCGTCTTCGTCGTCGTCACGAGACTGTCGTTGAACATCCGGTCGTCGACGCAGAGAGTCTGAAACGCATCACGAATCGCGTCCCGGTTGGTCGCGAACTCATCATCCATTATGGACACATCGCCAAGGACAGCCGTCATTAGGTCGAAGACCGCGATGTTGAACCTGCGGATGTAGCCATCCTCGCCGTAGCGGAGGAAGGAATCCTTCTCCGTAAAGACGTCAAATGTCCGCCTAATCGCCAGTTCGCACCGCTCCGCGACAGTTTCGAAGTACGCCTCTCCGTCAGACGTCCAACGGGTCGCGCCCGCGATGCATGCATCGTCAAGGAAACCGCGAAGATTGCCCCGGTACGCCTCGATGTTTTCAAAGAACGCGGTGAATCGAAGAAGCATCTCGGCATCGCGCATGCGGAAGTCTTCCCGCTTGATTCGTCTGGCCCTTTGGATCTCCGTGCTCGCTGCCGAACGCTCGTTGATCCACTTGGTGAAGTCGCTGGGGTAGAGCGCCTGCCGTAGCTCCTGAGGCGACAGAGACAGGCTTCCCTGGTTGAGACGCAGGAACACTTGATAGAGGACCGCAGGGTTCTTCCAGTTGCGCACCACAATCGTGCGGACCGGCTGCGCGAGGAAGTTCTCTGTCTGTGCCTGATGCAGCAAGGACGATGTCATGTCGTCGAAAGAGAGTCCCTCAAGTTCGGTTGCGAACTCGAGCTTCTTCAGGCGGAAGGGCTTGAATGTGTCGTCCGGTGCCGCGAACTGCTTGAGTGTGACAAGCCGCTGCTTCCCGTCGAGGACGATGAAGCGACCCTTCCGTTCCTTGTCCTCCGCCAGCACGATCTGAGGGACGGGCAAGCCAAGGATCAGAGACTCGATGTAAAGGCTCTTGCGGTCGATCGACCATGCATCGCGTCGCTGGAAAGTTGGATCGATGTCAAACGTCGTACCGATCCGCTCTAGGAGCGATTGAACGCTCCAATCCAGTGTGTAGAGGAGAAGGTCGGACAGATCATTGGTGGACAGCTCGTCGCCACCTCGAATCTCGTCTTCGGGTGACTCGTCCGGGATCTCTTCGACCAGGTCTGCAACCGTGGGATCAGTCATGACCCTAGGCTAGCGGCGGCGCAGCCGCGCTTGACTCGAATCTGCAACATAACTCGGAGACGGGAAGCGCCTCCTGGCGGCAAAGGAATCGCGGAGCGATTCCGCGGCAGCCGCGCCGCGTGGGCTGCGCGTGGGCTGCGATGTCCGACGGATCTCGCTAGATGGTGTTTGGCTCGCGGACGGCACGATCCCAGACCTACCCCGATGGTCAGCCCCGCTCTCGCCTTCGCAACAGGCACGTGGCCGCGGCTGCGGTCCCCACACGATAAGGGGCATTGTTGTGTGGGGACCGAGGGTTCGCTCGGCGCGACGGTCCTGCGGCGCGAACGACTTTCATCTGGGCGCCGCGAGTAGTCCCCCGGCGCGATGCCGCTGAATCATGCGCATTCGAATGCTCCTGCACTTAAATCGACGGATGCGGGGCCTGCTCCGCTCCCGCACGGGCGCACGGTGATCATCAACTCGCCTTCGGCGGTGCATTTGACTCATATCCTGAAGCCATGACGCCCTCCCCTATTGTTCCTCCCGCCGCTGAGCAACCGATCACGCATTATGATCCAGCCTCTCGAGATGCAGCTCTCCTTCGTTGGTCGCTGTACATGGCTGACAACGGTCGGTGCTACCTCTGCAGCAAGACGACTCCGTTCGTGAGTGTTCAGGTGGACCATCTGATCCCGAAACGGTTGAAGCCTGCGGATTTCAATGACATCTGGGAGCGGCTGGGCGGCGACCTCCCGAACTTGGGTCCTCATCACATCTCGAACCTGCGAGCTATCTGCTCCGACTGCAACTCGTCGCGGGTGAAGGGAGCCTCGACGCTCGCGGAGGGTTATCTCGCTGCGCAACTCACCAACTCTGCCCGCATCAGCAAGCTTGCGTTCGCCGTGCAGTCGAGAATGCGGCGTGACCGGGCGGTCGGCGAATCTGCCGTGAAAGTCACCAGCGCGGCAGATGACGAGGACTTCCGCGTGCTTTGGGAGGAGGGTCTCAGCCAAGCCCTGATGGGCACGCTTCACATGGCCGCGCAGGCAATCGAGCCCTCCTCGGGCGCAGAGTCCCTCGTTATGGCGGGTGAGACCGCAGTGATCCTACGCACGAGCATGTCTCCGGACGCGGCTCGGTTGATGGGCGCAGTCCAACTCGTAAGTGGCGTCCCGCTCGTCAGGATCACCGAGAGCCTGATCCCTGACGCAGTCGAAGTTGTTGCCGAGCGCCATCGCGAGTTCGCAGAATCGACGTTCCCAGATCTGCGTGGCGCGAACTCCGGCACCACGGACTGGTCCACAGCCACGTTCATCGTGACGTGGGAGTCCGCAACTATCGACGAGCAGATCTGTGTCTGTCGTGCAAGTGTTGCCCTCGATGGCGAAGTAACTGCCCCAGTCTCACTGCAGTCCGAGAACGGAGACGAGCTGATCGACATAAGTGGGCCCGAATGTGTCGTTGACGGATACGCCTTCTTTGAGGTCACAGTCGGAGTAGGTGATGGCGTGTATAACGTTGCCCTTCAGGACGAGAGTCTTGCTCCGTCGAGGAAGGATTCACAGCCCGCCTAGCGCGCCGTCACGCTACAACAAAAGTACTGGGGACTGCTGACGGTTTGGTTGACTCGTCTTGTTTGGGGTTTTCAGGCCGCGTGAGCGGCTTGTGTGTTGATTATCTCGAACTCGATCGGGGTGCGCCTGCCGAGCCGTCGTTGTCGCCTTCGGCGGTGGTAGGTTCGCTCGATCCAGGTCACGATCTCGAGGCGGAGTTCTTGTCTCGAGTGCCACGTCTTCTTGTTGAGGACGTTCTTCTGCAGCAGCGCGAAAAACAACTTCATCGCGGCGTTGTCTGCGCATGCGCCGACGCGGCCCATCGATCCGGTGATCCCGCTCTGGCGCAGCAGCTCGACGAACTTCCGTGACCGAAATTGCGATCCGCGGTCCGAGTGCAGCGTCGTCCCGACCGGGTCGCGGAGCGCAACGGCATTGCGCAGCGCGGCGACGGCGAGTTCCGCGGTCATTCGAGAGTCGAGCGAGTAACCGACGATCCGGTTCGAGTGGACGTCTTTGATCGCGCAGAGATACAGCTTGCCCTCGTCGGTCCAACGTTCGGTGATGTCGGTCAACCACAACTGATCCACCCGGGGTCGCGGTGAAGTCGCGGATCACGAGATCGTCGTGGACGGGAGGTCACGCTCTCCTGTTCAGGCCGCGTTTCTTCGAGAACACGCTCCAGAGTCGCTGCTCTGAGCGCAGTCTCCACACGCGCCGTTCCGACGCTGCCAGCCCGGCCTCGGCTTCGATCTCGTCAGAGATGAACCGATACCCGAACGCGGGATCGTCGCGGTGAAGATCGACCGCGGCGTTGGTGAGGTGAGCGTTATCCCAGTCCCGTTGCGAGACGGGGTTCGCACGCCATCGGAAGAATGCTTGCTTGCTGAAGCCCAGCACCCGGCAGGTCACCGCGACCGGAATTCGGTCAGCGACCAGTTCGCGGACCAGCGGGAACATCATTTGGGGAGTGATGCCTGCGACAGATAGGCGGCCGCTCGGCGGAGGATCTCGTTCTGCTGCCCGAGCAGTCGGATGCGTTTGCGGGCTTCGCGCAGCTCGGTCGCGTCGGTCTGGGTCACGCCGGGCTTGATGCCGTCTTCGGCGTCCGCGATCTTGAGCCATCGTTGCAGGAACGACTCGGAGACACCGAAGTCTTTCGCGATCCGGCTGATCGGGGCTTCGCCTCGACGCGCGACCGCGATGACGTCGTTCCGGAACTCTTTGGGGAGTACTTTCGGCACGGTGACCATCCTTCCGTGAGAACCGAAATCCTCACAGCGTTGGAGTCAACCAAACCGTCAGCAGTCCCCTTTCCTCTTTTCTGCGACCGTCCGGCAAGCCGAAAAGCCTTGTGAACACGACTTGGGACGACTGTTGGCTCACCCTTGCACCCATCCCTATGAGCAACTGTGTCCCCGCTGACGGCGGTGAGGTGGCTGAGGCCGCTGATGCGCATGTCTTCGTTCAAAGCAGGCGTCACCGCACGGGTGTCGCCCACCGCGAGGCCGGGTAGAAGGCCGGATCCTGGCTCCGGCAGGCGCAGCGAGCGTTCGACGAACGCGTGCTTGAGGGCCGCCGCGACTCCGAAGGCACCGGACGCGGGTGAGATGACCTCCGCGTCACTCGCGAAGACGACCAGCGCCGAATGCTCCCCCGCATCGGTCACCGAAGACTCTCCCACCACCCGGATCCGCGCTCCGAGGTCGAAGCCTTCGGCTGGATCGACGCCGAGGCGCACCGGCGCGCTGGACGCGGCCGGATGCCCCGGCAGACCGAGCGCGGTCGTCGCCGCTTCGAACCACAGCCGCCCGTCTCGTCCGACCGAGGCGGAGGATGTCACCTCGGCAGTGATCTCGACGACCCGCCCGTCCCATCGCATGGCCGCCTCCCGCGCGGGGAGGGCGAACCCGACGCAGGCCGCCGCCGCTGCCATCGTGGCCAGCACCACGACCACGAAGCCCCCGTGGTCGCGCTGACCACGCGCGCCGTGCGACCGGCGGCACACGAAGACCAGCACTCCCACCGCGGCTGTCGTGCACGCGCCGGCACACCCCCACGCGACCGCCGGGAGCAGCACGCACAGCAGCACCACACCCCACACCGCCACCGCGAGCGGCACCAGCCGAAGGTCACGCGCCCTCACACTCTGACCCCGTCGCGGAGTCCCGCGAGCAGCTTCTCGCCGATTCCGGGCACGGCGAGAAGATCATCGACCGACGTGAACCTGCCGTTCTCCTCCCGCCAGGCGATAATCCGCTCCGCGAGTGCCGGTCCGATACGCGGCAGCGTCTCCAACGCGGCCTGATCCGCAGCGTTGAGGTCGATGCGGTCATCGCCCGGTGGCGGTGCTGCGCCGCCGGGCGCACCGCCCGCCGCACCGGCTGCCGGCACCACGACCTGCTCCCCGTCTTCGAGCACACGTGCGAGATTGACCGCAGCCAGGTCGGCATCGGTGGTCGTCCCGCCCGCGGCCGCCAGCGCATCGACGAGTCGCGCGTCGAGATCGAGCACGTAGAGCCCCGGCTTCTCGACGGCGCCCAGAACGTGCACGTAGAGATCGCCGGACGGCTCGGCGCCGGATCCGTTCCCCGATCCGGCATCGGTCAGCGGCACCGATTCGACCGGGGCCGCCTGCCCCCGCATGATGCCGAGCCCGACAGCAGCCGACAGCACGACGAGCGCCAGCACCACCGCCGCGCCTATGCTCAGCCGCAGGCGATGACGGGGCGGAAGGGGTGCCTGCGGGGATGCCATCCGGCCACGTTAGGCGGGTCGCGTGTCCCCGATCGGCGCCTCGGACATCAGCCGTGGACAAGTGTCTGAGATGGCGCCCCGTGCAGGAGATCGCCCAACTGCACGCAGCGTCTCCTCCGTCCGACCGATGCGGCTACTTCTCCGGACGGATGCTCTTCGGATGCCCTTTCCGTACGTTCGTAGGCATGCCTTCGACACGTCTGCCCGCGCGCAGTCTCCTGCCCGCGGTCCTCACGATCTGCACCGCGGCCCTCCTGCTGACGATTCCGATGCCCGGCAGCGTGAGCGTGCTCGGCACGCGGTGGCTCCATTCAACCGCCGCCGGAATGCCCGGACTCGAGCTGATCTCCGACGCGGGACTGATGCTGCTCGCAGCCACGACGGCCGTGTCTCTGGGACGCACCTGGTGGAGTCATCCGGAACACCGACCACGAATCGTGATGGCCGCCGCGGGTGTCGCTCTCGCATACGTCCTGAGTGAGGGCGGGAAGCTCGTCTTCGCCCAGGAGCGCCCGTGCACCGTGTGGCTGATCGCCGCCGAATGCCCGCCTCCGGGAGACTGGTCGCTGCCGTCGAATCACGCGACGCTCGCGTTCGGTGCTGCTGCCGCCATCGCTCTGACGGTCGGGCGTTCCTGGCTCACCTGGTCGGCGATGGCGCTCGCCACGGTGGTCGCGGTCGCACGGGTCGCCCAGGGCGTCCACTACCTCCACGACATCGCGCTCGGTGCACTGCTCGGTGTCGCCGTGCCGATCATCGTCGTCGCGTTGTCGGAGAGACTTCGAGAATCTCTGCGCACCGGATCGTCGGCACGCCCCGAATGAGATCAGGGACCTCGCGGCGTACCGCGGGGCCCCTGACCGGATCATCGTCCTCCGTGGAGGAAGAGGTGATCAGCCCTTGACGACGAAGCTCACGATCTTCGGCGCACGCACGACGACCTTCACGATCTCGCGGTCGCCGATCGACCGGATCACGCGCTCGTCCGCGCGTGCCAAAGCCTCGAGCTCCGACTCGCCGATGCGGGCGGAGACCTCGAGCTGGGCGCGCACCTTGCCACCCACCTGCACGACAGCGGTGATCTTGTCCTCGATCAGCAGCGCCGGGTCGGCGGAACGCCACGTCACCAGGCCGACGGAAGGCTCGTGACCGAGGATCTCCCACATCTCCTCTGCGGTGTGCGGAGCGATGAGGTCGAGCATCACGGCGATCGTCTCAGCGGCCTCGCGCACGGCGGGGTCGGCTGCGCCCGCTGCGCCGTCGATCGTCTTGCGGGTGGTGTTCACGAGCTCCATCAGGCGGGCGACCAAGACGTTGAACTTGGTCTGCTCGACCAGGCCCGGCGCTTCGGACAGGAGCTTGTGCGTCGCACGCCGAAGAGCGGCGTCGCCACCGTCGAACACCACATCGACCGGGCTCGATACCTCGCCGGCGATGCGCATCGCGCGCGCCAGGAACTTCTGAGCGCCGGTCGTCGAGACGTCAGCCCAGTCCTTGTCGTCCTCCACAGGACCGGCGAACGCCAGCCCCACGCGCAGGGCATCGGCGCCGTGGGCGTCGAGCTCCTCCTGGAAGAGAACCAGGTTGCCCTTGCTCTTGGACATCTTCTGCCCGTCGAGCAGCACCATGCCCTGGTTGATGAGGTTCGAGAAGGGCTCGGTGAAGTCGATCAGCCCCATGTCGAACAGCACCTTCGTGATGAAGCGCGCGTACAGCAGGTGCAGGATCGCGTGCTCGACGCCGCCGATGTACGAGTCGACCGGCGCCCAGCGGGAAGCCTGGGCCGGATCGAACGCCACGGTGTCGCTGTTCGGCGAGAGGAAGCGCAGGAAGTACCACGAACTGTCGACGAACGTGTCCATCGTGTCGGGGTCACGCAGCACGGGCTCACCCGTGTGCGGGTCGGTCGTGCGCACCCAGCTCTCGGCGCCACCCAGCGGCGACGTGCCCTTGGGCTTGAGGTCGAGTCCCTCGACGCTCGGCAGCTTGACGGGGAGCTTGTCCTCGGAAACCGGGATGATGCTTCCGTCCTCAGCGTGCAGCATCGGGATCGGCGTGCCCCAGAACCGCTGACGCGAGATGAGCCAGTCGCGCAGACGGTAGTTTTTTGCGGCACGACCGGTACCGGTGGCCTCCAGCTGCTCGATCGCCCGCGCGATGGCATTGCGCTTGGAGAGTCCGTTCAGCGCCCCGGAGTTGATCATGCGACCCTCGCCCGTGAGCGCGATGCCGGTGGTCGCGGGGTTCTGCTCCTCGAGCGCGGCACCGGTGTCGATCGGCACGCCCTCCTCGTCGACCTCGATCACCGGCATGGCACCGGTGACGGGGGCCGTCGTGTCGACGACCACCTTGACGGGCAGGTCGAACGCGCGGGCGAAGTCCAAGTCGCGCTGGTCGTGCGCCGGGACGGCCATGACCGCGCCGTGACCGTAGTCGGCCAGCACGTAGTCGGCTGCCCACACGGGCAGCCTCTCGCCGTTGACGGGGTTGATCGCGTAGCGCTCGAGGAAGACGCCGGTCTTCGGACGGTCCGTGGACTGCCGATCGATGTCGGTCTCCTTCTGCACCTGCTCCAGGTACGTCTGGAAGCGCTGGCGTACCTCGTCCGGAGCGTCGGCTGCGAGCTCCGACGCCAGGTCGGAGTCGGGGGCGACCACGAAGAACGTCGCCCCGTGCAGGGTGTCAGGACGCGTCGAGAACACCGTGACCGGCTCCTCGCGACCCTCGATGAGGAAGTCGACGTCGGCACCCACCGAGCGACCGATCCAGTTGCGCTGCATCTGCAGCACCTTGTGCGGCCAGAAGCCCTCGAGCTGGTTCAGGTCATCCAGCAGACGGTCGGCGTAGTCGGTGATGCGGAAGTACCACTGGGTGAGCTTCTTCTTGATCACCTCGGCGCCGCAACGATCGCAGCGTCCGTCGACGACCTGCTCGTTCGCCAGGACCGTCTGGTCGTTGGGGCACCAGTTGACCGGACTCTTCTTGCGATAGGCCAGACCGCGCTCGTACAGCTTCAGGAACAGCCACTGGTTCCAGCGGTAGTACTCGGGGTCGGAGGTGTGCAGCACCCGGCTCCAGTCGAACGAGACGCCGTACGCCTCGAAACCGACCTTCTGCTGCGCGATGTTCTGGTACGTCCACTCCCGCGGGTCGGCACCCTGACGGATCGCCGCGTTCTCGGCGGGCAGACCGAAGGAGTCCCAGCCGATCGGGTTGAGCACGTTGTGCCCGCGGTGGCGCCAGAAACGGGCCACGATGTCGGAGTAGAGATAGTTCTCGGCGTGCCCCATGTGCAGGTCGCCCGAGGGATAGGGGAACATCGCCAGCACGTACCGCCGCGGGCGCGTGTCGTCGTCGCCGCCCGTGAGGAACGTGCCGTTGTCCGCCCAGTACTTCTGCCACTTGTTCTGGATGGCGTGCGCCGACGGGGCCTCATCGTCGGCAGGAGCGGTGGACAGGTTCTCAGACAACGAACGCACGACCAATCTGAAGGAAAAAGCGGGATCAGTTCAGGATATCGGAACGCCAGAGCACAGGCATTCCGGCGCCGAGCGCGGCGAGCGGTGCGCGCGCCTTGGTCGCCACCTCCGCTACCTCGGACGCGGCGACGGAGCCCCAGGTGATGCCTCCCCCGGCGCCGACGACGGCCAGCTCCCCCTCGATCAGGATGCTGCGGATCACCATGGCCAGATCCAGGGTGCCGTCGGCGCCGATGTAGCCGAAGCAGCCCGCGTACACGCCGCGGGGCCCGCCCTCCAACTCGTGGAGCCTGGTCATCGCCGACAGCTTCGGAGCGCCGGTCATGCTGCCGGCGGGGAAGGCCGCCTCCAGCAGAGCACCGACCGTCGTCCCTGCGGCCGCGACGCCGCTCACCGTGCTCACGAGTTGGTGCACGGCCGGATAGCTCTCCACCACCCACAGCCCCTCGACACGGATGCTCCCCGGCTCGCAGACCCGCGAGAGATCGTTGCGCATCAGGTCGACGATCATGACGTTCTCGGCGCGCTCCTTGCGATCCGTCGCGAGCTCTGCGGCGAGCGCGGCGTCTGCGACGGGATCGGAGCTTCTGGGCCTGGTGCCCTTGATGGGACGCGTGCGGATGATGCCTCCGTCCGCATGGAGGAACTGCTCCGGGCTCGCGCTCAGCAGCGTGCGGTCGCCGATCCGCACGAATCCGCCGTGGTGGGCGGGCGTGGCGGTGCGGAGCCGGTGGTAGACGTCCACGGCGTCATGCGCTCCCCTGACGGTGAAGCGCGTGGTCAGGCACAGCTGGTAGGCGATACCCGCGCGGATGAGATCGCGGCAGCGTTCGATGAGCGCCGCATACTCCTGCGGGTCGTGTCGCGCCTGGGCGACGCGTGTCTCGTCTGCCCGCACGGGCATGGGCACGGGTTCCCGCGCCCCGGCCAACGCGGAGACAGCGGCTGCCCAGGCTTCGGCGTCGTGATCCGCACTGAGGGCCCACGCGCGGCCGAGGGAGTGGTCGAAGGCGACGACACGGGTGGCGCGCAGCCAGGAGCCGCCGCTCTCCTCGACGGCGCCGGCCACGGGCGCCCCGGCGACACGGGCGCCGCTCTCATAGTCGAGCCAGCCGACCCACCCCCCGGTGAACGGCGGCAGCGCGGGATCGGCGGCGCCCCTGTCGAGGCGCACTTCGCGCGGAAGTGTCGAGCGCTCCCCCGTACCGACGAAACTCCACCCCGTCGTGGCGGCTGCCCCGGCATCGAGCCAGAACACATCCGCGGCTTCGGCTTCCAGCATCCCGAACACCGACGACGGCTCCACCCAGGCGGGAAGCGGTCGAGCACTCAGCTGTTCTGGCACCTTTCCAGCCTAGGACCGGGCGGCTCCCGTATCCTCATGGGGTGGACGACCTCCTGATCTGGCTCCTCGACACCGTGCAGTCGATCGATCCGGTCGCCCGCACGCTGATCGCCGGGCTCGCCGTGATGCTGGAGACGAGCATCCTGATCGGTCTCGTCGTTCCCGGTGACACGATCGTGATCATCGCCTCGATGGGGGTCGCCACTCCGCTGGAGGGCGTCGCGATGGGCGTCGCGGTCGTGATCGGGGCCCTGATCGGCGAGAGCATCGGCTTCTGGCTGGGGCGCTGGCTGGGCCCGCACATCCGGGTGTCGTGGTTGGGGCGCAGAATCGGTGAGCACAACTGGGTTCGCGCCGAGAACTATCTCGAGCGCCGCGGCGGCATCGCGATCTTCCTGTCCCGCTTCCTCCCGGTGCTGCATTCCCTCGTGCCGCTCACCGTGGGCATGAGCGAGTACCCGTACCGCAGGTTCCTGGCGTGGACGGCTCCCGCGTGCGTCCTCTGGGCCACCGCCTACGTGAGCGTGACCTCGCTCGCTGCGGGCAGCTTCCGCGAACTGGTCGATCGCGTGCACTTCGCGGGATACATCTTCGTCGGCGTGATCGCGCTCTTCCTGCTCCTGGCGTTCCTCGGCAAGAAGCTCCTTCAGCGCGTCGAGGCCCGTCATCTGGAGGGCCCGGAGGCAGAGGCCGACGCCGACGTGAAAGACTGAGGCAATGGCATCGGCTCCCCCGGCCCCCCGGATCCACTGGTTCGCCCGACTCGAACATCGCCTCCACGTCTGGCGAGAGGGTCGCGCGCGCCGTCGAGGCCGCGTCGCGACGATCCTTCCCTTCCCCGGCTACGGCGGTCCCGGCTGGGTCCGCGTCGTCGGCCGTGTTCTGATCGTGCCGCCGCAGCGTCGTACCCGCGACGGTGAACCCGCGAGCGTTCGTGGCTGGCGCAGCTTCGTCGGCATCCCTGTGGGCTTCGCCGCCGTGAGCGTGCATTTCGGCGGCACCACGCATCAGGTCGCCGCCGACCGCGGCGGTGTGGTCGACGCCATGATCCGCGTCGATCTGGAGCCCGGCTGGCAGACGTTCACGTTCTCCGTCGAGGGACAGCCTCCGGTGGAGGCACGAGCGTTCATCGTCGCTGAGGGCACGTCGTTCGGTGTGGTGTCGGATGTCGACGACACCGTGATGGTCACGGCTCTCCCTCGTCCCTTCATCGCCTTCTGGAACTCCTTCGTGCTCGACGAGCATGCACGTCTTCCCGTACCGGGGATGGCCGTGCTCCTCGACCAGCTGCTGCGGCAGCACCCCGGCGCGCCGATGGTCTACCTCTCCACGGGGGCGTGGAACGTCGCCCCCACCCTGTGGCGCTTCCTCGGCCGTCATCTGTTCCCCGCCGGTTCCATGCTCCTGACCGACTGGGGGCCCACGCATGAGCGCTGGTTCCGCAGCGGGCGCGAGCACAAGCTGACGAACCTGCGGCGACTCGCGACTGAGTTCCCCGATGTGAAGTGGCTGCTGATCGGTGACGACGGCCAGCACGACGAGTCGATCTACAGTCAGTTCATGGAGGAGTACCCCGACTCCGTCGCGGGCGTCGCGATCCGTCGTCTCCTCCCTGCCGAGGCCGTCCTCGCGGGTGGTCGGGCAGGCCATGAGCCGCACTCCGAGGATGTCGCCCCGTGGGTGAGCGCCGAAGACGGTGCCGGCCTTCGCGATCTGCTGGGCGAAGCCGGCATACTGCACTGACATGCCCCTCTCCCGCCAGGACTGGCTGGTCCTCGAAGAAGCGCATCGTGAACGTGCCGATGCTCTCACTGCTGCGCACCGTGACCGGGCGACCCGGGCGGAGAAGCACCCGGTGTGGGATTTCCTCTTCACGTACTACTCGTACAAGCCCGCACAGCTGCGCCGCTGGCACCCGGGCGCCGGCGTCGAGCTCGCCGATGCCGGCGAACGCCTCGACTGGCGCTGGTACCGCGCAGGACGATCCGCTGACAGCGCGGTTCCCGATGCGGCAGCTTTCGGCCGGGAGAAGGCGGAGCTGGCATCGCTCATCGAGAAGATGCTCCGCCGCACGGCATCGCGGCCAGGGCAGTTCGGCTGCTTCGGTCTGCACGAGTGGGCGATGGTGTACCGCGCCGACGAGCACCGACATGCGGTTCCGCTGCGACTGGGGCAGGCGGGCACGGATGCCGTCGTCGAGAATCACGACCTGCGCTGCACTCATTTCGACGCCTTCCGCTTCTTCACCCCCGAGGCGGTCCCCCGCAACCGCACCTCGTTGAGTCGCGACGAGCAGCCGCTGTTCGAGCAGCCGGGGTGCCTGCACGCGGGCATGGACCTGTACAAGTGGGCGACGAAGCTCGGGCCCCTCATCCCGGGCGACCTCCTCCTGGATTCGTTCGAACTCGCTCGCGACATACGCCTTCTCGACATGCAGGCGGCACCGTACGACCTCTCGGCGTGGGACGTGGTTCCCGTGCCCATCGAGACGCCCGAGGGCAAAGCCGAGTACGTGCGTCGGCAGCGAGGGTTCGCGGACCGCGGGGCCGCCCTGCGCACCGCACTGCTGAACGCCTGGCTCGGCGCCGGGGCCCGCGACGCGGCCTGAGCGCTCAGTCCACCCGGTCGCAGTCTTCGCAGACCGCCCAGGAGGCCGTCGCGGCGGAGAGCTGCAACCGCAGCGCGACCACGCGCGTCGCCGCTTCTTCGAGGCGCTCGGGCGACAGCGTGCCCGTCTCGACCGCCGCGGTGATGCCGTGCACCATCGATCCCGCCGTCTGCGCATCGGAGCCCGCGACCATCAGCACCAGGTCGTTCCCCGCGGCGATCGCCGCCACCCCGTTCGCGACCGGGTCCGCATAGGCCGGGTCTCCCGACGAGAGCAGCATCCCGAGGTCGTCGGTGACCGCGACACCCGTGAAGCCGAGCTCGTCCCTGGCGATCTCATGCCAGGTCGGCGAGAGGGATGCCGGCAGGGTGTCGACGGCCGTGTAGGCCAGATGCCCGTACATCAGCAGCGAGGCCCCCGCGTCGATCCCTGCAGCGAACGGAACAGCGGCGGTGGCACGCCACTCCTCGAGCCCCATCGTCGTGCTCGGGATCGCATGATGCGAGTCGCCGGGCGCCGCACCGTGCCCGGGGAAGTGCTTGAGCGTCGAAGCGAGGAACTGCTCCTGCGCACCGGTCGCAGCCGCCACGCGCTCCGCCGCACCGGCCGGATCGGTGCCGAGTGCACGGCCATGGATGAACGAGCCGGGATCGGCCGTGTAGTCGGCCACGGTGCCGAAGTTCACGGTGATCCCCGCGCGTGCCACCAACGAGCCCCGCGCGGCGAACGCCGCGGAAGTCTCAGACACCGGAAGACCCTTCAGCGAGGTGGAAGCGGCATGGTCGTCGCCGTTCAGACGCGAGACCAGACCGCCCTCCTGATCGACGGCGATGAGCGGCGGCAGCGTCGGATCCACCGTGAGCGCGGCGGTGAGCGCCTGCAGCTCGTCTTCGGATGCCGGGATGTTGGCTCCCATCAGGATGAATCCGCCCAGGCCCGATTCCATGTACGCCCGGAGCGCGCCCGGATCGGTCCCCGCCACGTGTCCCATCACCACGGTCGACGCCTGTTCCCCGACAGGCATCGCCTTCACCAGAGCTGTCGCGCGGTCGACGAACTTCTCGGCTCCGGTGCTCGGCACCGTGGCCGCGGGAGTGCGCGGAGCCGCGGTCGCCATGATCGAGGCAGACGCCGCCGACGAGGCGCAGAGCCCCACCGCTGCGGCGAGCGCGAGTGCGGCTGCCGCCCGTCCCCGGTGTCGAGAGTTCACGCGCATCGGTGCGGTGCAGGGATCGTCAGCAGGAGAGGGCCTCGGCGATCGGCACCGCGGCGTCGGTGTCGCCGTTCCCGAAGCGGATCGTCCGGCCGACCGTGCACGGCTCGTGGAGGGTGGCTGCGATCACGGCCGCGACGTCGGCGCGTGATACCGCTCCTCGACCGTCGGGGTCGATCTGGATCCGGCCGGTGGGCTCGTCGAAGGTGAGCGTTCCCGGTGCGAGGATCGTGCCCTCGAGGCCGGTTCCTCGCAGGTGCTCGTCAGCGGCCCACTTCGCGTCCGCGTATGGGAAGAAGGAATCGTCCTGCGGCACGCCATGATCGGCGGTGGAGCCGAGCCAGGACACCATCACGTACCGTCGGACGGCGGCGCGTTCGGCCGCGTCCATGGAGCGCTGCGCCGCGTCGCGGTCGACCGCGTAGGTGCGCTCGGCAGACCCGCCGCCGGCACCTGCCGACCAGACGACGGCGTCGTGACCTCGGATGATCTCGGCGAGCGCCTCGACGTCCATGCTCTCGACGTCGGCGACCAGCGCTTTCGCTCCGCCAGCTTCCACATCGGAGGAATGATCCGGGTTGCGGATCACTCCCGTCACCTCATCCCCTCGAGCGACCAGGAGCGGCGCGAGCAGGAGGGCGATGCGGCCGTGGCCGCCGAAGACGATGATTCGCGACATGTCTTCACCCTACGCTCCCCTCCCCGAGCGCGGCGGGGGTCTGGTCGCTGTCGATCCCGAACCCGGCACTCGGTCCTCTACACTCGGGTCAACGACGCCGACCCGAGACGGTGTCCCTCCCGACAGCAGGACGACGATGCCCACACCGCTGATCGAGCGCGAGATCACCGCGCACGTGTCACTCACCACCCCCGACGGGGCCTTGAACCACGATGCGCTGGGCTGGTCGCGCGTACCGGTGCACGACACCTCGGGGATCCCGGGCCGCGGTCATTGGGGGCGCAACAAGCGCTGGGAGTATTGGAACGTGATGACGGCGTCGCACATCATCGCCTTCACGGTGTCGTGCGTCGACTACATGTCGCTGCATGAGGTGTGGGTGCTCGACCGAGCGACCGGTGACGACATCGGCACGACGGTGATATCGCCGGGAGGCCGCAGCGCGACGCTACCGGCGTCTCTCGGCGCAGGGCCCGTCCGAGCGCGCACCCGTCGCATCACCATCGACGTCGAGGAGACGTTCGACGGGACCCGTCTGCGTGGCACCGCTCCACGGGTGTCCTTCGACCTGCTGGCGGGCCGTCCTCCCGGTCACGAGTCCCTCGGTGTCGTCGTCCCCTGGCGCCGGGGAGAGGATATCTCCCGTTTCCAGTACACGGTGAAGGATGTGGCACGCCCGACGACCGGGACGGTGACGGTGGACGGCGTCACCCACGACGTGTCCGCGAGCAGCTGGGCGGTGCTCGACCACGGACGCGGACGCTGGCCCTACCGCGTGCGTTGGAACTGGGCGGCGGGGAGCGGTACCGTCGACGGCCGCGTCATAGGGCTGCAGCTGGGCTCGAAATGGACCGACGGCTCCGGGGCGACCGAGAACGCGCTGCTGGTCGACGGACGCCTGTCGAAGATCAGCGAGGAGCTCGTCTGGGACTACGACCCCGAGCAGTTCCTGCGCCCGTGGCGTGTGCACGGGACGAGCGCCGACCTCACCTTCACCCCGTTCTATGACAAGCACTCGCGCACGAATGCCCTGGTGATCTCGAGCAGGACGGATCAGCTCTTCGGCGTGTGGTCGGGCTGGGTACGGGACGACACAGGTAGGCAGGTGCACGTCGACGGCATCGAAGGATTCGCGGAAGAGGTGCTCAACCGCTGGTGACGCGCGCGTTCGTGGACTGCAGCGCCCGCTGCACTCCCTTCGCCGCCGAGCGACCGGCACGATTGGCACCGATCGTGCTCGCCGACGGACCGTAGCCGACCAGCTGCACGCGGGGGTCTGCGACAGCCGTCGTACCGCGGCCGTTCCGGTCCAACTGGATGCCCCCGGCCGCACTGCGCAGGTGAAGAGGAGCCAGGTGCGTGACCGCAGGGCGGAACCCGGTGGCCCACAGGATCACGTCGACCTGCTCGAAACTGCCGTCGGCCCAGCGCACCCCGTCGGGTTCGATCCGCTCGAACAGGGGACGCCGGTCGGCGTAGGCGCCCAGACGCTCGGCCTCCCGCTCCTGCGGGCGGAGCATGAGCCCGGTGACGCTGACCACGCTCTCAGGGGGGAGACCGGCGGCGACGCGCTGCTCCACAAGCGCGACGGCTGCAGCTCCTGCCTCCGGTGTGAAGTCGTCGTTGCGCCACACCGGTTCTCGACGGGTGACCCACAGCGTGTCGGTGATCGGCGCGAGTGCGCCGAGGAACTGCACGGCGGACGCTCCCCCGCCCACGACGAGCACCCGCTTGCCGATGAAGTGCTCCGGCCCCGGGTAGTCGACGGTGTGCAGCTGTTCGCCGACGAAGGTCTCCATACCGGGGAAGTGCGGCAGGAAGGGATGCGACCAGGTGCCGGTCGCATTCACGAGGGTGCGGGTCGTCCATTCCCCCTCGCGGGCGCGCACGACGAGCACGCCATCCCGGTCGTCCACCCGCTCCACGTGCACGGGACGGAGCACCGGGAGGGCATGCCTGTGCTCGTAGGCGGCGAAATAGGCGGGCACTGCCTCGTTCGCGCGTGTGCCGTCGCGTGGTGGAGGCGTGTCTCCCGGCAGCTCTGCGACCCCGTGCACGTCACGCATGGTCAGCGCGTCCCACCGGTGCTGCCAGGCACCCCCGGGACGCGTATCCGCGTCGAGGACCACGTGCGAGATGCCCAGCCGCGCGAGGTGGAAGGATGCCGAGAGGCCGGCCTGCCCTGCGCCGATCACCAGACTGTCGAGGATGCTCACGCCGGGTTCAACGCCCCGCTCCACGCGCTTGTTCCTCTCCGCCGTCGTCCACGCCGTGACGCGCCCGGGATACCCACCCCGATTGGTGCTCGTGTCGATTCGTGTAGTACTCTTTTCAAGTTGCTCCGGCTGGTCCGGAACAGCGTCTGGGCCTGTGGCGCAGCTGGTAGCGCACCTGCATGGCATGCAGGGGGTCAGGGGTTCGAGTCCCCTCAGGTCCACAGAAAAAGCCCCCGGTTCTCCGGGGGCTTTCTTCGTCTCATGGGGGTCGCTCCAGTGGACGAGGACGCGATCAAGAGGCGCCATGACGGAGACACCCCTCGCCTACGCGGACCGCGTGCGCACGCTCCTGGGTTATCGGACGGTGAGCGAGCTCATCGCGGACGATCACAACGTCTTCATCGACCCCTACTCCGCCCTCCTCTCCGTGCACGCTCGGATCGGGACAGGAAACGTGTTCTCACCGAACGTCCGTATCGACGCTGAATCCGACGCTCTCCGTATCGGAGACGGCAACAGGTTCTTCGAGGGCACCCGCATCGAGGCGACCGACGGCGGGCGCGTGAGCATCGGTGCCGACAACGAGTTCGGCCCGCACGCCGTTGCCCTCCTCGCGAATCGTCACGATGCCGTGATCACCGTCGGCAGTCGAGTGCGTCTCATCGGGAGGATCGACCTCGCGGGCGCTTCTACGCTGGGCGATGGATCGCAGATCCTCGGCGACGTCACCGCGGTGAACGTCTCGCTCGTCGGCGGCGGGAGCCACCGCGACCCCGACCCTGACCTGCGCGGCGCCGTGCTCAAGGGACGGGGCCGCGCCACCGGACTCACGCTGGCTCGCGGCCACGTCATCAATGCAGACGGTGATTTCGCCACCGCAGCCGTAGAGGCTCAATCGGTCTATCACCCCCGCCCCGCCGTCGACTGACCTGTCGACCGTGAGGCGGCGAGGCCACGCTGTTGACCATTATCACTATCAATACTGATAGCGTTGCGATGTGGCTACTTCTTCGGCACTTCTGCATCCGGTTCGCCTTCGTATCGTCCAGACGCTGCTGGGCGAGGAGGAACTCACGACGCACCAGCTTCATGAGCGCTTGGCCGACATCCCGATCGCCACCCTCTACCGGCACGTCGGCCACTTGGTCACGCACGAGCTGATCGAGGTGGCAGATGAGCAGCAGGTTCGAGGAGCGAGCGAGAGGACCTATCGCCTCTCCCCGAGTTTCGCCAACCCCTCAGCGGAGGAACTGAACTCCCTGAGCAACGAGGAGCTGCTGACGGCGTTCACGGTCTTCACCTCCGGACTGATCCGCGACTTCAGCGACTATCTGCACGCCGGAGACCCGGACCTGCACGCCGATCGGGTCAGTTTCGCTCAGGCGTCCTTCTGGGCCAGCGACGAGGAGGTCGATGAGTTCGGGCGCACCCTCATGACGGCACTCGAAGGCGTGCTGACCAACGAACCGTCCACGGGTCGCCGCCGTCGCACTCTCAGCACGGTTCTGATGCCGCGCGAAACCGCCCCCGGCGGCGATGCGCGTCGGGGCAGCACTCCGAAGAGCGCGGAGCCGAACGGCTGAGCGATATCGACGTCGCGAAGGCGGCGAGTCAGTGGTGGGTTGCCGCCCACCGCTGATTCAGCTCGCCCGGCGTGGCTCGTGCAGCACCCGCGCACCCGGCCACGGCCATCCTCTGAAAGAAAGGGAAGTCCTTGTGAACCCCGTGAACTTCGACACGTCGATGCTCCTCCCCCTCATGCCTGTTCTCGTCCTCGTGGCCGTGCTCATCGGATGGTCACTCGTCGACATCATCCGCAGGCCCGTCGAGCATCTCCCCAAGTGGGCGTGGGTATTGATCGTGCTGTTCGCCGTCCCGGTCGGCGCGGTCATCTACATCATCATCGGCCGAGCCCAGGACGAGAGACTCAGAGACGAGGACCTGCGGTGACCGCGGCGCTGAAGGTCGGAGACCTCACCCGTATCTACCCGGGCGGTGGCGGCATCCGTGGCATCGACTTCACCGCTGACGAACGCGCCGTGACGGCCGTCATCGGGCCCAACGGAGCCGGAAAGACGGTCCTGTTCAGCATCATCGCAGGCCTCGCCCGGCCCGAGTCGGGCACCGTCGAGTTCGCCTCGCCGAACGCACGTGTGGCGTATTGCCCTGACGTGCCCCAGTTCGAGTCCTGGCTCACCGCACTCGAAGTGGTGGAGATCTCCCTCGCGATGTCACGCAGACGCGAAGACCGAGCGCGAATCGTTCGTGAGACCGCACGGGAGGCCCTCGAGGCGTGCGGCCTCGGATCGGTGAAGGATCGTCGTGTCGCAGACTTCTCGCGCGGCATGCTCCAACGCCTCGGCATCGCGGCAGCGCTGGTCACGGATCCGGAGATCCTGATCCTCGATGAGCCGAACAGCGCGCTCGACCCCATCGGCCGCGCCGACGTGCGCGGGATCATCACCGCGCAGAAGCGCCACCGCTGCATCCTGCTCTCCAGCCACATGCTCAGCGAAGTCGAACAGCTTGCCGACCACATCGTCGTCATCGACCAAGGGCGCGTCATCACCCAGGGAACGACGGCGTCGATCCTCACTGAGGGCATCGCGCCCGTCTGGACGATCCGCCTCGGCGCCCCCGCACAGATCAGCGCTGCCGACCTTGCGGTTGCTGTCCCTGAAGCGCGCTTCGAGTTCGACGCGGACATGCTGTGCACGGTCCGCTTCCCCCGCTTCGAATCAGCCGCCGAACACCTGGTGACCGCCCTGCAGACCCTCCGCACGCCCATCATCGAGGTCACTCTGCGCGATCGCGACCTCGACGCGTCATTCGCCCGCATCGTCCAGAACCAGGAACACCGATGACCCTCATCCTCGCCTCGGCCCGCGTCGAGACGCGACGCCTCATCCGTTCCGGAGCGCTGATCGGTCTGCTTGCCGTGTTCGCGTTCTTCGGACTCTCCGGCCCCGCCCTCGCGCTCTACATGCCCGAGTTGCTGGCCGCTGCCGCCGGCACCGAGCAACTCACCATCGAAGCTGCCGACGCCACCCCGGTGGACGGGATCGCATTGTTCAACCAGAGCGCCATGCAACTCGGTCTCATTCTGGCTGTCGCCCTCGCGATCACCTCCATGAGTTGGGACACCCGCCCCGGCTCTTCGATCTTCTACCGCACCCGGGTCAGACACCTCGCCCCGCTGATGCTGCCCCGCCTCGTCATCAACTGGATCGCGGCCGTCGGGAGCTACGCCGGGGCCCTGCTGCTCGCTGCCGCACTCACCACGGTGTTCCTCGGTCCGATCGACAGCGGGCTGATCATCACTGTCGGCGTGGCGTCGGCGCTCTACCTCGTCATGGCGATGAGCATCGGATACCTCATCATGGCGCTGACCAGGCGCACCGCCCCCGCGATCGCCGCCGCGACCCTGCTGATGCTGGTACTGCCGCTGCTGAGCAGCGTCGACGCACTGGCTACCTGGGCTCCGACGACGCTGCTCACTGCATCAGGCGTCGGACTCGCGGACCTCGCGGCGCCGCTGCTCTCGGCGGCAGCCGTCTCCGTCGGATGCGTGATCACTGCCGGTCTCATCTCGAACCGGCAGAGCCTTCGACGCGACGCATAGGTCGCGTGTGAGCGTGTCCGTGCGGCCCGTCGCACGCGGTTTCCCCGAGCGCCTCGGTCGATGGAGCACTCCACAGGCGAACGACGAAGCGCACCCCTCGTTGATCGAGGGGTGCGCTTCTCCGCGGCGGCCAGCGCCTCGTGCGGTCGACTACGTCGCCAGCAGCGGCGGCCGATGGGGAATGGAGATCGGACGTGTGGCCCTGCTCGAACCACGCATCCGCTCGACGTCCTCGAGCACCTCGAAAACGGTCCCGTATCGGGTGGCGAGAGGCAGGTCGCGCAACCAGGTCACTTCGACTTCTGTTTCGGCGAGCTCGTACACGCACGCGACCACGTGGCGTGGATCGTTGGGCGAGTAACGAAGGTCGTTGATCACCCACTCCGATGCCGTGATGCGATTCAGCATGAAACGCGGATCCGGAAGTTCAGACATGTGGGGGCCCTCCAGGACTCTCTCTCCCTAGAGAGTGCGCCACGAACCGTTGCCGGGGAAGCCCCTTGACACCACGCGAGGACGGTGCCGTCGGTGGATTCGGTCGCGGCACGGGCGCGGAGAACCGCGACGATTCAGCGGCCCGGTCGCACCGTGAGGTCGGTGATCTCCGCGTCGCGAGGGAGGTCGAGCGCAGTGAGGATCGTCGTGACGACGGCCTCCGGGGTGATGAAGCGGCCGGCGTCGTACTCCTGCCCCTCCTGCTGATGCACGCGCTCCTGCATCGGAGTGGCGGTGCGCCCGGGGTAGATCGAGGTCACCCGCACGCCGTGCTGGGCCTCTTCCGCCCGCAGCGCATCGGCGAGGGCCCTGAGCCCGTGCTTCGATGCCGCATACGCCGACCATCCGGCGTTGGCACGGAGCCCGGCGCCCGAGTTCACGAACACGACCTGACCCTGAGACACGCGCAACACCGGCAGCAGGAGGCGCGTGAGCTCCGCGGGCGCGATGAGGTTGACCGCGAGCTGCTGCTCCCAGAGTGAGGGGGCGAGGTCGGCGACGTCACCGAGATCGACGACGCCGGCGACGTGCACCAGCGAGTCGATGCGGTCTGGCAGATGCTGCTTCGACAGCGCCCACGACAGACGGCCGGGCTGCGCGAGGTCGCCGACGAGGACGGATGCGCCGGGGAGCTCTTCCGCGATCTGCCGGGCACGCCCAGCGTCACGGACCAGCGCCACCACGCCGTCGCCACGGGACAGCAGTCGACGGGCGAGAACCGCGCCGATGCCGGAGCCCGCACCCGTGATCAGGTGCGTCGACATGTCAGCTGGGGTCTGCGGCGGGCTCGGCCACGTCGATCGGAACGACGGGGCAGTCCTTCCAGAGACGCTCAAGACCGTAGTAGACGCGCTCCTCCTGGTGGAAGACGTGCACGATCAGGTCGCCGAAATCGAGCAGCACCCACCGGGCTTCTGCACGTCCCTCGCGTCGTACCCGCTTGTGGCCCGACTCGATCAGTCGGTCCTCGATCTCATCGGCGATCGCGGCGACGTTGCGCTCGCTGTTTCCGGTGACGAGCAGGAAGATGTCCACGAGCGGAAGCGGCTCGGAGACGTTGAGCGCAACGAGATCCTCTCCACCCTTGTCGATGGCGGCTTGTGCTGCGAGGCGCAGCATCTCTTCGGCGGTTTCAGGTGATTGCATCAGAACACATTCGTGGTGATGGCGATGATGACGACGACACCGACAGCGAGGGCGAGGCCTCCGGCGACGATCGCCAGGGTGATCATCAGCCGGTTGCCCTTCTCAGGCGCCGGCGGACGGATCACCTCGCCGGCGGGCTTGATGGTGCTGACCGCCGAGCTGGCGGCGATCGGCGTGGGGGACGACGCGGGAGGAAGCTCGCCGTCGATGAGAACAGCGTCGACGTCCTTGCCGTCGGTGGTTCCGAGAGCATGGCCCTGCGAGCCCATGCCCTGCGGCAGTTCGTATGACCCGGTGACGAGGATCTCGCCGGTGGAGGCGACGGGGCCGGAGAGCGATCCTTCGCCCGGAGACGGGGTGAAGATCAGGGCGTTCGGCGCGGAGTGCTGCGAACCGGTCGAGTCGCCCACGGTGAGCAGTTCGTCGAACGACGGGCGGAACGGCGCATGCGGGTCCGGAGCATCGGCGAGGAGCCCCTCACCGAAGGCGGGGTTGACCGTGGGGCGAACCTCGGCGTCATCGTCGTCGTCGTCATCGGCATCGTCGACGTCGGCGAGCACGTCGTCGGCATCTTCGTCGGAACCGTCGGCGTCCTCCGTCACGAGGCCGAGAGCCGAAGCCACGTCCTCGTCGTGCGCCGACTCCTCAGCTTGCTCATCAGCGACCTCGAGCGGAACTTCGCCCACCGACTCCGCGGCGACGGATGCGCTCACGGGTGCGATGGCGGCCTCGTCGTCGATGTCGTCGTCGTCGCCGGGCTCTTCGTTCCTGGTGAAGTCCGGGACACCCGACACGATCTCCGCAGGAGCGTCAGCATCGTCCGCGATGGCGGCGGTCGACTCGACGGGGTTCTCCTCCGGCGCGTGGTCGGCAGGCTGCTCCGACTCCGTGTCGTCGGAATCCTCTGCAGCATCGTCGTCGGCGATGACCGGAACCGAGGCGGTGCGGACCTTCTCCAGCTCACGTGCCTGACGACGCGTCAGGGGTGCATCGCCGTTCGCCTCGTCGGCGTTCGACGTCGGTGCCGGCGCGACCTCGACGGGTTCGACAGCACGGGGCAGCGGCGGCACGGGGGGTGCCGCCTCAGCCGCCGCAGCGGCCTCTTCGTTGGAGATGACCGGGGTCGATCCCGTCAGCCGGATCTCCCGCAGCTGCTTTCGCGTCAGCGGACCCTGCTCCTGCTGATCCGATGTACTCATGCCTTGCTCCGATACAGATGATGCTTCGCGATGTACTGAACGACCCCATCAGGGACCAGATACCAGACCGGCTGATCGTCGCGAACGCGTTCACGGCAGTCCGTCGACGAGATCGACAGCGCCGGCACTTCGAGTTGGCTGACGTTGTCGCTCGGGAGGCCGTCGGTGCTCAGGACATGTCCGGGGCGTGAGACCGCGACGAAGTGGGCCAACTCCCACAACTCATCATGGTCCCTCCAACTGAGAATTTGCGCCACGGCGTCGGCACCGGTGATGAAGAAGAGCTCCGCATCCGGACGATCGCGCTTCAGATCGCGCAGCGTATCGATCGTGTAGGTGGGGCCCTCGCGGTCGATGTCGACGCGGCTGACCGTGAACTGCGGGTTCGAGGCGGTGGCGATCACCGTCATGAGATAGCGATGCTCGCTCGGCGAGACGCCCGACTTCTGCCACGGGTGTCCGGTCGGCACGAATACGACCTCGTCGAGACCGAGGGAGTTCGCGACTTCGCTGGCTGCGACCAGGTGGCCGTGATGGATGGGGTCGAACGTGCCGCCCATCACGCCGATGCGCGGGGTGCGCGTGGTCGCAGCGTCGTTCATGGGGGCCTAGTGGCCGTGTCCCGCCTCGTGACCGTCCTTGCCGTGCTGCGCAGCCCAGGCCTCGGCCTTCGCCGAGTGACGGTTGGCGACGTTCTTGTAGGAGAAGGTCACCAGTCCGAGGAAGGCGAACACGACCGCAGCGATGGCTCCGAAGATCACCGTTTCGAGCGCGACGTTGCCGTGGTGCTCGGTTTCGGCAGCGGCCATCGCGATCTGTGCGACGAGGTTCATCCTGACTCCGTTTCGTGGCGTGCTGTTCGGGATCCTGTGATGTACAGCGTCCCCCAGTCTAGCCCTCAGCCGCGGGTCTGCCCCGCCCCACGCGCGAGCCATTTCGTGCTGGTCAGCTCCGACAGGCCCATCGGCCCCCGCGCATGCAGCTTCTGGGTGGAGATGCCGACCTCCGCGCCGAAGCCGAACTCGGCGCCGTCGGTGAAGCGGGTCGAGGTGTTCACCATCACGACGGCCGAGTCCACCTCGGCGAGGAAGCGCTCCGCATTGCGCGAGTCGGTCGTGATGATCGATTCCGTGTGACCCGTGCTGTATCGGCGGATGTGATCGAGCGCCTCATCGAGGGAGTCGACGACCTTCATCGCGATGTCGAGGCTCAGGTACTCGGTCTCCCAGTCGTCCTCGACCGCGGGGATCACGTTGGAGACGAGACCGGCGACCATGTCGTCGCCGTGGATCGCGACCCCTTCGCTCTGCAGCGCGCTGGCCACCAGGGGGATCAGACGCGGAGCCGCCTGACGATGCACCAGAACGGTCTCCACCGCGTTGCACACGCTCGGGCGCTGGACCTTGGCGTTCACGACGATGTCACTCGCCCAGTCGTCCGGCGCCGTCTCGTCGAGGAAGATGTGGACGTTGCCCGCTCCGGTCTCGATGACGGGCACGGTCGACTCCGTGACGACCGCCTCGATGAGGCCGGCACTCCCCCGCGGGATCAGGACATCGATGAAGCCACGACCGTGCATGAGCGCCTTCGCGCCGTCACGACCGAAGTCGTCCACGGTCTGGATCGCCTCGGGCGTGAGTCCAGCGTTCTGCACGGCGCTGCGCATGACGTCGACGAGGACGGTGTTGGAGTCGCGGGCGGCACTCCCGCCGCGCAGCACCACGGCGTTGCCGGAACGCAGCGCGAGCGCGGCGATGTCGACCGTCACGTTGGGGCGGGCCTCGTAGATCGCGCCGACCACACCGAACGGCACGCGCACCTGCTCGAGAGCTACGCCGTTGGGCATCCGGTGTCCGCCGACCACGCGGCCGACGGGATCTGCGAGAGCGGCCACCTCGCGCACAGCCGCGGCGAGGGCCGCCACGCGCTTGTCGTCGAGACGCAGCCGGTCGATGAGCGACTCCCCGATGCCGTCCTCGCGTCCGCGGGCGATGTCGCGACCGTTCGCCTCGATGATGCGCGGCGCCGCATCCAGAAGCGACACGGCGATGGATTCGAGCACACGGGCCTTGTCATCGCTCGTGAGCGCTGCCGTGGCGCGGGAGGCCTCTTTGGCGCGCTCGAGGCGTGCCTGCGGGGTCTGGTCGGTCATCCGCCTAGTTTATGAGGTGGCCGGCTCGAACCAGGTCCCTATTTCGGCGCCGGCGAGAGCCTGCTCGACGAGGTCGGCACTGGTGACCAGCACCCCGATCCCCGACGCCGCCGCGAGGCGCGCCGCCGAGACCTTGGTGGCCGCTCCCCCGGTGCCGACGCTGTTGACGACCGTCGCTCCGAACTCGAGGCCGGTCAGGTCGGCGTCCGGGGCCACGATGTCGATCGGCTCGGCGTCGGGATCGGTCGGAGGCTTCGTGTAGAGCGACTCGATGTCGCTGAGCAGGATGAGCGCATCGGCTTCGATCAGCTGGGCGACGAGCGCACCGAGCCTGTCGTTGTCGCCGAAGCGGATCTCCTGAGTTGCGACCGTGTCGTTCTCGTTCACGATCGGCAGGGTGCGCAGCCCGAGCAGTCGCTCCATGGCGCGACGGGCGTTGGAGCGCGACGTCGGGTTCTCGAGGTCACCGGTGGTGAGGAGCACCTGCCCTGCGACGATGTCGAACGGACGCAGGGACTCCTGGTAGCGATACATGAGGATGTTCTGACCAACGGCCGCCGCGGCCTGCTGGGTCGCGAGGTCGGTCGGGCGGGCGTCCAACCGCAGGAACGGGATGCCCGACGCGATCGCACCCGATGACACCAGCACGACCTCGGCTCCGCGTGCATGCGCGGCAGCGAGGGCCTCGACGATGACGGGGATGCGCCAGGACGACTCACCGCTGATCGAGGAGGATCCGACCTTGACGACGATGCGGGACGCAGTGGCGAGTTCTGCGCGGGTTCGTGCTGTCACTCGCCGTCCTCGCGGTACGCGGCGAGACGCTGCGTCTCGACCTCGGCGCGGGCTTCGGCCTTGGCATCCATGCGCTCGTAGTACTGCTCGCGTCGCTCCGACGTCGTCCGTCGCGCGTTCGGGGCCAGACGGGGGTCGGTTCCACGCGGCGCACTCATCAGCTCCGCGGCCGATGTCATGGTGGGCTCCCAGTCGAAGACGATGCTGTCGCCCTCGCCGATGACGACGGTCGAGCCCTGAACGGCGCCGAGACGGAAGAGCTCGTCCTCGACACCGAGCTTCTCGAGTCGATCGGCGAGATAGCCGACGGCCTCTTCGTTCTGGAAGTCGGTCTGCTGCACCCATCGAACCGGCTTCTCACCCAGGATGCGGTACACGTTGCCGTAGGTGCCGCCCTCGACACGGATGGTGAATTCCTTCTTGGAGCCGCGAGGACGGATGATGACGCGCTCCGGCGGCGTCTCGAGCGCGGCTTCGGCACGCGCCTTCTCGACGAGCTCGCCCAACGCGAAGGTGAGCGGACGCAGCCCCTCGTGGGAGACCGTGGAGATCTCGAACACGCGGAACCCGCGAGCCTCGAGATCGGGGCGCACGAGCTCGGCGAGGTCGCGCGCCTCGGGGACGTCGATCTTGTTCAGAGCGATGAACTGCGGGCGCTCGAGGAGCGGCGTCTGTCCCTCGGGGACCTCGTAGGCACCGAGCTCGGCGAGGATGACGTCGAGGTCGGAGATCGGGTCACGACCGGGCTCCAGAGTCGCGCAGTCGAGCACGTGCAGCAGCGCCGAGCAGCGCTCGACGTGGCGGAGGAACTCGAGACCGAGTCCTCGGCCCTCGCTGGCGCCCTCGATCAGGCCGGGCACATCGGCGACCGTGTAGCGGAAGTCACCGACCTGCACCACGCCGAGGTTCGGGTGGAGGGTCGTGAACGGGTAATCGGCGATCTTGGGCCGGGCGGCGGAGATCGCACCGATCAGGCTCGACTTGCCGGCGGACGGGTAGCCCACGAGGGCGATGTCGGCGACCGTCTTCAGCTCGAGGATGATGTCACCCTCGTGCCCAGGGGTGCCCAGGAGAGCGAACCCGGGGGCCTTGCGCTTCGGGGTGGCGAGGGCGGCGTTGCCGAGCCCACCCATCCCGCCCTTGGCGACGACGAACCGCTCACCGGGGATGATCATGTCGATGAGGACTTCGCCGGCGGTGTTCTTCACCACGGTGCCGACCGGGACCGGCAGCTCGAGCGTCTCACCGAGGAACCCGGAGCGGTGGTCGCCCATGCCCGGACCGCCGTTGCCGGAGGAACGGTGCGGCGAGTGGTGATACGACAGCAACGTGCCGGTCTGAGGATCGGCGACGAGCACGACGTCGCCGCCGTCACCGCCGTTGCCTCCGTCCGGGCCGCCGAGCGGCTTGAACTTCTCGCGGTGCACGGAGACGCAGCCGTTGCCGCCCTTACCCGCACGCAGGTGCAGTGTGACGGTGTCGACGAACGTGACCATTTGCTAGTCCTCTGGGTTGCTGTGCGTTTTCGGAGGGCAGATACACGGACGGGGCGAGCCGAAGCCCGCCCCGAACCGGATATCTAGTGTCGCGCTGTGATCACTCAGCTGCGGCGACGATGTTGACGACCTTGCGGCCGCCCTTCGCGCCGAACTGGACCGCACCGGCGGCCAGAGCGAACAGCGTGTCGTCGCCGCCACGGCCGACGTTGACGCCGGGGTGGAAGTGCGTGCCGCGCTGGCGGACGATGATCTCGCCGGCGAGGACCTGCTGACCGCCGAAGCGCTTCACGCCGAGGCGCTGAGCGTTGGAGTCACGACCGTTACGGGTTGAGCTTGCGCCCTTTTTATGTGCCATGTCCTAATCCCCTCGGGCTTACTTGATGCCGGTGATCTTGACGCGCGTGAGCTCCTGGCGGTGGCCCTGACGCTTCTTGTAGCCGGTCTTGTTCTTGTACTTCTGGATGATGATCTTCGGGCCGCGGAGGTTGCCGATGACCTCAGCCGTGACCTTGACCTTCGCGAGCGAGTCAGCGTCGGTGGTCACCGTGGCGCCGTCGACGAGCAGCACTGCAGCCAGCTCGATCTTCTCGCCCTGGGCAGCCTTGACACGGTCGAGCTGAACGATCGTGCCGACCTCGACCTTCTCCTGCCGCCCACCGGCGCGCACTACTGCGTAAACCACTTCATACCTGTTTCGTTGGGGAGCTCGCGGCTCCGAGATCTCACGGGAAGACTGTTGCTTGCATGCACCGCAGAACGGCGGGTGCGAACGCAAGACTCTCCGCTTCGGCCGACGAGGACGACGCGGCATACGCACCAAGGGACTACTTTACCGGATGCGGGTCTGTGTCGCAAAGCGGGCCGCCTCCGATCTGTCTGGGCGCACGCTCGAGCCCCACCCCATCGCTGCGGACGTAGGCTGACGAGGTGACCGTACTCGTCGACGACCCGCTCTGGCCCGCCCACGGACGCCTGTGGGCACACCTGGTCAGCGACGAGAGCCTCGATGAGCTGCACGCGTTCGCGCGGGCGAACGGCATCGCTCCGCGCGCGTTCGACCTCGACCACTACGACGTGCCGGAGGAGATCATCCCCCGGCTCGTCGCCGCCGGCGCTCAGCATGTGAAAGGCAAAGAGTTGGTGCGTCGCCTGATCGCCTCAGGACTCCGAGTCCGCAGCCGCGACCGGCGCTGACGGCTCGTTGTTCACCGAGACGGGAGTGCCGGTGAGCGCTGCCGTGCTCACCCGACGACGCCCTCGCCCCTGACCGGGTGCCTTCGGCTCCGGAAGGGCATCGAGAACCGAGTCGAGCAGCTGCTCAGCGGGAGTCTTCGGGCCCTTGCGGTCGCCGCCGCGCTTCTTGCGGGCCTTCTTCGGACGCTCGGCAGCTGCGGGCGCCTCCGCCGCGACGTCGACCGTCTCGGCTTCGTGCGCCGCCCCCTCGGCCGTCGGAGCGATGGTCGAGGCCGCGATCTGCGCGAGAGCCGACTTGGCGCCCTCTGTGATGCTGTGGGTGACGGCCGGCGCCGCAGGAGCGCTCTGGCTCTGCCCGTTGCCGTTGCTGTTGCCGTTGCCGCCGTTGCCGCGCTGGCGACGACCGCTCTGCCCGTTGCCGTTGCTGTTGCCGCCCCCATTGCTGTTGCTGGAGCGGTGCTTCACGACCGGGTCGTGGTGCACGATCACGCCACGACCGGCACACACCTCGCACGCCTCGCTGAAGGTCTCCAGCAGGCCGAGGCCGAGCTTCTTTCTCGTCATCTGCACGAGGCCGAGTGAGGTGACCTCGGCGACCTGGTGCTTCGTGCGGTCGCGGCTCAGGCATTCGATCAGTCGACGCAGCACGAGGTCGCGGTTGGATTCGAGCACCATGTCGATGAAGTCGACGACGATGATGCCGCCGATGTCACGCAGACGCAGCTGGCGGACGATCTCCTCCGCAGCCTCGAGGTTGTTCTTGGTGACCGTCTCCTCGAGGTTTCCGCCGGAGCCGACGAACTTGCCGGTGTTCACATCGACGACCGTCATGGCCTCGGTGCGGTCGATCACGAGCGAGCCGCCGGAGGGCAGCCACACCTTGCGGTCGAGCGCCTTCTCGATCTGCTCCGTGATGCGGAAAGCATCGAAGGGGTCGGTCTCGTCCTCGTAGGCTTCGACGCGCTCCAGCAGGTCGGGGGCGACGCTCTCCAGGTACGCACGGATGGTCTGCTGCGCATCTTCGCCCTGGATCAGCATCTTCGTGAAGTCCTCGTTGAAGACGTCGCGGACGATCTTCACGAGAAGGTCGGGCTCAGCGTGCAGGAGCGCGGGCGCCTGCTGGTTCTCGACCTGCTTCTGGATGTGCTCCCACTGCGAGGTGAGTCGCTGTACGTCACGGGTCAGCTGGTCTTCGGTGGCACCCTCGGCCGCAGTGCGGACGATCACGCCGGAGGACTCCGGCAGCACCTCCTTGAGGATGCGCTTGAGGCGCGCACGCTCGTTGTCGGGGAGCTTGCGGCTGATGCCGTTCATCGACCCGCCCGGCACGTAGACCAGGTAGCGGCCGGGGAGCGAGATCTGGCTCGTGAGACGCGCGCCCTTGTGTCCGACCGGGTCCTTCGTCACCTGCACGAGAACGCGGTCGCCGGGCTTGAGCGCCAGCTCGATGCGACGCGGCTGGTTGCCGGTCTCGACACCGTCCCAGTCGACCTCACCGGAGTACAGCACGGCGTTGCGCCCGCGACCGATGTCGACGAAGGCGGCCTCCATGCTGGGGAGGACGTTCTGGACGCGGCCCAGGTAGACGTTCCCGATGAGCGACGCGTCCTGGTTGCGGGCGACATAGTGCTCGACGAGCACGCCGTCCTCGAGGACGCCGATCTGGGTACGGCCGTTCTTGGACCGGACGACCATCTTGCGGTCGACCGACTCACGGCGCGCGAGGAACTCTGCTTCGGTCACGACGGGGCGACGGCGTCCGGCATCGCGGCCGTCGCGGCGACGCTGCTTCTTCGCCTCGAGACGCGTCGACCCCTTGATCGCCTTCGGCTCGGTGATGTACTCCACGACGCGCTGACGCTGACGCGGCTCTTCACGCTGATCCTCGCCCTCGGAGCCACCGCGGCGACGACGGCCACGACCACGGCCCGCCGCGTCTTCCTGGGGCTGCTCGCGCTCGGCGATGCGGTCGAAGATGCGCTCGCGACCCGGGCGTGCGGGAAGAGGGACGACCTCCGGCGCGTAGAAGTGCAGCTGCGTGGAGACCTGGGAGACGAACACCTCGGGAAGCAGGCCGAGCGACACGGCGGTCACCGGAGCCGGAGCCTCCGGAGCAGCCGGAGCCTCCTCGACGGTGGTCTCCGCGGCGGTGGTCTCCGAGGCGGTGGTCTCCTCGACGACCGGCTCGGCCACGGGCTCTGCGTCTGCCTCTGAAAAGGCAGCCGGCAGCGTCTCGGTGGTCCCCTCTGCCTCAGCGCTCGCTCCTGCAGCGGCTTCCGCGTCAGCTTCTGCTTCCGCCTGTGCATCCGCGACCGACTCGGCGGCAGCAGCAGCGTCGTCGGCAGCGGCCGCGGCGTCATCCGCAGCGGCATAGCCGGCGGCGACGTCATCGGCGGCGGCGTCCTCTGCCACCTCTGCCGCTTCGGAGAGCTCATCGCCCTCGTCCGACGACCCTGTGAGGTCGTCCGCCTCGGGAGCAGTGGGCTCCGTCAGCTCTCCCGCGGCGTCAGCCGGGAAGTCGAGGGTAGGGGCGTTGTTGTCATTGTTGTCATCGGCCATCTCTGGCTTACTCCCTGCACGGGACACTCGGTGTCCTGTGAAATCTCATGCGGTACCCGCGGGTTCCGCGAACTCACTCGGTTTGCGACCGGCTCATGGCTCTGATCGCGTGGGGCATTGGACCCCGAAGTCTGCTTGATGCGTGTCGCGGCAACGCCGTTCATCGCATCACAGGCCATTATCGCACCAAGTGGCTCCGTTCGCGGCATCCCATCACGCGCAGCGAGTTTTCTCCGGCCTGTTCTCGCCGCATCCATAGCAGTCGCTGGGATAATCCCCAGTATGAGCGAGCAGCGCACCCGCCCCGTCATCTATGCCGTCTGGCTGATCATCGCGAGTGTGGTGGGCTGGTTCGCCGCCTTCCAGCTCACGATCGAGAAGTTCGTGCTGGCGGCGAATCCGGACGCCGTGCTGAGCTGCAACGTCAGCGTCATGATCCAGTGCGGCAAGAATCTCGACTCGTGGCAGGGCGAGGTGTTCGGCTTCCCCAACCCCCTGCTCGGCATCGCCGGTTGGATGGCTCCCCTGTTCATCGGCGTCGCACTGCTCGCAGGCTCGCGCTTCCCGCGATGGTTCTGGATGACGTTCGGTGCGGGCGTCACGTTCGCCTTCGGCCTCGTGTGCTGGCTGATCTGGCAGAGCATCTACGCGCCCAACCTCGGCGTGCTCTGCCCCTGGTGCATGCTGACCTGGTCGGTCACCATCCCCACCTTCTTCGCGACGATGCTGCATCTGACCCGCAACGGCACGTTCACGAGCAACGAGAAGCTGAAGGACCGGGCGAACCGGCTGATGGTCTGGGTCCCCCTTGCGACGATCCTCGCCTACGCCGTGGTCATCCTGCTCGCGCAGCTGCGCGGCCTCGACCTCCTCGGAGAGGTCATCGGCATGGTCTTCTGACCCTCGGCTGATATCGGACGGATACGGAAGAAGCCCGCCCGTCGATCCTCGGATCGACGGGCGGGCTTCTTCGGCGTGACGGGCGCTCAGTCGAACCAGATGCCGAGCTCGCGAGCTGCCGACTCGGGGCTGTCCGAGCCGTGCACGAGGTTCTGCTGCACCTTGAGTCCCCAGTCGCGACCGAAGTCGCCACGGATCGTGCCGGGGGCCGCGGTCGTCGGGTCGGTGGTGCCCGCGAGCGAGCGGAAGCCCTCGATCACGCGGTTGCCCGCGAGACGGATGGCGACCGAGGGGCCGGAGAGCATGAACTCGAGCAGCGGCTCATAGAACGGCTTGCCCTCGTGCTCTGCGTAGTGCTCGGCGAGCAGGTCGCGGTCGGGCTCGACCAGGCGGATGTCGACGAGGGCGTAGCCCTTCGCCTCGATGCGGGCGAGGATCGCGCCGGTGAGGCCGCGAGCGACACCATCGGGCTTGACGAGGACGAGGGTTTCTTCGGTGGCCATGTCATTCACTCTCTGTCTGAGTCTCGGTCGTGGGCTCGGCGGGGCGTCGTGCGTCCAATCGGGCCCCTCCGATGGTCGCATACGCCCACATGCCGCCGAAAATCAGGACGACGAGCAGGATCGACGGGACGAAGAACGCCGACAGGGCGACGACGGCCTGGATGACCCATCCTGCGGTGAGCGCCCAGGGCTTCGTGATCATCCCGGCGATCACGATGCAGGCGAGCGCGAGCACGGCGCCGGCGACGATCGCCCACCACTGCTCGATCCCCTCGGGAAGCTGGCGCAGCCCGAAGATCGTGAGGCCGACGAGGAAGACCACGATGGCCTCGAAGCCCAGCACGACCGGTGCGAGCTTCTGCACGAGGGTGCGCGGCGGACGTGGCCGGCGAGCAGGTGTCGCCTCGGCACTCATGCGCGCCACCCCGCCTTCCAATCCTCGTCCTGCGCCAGCGCGATCGCCTCACCGGCGAGCACGACCGACCCCGCGATGATCACCGCACGCCGGTCGGAGGATGCGGCCCACTCACGCGCGGCGTCGGCGGCATCGGCGAGCGAGTGGTGCACGGTCGCGCGCTGTCCGTTCTGCTCGACGAGGTCGGCGATCGCATCTGCATCGCTCGCGCGGTCGGAATCCGGAGCGGTGGCGAACACGTGAGCCGCGGTGGGAGCCAGCTCAGCGACGATACCGGCGGCGTCCTTGTCGGCGAGCACACCGAGCACCAGACCCCACTCGTCGAAGTCGAAGCTGTCGTCCAGCGCCTGAGCGAGCGCCTTGGCGCCGTGCGGGTTGTGCGCGGCGTCGACGATCACGGTCGGGGCGATGCCGAGTAGCTGCAGCCTTCCGGGCGAGGTGCTCTCCTGCAGGCCTGCCGTGACGATGTCCGCGGCGATGCGCTGGGTGGCCCCGCCGATGAGCGACTCGACGGCGGCGACGGCGAGAGCGGCGTTGTGCCCCTGGTGCGCACCGTAGAGCGGGAGGTACTCCTCGGCGTACTCCCCCGCCAGGCCGCGGATCGTGAGCAGCTGCCCACCGACCGCGAGCTTCTGCTCCGTGAGACCGAACTCCTCGCCCTCGAAGGCGATGGTCGCGTTGCGCTCTGCCGCCACCCGACGCAGCACCTCGGCCGCCTCTGCGGGCTGCTGGGCCGACACCACCGCCGCGCCCTCCTTGATGATGCCGGCCTTGACCTCGGCGATCTCGGCGATCGTGCTGCCGAGACGGTCGGCGTGGTCGATGTCGATCGGGGCGAACACCGCCACGTCACCATCGGCCGTGTTCGTGGAATCCCACTCGCCGCCCATGCCGACCTCGAGCACCAGCACGTCGATCGGCGCGTCGGCCACTGCGACGAACGCCAGCACGGTCAGCAGCTCGAAGAACGTCAGCGGAGCGTCGCCGGCTGCCTCGAGCTCGGCGTCGACGATGTCGACGAACGGCTCGATCTCGTCCCACGCGTCCGCCACCGCCTCGTCGGCGATCGGCTCGCCGTCGATCATGATGCGCTCGGTGAAGCGCTCGAGGTGGGGACTCGTGAACAGTCCGGTGCGCAGATCGTGCGCCCGCAACAGGCTCTCGATCATCCGCGCGGTCGACGTCTTGCCGTTCGTGCCCGTGATGTGCACGACGCGGTAGGTGCGCTGCGGGTCGTCGAGGAAGGCGAGGATGCGGGCGGTGCGCTCCTTGCGGGGCTGGACCCAGCGCTCTCCCGCGCGGCTCAGAAGGGCTTCGTAGACGGCATCGGCCCGGTCGGCGGCGCTCATGCTGCTGCTCCCATCCTGGTGACGGCGATCGTGAAGTCACCGGCGTTCGCATAGGTACCGGCGGGGATGACGGCGGAGAACTCGGGCGTCACTGCCGCGGCGGCGGCGAGCACCGTCCCGTGTCCGAAGATCGAGTCGCCCTGCGCGTCGATCACGAAGTACTCCTCGGCCAGGGTCTCCGCCGCGATCCCGGCGAGGTCGAAGGCGGAGACGACAGCTGTGGTGTCCACGTCGTCCTGGAACCGGAGCACCAGCTGGATGCGATCGCTGACGTCGAAGTCGGCGTTCTTGCGGGTCTCCTGCACGGCGCGGATCACATCGCGGGCGAGCCCCTCGGCTTCCAGCTCCGGGGTCGTCGTCGTGTCGAGCAGCACGAAGCCGCCGGTGGGGACGATGGCGAGAGCCTCTCCCTCCGGGCGGCCCGTGGTCTCGAGCACGAGCTCGTACTCCGAGGGTTCGAGCACGATGCCGCCCGCGGTCACGACGCCAGAGACCTCGCTCCAGTCTCCCGAACGCGCAGCCTGGATGGCCTTCTGCACCTCCTTGCCCAGACGCGGCCCCGCCGCGCGGGCGTTGACGCTGAGGCGGTGGGCGATGCCGTACTCCGTCGCCGTGTCATCGGCGAGCGGAACGAGCTCCACCGACTTCACGTTCAGCTCCTCGCGGAGGATGTCCTCGAACTGGCCGAGCGACGCCGCCAGCGGCGAGACCACGGTGAAGCGGGCGAGCGGGAGGCGCACGCGCAGCTTCTCCTTCTTGCGCAGAGCATTGCCGACGCTCGACAGCTCGCGTACCGCGTCCATCGCGTCGCGGATCTCGTCCGCCGCCGGGAACTGCGCCGCGTCGGGCCAGTCGGTCAGGTGCACGCTGCGTCCGCCGGTGAGGCCCTGCCACACGCGCTCGCTGACGAGCGGTACGAGAGGCGCCGCGACACGGGTGAGCGTCTCGAGCACGGTGTAGAGCGTGTCGAAGGCCTCGCGGCTCTTCGGGTCTTCCGTCACGCCGGTCCAGAAGCGGTCGCGCGAGCGCCGGATGTACCAGTTGGTGAGCACCTCGGCGAAGTCACGCAGACGCGCGGACGCGGTGGTGGAGTCGAGGCCCTCGAGGTCGGCGCGCACCTCGCGGACGAGGTCGCCCAGACGCGCCAGGATGTAGCGGTCGAGCACATCGGTGGAGTCGGTGCGCCAGGAGGCCTCGTATCCGTCGGCGCCGGATGCATTGGCGTAGGTCGCGAAGAAGTACCACGAGTTCCACAGCGGCAGCAGGAATTCGCGGACGCCCGAGCGGATGCCCTCCTCGGTGACGGCGAGGTTGCCTCCGCGCAGCACCGAGCTCGACATCAGGAACCAGCGCATCGCGTCGGAGCCGTCGCGGTCGAGCACCTCGGACACGTCGGGGTAGTTGCGCAGCGACTTCGACATCTTGTAGCCGTCGCTGCCGAGCACGATGCCGTGGCAGCTGACACCCGTGAACGCGGGGCGATCGAACAGCGCGGTCGACAGCACGTGCATGACGTAGAACCATCCGCGGGTCTGCCCGATGTACTCGACGATGAAGTCGGCCGGCGAGTGCGAGTCGAACCACTCCTGGTTCTCGAACGGGTAGTGCACCTGCGCATAGGGCATCGAGCCCGAGTCGAACCACACGTCGAAGACGTCTTCGATGCGGCGCATCGTGCTCTTGCCGGTGGGGTCGTCGGGGTTCGGGCGCGTGAGGTCGTCGATGTACGGCCGGTGCAGGTCGATCTCGCCCTCGGGGTTGCGCGGCAACGTGCCGAAGTCGCGCTCGAGCTCCTCCAGCGAGCCGTAGGCGTCGACACGCGGGTACTCCGGGTCGTCGCTCTTCCAGATCGGGATCGGCGAACCCCAGTAGCGGTTGCGGCTGATCGACCAGTCGCGCGCGCCTTCGAGCCACTTGCCGAACTGCCCGTGCTTGACGTTCTCCGGCACCCACGTGATCTGCTCGTTGTTCGCGAGCAGGTCGTCCTTGATGTCCGTCACGCGGATGAACCAGCTCGAGACGGCCTTGTAGATCAGGGGGTTCCGGCAGCGCCAGCAGTGCGGGTACGAGTGCTCGTAGCTCTGCAGGCGGATCAGACGACCGTTGTCGCGGATCAGGCGCACGAGCGGCGTGTTCGCCTCCATCCACAGCTCGCCCGCCACATCGGTGACGTTCGGGAGGAAGCGTCCACCGTCGTCGAGGGACAGGATCGTGGGGATCCCAGCGGCGCCGGCGACACGCTGGTCGTCCTCACCGTAGGCCGGGGCCTGGTGGACGATGCCGGTGCCGTCGCTGACGGTGACGTAGTCGTCGACCAGGATGCGCCAGGCGTTCTCGGTCCCGTAGGTCTCGGTGTCGGCGTAGTAGTCGAACAGCCGGTCGTACGTCACATCCTGCAGCTCGGCGCCGCGGACCGTGGCGTCGACGGCCGCGAGAGCCTCTTCGGTGCTCTCGTAGCCGAGGTCCTTGGCGTATCCGCCGACGAGCTGACGGGCGAGCAGGTAGCGGTGCGCGGAGGACTCGATAGCGGCATCCGTGGTCCCTGCGGCCTGGTGCACGTCGGCCGCACCGTTCGGACCGGCGGGGAGCACGACGTACTCGATCTCCGGGCCCACGGCGAGCGCGAGGTTGGTCGGCAGGGTCCAGGGCGTGGTCGTCCAGGCGAGGGCGCGGACGCCGGTGAGACCGAGCGCTTCCGCCTTGGCTCCCGTCAGCGGGAAGGTGACCGTGACGGACGGGTCCTGACGCATCTGGTAGACGTCGTCGTCCATGCGCAGCTCGTGGGCGCTGAGCGGAGTCTCATCGCGCCAGCAGTACGGCAGCACGCGGTATCCCTCGTAGGCGAGGCCCTTGTCGTAGAGGGTCTTGAACGCCCACAGCACGCTCTCCATGTAGCCGAGGTCGAGCGTCTTGTACCCGCGCTCGAAGTCGACCCAGCGCGCCTGACGGGTGACGTAGTCCTGCCACTCGTGCGTGTAGGTCAGGACCGAGCTCTTCGCCTTCGCGTTGAAGACGTCGATGCCCATCTCCTCGATCTCGGCCTTCTCGGTGATCCCGAGCTGCTTCATGGCCTCGAGCTCGGCCGGCAGCCCGTGCGTGTCCCACCCGAAGACACGATCGACCTTGTGGCCGGTCATGGTCTGGAAGCGCGGGAACACGTCCTTCGCGTACCCGGTGAGCAGGTGACCGTAGTGCGGCAGGCCGTTCGCGAACGGAGGCCCGTCGTAGAACACCCATTCGGGTGAGCCCTCACGCTGCGCGATCGAGGCGCGGAAGGTGTCGTCCGTCTTCCAGAACGCGAGCACCTCCTCCTCGATCTGCGGGAAGCGGGGGCTGGGCGCGACGGAATCGGCGGCGGGGCCGAAGGAGGAACGGGGGTAGGTCATCGTGTCTCGCAGTGGTCGTCGTGGCGGATGCTCCTGCGAGGACGATCCTCGCGGACCGCGGTACCACCTCGCGTGCCACGCCTTACGACGCGACCACTCTCACTGCGGCTGTGACGGGCCTGCCCCGCTCGGTTCTACTGAGCGCTTCCCGAAGGCGACGCCGTTCTTCCGAGAGCTCCCCGGTGATGGCCGGATCGACGCTCGTGTGTCCAGTGTACGCGTGCGTACACCCTCAGGACGCTCCTCTGCTCTCCTGGCCCCGGCCTCCCGCGCGCCGGGAGCGATGTCGCCGGCGCACCCTACGCTCGAAGCATGGCCCGCACCCCCGAGTCCCCCGCCCCTCCCCGCATCACCGCTCCCGACCTGCCGCCCGTGCTCGAGCCTGCATTTCCCGCGCGCAGCGCCGACCTCATCGCCGCCAGGCTCGACCTGAACGGCACCGTCGATCTCGCCTACTCGACGCTGGAGCAGTGCATCCTGAGCGCCGACGCGGACGCCATCGACCTCACCGGCGCGACGGTCGTCGACGTCGACATGTCCGGTGTGCGCATCGCCTCGCTCCGCATGCGCGATGCCGGTGTGCGGCGGGTGCGGATCAGCGGCGGGCGTATCGGCACTCTCGACCTCAGCGAGGCGCTCATCTCGGAGCTCGACCTGCGGGATGTGCGCATCGACTATCTGAATCTGGGGGCGGCCAAGATCACCGATCTCGAGATCTCGGGGTGCAGCATCCGCACCATCGACATGCCGCAGGCCGAGCTCTCCCGTGTGCGCTTCACAGCCACATCGAGCGACGAGGTCGACCCACGGGGCATGCGTGCGAAAGACGTGGATCTGCGTGGGCTCGACGCCGTCGCCTATCTCGACGCCCACAGCCTCCGCGGGGCCACCCTCACCTCGTTCCAGGTGCAGCAGCTCGCCCCGGCGCTGGCGGCGGGCATCGGCATCCAGATCAAGGACTGACGGCAGATCAAGGACTGACGGCAGATCAGAAGCCGGCGGGGCCACTCGCGTCGAGCAGCTCCCGCGTGAACGGATGCTGGGGCGAGGCGAACACGTCGACGGTCGCCCCCTGCTCGACGATCCGTCCCTCCTGCATCACGAGCACCTCGTCGGCGACCGCGCCGACCACGTCGAGATCGTGGGAGACGAGGATCATCGTCAGCTGCCGCTCCTGCTGCAACCGGCCGAGCAACCGCAGCACCCGCTCCCGCACCGAGGGGTCGAGCGCCGAGACGGGTTCGTCCAGCACCAGCACCTCCGGGTCGGCGGCGAGCGCGCGGGCGATCGCAGCCCGCTGTCGCTGACCCCCGGAGAGGGCGCTCGGACGCCTGTCGGCGATCTCCGGCGAAAGACCGACCTCGGCGAGGAGCTCCCCGACGCGGGCGACACGTCGCGCGCGAGGCACGCCGCCCGCCTCCAGTCCCTCCCGCAGCGATCGGCCGATCGTCCACCGTGGATCGAAGGCGCCGAGCGGGTTCTGGTGCACGAGTTGCACCCGTCGCTCCGCCGTCCACCGCAGGGTGCCGCTGTCCGGCGTGTCGACCCCGACGATCATGCGCGCGAGTGTCGTCTTGCCCGACCCTGACTCCCCCACGATGCCGAGCGTCTGTCCGTCCTTCACCGTGAACGTCGCGTCGATGACGGCGGGCACCGTGGCGAAGCTGCGCGAGAGGCCGCGGGCGATCAGCACCGGCGAGGACTCCGTGGGGGCCGCAGCTCTGGGATCGTGCATCGTCGCGGCGATGAGCTGCTTCGTGTACTCGTGCCGGGGGTTCTCGAGCACCTCGGAGACCGTGCCGGATTCGACCACGATGCCATCCTTCATCACGAGGACTCGGTCGGCGATCCGGCGAACCGCGGCGAAGTCATGACTGATGAAGACGAGCGCGGTACCTGCATCGGTGATCTCGCGCAGCAGTCCGAGGATCCGGGCCTGCACGGTGGCATCGAGTGCGGTCGTCGGCTCGTCCGCGATCAGCACGGCGGGGCCCGCGGCGAGTGCGGAGGCGATGAGCGCCCGCTGTCGGAGGCCTCCGGAGAGCTCGTGCGGGTGCTGTCGGGAGCGACGTTCGGGGTCGGGCATCCATACCCGCGCCAGAAGCTCCTGCACCCGCCCCGCCAGCGCCGCACGTCCGCGGACTAGCCGATGCAGCAGCAGCGGCTCGGCGACCTCCGCCCCGACCCGGCGAAGGGGGTCGAGCGAGACCAGAGCGTCCTGGGAGACGAGCGCGATCCCGGCTCCGCGAAGGTCGCGCCACGCACGTTCGGAGAGCCCGGCGGCATCCCTTTCGTCGATGAGGAGGCCCTCCAGGGAGACGGCGGCCTCTGCCGGCGTCAACCCCAGCAGTGCGCGGGCCGTGAGCGACTTCCCCGCGCCGGACTCCCCGACGATCGCGACGCACTCCCCGCGTTCGACCGTGAAGGAGACGTCGTCCACCACGCGCTTCCCGTCGAAGGCGATCCGCAGCCCCCGCACCTGCAGTGCAGCGTTCATGCCGCCCTCCCGTCTGCGCGCGCCCGCAGGATCCGTCCGACGACCGTCGCCGACACCACGGTGAGCGTGATCGCGATGCCGGGGAAGAGCGAGATCCACCACGCCTGTCCCAGCACGTTGCGACCACCGGCGAGCATGAGCCCCCACTCCGGTGTCGGCTCCGAGGGGCCGAGACCCAGGAAGCTGAGCCCGGCCGCGGCCAGGATGCTCGAACCGATGCCGATGGTCGCGAGCACGCTCAGTGCGCCGAGGACGCCGGGCACCACGTGCCGGGTGAACGCGCGCACCCGCGGGACGCCGAGGATGCGGGCCGCCTCGACGTGCTCGGCGACGCGCAGCGTCTGCGTCTGCACGCGCGCCAGCCGGATGTAGACGGGCACAGCGGCCAGGGTCACCGCGATCGCGATGTTCACCGGCCCCGGACCCAGGACCGCGACCACGACCAGCGCGACGAGGAACTCGGGGAAGGCCATCAGCACGTCGTTCACCCGCATCACGGTGGTATCGATGCCCTTCGGCGCGACTCCGGCGAGCACGCCGATGACGAGCCCGACGACGAGCGCCACCCCCGTGGCGAGGAGTCCGATGCCCAGCGAACGCCCTGCGCCGTAGATGACTCGCGAGTACACGTCGCGCCCGCTCTGGTCGGTGCCGAACAGGTGCTCGGCACTCGGCGGAAGCAGGGCGGAGCGAACGGCGGTCTGCAGCGGATCGTGAGTGGCGAGCACGCCGGGCCAGAGCGCCGCGAACACGATCACCGCGAGCACCACGATCGCGACCCACAGCAGCACCCGCTGCGCGCGCCTCATCGGATGTCTCCGGCTCGCGAGGCCCTGACACGCGGATCGATCAGGGGATGCACGAGTTCGACCACGAGGTTCACCGCGACGAAGACCAGGGCGCTCAGCAGGATGATCCCGGTGATCACCGGCAGGTCGCGGTCGCTGATCGCGGCGAGGGTCACGCGGCCCAGGCCCGGACGCGCGAACACGGTCTCCACCAGCACCGCACCACCGAGCACCGATCCGGTCAGGTAGGCCGCGAGCGTCACGGCCGATGCGGCGCCGTGCCGCAGTCCGTGCCGCAGGGTGAACCACGAGGGGCTCGCACCCCGGGCACGCACCGTCTCGGCGAACGGCATGCGCTCCGCCTGCATCAGCCCGTCACGCAGCACCTGGCTGAGCAGCGCGGCGACGGGGAGCGCGAGAGTGAGCGCCGGCAGGATGAGCGTGGCGGGGTTGCGGGCTCCCGACACCGGGAACCAGCCCAGTCCGAACGCGAAGACGCTGAGCAGGACGAGCCCGATCCAGAACACCGGGGAGGAGAGCACCACGAGCTCCACAGCGGCCGCGATCGTGCGCGCTGCCCTGCCCCGCACGAGGACCGCCACCGCGAGCGCGAGCACGAGGGCGATCACGAGCGCGAGCACCGAGAGCTGCACCGTCGCTCCGAGCTGACGTCCGATCACCTCCGTCACCGGCATCCGCAGCTGGTACGACTCCCCCAGATCTCCCCGAGCGAGCTGGCCGATGAAGCCGAGGTACTGCTCGAACGGTGGACGGTCCAGTCCCAGGTCGGCGCGGATCCCGTCCTTGACGGCCTCACTCACCTGCGCCTGGGGCCCCAGCATCACCGAGACGGGGTCACCGGGGATCACCCGGAACGCGAGGAAGGCGACGGTCGCCGCGCCCCACAGGACGATGACGACGGATGCGACCAGACCGGCGATACGGGCGAGAGCAGCCTTCACCACCCGTGCCCTCCGCTCCGTCGACGGTTCAGCCGACGGTCACATCGTAGAACAGCGGCCGACCGTACAGGTCGTACTCGAGTCCCTCGACGCGGTCGCCGACGGCCGTGATCGCCGATGGGCTGTACAGCGGCACGATGGCCGTGTACGTGGCGTTCCACTGCTGCAGCTGGGTGTACAGCTCGTTGCGCTTGTCCTGGTCGCTGGAGGCGACGGCCTGTTCGAGCAAGGCGTCGATCTGCGGGTCGCTCACCTGCGAGGCGTTCTGGAATCCGTCGGTGTGCAGGTGACTGCGCAGCAGATCGGGATCGACGCCCGAGAAGCCCCAGTCGGTCAGATCGAAGGTCTTCGGCTCGTACTGCTCGTTGTAGGCGCCGGGCTCGAGCTCCTCACGCTGAACCTCGAAGCCGATGCTCTTCAGGTCCGACTGGATGGCGTTGCCCAGCGCGGCGCGGTCGTCGGGAACCGGCGTCCAGGCGATCCAGCGCACGGAGAGTCGCTTGCCGTCCTTCATGCGGATGCCGTCGGCGTCGCGATCCGTCCATCCGGCCTCGTCGAGCAGCGCATCGGCCGCATCCTGATCGAACGGCCAGCTGCCCTCGAGCGACGCGTCGTAGCCCGGAGTCGTCGAGCCGAGGATGCTCCATGCCCGCGGGAACTGTCCGAAGTAGATCTCCTCGACAGCGGCGTCGATGTCGATGCCGCGGGCGAAGGCCTGGCGCACCTTCTCGTCGGCGAACACCCCGTACTTCTCGTTCAGGTACAGCGAGTACGGCAGCCCCGGGTACTCGATCGAGTCAACTGTGACGCCGTCGCCGAGGTCCTTCGCGAGGTTCGGCGGGATGTTGCTGGCGAGGTCGGCCTCGCCGCTGGTGACGACACCGGTGCGGACCGAGGCCTCCGGCTGGATCTCGACGCGCAGGGTCTCGAACTTCGGAGCCTCGGTGTCGTGCGGACCCCACGCGTAGTCGTCGTTGCGGGTGTAGACGATCTCCTGGTCTGGCGTGTACTCGGTGAGCTCGAACGGCCCGGTGCCCACGGTGATGTCGGGTCCGCCGGCCTTGAGCTTGTCTGCGGACTTCGCGAGCACGGCCGGCGAGTAGAAGCCCAGCTGCGGCGTGCTCGCCGCCTGCAGGAACGGGGCGTACGGCTGGGTGAAGGTCACCGTGACCGTGTAGTCGTCGACGACCTCCGTGCCCTTGTAGAAATCGGCGCCGAGCATGCTGGCAGCCTGAGCGGAAGCCGTCTCGGGGTCGACGATGCGGTCGAAGTTCGCCTTGACCGCGGCGGCGTCGAACTTCTCGCCATCGGTGAAGGTCACGTCGTCCCGGAGCACGAAGGTGTACTCCGTGCTGTCCGGCGAGACTTCCCAGCTCTTCGCAAGCCACGGGCTGAACGTTCCGTCCGCCTCCTGGAAAACCAGCGAGTCGAGCACGGCCCGCTGCACCATGCCGGAGACGTCGAGCTGGCTCACCTGCGGGTCCATGTGCCCGGCCGAGAGGTTCGCGCCCTCGATGGACCACACCAGCTCTCCTCCGCCTTCTCCCTCGGAACCGGGGGCCGCGCAGGCGCTGAGCACCAGCGCGGTGGCAGCGGCGAGCGCCGCGAAGGGCAGGAGACGACGCACTGATTTTGCGGGCATGACGATTCCTCTGGACGAGCGGGTCGGGATCCCTCCATCCTACGGCGGATTGTTGGACCGGGTCGATCTGCGGCGACCTGCCGGCCCCGCGATGCTCGGTAGACTGTTCGGCACCACCCACACTCAGGCACGCTCACACAGTGCCGCATACATCGCTCGAGGAGACCTTCATGCCTGCTTCCGAATCGTCGCAGAACCAGATTCCCGACAAGCCCGTACTCGAAGGCCTCGAAGCGAAGTGGGATGCCGCATGGGCCGAGCAGGGCACCTACCTGTTCGATCGTCTGCGCGCGGCACAGGCCGGCCGTGACGGCGTGTATTCGATCGACACCCCTCCTCCCACGGCATCGGGCAGCCTGCACATCGGACACGTGTTCTCGTACACGCACACCGACGTGAAGGCGCGCTTCGAGCGTATGCGCGGCAAGACCGTGTTCTACCCGATGGGATGGGACGACAACGGCCTGCCCACCGAGCGCCGCGTGCAGAACTACTACGGTGTGCGGTGCGACCCCTCGCTCCCCTACACGCCCGACTTCACACCCCCGTTCGAGGGTGGCGACAACAAGTCCAGCCGTGCAGCCGATCAGCAGCCGATCAGCCGCCGCAACTTCATCGAACTCTGCGAGCGCCTCACGATCGAGGACGAGAAGCAGTTCGAAGCACTGTTCCGCCAGCTCGGACTGAGCGTGGACTGGACGCAGACCTACCGCACGATCTCCGACGACACCATCCGTCAGAGCCAGCTCGCGTTCCTGCGCAACATCGAGCGCGGTGAGGCGTATCAGGCGCTGGCCCCGACGCTGTGGGACATCGACTTCCGCTCCGCCATCGCGCAGGCCGAGCTCGAGGACCGCGACCAGCAGGCGGCCTATCACACGATCGAGTTCCCCTTCGCGGACGGCTCGGGATCGATTGCGATCGACACCACCCGCCCGGAGCTGCTCCCCGCGTGCATCGCGATCGTGACGCACCCTGAGGGCCCGCACAAGCACCTCATCGGCACCAAGGTGAAGACCCCCTTCTTCGGCGCCGAGATCGAGATCCACGGGCACCACCTCGCCCAGCCCGACAAGGGCACCGGCGCTGCCATGGTCTGCACCTTCGGCGATGTGACCGACATCATCTGGTGGCGCGAGCTGCGCACCACCGACAACGAGTCGCTGCCGAACATGACCACGATCGGCCTGGACGGGCGATTCCTGCCTGATGCCCCCGCCTCCGTCGCGAACCCCGAGGCGGCGACCTGGTACGGCGAGGAGATCGCGGGCAAGACCGTCTTCAGCGCGCGCAAGGCGATCGTGGAGAAGCTGCAGGCGACGGGCGACATGACCGCTGTCGGCAAGCCGTTCAACCACGCGGTGAAGTTCTTCGAGAAGGGCGACCGTCCGCTCGAGATCGTCTCCACGCGGCAGTGGTACATCCGCAACGGCGCCCGCGACGGCGAGCTGCGCGACAAGCTCATCGCCCACGGCGAGGAGCTCGCCTGGCACCCCGAGTTCATGCGTGTGCGCTACGAGAACTGGGTCGGCGGCCTGACCGGCGACTGGCTGGTGTCGCGTCAGCGCTTCTTCGGTGTGCCGATCCCCCTCTGGTACGCCCTGGACGAGAACGGCGAGCGCGACTACGACCGCGTGCTCACCCCGGATGCGGCGACGCTCCCGATCGACCCGACCACCGACGTGCCCGCCGGATACACCGAGGACCAGCGCGGCGTGGCGGGCGGCTTCGACGCCGAGGCCGACATCCTCGACACCTGGGCGACCTCGTCCCTCACCCCGCAGCTCGCGGGTGGCTGGCAGCGCGACGAGGAGCTCTGGCAGCTCACCGCTCCGTTCGACCTGCGCCCCCAGGGTCAGGACATCATCCGCACCTGGCTGTTCTCGACGATGCTGCGCTCGACGCTCGAAGACGGCAGGACGCCGTGGCGCAACGCCGCGATCTCCGGATTCATCGTCGACCCCGACCGCAAGAAGATGTCGAAGTCGAAGGGCAACGTGGTCACCCCGGCCGACGTGCTCGAGGCCCACGGCTCCGACGCGGTGCGCTATTGGGCCGCCTCGAGCCGCCTCGGCATGGACGCGGCGTTCGACCCGCAGAACCCGACGCAGGTGAAGATCGGTCGCCGTCTGGCCATCAAGGTACTGAACGCGGCGAAGTTCGTGCTGTCGTTCCCCGTGCCCGAGGGTGCGCAGGTGACTCACGCCCTCGACGCGTCGATGCTGACCGCGCTCGACAGCGTCGTCGTCGAGGCCACCAAGGCGTTCGAGCGGTACGACGCCGCTCGTGCGCTGGAGCTCACCGAGGCCTTCTTCTGGACGTTCTGCGACGACTACCTCGAGCTCGTGAAGGAGCGCGCCTACAACCAGGCCGACGTGGGACAGGCCTCCGCGGCGCTCTCGCTGCGTCTGGCCCTGTCGACGCTGCTCCGCCTGCTGGCTCCGGTGCTGTCCTTCGCGGCAGAGGAGTCGTGGTCCTGGTTCGAAGAGGGCTCCGTGCACACGGCCGCGTGGCCGACGCCGCTCGGCATCGACGGCGACCCGGCGGTGCTGGCTGCAGCCAGTGAAGCGCTGATCGGCATCCGCCGCGCGAAGACCGAGGCGAAGGCCTCGCAGAAGACTCCGGTCTCGCGCGCGGCGATCGCCGCCCCCGCCGCGAAGCTCGACGCCCTCCGCGATGCGGCCGACGACCTCCGCGCCGTCGGCCGCATCGCCGAGCTCGAGTTCACCGAGGCGGAGGCGTTCGCGGTCACCGCGATCGAGCTCGCTCCGGTCGAGGCGTCCTGATGCAGCTGGGCACGCGCTGGGCGGCGGGGTCCGAGGCTCCGGCCTCCGTCCCCGCCTCCCTGCGACCGGCGATCGCCGAGGTCGAGGCCAAGGGGCTGACCGGTCACTGGACGCTCACCTGGCTGGAAGGCCGCGCGATCGCTGAGCTCGACGCGGGGTGGGAGGTCTTCCAGACCGCCTCCGGCGAGATCGTCGCCCGCCCCTTCGAAGACTGAACCTCCCCGCCAGGATGAGGCGGGGGTGTCAGCGCCGGGTCAGCCCGAGCTGGGCGAGAGCGTGATCGACGGCACGCGGGTCCTGCCTGCGGGTCTGCTGTTCGCGCAGCAGATCCAGGGAGAGCTCACGCCGTTCGGCGCGCCGCGAGATGCGGTGCTCGACGTAGGCGGTGAGATGGCCTGCGAGTCTCAGCAGCCCGCGTTCGGTCTGGGTCGGCGCCACCAGGTGAAGAGTCGCGCTGGTCATGATTCCTCCACGGTGTCGTCGCTGGATCCGCGCGTCGCCTGCTGCGGCGTCGGAAGGTCGAAGAGTTCTGTGCGGAGCGAGACGCGTCGAACATCGGGGCCGGTCTGACCCCGGTAGCGCTCGATGGCGCTCTCCACGATGCTCTCGAGCTCCTCCCGGAGCGACATGGCCTGCTCCGGCGTCATATCGAGGTGGGTGGTGATCGTGATCCCCACATCGCGCCAGGCCTCGGGCACCTCGGACTGCGGCCGGTTGAGGTACGACATCAGCGTCTCGTGCCGCAACCGGAAGAACTCCGACGTGACGATCTGCGCAGCGGCACGGTTCGCCGGCGAGGTCATCTCGTCGGGCCCCGGCACGTCGATGCGCCCCTTGGGCCGCTCCCACCATCGCTCGCGTGCCGTGCCCCGCCCCTCGACCTCGCGGATGAGGTCGTGCGCGGCGAGGGCGCGGAGGTGGTAGCTGGTCGACCCCGAGGTCTCCCCCACGAGGGCGGCGAGCGAGCTCGCCGTCTGCGGACCACGAGCGGCGAGAAGGTCGAAGATCTTCACCCGGAGCGGGTGCGCCAGGGCCTTCAGCGCACTGGCGTCCAAAGTCCTGACCTGGGTCTCGTTCGTCATGCTTGCAAAGATACCGTTGCAAAGACGTCTTTGCAAGTGTTTCTTTGCAAGTTGTGCGGATCAGTCGATCGCCGCCCGTGCAGCGACGAAGGCCGCGACGCAGCGCTCGATCTGATCCGGCGTATGCGCCGCCGAGAGCTGCACCCGGATCCGTGCCAGGTCGCGGGGCACGACGGGGAAGCTGAAGGCGGTCACGTAGACACCGCGCTCCTGCATCTCGCGAGCGATCCGCGCCGTCTTCGCGGCGTCGCCGAACATGACCGGGACTATGGGGTGCTCCCCGGGCAGCAGGTCGAACCCCTCGGCGGTCATGCGCTCGCGGAAGAGCGCGGCATTGCTGCGCAGACGCGCACGAAGATCGGCCGACCCCTCGACGAGGTCGAGCGCGGTCAGGGTGCCCGCCACGATCGCCGGGGCGAGCGTGTTCGAGAAGAGGTACGGACGGGATCGCTGGCGCAACAGAGCCACGATCTCCGCGTGCGAGGCGACGTAGCCCCCGGATGCGCCGCCGAGCGCCTTGCCGAATGTGCCGGTGTAGATGTCGACGCGGTCGGCGACTCCGCAGAGCTCCGGCGTCCCCCGGCCGTTCTCGCCCACGAAGCCGACGGCGTGCGAGTCGTCGACGAAGACGAGGGCGTCATAACGCTCTGCCAGGTCGCAGATCTCGGCGAGCGGTGCGATGTAGCCGTCCATCGAGAACACGCCGTCCGTCACCACCACGCGGAAACGGGCGTCCGAGGCGGCCTGCAGCTGCGCTTCGAGATCGGCCATGTCGCGGTTGCGGTAGCGGAGCCTGCGCGCTTTCGAGAGCCGGATACCGTCGATGATCGACGCATGGTTGAGCTCGTCCGAGATGATCGCATCCTCGGCGGAGAAGAGCGTCTCGAACACGCCCCCGTTCGCGTCGAAGCACGACGAGTACAGGATGGCCTCGTCCGTGCCGAGGAAGTCGGCGAGCCGACGCTCGAGCTCGAGGTGCTGCTCCTGGGTACCGCAGATGAAGCGCACACTGGCCAGACCGTAGCCCCATTCCTGCAGGGCCGTGGTCGCGGCGTCGAGGATGCGCGGGTCGTCGGCGAGGCCGAGGTAGTTGTTGGCGCAGAAGTTCAGCACCTCCGTGCCGTCTGCGGTGATCGAGGCGTTCTGCGGTCCGCGGATGCCGCGCTCATGCTTGGTGAGTCCGGCCTCCTCGATCCCCGCCAGCTCTCCCGCCACATGCTTCTGAAAAGTCCCGTACATCACAACTCCGTCCAGTCGAGGATGATCTTGCCCGTTCCCGCAGACTCGGCCGCAGCGAAGCCGCGCTCCCAGTCGCGAGCGGGGACGACCTCGGCGATCACCCGGCCGATGGCGTCCCGCAGGGTCGCGCTGGTCTGCAACATCGCCCCCATCGCGTTCCATGTCTCGAACATCTCGCGTCCGTAGATGCCCTTGATCGTGAGCATGTGGGTGACGAGCTTGCCCCAGTCGACTCCGAACCCCGCGCTCGGCAGACCCAGCATCGCAATGCGGCCGCCGTGGTTCATGTTGTCGATCATGGCCGGGAGAGCCGAGGGCGCACCGCTCATCTCGAATCCGATGTCGAACCCCTCCCGCATTCCGAGCGCCTGCTGCGCATCGCGGATGTCGCGGACCGAGACGTCGACCACCTCGTCCGCGCCCATCCGGCGGGCCATCTCCAGGCGGGGTGCGCTGACGTCGGTCGCCGTGATGAACCGTGCACCCGCGTGCCGGGCCACCGCGATCGCCATCAGCCCGATGGGTCCGCAGCCGGTGACGAGCACGTCCTCACCGACGAGCGGGTACGTGAGGGCGGTGTGGACGGCGTTGCCGAGGGGATCGAAGATCGCACCGAGTTCGGGCGTCACCTCGGAGTGGTGCACCCACACATTCGTCGCGGGAAGAGCGAGGTACTCCGCGAAGGCGCCGTCGCGCTGCAGACCGAGGCCGATCGTGCGGATGCACATCTGGCGGCGACCCGCCCGGCAGTTGCGACACGTGCCGCACACGATGTGTCCTTCGCCGGACACTCGGTCGCCGACGGCGATGTCGTGCACACCGGGGCCGACCTCGACGACCTCCCCGTAGAACTCGTGGCCGGGGATGAGCGGAGCGGCGATCGCGGACGCCGCCCAGTCATCCCAACGGAGGATGTGCAGATCGGTGCCGCAGATCCCCGTGCGCAACACCCGGATGACGACGTCGTCGGTGCCGGCAATCGGATCAGGACGCTCGACGAGCTCGAGTCCGGCGCCGGGTGCGCCTTTGTACAGTGCCTTCATGTGTTCGATCCCATCGCATCAGACGATGTAGAACAATCGGCATCGTCTGCATCATCGATGTAGCCGCACCTACACTGAGAACGTGGAACTTCATCAGCTGCAGATCCTGCGAGAGCTCGGTGCTCTCGGGAGCGTGACGGCGGTGGCCGATGCGCTCCGGGTCACCCCCTCCGCCGTATCCCAACAGCTCGCCGCCCTGCAGAGAGGCGTTCCGACCCCGCTGACCCGCAGGCTCGGTCGCACACTCGCTCTCACACCTGCCGGCGAGGTGCTGGCAGCGGCGGGTGCCGAGGTCATCGACGCGATGGCCTCGGCGCGGCACGCCCTCGACGACTTCGAAGGTGCGGCCACGGGGGTCGTGAGTGTCAGCGGATTCCACAGCGTCGGACAGGCCCTGTTCGGCCCCTTGGTGAGGGAGCTGTCGTCCTCCGCGAGCGCGCCGACGGTGCAGCTCACCGACGAGGACGTCGCCCAGAGCGAGTTCCCCGCGCTCACCGCACGCTACGACCTCGTGCTCGCGCACCGCATGGAGCATTCCGAGCCCTGGCCCGATCAGGGCGTGCGCAGCCTCACGCTGATCCGCGAGCCGCTCGACGTCGCCGTCTCGACGGCCCATCGCCTCGCCGAGCGCGCGAACCTCACACCGGCCGACGTCGCGGGCGAGAGGTGGGTCACCAGTCGCATCGGATACTCCCCCGATGACGTGCTCCGTGCCGTGTCGGCGGTTGCTCGTCACCCCGTCGACATCCAGCACCGCATCAACGACTACGGCGCGGTGTCCGCGGTCGTGGCCGCGGGCGGGGTGATCGGGATGCTGCCCCGATTCACGTCACGCAGCGTCGACGACCGCGACATCGTGCGCATCCCGCTCGAGGGGGTGAGCACTCATCGGATGATCGACCTGCTCGCCCGTCCTGAGACTCTGCGTCGCCGATCGGTCCGCGTGGTCGTCGAAGCCCTCCGCGGGGTGATGACGCGCCTGAGCGAGGACGGATCCTGAGCACGCCGGGCCACGGTGGATAGGCTCGTGGGCATGACCGACGCCACGAATCCGCTGATGCAGCCGTCGACGCTCCCCTACGGGCTCCCCGACTACGGCGCGATCCGGCCCGAGCACTATCTCCCCGCGTTCCAGGCGGGTTTCCAGGAGCAGCTTCGCGAGATCGCCCGCATCACGATGGTGCGCTCGATGCCGACGTTCGAGAACACGATCGAGGCGCTGGAGAGATCAGGCGAACTGCTCGACCGCGTCGCGCACACCTTCTACACGGTGAGCTCGGCCGATGCGACGCCCGAGATCCAGGAGATCGATGAGCAGCTCGCACCGCTCATGGCCGCACACCAGGACGCGATCACGCTCGACGGTCAGCTCTACTGGCGGGTGCAGCGGGTGTACGAGCAGCGCGATGCCCTGGACCTCGACCCCGAGCAGCGCTACCTCGTGGAGCGCCATCACCGCGAGATGACGCACGCGGGTGCGAGTCTCGACGACGAGGACAAGGCGCAGCTGACGGCGCTGAACCAGAAGCTGTCGACGCTGACCAACACCTTCGAGCGCAACCTGCTGAACGACACCAACGCCCTCGCCGTGGTGTTCGATGCCGCCGATGAACTCGACGGGCTGAGCGCGGGCGAGCTGTCCGCTGCCGCGCGCGCGGCGGCGGATCGGGGGCTCGACGGCAAGTACCTCATCACGCTGCCGCTGTTCAGCGGGCATCCCGCACTGGCGCAGCTGCGCGTTCGGGAGTCGAGGCGGCGCATCATGGCGGCGTCGCTGGTGCGGGCCTCTCGGGACAACGCCAACGACAACCGACCGGTACTGCGGGAGATCGTGCGGTTGCGCGCCGAACGCGCGAAGCTGCTCGGCTACGACTCGCACGCGGCCTATGTCACCGCCGATGAGACCGCGGGGACGCCGGGTGCCGTGGAGAAGATGCTCCGCCGCCTCGCCGCCCCGTCCGCGCGCAACGCCCGCGCCGAGCGTGCCGCACTCCAGGCGATCGTCGACGAGACCGAAGCGTCGCCCTTCCCGGTCGAGGCACATGACTGGGCCTTCTACACGGAACGCGTGCGCACAGCCAGGTACGACATCGACTCCAGTGCGCTGCGCCCCTGGTTCGAGGCAGAGCGCGTCCTGCAGGACGGTGTCTTCTTCGCGGCGAACCGGCTCTACGGGGTGACCTTCTCCGAGCGCGAAGACCTCGCCGCGTACCACCCCGGCGCACGCGTCTTCGAGGTGCGCGACGCCGACGGAACCGCAGTCGGTCTCTACGTGCTCGACCTGTACACCCGCGACTCGAAGCGCGGTGGCGCCTGGATGAACGCCATCGTGAGCCAGTCCCGACTGCGCGGCACGGCACCCGTCGTCGTCAACAACCTGAACGTGCCCCTCCCCGGAGACGGCGAGCCGACGCTGCTGACCCTCGACGAGGTGACCACGCTGTTCCATGAGTTCGGGCATGCTCTGCACGGACTCTTCGCGACCGTGACCTACCCGCACTTCGCCGGGACGAACGTGTTCCGCGACTTCGTCGAGTTCCCGAGCCAGGTGAACGAGATGTGGATCCTGTGGCCCGAGGTGCTCGACAACTACGCCCGGCACCACGAGACCGGTGCACCGCTCGACTCCGCGATCGTGGAGCGCCTGCGCGCGACCGAGACCTTCGACCAGGGGCATGCCACCAGCGAGTATCTGGCGGCGGCATGGCTGGATCAGGCATGGCATCGGCTGGGCACAGACGCACACGTCGACGACGTCGCCGCTTTCGAGGCTGCAGCGCTGACCGACATCGGACTCGACGATCCGGCCGTCCCGACCCGATACTCATCCACCTACTTCGCCCATGTGTTCTCCGGCGGCTACAGTGCCGGCTACTACTCGTACATCTGGAGCGAAGTGCTCGACGCCGACACGGTCGAGTGGTTCCGTGAGAGCGGCGGTCTGACGCGAGGCAACGGCGACCGATTCCGCCAGCGCCTGCTCGGAGTGGGCGGCTCGAAGGATCCGCTCGAGGCCTACCGCGACTTCCGCGGCCGCGATGCCGACATCGAACCGCTCCTGAAGCGCCGTGGACTGGACTCGTGAGTCGTGAGACCCTGAGCGCATGAGTGCATTCCCCGACGCCCCCTTTGGTCCTGCCGACCGGCTCGACCTCGACGCCGTCCCCCTCGCCGTCATCCGACACAAAGGCATCCGCATCGCCGACCTCCCGGCCGCGTTCGACGCGAGCTACTCGGCGATCGCACTGACGTTCGCGGGCGACGTCCTGATCCCGACCGGCCCTGCGCTGGCGATCTACCACGGTGATCCGATGGGCGTGTTCGACCTCGAGATCGGTTACCCCGTGCAGTCGCCGCCCGATCATCCCATCCCGACCGCCAGCGGGAGTGTCATCGTCGCCTCGACCCTGCCCGAAGGCCCAGCGGTCGCGACGACCCTATTGGGTTCCTACGAAGAGCTCGGCGCCGCGTGGGCAGGGCTGGTCGAGCGCGCAGCGGCAGAAGGCCTCCGTCCCGGAGGCATCTGGATCGAGGTCTACGTCTCCGACCCGAGCACTGCCCCGGCGGAGCTGCGCACCGATCTGCTCATGCAGACCGCCTGACCCGCGACGAGGCAGCGCCGCCTACTGCGGCGGTGCGGAGTGGCGATCTCCGTCCCGTGCCGCGGCTCGGTCATCGTCCGAGCCAGTCCATCGCCTTGTACCAGGTGAGCTGGTGGTAACTCTGCGCGAGGCGGTCACCGAGCCCGTCGAGCGACAGCACGTGCACGGCGATCGACTCGCCGTCGTCGAGCGACTGCTCCGCGACGCGCCGGCATCCTCGCGCGAGGAAGTGGTGCACGCGGTTGGTGTGGTTGCCGAAGTTGGCCCACGTCGCACCGAGCCCGATGAGGTCGTCGGACTCGAAGCCCGTTTCCTCGAGGAGTTCCCGGGCGGCCGCGTCCTCCGGCGACTCCCCGGGCTCCACTCCCCCGCCGATCGTGCCGATGGCCACGATGGCGGCGCCGTGACTGTACTCCTCGACGACGATCGCGTCGTCGTTCCCGTCGAGGGCCAGTACCGAGATCCAGTCGCCGTACTCCAGCACGTAGTACGGCGCTATCGACCGGCCGCTGATGTCTTCGCAGTCGTCCGCGCGCAGACGGATCCACCGGTCTTCGACAACCGTCCTGCGGGCGATCGTCGTCCAGGCGGCCGGCTCAGCACTCACGCGCTCTTGCGCTTGCGCTCCATCACAATGGTGGGCGGTGCGCCTTCGTCGACGGCCGCGCGCGTGACGATGACCTTGGCGACATCTTCCGCCGACGGGATCTCGAACATGATCGGTCCCAGCACGTCTTCCAGGATCGCGCGGAGTCCGCGGGCACCGGTCTTGCGCTCCACAGCGAGGTCCGCGATCGATCGGAGTGCATCCTCTTCGAACTCGAGCTGCACGCCGTCGATCTCGAACATGCGCTGGTACTGCTTCACGAGCGCGTTGCGCGGGCCGGTGAGGATGTCGATGAGCGCGGACTGGTCGAGAGGCGACACCGAGGTGACGACCGGAAGACGCCCGATGAACTCGGGGATGAGTCCGAACTTGTGCAGGTCTTCGGGGAGCACCTCGCTGAAGAGATCGAGGTCTTTGCCCTTGTCGTGCAGCGGGGCGCCGAAGCCGATGCCGTGCTTGCCGACACGCGCCGACACGATGTCTTCCAGGCCCGCGAAGGCTCCGGCGACGATGAACAGCACGTTCGAGGTGTCGATCTGCAGGAACTCCTGATGCGGGTGCTTGCGGCCGCCCTGCGGCGGAACCGAGGCGACCGTGCCCTCGATGATCTTCAGGAGAGCCTGCTGCACGCCCTCCCCCGAGACGTCGCGGGTGATCGACGGGTTCTCGGCCTTACGGGCGATCTTGTCGACCTCGTCGATGTAGATGATGCCCTGCTCCGCGCGCTTGACGTCGTAGTCCGCAGCCTGGATGAGCTTGAGGAGGATGTTCTCGACGTCTTCGCCGACGTAGCCGGCCTCGGTCAGCGCGGTGGCATCGGCCACGGCGAACGGGACGTTGAGGCGCTTCGCGAGTGTCTGTGCGAGGTAGGTCTTGCCGCATCCGGTCGGGCCGATGAGCAGGATGTTGCTCTTGGCGATCTCGACCTCTTCCGCCTTCTGCTCGGCGGTCTGCAGGGTGCCGTGCGCACGCACGCGCTTGTAGTGGTTGTAGACGGCGACGGCGAGGGCACGCTTCGCAGGCTCCTGGCCGACGACGTACTCCTCGAGGAACGCGAAGATCTCACGCGGCTTGGGGAGCTCGAACTCGGCGACCCCGTCGGCGGACGACTCGGCCATGCGCTCTTCGATGATCTCGTTGCACAGCTCGACGCACTCGTCGCAGATGTACACGCCGGGGCCCGCGATGAGCTGCTGGACCTGCTTCTGACTCTTTCCGCAGAAAGAGCATTTGAACAGGTCAGCGCTTTCACCGATGCGTGCCATGCGCGTCCTCCTAGGGGGGATCAGAGATCGTCCTTCGAGCCTAACCGCTGCATACGACACCGGGCCGCATTGGCGCGTAGTGCTTTGCGCATACCGGCGAGCTCTGGTCTGCGGCGAGTCGGATCCGGACTCACTGCGCGGGCAGGCACCCTCCGTCCATGATGTATCCGCCCGCCTCGACGCGGACCGCGTCCTGACGCACCTCGCCGAACACGCACCCGCCCTCCGGCGCGCCGGCTCCGAACTCCACGGCAGCCTCGTCACCGCGGACCACGGCGTCCGGGAGACCGATCTCCTGCAACGCCTGCTCGACGGCCCGGATCGAGATCTCGCCTTCCGTCCGCAGTGCTTCCAGACGCACACGCAGGTCGGCCACCGGCTGCACCGCTGCTGCCGCAGCCTCGTCAGAGAGCTCCATGCGATCCCGATATCGATCGTTCTGCGCCATGGCGTGATCTGGATCGTACGGCGCGCATTCCGGGGGAAGCACCGCACCGTCGTTCTGGGGGCACGCCACGGTGGGCGTGGGCGGGGCCGGACTCCCCGCACCGCCCGTCTCGGCCGGCACCAGGGCGCATCCCCCGAGCAAGAGTGTCCCGGCGAGCAGGAGCGACAAGACCGCGGAGGGATTCCGACGTGGCGTGATCGTCATGCCGTCATGAAACCACAGTGATGCTCCCGCAACGCCCTTTCGAGAGAGAAGGCCCTGCGGCGCGATGCGCGGCAGGGCCCTCCGTCGTTCCGACGTCCGTCAGACCATGCTTTTGGTGTGCCAGACGGTCTTGATCTCCGTGAACGCGCCGATCCGCTCCGGAGAGGCGACGACCTCACCCGGAGTCAGCACGCGCTTGAGCGTCTCGGCCGCAGCGATCTGCATGTCGACCCAGTCGAGAGCACCCGCACCCGCCAGGTCGAGCGCGTTCACGTCCTGGTGCGAGGCCAACCACGGGGCGATCTCCGCCGGCGAGCCCGTCAGCACGTTGACGACGCCACCGGGGACGTCGCTGGTGGCCAGCACCTCGGCGAGGCTGATGGCCGAGAGCGGGTGCTGCTCGCTCGCGACGACGACCACCGTGTTCCCGGCGACCAGAGCCGGAGCCACGACCGACACCAGACCGAGCAGCGCCGAGTCCTGGGGTGCGACGATCGCGACGACCCCGGTCGGCTCCGGCACGGAGATGTTGAAGTACGGACCCGAGACGGGGTTCGCGTTACCCGCCACCTGGGCGTACTTGTCGCACCATCCGGCGTACCAGACCCAGAGATCGATGGCTTCGTCGACCTGCGAGGCCGCGGCCGCCGCCGAGACGCCCTCCTGCGCCGAGATCTCCTCGACGAACTGCGCACGACGGCCTTCGAGCACCTCCGCGACGCGGTACAGGACCTGTCCGCGGTTGTAGGCGGTCGCACCGGACCAGCCCTTGACCGCAGCACGAGCGGCCACGACGGCGTCGCGAGCGTCCTTGCGGGAACCCTTCGCCGCGTTCGCGAGGAAGGCGCCCTTGGGGGTGAGCACCTCGTACGTGCGGCCGGACTCGCTCCGCGGGAAGGTCCCGCCGATCGCCAGCTTGTACGTCTTGGGCACGGTCAGTCGCTTGCTCATGCTGCGGCTCCCTTGAGGTAGGCGGTGAGACCCTGGCGGCCGCCCTCGCGGCCGAACCCGGACTCCTTGTAGCCGCCGAACGGGCTCGACGGGTCGAAGCGGTTGAAGGTGTTGGCCCAGATGACACCGGCACGCAGGCGGTCGGCCACCGCGAGGATGCGCGATCCCTTGTCGGACCAGATGCCTGCGGACAGGCCGTAAGGCGTGTTGTTCGCCTTCGCGATGGCCTCGGCGGGTGTGCGGAAGGTGAGCACCGAGAGCACGGGGCCGAAGACCTCATCACGGGCGATGCGATGCGACGCCTCGACACCGGTGAAGATCGTCGGGGCGAACCAGAAGCCCTGCTCCGGGATCGCGCAGTCCGCACTCCAGCGCTCTGCGCCCTCGGCTTCCCCGATGTCGCTGAGCTCACGGATGCGCGCCAGCTGGGCTGCGGAGTTGATCGCACCGATGTCGGTGTTCTTGTCGAGCGGGTCGCCGAGGCGCAGCGTCGACAGGCGCGTCTTGAGCCGGTCGACGACCTCATCGTGGATCGACTCCTGCACCAGCAGGCGGCTTCCCGCGCAGCACACGTGACCCTGGTTGAAGAAGATCCCGTTCACGATGCCTTCGATGGCCTGATCGATGGGGGCGTCGTCGAACACGATGTTCGCGGCCTTGCCGCCGAGCTCCAGCGTCAGCTTCTTGTGAGTGCCCGCCACGGCCCGTGCGATGTCGCGGCCGACACCGGTCGAACCGGTGAAGGCCACCTTGTCCACATCCGGGTGGCGGACGAGAGTGGAGCCGGTGGCACCGGCACCCGTCACGATGTTCACGACACCGGCCGGAAGGTCGGCCTGCTGAAGGATCTCCGCGAAGATCAGCGCCGTGAGCGGCGTGGTCTCCGCAGGCTTGAGCACGACCGTGTTGCCGGCGGCGAGTGCAGGCGCGATCTTCCAGGCGAGCATCAACAGCGGGAAGTTCCACGGGATGATCTGCCCGGCGACGCCGAGAGCGCGGGGGTTCGCGCCGAGTCCGGCGTGATCGAGCTTGTCCGCCCAGCCCGCGTAGTAGAAGAACCACGAGGCGACCAGCGGCACGTCGACGTCGCGACTCTCCTTGATCGGCTTGCCGTTGTCGAGGCTCTCGGCGACGGCGAGCTCGCGGGCGCGCTCCTGCACGAGGCGCGCGATGCGGAAGAGGTACTTGCCGCGATCACGGCCGCTCATCTTCGACCAGGTCTTCTCGTAGGCGCGACGAGCGGCGGCGACCGCGCGGTCGACATCCTCGTCACTGGCCGAGGCGATCTCGGCGATGTGCTTCTCCGTCGCCGGCGAGATGGTGTGGAACGGGGTACCCGAGCCGTCGACGAACTCGCCGTCGATGAACAGGCCGTAGCTGTCCTTGAGGTTCAGGATCGCGGTGGACTCCGGTGCGGGAGCGTATTCCAGAAATGACATGTTCGTCTTCCCGTCAGTCGATCGTGACGTAGTCGGGGCCCGAGTAGTGGCCGGAGCTGAGCTTCTGACGCTGCAGGAGCACATCGTTGAGGAGGCTGGATGCGCCGAAGCGGAAGAGGTGCGGCTGGAGCCACTCCTCGCCCACGGTCTCGGCGACGGTCACGAGATACTTCACCGCGTCCTTCGAGGAACGGATGCCACCGGCCGGCTTCACGCCGATCTTCTCTCCGGTGCCGCGGTGCCAGTCGCGCACGGTCTCCAGCATCAGCAGGGTGGTCGGGAGCGTCGCGGCGGGCTGGACCTTGCCGGTCGAGGTCTTGATGAAGTCGCCTCCGGCCAGGATGCCGAGCCACGAGGCGCGCTTGATGTTGTCGTAGGTGTTCAGCTCACCGGTCTCCAGGATCACCTTGAGCGAGGCGTAGGAGCCGTCTTCGCGACGGCACGCTTCCTTGACCTGGGCGATCTGGTCGAACACGAGGCCGTAGCGGCCCGACAGGAACGCCCCACGGTCGATGACCATGTCGATCTCGTCGGCTCCGGCGGCGACCGCCTCAGCGGTGTCGGCGAGCTTGATCGCGAGCGACGAGCGCCCGCTCGGGAATGCCGTGGCCACCGCCGCGACGGAGATCAGACCGTCGTCGGGGTCGCCGTGCAGGCTCCCCAGCGCCGTGACCGCGTCGGCGACCATGTCGCCGTAGACGCAGACGGCGGCAACCCGCGGGGTCGACGCATCGGCGGCATCCGGGTTCTTCGCCTTGGCGACCAGGGAGCGCACCTTGCCGGGGGTGTCCGCACCCTCGAGCGTCGTCAGGTCGATCAGCTTGATGATCGTGTCGAGCGCCCACGCCTTCGAGGTGGTCTTGATCGAGCGGGTGCCGAGCCCGGCAGCGCGCTGCTCCAGACCGACGGCGTCCACTCCGGGAAGTCCGTGCAGGAAACGCCGGAGCGTGGCGTCGTCGGGCTCTCCGCCCAGAACGTCCACCGCCGTCCTGCGGTTGAGTTCTTTGGTCGTCACTGTTCCTCCAACAATGCTCGTGCTGTGGTCTCATCGGTCACCAGAACGCCGCACAGGCCGCTGGTCACGACAGTGCGCGCGATGTCGTGCTTGGCGGGTCCCGCCGTGACGAAGATCGCGCGGGTGGCTCCGCGCAGGCGGTCGAGCGAGACGCCGACCGTTCGCGCATCGAGCTGCGAGTCGACGATGTTGCCCTCGGCGTCGACATAGCGCCCGAGAACGTCTCCGACCGCGCCACGACGCGCGAGCTCTTCCACGTCCTCGGCGCTGAGGTATCCGTTCTCGACGTGAGCGGAAGAGGCATCGCAGGGTCCGGCGGTGAACAGGAACGCCTGCGCCTCCGCGGCTTCTTCGAGCACCGCGGCGACCGTGCGGTCGGACTCGATCGCCTGCTTCGTCTCCACGCGCTCGAGGATCGCGGGGCTCGGAAGCAGGGAGACCTGTCCCGAGGCGCGCTGCGCGATCGTGACAGCGAGGCCGGCAGCACCGCCGGAGCGCCGGTTCAGGCTCACTCCCCCGTTGAGCTGCACGACGGTCACGCCGTTCGCCCACCCGTCGGGGAGCGCTTCGGCGACTGCGCGGAGCGTGCGTCCCCAGCTCACCCCGAGAGTGCGGGGCACCGGCCGGAGGGCGGTCAGGAAGTCTGCGGCGGCCTGCGCGACGCGCTCGAGTGTGCCGTCATCGCCGTCGGGCGCCGGCACGACGACGGCATCCGTCAGTCCGAACCGGTCGACCAGAAGCCGCTCGAGGCCGAGCCTGCGGGCGCGCGGGTGCACGATCTCGATGCGCACGATGCCACGTTCACGGGCCTGCGTGAGCAGCCGACCGACCTTCCACCGGGAGATCTTGAGGAGTCCGCCGATCTCGTCCTGGGTCTTGTCCTCGTCGTAGTACAGCTCGGCGACGCGAACCATGAGCAGATCTTCTTCCACGGCTTCCTCCTTCCTCCTCCAGAGTAGGCCTTTGACAGCGTTCGCGCACCATCTTGCTCATATGCGCATCCTCCGCCAGGGCGAGTGCACATCCGCCGGAACGACGAAAGGGCGCCTGTCGTGATGACGGACGCCCTTCGAGTCGATCGGGATCAGACGCGCTTGCGCGTCGTGAGCACCTGGTCGACGATGCCGTACTCCAGCGCCTGCGATGCGGAGAGGATGTTGTCGCGGTCGATGTCGCGGTTCACCTGCTCCGGGGTGCGCTTGGTGTGCCCGGCGAGGGTCTCCTCGAGCCACGTGCGCATGCGGAGGATCTCCGCGGCCTGGATCTCGATGTCGGAGGCCTGGCCGTGCCCGGCCTCCCCCATCGCGGGCTGGTGGATGAGCACCCGGGCGTTCGGGAGCGCGAGGCGCTTGCCCGGCGCACCGGCCGCGAGCAGCACGGCCGCAGCAGAGGCTGCCTGGCCGAGCACCACGGTCTGGATCTGCGGCGCGACGTACTGCATCGTGTCGTAGATCGCCGTCATCGCGGTGAACGAGCCACCGGGCGAGTTGATGTACATCGTGATGTCACGCTCGGCATCCTGGCTCTCCAGGACGAGGAGCTGCGCCATCACGTCGTCGGCCGAGGCGTCGTCGACCTGCACGCCGAGGAAGATCACGCGGTCTTCGAACAGCTTGTTGTACGGGTCCTGACGCTTGAAGCCGTAGGCCGTGCGCTCCTCGAACTGCGGGAGCACGTAGCGGCTGGAGGGCAGGTCACCGGCTGAGCGGAAGGTGGGTGTGTACATGAGCGTCCTTTCGCTTTCCGTTACTCGGTGTCCTGGTCGGTTCCGCCGCCGCCGATGACGTCGGAGGCCGATTCGCGGATGTGGTCGACGAAGCCGTACTCGAGCGCTTCCTCGGCCGTGAACCAGCGGTCGCGGTCACCGTCGGCGTTGATCTGCTCGACGGACTTCCCGGTCTGGGCCGCCGTGATCTCGGCAAGGCGGTTCTTCATCGACATGATGAGCTGCGCCTGGGTCTGGATGTCGCTCGACGTTCCGCCGAAGCCACCGTGCGGCTGGTGCAGCAGCACTCGCGCGTTGGGCGTGATGTACCGCTTGCCCTTGGTGCCCGCGGTGAGCAGCAGCTGGCCCATCGAGGCGGCCATACCGATGCCGACCGTGACGATGTCGTTCGGCACGAACTGCATCGTGTCGTAGATCGCCATGCCGGCGGTGATGGAGCCACCGGGCGAGTTCACGTAGAGGTAGATGTCTCGCTCGGAGTCCTCTGCGGCGAGAAGAAGGATCTTCGCGCAGATCTCGTTCGCGTTCTCGTCGCGCACCTCCGACCCCAGCCAGATGATGCGGTCCTTCAGCAACCTGTCGAAGACGCTCGTTGCGAGGAGGGGTTCTGCAGCCATGTCAGCTCCTGATTCCGTGTTTCAGTGATTCGAATCTACCGGCGTCAACGCAGCACCCAGGCCGTGTTCGCCGTCGGCATATCAGGTGTCGGCGTCCGCGATCTCGCGGGCATATGCCGTCATCGACCGGTGGTAGCGCGGCAGATGCGGCACCAGGGCGAGCAGAGCCACCGAGAGACCCTGCGCCGGCCGTCCCGCGCTCGCGAGGATGAGGGCATGGACGCACGCGATGGCGTCGCGATACGGACCGTCCGCCGACAGCTCCTCCTCGGTGCGGATCACGGCGAGGGCGTCGTCGTACTCGCCGAGGTTCCGCAGAGAGCTGGCCATCTGGATCACGCACTGCGGGCGATGCTCCTCGTCCAAGCCCAGCGCCAGGGCGCGCCGATACAGCACGACGGCCTCCGCCGGTCTCCCCGCGGAATCCCGCGCACCACCGCGCTCGAACTCCGCACGCGCGTCATCCGGTCCGCGTTCGGCGGCGAGGGCGTCGATGCGGGCGATCGTGTCGTCGCCGACCTCTTCGCCTGTCGCGTCACCCCACACCTCGTCGATGCGCTCATCCCACGTCTTCATCACTGTCCGCTCCCTGTATGGAAAAGAGGGCGGATGCCGCAGCATCCGCCCTCTTCACTGGATCGTGTCCGATCACTCGGCCTTGTCGGCCGCCTTCTTGGCCGGAGCCTTCTTGGCGGCGGGCTTCTTGGCAGCCGTCTTCTCGGCCTCGTCAGCCGCATCGGCCTTCTTGGCCGGAGCCTTCTTGGCAGCAGGCTTCTTGGCAGGAGCCTTCTTGGCCGGCTTCTCCTCGACCTCGGCGGACTCGGCCTCGGCGGCCTCGTCGTCGGTGACGATGAAGTCGGACAGATCGACGGGCTTGCCGTTGCTGTCGACGACCTTCACCTTGCCCAGGGCGATCGCGAGGGCCTTGTTGCGGGCGACCTCACCGACGAGCGCCGGCAGCTGGTTCGAGGACTCCAGCGCCTCGACGAACTCCTGCGGAGCCATGCCGTACTGCGCAGCCGACTGGATGAGGTACTGGCTGAGCTCTTCCTGCGACACCTGAACATCGGCCTGCTCGGCGATCGTGTCGAGGAGAACCTGCGTGCGGAACTGCTTCTCGCTGGCCTCGGTGACCTCGGCGCGGTGCACCTCGTCCTCGAGACGGCCCTCGCCCTCGAGGTGGTTGTGCACCTCGTCTTCGATGAGCTGCGGCGGGACCGGGATCTCGATCTGCTCGAGCAGCACCTCGACGAGCTTGTCGCGCGCGGCGGAGCCCTGCGTGAAGACGCCCTGCTGAGCGACGCGCTCGGCGAGGCTCTCGCGGAGCTCGGCGATCGTGTCGAACTCGCTCGCGATCTGTGCGAAGTCGTCGTCGGCCTCGGGGAGCTCGCGCTCCTTGACCGCCTTGACCGTCACGGAGACCTCGGCCTCGGAACCGGCGTGGTCGCCGCCGACCAGAGCCGAGCGGAACGTGGTGTCCTCACCGGCGGTGAGCGACTCGATCGCGTCGTCGATGCCCTCGAGCAGCTCGCCGGAGCCGACCTCGTAGGAGACGCCCTCGGCGCGGTCGATCTCGGCGCCGTCGATCGTGGCGACGAGGTCGAGCTCGACGAAGTCACCCTTCGCGGCGGGACGGTCGACCGGGACGAGCGTGCCGAAGCGGGCGCGCATGTTGTCGAGCTCTGCGTCGAGCGCGGCGTCATCGGCCTCGACGGCGTCGACCGTCACCGTGATGCCGTCGTAGGAGGGCAGCTCGATCTCGGGGCGGACGTCCACCTCGATGTCGACGAGCAGGTCGCCCGAGAAGTCCTTCTCGTTCGGCCACTGCGTGATGTCGGCGGCCGGGCGGCCGACGACGCGCAGCTTGTGCTCGACCGTCGCGTCGCGGAAGAACTTGTCCAGGCCCTCGTTGACGGCGTGCTCGATGACGGCGCCACGACCGATGCGCTGGTCGATGATCGGAGCCGGGACCTTGCCCTTGCGGAAGCCGGGGATCTGCACGTCCTGAGCGATGTGCTCGTACGCGTGAGCGATGCTGGGCTTGAGGTCGTCCGGGGTGACCGTGATGGTGAGCTTGACCCGGGTCGGGGTCAGCTTCTCGACGGTGCTGTTCGCCATGCTGGTGTGTTCTCCTTGTGATTTCCGCTTCGAATCGCGGCTGTAAGGTCCGTGGGGGCCGTGTCGGGGCGACAGGAGTTGAACCTGCGACCTCCCGCTCCCAAAGCGGGCGCTCTACCAAACTGAGCTACGCCCCGGGGAATCCGCACGCGGATTCAGCCCCACCGAGTCTAACGGACAGGAGCATGCGTCAGAGTCCGGTATAGTCGATGAGTCGGTACCGAACCTTTCCGAAGGTGCGGATCCGGGGCTGTAGCTTAGTGGTAAAGCCTCTGTCTTCCAAACAGATGATGCGAGTTCGATTCTCGTCAGCCCCTCCACTCGAGAAGGCCCCCACCATCGGTGGGGGCCTTCTCGCATTCCTGTCCCTCCCGTCGAATACGCTGACAGCACCGCTGCACGCAGTCTCCGACCGGAAGGCACCATCGAATGGGTCAGACGCTTCGCGACGGCGGGCACCAGCTGCCCGTCCAGTTCTCCGCGGCATCCTCCGCCCCTGTACCGACGCCGCCACGCCGAAGCACGCGCACCGGACTCCTTCTCGGCCTGCTCGGTGGAGCCGCCGTGATCGCGGCGTTGGCCATCACTCAGGTGACATCGAATCTCGGATACGACAGCGCCGCGTCGCAGTACGAGAGCGCCGCCGAGACGACGTCGAGCGCGAAGGCGCAGGTGCGCGACGAGATCGCCGACCTGCGTGCAGCAACCGATGCGGCCGGACGGGTCATCTCGGGAGGGAACCAGCCGATCGCCGTGCCCGACGATGTGCATGCCGGGCTCGCCTCGGCGGTCGAAGACAGCACCGCCACGGCCTCGGACGCGGATGGCGTCGTCGCGACGGACATCCCTGCCGTTGGCACGAAGCCCGGCTGGTTCTGGGAGCTGTTCGGCGCCACGTCGGAACTGGACGAGCGACTCCGCGACGTCGATGCCCTCGCCGACGAGCTCGTGGACGCCTCGACCGATATCGAAGACGCACGGGCGACGGTGACCGAGAGCGGTCTGGCTGTGATCACCACTGCGGGCGAGGCCGCGCCCGGGTTCGAAGGCGCTCATCTCTCGGCACGCACCGAAACCGTGATCGCCCTGCGCGACGCGGCCGCGGAGGCGACGACTGCGACGGCGGTGGATGAAGATGCGGCCACGGCCTACCTCGCCCTGCAGGCCGCGGCTGCGCAGGTCATCGCAACCGAGAACGAAGAGCTGGCGGAGAAGGCAGGGCCGCTTCTGGACACCCGGCTCGAGATCGAGGCGTTCGCGAGGTCCCTCGCTCCCGGCGTGCTTCTCGACTTCGACTGGGCGCCGGTGGTCAGCGGCGCCGGCTACAACGGCAGCATGGGCGGCTATACGACCTGGTGGTGGGGAGAGAAGGGGCGGGCGACCATCGCACTCTCGAACTCGGTTGCCGAGCAGTGGCCGGGCGTCCGGAGCAAGGCGCTCGTCGCACACGAGGTCGGGCATGCGATCAGTGTCAAGTGTCAGAGCATGTACGACTCCTCCACGCAGGACAGCATCGAGAAGTGGGCGACCGCCTGGGCCATCAGCATGGGCTACACCGACGATGCCAACGGGGTCTGGGCATACGGATACCCTCCGCAGAACTACATCGACGCGGCGGCGGGCTGCCGCTGAGCACGGTCTCCGGATACGGAAGAAGCCGCCGCGATCACTCGCGGCGGCTTCTTCTAGGTCAGACCGAGGTCACTGTCCCCGGCGCTCACGCAACTGCGTGAGAGCATCGTCGAGAAGCTGGACGGCTTCCTCGTCGGTACGACGCTCCTTCACGTAGGCGAGGTGAGTCTTGTACGGCTCCGCCTTCGCGAGCGCAGGAGGATTCTCCTTGTCGCGACCGGCGGGAAGACCGGACTGCGGGTGATCGATCGTCTCCGGGATCTCCTCTTCCGGGAGACCGGCGGCGAAGTACCGCACGGTCTCGTTGCCGAGGCCGTCCCAGTACGAGACCGCGATGCGGTCGGCGTGATAGCCGTGGTCCTGCTCGCCCATGGGGCCGGAGCCCACTCGGGTTCCGCGGATCGCGTTTCCACCGGTTGCCATCAGATGACCTCGAATTTCGTGATGAGGCCCAGCGCGACGATGGAGACGAACCACGTCAGAGCCAGGACGACGGTGAAGCGGTTCAGGTTCCGCTCCGCGAGTCCGGAAGAGCCGACCGCGGAGGTCATGCCTCCACCGAACATGTCGGACAGGCCACCGCCGCGACCTTTGTGCAAGAGGATGAGGAGGGTCAGCAGAACGCTGGTGATACCCAGCACGACCTGCAGGACGAACTCGAGAATTGCCACGAGAAAGAGCCTTTCGATGGGGCCGGAGCGCCCCCGTAACGGTCAAGTATACGGTGCAGCGGGGCCGAAGCCCCGCTGCACTCACACGCCGACGTGCTTCTCGAAGCGGATGATCGCGGCGAACTCGTCCACGACGAGGCTCGCCCCGCCGACCAGAGCGCCGTCCACATCGGGTTCGCGCATGAAGCTGGCGATGTTGCCCGACTTCACCGAACCGCCGTAGAGGATGCGCGTGCGCGCGGCCGCTTCGTCGCCCAGAACCTTCGCGATGACGGCGCGCAGTGCGGCGCAGACATCCTGCGCCTGCTGCGGGGTCGCCGCCTGGCCGGAGCCGATCGCCCATACGGGCTCGTAGGCCACGACGATGTCCGCCTTCGGCGAGACGCCATCGAGCGCGGCTTCGAGCTGCGACACCGGAACCGCACTGGCGCCGAACTTCTCGAGGTCGCCAGCGGTCTCACCGACGCAGATCACGGGCACGAGGCCGTGCTTGAGCGACGCCTTCACCTTGGCGGCCACGATGTCGTCGCCTTCGGAGTGGTACTCACGACGCTCGGAGTGTCCGATGATGACGTACTTCGCGTCGAGCTTCGCCAGGAACGCCCCGGAGACCTCGCCGGTGTACGCACCGGAGTCGTGCGCCGACACATCCTGCGCACCGAGCGCGAACGGGATCTTGTCCGCATCGATGAGCGTCTGCACGCTGCGGATGTCGGTGAAGGGCGGGAAGACCGCCACCTCGACGGACCCGTCCTCGTGCTTGGCATCCTTCAACGTCCAGTGCAGCTTCTGCACGAACGCGACCGCCTGAAGGTGGTCGAGATTCATCTTCCAGTTTCCCGCGATCAGCGGGGTACGGGAGTTCACGCCCATCCGAGGACCTCCAGCCCAGGTAGTTTCTTGCCCTCGAGGAATTCGAGGCTCGCGCCGCCGCCGGTCGAGATATGACCGAACTGGTCGTCGGAGAATCCGAGCTGACGCACGGCCGCCGCGGAGTCACCGCCGCCCACCACGCTGAGGCCGTCGACCTCGGTGAGCGCCTGCGCCACGGTCTTGGTGCCGGCCGCGAACGCGGGGAACTCGAACACGCCCATCGGGCCGTTCCAGAACACCGTCTTCGACTCGCGGATGACCTCCGCGAAACGCTCCGCCGTCGCAGGGCCGATGTCCAGTCCGATGCCGGAGGCACCGAACGGCGTCGACTCGATCGCGTCGGCGGCGGCGACTTCGTGCGCGGCGTCCGCGCCGAAGGATGCGGCGACCACGACATCGGTGGGGAGCACGAGCTCCACGCCACGCTCGGCGGCCTCCGCGATGTAGCCGCGAACCGTCTCGAGCTGGTCCTCTTCCAGCAGGCTCGACGCCACGGCGTGGCCCTGTGCCTTCAGGAAGGTGAACAGCATGCCGCCGCCGACGAGGATCCTGTCCACCCGCGGAAGCAGATGCGAGATGACGCCCAGCTTGTCGCTGACCTTCGATCCGCCGAGGACGACCGCGTACGGGCGCTCCGGGTTCTCGGTCAGACGATCGAGCACATCGAGCTCGGCGGCGATCAGCAGGCCTGCCGCCGACGGGAGCAGCTCGGCGAGCTCGTAGACGCTCGCCTGCTTGCGGTGAACGACCCCGAACCCGTCGGAGACGAGAACGTCCCCGAGCGTTGCCAGCTCCGCGGCGAACGCGGCGCGGGTGGCGTCATCCTTCGACGTCTCCCCCGCGTTGAACCGCAGGTTCTCGATGACGACGACCCCGCCGTCCTCGAGCGAGGCGACGGCCTCCTGAGCCGACTCGCCGACGGTGTCGCGTGCGAAGGCGACAGGAGCGCCGAGCAGCTCGGACAGCCGCTGGGCCACCGGCTCCAGGCTGTACTGCGGATCGGGCGCGCCATCCGGGCGGCCGAGGTGGGAGCACACGACCACGCGGGCACCCGCGTTGATCAGTGCATTGAGGGTCGGCAACGAGGCGCGGACACGGCCATCGTCCGTGATGATCCCATCCCGCAGGGGGACGTTGAGATCACAACGGACGATGACGCGCTTGCCCTCGAGCGACCCCAGTGTGTCCAGGGTGCGCAGAGTCATGTGTCTGAGCTTAGAGGCGCTCGGCCACGTACTCGGTCAGGTCGACGAGACGGTTGGAGTAGCCCCACTCGTTGTCGTACCAGCTGGAGACCTTGATCAGGTTGCCGCTGACGTTGGTGAGCGTCGAGTCGAAGATCGACGAGTGCGGGTTGTGCACGATGTCGCTCGAGACGATCGGGTCCTCGTTGTACTGGAGGAAACCGGCGAGGCGCCCCTCGGCAGCAGCCTTCTTGTACGCCTCGTTGACCTCGTCGACCGTCAGGTTCTCGCGGTCCGTGATGAGGGTGAGGTCGACGATCGAGCCGGTGGGAACCGGGACGCGGTACGAGGAGCCGCTCAGCTTGCCCTGGAGCTCCGGCAGCACCTCGCCGATGGCCTTGGCGGCACCGGTGGAGGCGGGAGTGATGTTGATCGCGGCGGCGCGTGCACGGCGGAGGTCGCTGTGCGGGCCGTCCTGCAGGTTCTGGTCGGCGGTGTACGCGTGCGCGGTCATCATGAAGCCGCGGTCGATACCGAAGGCGTCGTTGAAGACCTGTGCCAGCGGTGCGAGGCAGTTCGTGGTGCAGGACGCGTTGGAGATGATGTGATCCGTCTCCGGGTTGTACGTGTCCTCGTTCACGCCCATGACGAACGTGCCATCGACGCCGGTGCCCGGTGCCGAGATGAGGACCTTCTTCGCGCCGGCCTCGATGTGCTTCTTGGCGAGCTCGGCCTTGGTGAAGAAGCCGGTCGACTCGATCACGATGTCGACACCCAGCTCGCCCCACGGGAGGCCTGCGGGGTCGCGCTCGGCGAACGCCTTGATCGTCTTGCCGTTGACGGTGATGCTGTCCTCGTCGTAGCTGATCTCGGCGTCGAGGACGCCGCCCACCGAGTCGTACTTCAGCAGGTGCGCCAGGGTCTTGTTGTCGGTGAGGTCGTTGACGGCGACGATCTCAAGGTCCGCTCCCTGCGCGAGAGCCGCGCGGAAGTAGTTGCGTCCGATGCGGCCGAAGCCGTTGATACCGATCTTGACAGACACTCAGGTCTCCCTGTTTCTCGTGCGCTGCACGCAGCTTTCCAGCAAGCGTGAAGCGCGGGGTTTTTTGGCTGAGAGGGCGTCCCGACGAGCCGTGGCCCGTCGGGACGCGACCCGATTACGACAGTACCAGCAGGCCGTTCGTCTGCTTACGGGCGACCTCGAGGCGCTGGGCGACGTTCTCCCAGTTCGCGATGTTCCACGCGGCCTTGACGTAGTCGGCCTTGACGTTGAGGTAGTCGAGGTAGAAGGCGTGCTCCCACATGTCGAGCTGGAACAGCGGGATCGTGCCCTGCGCGGTGTTCGACTGCTGGTCGAACAGCTGCTGGATGATCAGGCGCGAGCCGATCGAGTCCCAGCTGAGCACCGCCCAGCCGGAGCCCTGGATGCCGGTCGCTGCAGCCGTGAAGTGGGCCTGGAACTTCTCGAACGAGCCGAAGTACTCATCGATCGCCGCCTTCAGCTCACCCTCGGGCTGGCCTCCGCCGTTCGGCGAGAGGTTCGTCCAGAAGATCGAGTGGTTGACGTGACCGCCGAGGTTGAAGGCGAGGTCCTTCTCGAGCTTGTTGACGTTCGCGAGGTTGCCGCTCTCGCGGGCCTCGGCGAGCTGGTCGAGCGCGGTGTTCGCGCCGGCGACGTAGGCCGCGTGGTGCTTGTCATGGTGCAGTTCCATGATCTTGCCGCTGATGTGCGGCTCGAGAGCTGCGAAGTCGTAGGGAAGGTCGGGGAGCGTGTAGGTCGCCATATCGCTTTCATCCAATCCGCGCCGCGCCGCGGCGCTTGCCGATCCTCCGCGCCGCCGATGTGCGGCGTAGAGCGAACGTGAATCATCCTACTGACGACAACACGGCTGCGTCCCCGATCCTTCCGTCGTATGACGAAGACCCGCCGCCCTCATGTCGGGCGGCGGGTCTTCGTAGAAGGGTGCGGGGTCAGACGTCGAGTCCGACGGGGACCGCGGCTTCCGTTCCGGGGATGCCCTCCTGCTGGGCGCGCTTGTCGGCCATCGCGAGCAGGCGGCGGATGCGGCCGGCGACGGCGTCCTTCGTCAGCGGCGGGTCGGCGTGGTGGCCGAGCTCGTCGAGGCTGGCATCGCGGTGCGCGAGACGCAGCTCGCCGGCCACCTTCAGATGATCGGGCACCTCGTCGGCCAGAATCTCCAGCGCACGCTCGACGCGCGCGCACGCGGCGACGGCAGCCTGCGCGGAACGGCGCAGGTTCGCGTCGTCGAAGTTCACCAGACGGTTGACGCCGGCCCTCACCTCACGGCGCTGACGGAGCTCTTCCCACGCGATCGCGGTCTTCTGGGCGCCCATCTCGTTGAGGATGGTGCGGATGGCCTCCCCCTCGCGCACGACCACGCGCGGCATGCCCCGCACCTCGCGCGCCTTGGCGGCGACGCCGAGTCGGTGAGCGGCGCCGACGAGTGCCATCGCCGCCTCCGAGGACGGGCAGACGACTTCCAGCATCGCCGAGCGTCCGGGCTCGCTCAGAGTGCCCGCGGCGAGGAACGCACCGCGCCAGAGACCCGCGACCTCGGCGCGCGAGCCGGTGGTGAGCCGGTTGGGCAGCCCCCGCACAGGACGCCGACGCTGGTCGAGCAAGCCGGTCTGACGGGCGAGGGTCTCCCCCTGCGCGATCACACGCACCGCCCAGCGGGCGCCGTCGTTCGCTGTGCTCGACTGCACCTGGGCGATCTCGGGTCGCACACCGTAGATCTCGGCGAGGTCACGCGCGACGCGGCGCGCGAGAGTCTCGGCATCCACCTCGGCCTCCACGGCCACACGACCGGCGATCGAATGCAGACCGCCGGCGAACCGGAGGATGGCGGTCACTTCCGCGACTCGCACCGTCGGGGGTGCATTGCGGATGCTGACCAGCTCGGCCTTGACGTCGGTGGTTAGTGCCACGACACTCCTTCACGTTCACGCGCCGGATCGCGACGCAAACGTCCAGCTTACTCGGCCGGGCGGCCCACTACTCTCGGCCGAGGTCCCGGTGACGGACGTTCACGGCGACGCCGGGGATCGCGGCCAGACGGCGGCCCAACTCCTCCGACATCGCCACGGAGCGGTGCTTTCCCCCCGTGCAGCCGATCGCGATCGTCGAGTGGCTCTTGTTCTCGCGCTGATATCCCTCGAGCACCGGTACCAAGGCCGCGGAGTACGCATCCAGGAATTCCATCGCGCCGTCGCGGGAGAGCACGTAGTCCCGGACCTCCTCGTCCTGGCCCGTCAAGCCTCGAAGCTCCTCGTTCCAGAACGGGTTCGGCAGGAACCGCATGTCGGCGACGATGTCGACATCGGTCGGCAGCCCGTACTTGAACCCGAAGCTCAGCAGGGTGACGCGATGGCGCGCCTGGCCCTCCTCCGAGAAGATGTCGGAGACCTGGGTCGCGAGCTGGTGGATGTTGAGGGTCGAGGTGTCGATGACGAGGTCGGCCGCTTCGCGGATCGGCGCGAGCCGGGCACGCTCGATGCGGATGCCGTCCAGCAGGGTTCCTTCGCCCTGCAGCGGATGCGGTCTGCGCACGGACTCGAACCGACGCACCAGCACGTCGTCGGACGCGTCGAGGAAGAGCACCCGCACGGAACCCCGTGAACGCAGCGCACGCGCCACCCCGGGGAAGTCGTCGAAGAGATTGCGGCCGCGCACATCGACCACGGCCGCGACCTTCGGAAGGGCGGTGCCGCCCATGTCGGTCAGATCCAGCAGCGGACGCAGGATCTGCGGGGGCAGGTTGTCGACCACGTACCAGCCGAGATCCTCGAGTGCGTTCGCCACCGTCGTCCGACCCGCGCCGGACATTCCCGTGACGATGAGGAACTCGCCCTTTTCCCCGTCAGCCATTGCTCAGTGCTCCCTCTCCCCCTCGGCCTCCAGCCTAGCGAGTGGACAGGTGCGTGTGGATGTTCTGAGCGAGCACGGGACCGATTCCCTGGACTTCTTCGATCTGTCCCGGCTCGGCCGCACGCAGAGCGGTGACCGAGCCGAAGTGCTTGAGCAGCACCTTGATGCGCGCGGCGCCGAGCCCCGGCACCTCGGCGAGCACCGAACTGATGTCGTTTCGCCGCTTCTTGCGCTGATGTGTGATCGCGAACCGGTGCGCCTCGTCGCGCAGACGCTGCAGCAGGTAGAGCGCCTCACTCGTGCGGGGCAGGATCACGGGGAAGTCGTCTCCGGGGAGCCAGACCTCTTCGAGTCGCTTGGCGATGCCGCAGACCGCGATCTCGGTGTGTCCGGCATCGCGCAGCGCTCGCGCCGCAGCTTCGACCTGCGGTTGGCCGCCGTCGACCAGGAGCAGCTGAGGCGGGTAGGCGAAACGGGGCTTGCGGCGCACCGTCGCCTCGCCTACGTCTTCCGCGACGACCTCGTCGGTCGTCGGGTCGATCGTCTCCGACTCGTCAGGACGATCGAGGTAGGCGAGCCGTCGACGGAGCACCTGGTACATCGAGTCCGTGTCGTCCGTGGTCTCGGCGATGTTGAACGATCGGTACTGATCTTTGCGGGGCAGCCCGTCTTCGAAGACCACCATCGACGCCACGACATTCGTGCCGCCCAGGTGCGAGATGTCGAAGCACTCGATGCGCAAGGGCGCCTCGTCCATGCCGAGGGCCTCCTGCAGGTCTGTGAGTGCCTGGGTGCGCGCGACATAGTCGGTGGTGCGACGGGTCTTGTGACGGATGAGCGCCTGCTGCGCGTTCAGAGTCGCGGTGCGCATGAGGTCGGCACGCTGACCGCGCTGTGCGACCGCGATCTCGACCTTCTTGCCCCGACGCTCGCGCAGCCACTCCTCGAGCTCCGCGGCGTCGTCGGGCAGGGTGGGGACCAGGATGCGCCGCGGAACGTCCTGTGCCTCGCCGTAGGCCTGCTGCAGCACCTGCTCAACGAGCTCGCCGCTGGAGATGTCGATCTCCTTCTCGATCGTCAGCGCGCGCACACCGCGCACTCTGCCACCGCGGATCACGAAGTGCTGCACCGCAGCGGCCAGCTCGTCCTCGGCGATGCCGAACAGGTCGGCGTCCTCGTCACTGGGGAGCACGAGTGCGCTCTTGCCGAGTACCGCCTCGATCGCGGAGAGCTTGTCGCGATACTTCGCCGCCGCTTCGTAGTCCATCGCCGCGGAGGCCGCCAGCATCCGCTTGGTGAGTTCACGGGTGAAGCGCTCGTCGCCACCGGCCATGAACGCGACGAAGTCGTCGACCATGGCGCGGTGCTCCTCGATGCTCACCGTCATCGAGCACGGACCACCGCACTTGCCGATCTGTCCGGGGAAGCACGGCCTGCCCGTCTGCATGGCGCGCCGGTAGCTGGAGTCGCTGCACGTACGGATCGGGAACGCCTTGACCATCAGGTCGATGGTCTCGTGCACCGCCCACACCTTCGGGAACGGACCGAAGTACCGCGCCCCCGGGATCTTCCGGTTGCGGGTCACGATCACGCGGGGCGCTTCGTCCGCGAGCGTCACCGCCATGAACGGGTACGACTTGTCGTCTTTGTAGCGCACGTTGAAGGGCGGATCGAACTCCTTGATCCACATGTACTCGAGCTGCAGCGAATCGACGTCGGTCGGCACGACGGTCCACTCGACGGAGGCCGCGGTTGTCACCATGCGCCGCGTGCGCTCGTGCAGCGTGCGTAGCGGCGCGAAGTAGTTCGAGAGGCGCTGACGAAGGTTCTTCGCCTTGCCGACGTAGAGCACCCGACCGGCGGCGTCGCGGAAGCGGTACACGCCGGGGTCGGTGGGGATCTCCCCCGGCCTCGGCTTGTACGACAGGACGTCGGCCATCAGCTGGCCTTCCGCGCGGAGCGCCCCTCACCCAGGATCTCGGAGAGGAACAGACCGGTGTGACTCTCCTCGACGCGCGCGATCTGCTCCGGTGTGCCCGTGGCGATGATCTGTCCGCCGCCGGAACCGCCCTCGGGTCCGAGGTCGATCACCCAGTCGGCCGACTTGATCACATCGAGGTTGTGCTCGATGACGATGACCGTGTTGCCCTTGTCGACCAGACCGCCCAGCACCTCGAGGAGCTTGCGGACGTCTTCGAAGTGCAGACCCGTCGTCGGCTCGTCGAGCACGTAGATGCTGCGCCCGTTGCTGCGGCGCTGAAGCTCGGTCGCCAGCTTGACGCGCTGCGCCTCACCGCCCGAGAGCGTCGTCGCCGACTGGCCGAGCCGCACGTAGCCGAGCCCGACGTCGACGAGCGTCTTCATGTAGCGGTGGATCGCCTGGATGGGCTCGAAGAAGTCGGCTGCCTCCTCGATCGGCATCTCGAGCACCTCGGCGATGTTCTTGCCCTTGTAGTGCACGGCGAGCGTGTCGCGGTTGTAGCGCTTGCCGTGGCAGACCTCGCAGTCGACGTACACGTCGGGCAGGAAGTTCATCTCGATCTTGATGGTGCCGTCGCCGGAGCAGGCCTCGCAGCGGCCGCCCTTGACGTTGAAGCTGAACCGGCCGGGCTGGTAGCCACGGACCTTCGCCTCCGGCGTCTCGCTGAAGAGTGTGCGGATGCGGTCGAACACACCCGTGTAGGTGGCCGGGTTCGACCTCGGCGTACGGCCGATCGGCGCCTGGTCGACATGCACGACCTTGTCGAGGTTGTCGAGTCCGGTCACCCGTGTGTGCTTGCCGGGAACGGTGCGCGCACCGTTCAGCCGCGACGCCAGCACCTGGTAGAGGATGTCGTTGACGAGCGAGGACTTGCCGGAGCCGCTGACCCCGGTGACGGCGGTGAGCACGCCGAGCGGGAAGTCGGCCGTGACGTTGCGCAGGTTGTTCGCACGAGCGCCCACGACGCTCAGCATCCGCTTCTTGTCGATCTTGCGCCGCTTCGCCGGCATGGGGATCTCGCGGCGACCGGAGAGGTACTCCCCCGTCATCGACGCACGGTCCTCGAGCAGGGCCGAATAGGGCCCGGAGTGCACGACCTCGCCGCCGTTGACGCCGGCGCCGGGGCCGATGTCGACGACCCAGTCCGCCGCTTCGATGGTCTCTTCGTCGTGCTCGACCACGATCAGCGTGTTGCCGAGGTCGCGCAGCGCGAGCAGCGTCTCGATCAGACGGCGGTTGTCACGCTGATGCAGACCGATCGACGGTTCGTCGAGCACGTAGAGCACCCCGGTCAGGCCGGAGCCGATCTGCGTCGCCAGGCGGATGCGCTGGGCCTCTCCGCCCGAGAGCGAGCCCGCCGAGCGACTGAGGTTGAGGTAGGACAGACCGACCTGCAGCAGGAAGTCGAGACGGAGACGGATCTCGCGAAGCACCTGCGCGGCGATCTTCGCCTCACGGTCGGTGAGCGTGAGGGTCTCCATGAAGGCGCGCGCGTCGGCCAGGCTGAGATGCGAGACCTCGGCGATCGAGTGACCGTGCACCTGCACGGCGAGGACCTCCGGCTTGAGACGGTTGCCGTCGCACACCGGGCACGGCACCTCGCGGAGGTACTCGCCCCAGCGATTGCGCTGGTTGTCGGACTCGGCCTGCAGGTACTGCCGCTCGATGTACGGCACCACGCCCTCGAACCCGGATGTGTACCGCATCTCTCGGCCGTAGCGGTTCTTCCACTTGACGGAGACCTTGTAGTTCTCGCCGCGCAGCACCGCGTTCTGCACATCGGAGTGGAGTTTGCGCCAGGGGGTGTCCAGCGAGAAGTCGAGGTCGTTCGAGAGCCCCTCCAGCAGGCGTTCGTAGTACTGGAACAGTCCCTTGCCCTGAGTGGTCCACGGGATGATGACACCTTCGCGGATCGAGAGGTCTTCATCGCCGAGCATCAGGTCGACGTCGACAGACATGCGCGTGCCGAGTCCGGAGCAGGCGGGGCAGGCGCCGAAAGGCGCGTTGAACGAGAACGTGCGCGGTTCGATCTCGGTGAGCGTGAGCGCGTGCCCGTTCGGGCACGCCAGCTTCTCGGAGAAGGTCTGCCACGCGTCGTCGCCTTCGCCGTCGACGTAGTTGATCTGCACCACGCCGCCGGCGAGGCCCAGAGCGGTCTCGACCGAGTCGGTGACGCGTCCGAGGATGTCGTCGGAGGCGACGAGACGGTCGACGACCACCGCGATGTCGTGCTTGTAGCTCTTCTTCAGCGTGGGCGGCTCGGCCAGCTGGATGAGCTCGCCGTCGACGATCGCGCGGGAGTATCCCTTCGCTCCGAGTTCACGGAAGAGGTCGACGAACTCGCCCTTCTTCTGCGACACGATCGGCGCGACGACCTGGTAGCGGGTGCGCTCGGGAAGCTCCATGAGCTGATCGGCGATCTGCTGCACGGTCTGACGCTGGATCCGCTCACCGCATTCGGGGCAGTGCGGGATGCCGATTCGCGCCCAGAGCAGACGCATGTAGTCGTAGATCTCGGTGATCGTGCCGACGGTCGACCGCGGGTTGCGGTTCGTCGACTTCTGATCGATCGAGACGGCGGGGCTCAGGCCCTCGATGAAATCGACGTCCGGTCGATCGACCTGACCGAGGAACTGGCGCGCGTACGCGCTCAGCGATTCGACGTAGCGACGCTGCCCCTCGGCGAAGATCGTGTCGAACGCCAGGCTGGACTTCCCCGATCCGGACAAGCCGGTGAACACGACGAGCGAGTCGCGCGGGATATCGATGTCGACGTTCTTGAGGTTGTGGACGCGGGCACCGCGGACACTGAGTTTTCCGGAGGAGGCAACGGGGACGATGGGCACCGAACAAGTCTACGAGGGGCCACGGACATTGGCTCCGCGAGGACGCTGACCCACACCTCAGTCCTGTACCTGAGGCACCTTCCGCGGAGCATCCGACCTCCGCACGGCTCGAACCGCGAGCAGCACCCCGAACACGAGCGCCACGGCGGCGAGCGGGGCGAGCACTGCGATCCCATGGTCGACGTTCGAGGGCGCGAGCACCCACACGCCGAAGACGACAGGTTGCGCCAGCAGCTGCACGACGAGGAAGCGCGCAAGGCTCGGCCACAGCACGGCGAGGGCGACGCGCGAGGAGATCGGGATCTCGAGACTCACCGATGCGAGGACGTGGATCGCGGGAACGAGCAGCACGGCGAGGGCTGTGCGTCCCGGATCCGATTCGGTCAGGAGGACGCCCAGAACGAGGCAGGCGGCCCCGAACCACGCCGCCAGTGATCGCGGGAGCGCCACCGCGACGAGAGCGGCGACGACCGCCACCCCCTGCCACAGGGGGAAGGGAACGAGCACGACAGCGCCGCCCCACACGATCGCGAGGATCAGGAGGCGGACGGTGATCCCGGGAACAGCGGCACGCACCCGGAACGAACGGAGACCGCGCGTCATCGCCGCACCGTCCGCATCCGTCGCTGGCGAAGGGCAGCGAGCCGCATCGCGACGTCGATGTCGGGATCCGTCCATGCGACGACCTCGACCCCGGCATGTCGGAGCTCGACGAGGATGTCGGAGCGTTCAGCGAGCAGCGTGCGCAGTGCGATGCGCTGCTCACGAGTGAGCCGACTCCGGTCGGGAATCGGGAGCACATCGACCGCGACCACGACATGACCCGCCGCCCGCCACCGGGTGGCCAGCTGAGCGGCGACGCCGTCGAAGAACGTCGAGAGCACGAAGACGATGGATCCCGACGGCACGACCGGCGACCGCCGGTAACGGGACACCTCCGCGCTCTGTCCGGTCGCCGCGATCATGTCCCGCACGCGTGCGAGGTGGCGCGGGCCGCCACCTGAGGGAAGGCTGCGGCCTCCGGGCGACAACGCGTGGTACGCGACCCGATCACCGACACCCACCGCCGCTGTGGCGATGGAGAGGGCAGCCTCACGCGCGAGATCCAGCGAGGTGACCCCTGACCGGTCGGCGTCGTCCGCTCCCCAGGAGGCGACCACGGTCCCCAGATCCTCCGCGGTGTCCACGGCGATCACCACCGAGGAATCGCTGAGGGTCGTGCTGCGTCGAACGAGGAGTTCGCCCGGTCGACGAGCCGCGCGAGCCGTCGCCCGCCAGTCGACGCGGCGCAGCTCGTCGCCGGGGACGAACGGATGGATATCGCGGAAGTCACCGCCCTGACCGGGGCGGACACCTTCGTGGGCGCCGTGCAGACCCGTCAGCCGGGGAGCGACCGGAAGCTGCCCGATCCGGACCTGCCTGGGCGGGGTGTTCCACTCCAGCACGACGCGGGGGCCGGCTTCCGAGACCCATGCGCCGTCGAGTGCGATGCCGCGCACGGTCACTCCGAGGAGCTCCACAGGACCGGAGTGCTGCAGGCGGTTGCGGGTGAGGAGGATGGAGTGCCCCGGTCGCGCATCGGCGAGCCCGGACCGCCGCGCCTCCTGATCGATCGCCACCTGGACCCAGTCGCTGTCGAGGATCGCATCGACTTCCGCCAGTACCTCCGACGAGTCTCCCGAACCCTCGACGTGCGCACGCAGTTCGATCGACATCGTGGAATCCCGAGGCCGACGCATCAGCATCCATGCTGTCCCGAGGGCGAGCGGAAGTCCGATGCCGACGACATCGGGCCGCGAGAACACGAGCCCCACGGCAGCCAGGAGCGCCGAGCCGGCAACGCCGATCGCGATCACGGGCGTCCGGCTCCAGCGCGCAGAGGAGCGCGCCGTGACGCGGACCGGCTCGGTCACCGCACCGCGGCCACGGTCGGCGGCACGGGCGTGCTCTCGACCACCGCGGCCACGACAGTCCGGGGGTCGATTCCCTGTGCCCACGCCTGAGGTGTGAGCGTGAGGCGGTGCGCGAGCACCGCCTCCGCGATGCGTTTGATGTCGTCTGGACGGACGAAGTCTCGTCCGTCCAGCGCCGCGAGTGCGCGACCGAGCAGCACGAGAGACTGCGATCCGCGCGGCGAGGCTCCGACGGCGACATGCGTCGCCTCCCGCGTGGACTTCGTCAGCTCCACACAGTACCTGGCGACATCGGCGTCGACATGGATCCTCTCGACGGCTGCTTGGATAGCGAGGAGACCTGCCGCGTCGACGACGGAATCGACGGACGCATCGGGACTCTGTCGGCGGACGCGGTCGAGGATGATGCGCGTCTCGTCCTCCTGTGCGGGGTAGCCGACGGCGAGGCGCACCATGAAGCGGTCGAGTTGCGCCTCGGGAAGCGCGTACGTCCCCTCGTACTCGATGGGGTTCGAGGTCGCGATCACGTGGAACGGCAGTGGGAGCGGGAAGCTGTTCCCCTCGACGGTGACCTGATGCTCCGCCATGGCCTCCAGCATCGCCGACTGGGTCCTGGGTGTCGTGCGGTTCACCTCGTCGGCGAGGAGCAGCCCGGTGAAGATCGGCCCGGGCCGGAACACGAAGTCGCCGGTGGCCGGCGCGTAGACGTAGGAGCCGGTGACATCCCCGGGGAGCATGTCCGGAGTGCACTGCAGGCGACGGAAGTCGAGGCCGAGCGCCGACGCCAGACTCCGTGCGGCGAGCGTCTTCCCCAAACCCGGAACATCCTCGAAGAGCACATGGCCACCCGCGAGGATCGCAGCGAGGGCGATCGTGAGGGGCTCGTCCATCCCGACGACGGCGCCGCGGACGCTGTCGAGCACTCGACGCCCGGTCTCGGCGATCTGGGTGGTCTCCTGGCTGCTCATCCGGTCTCCTCCGTGTCGTTCGGGATTCGTTCGATCGCGTCGAGCACGATCTCGATGTCGGTGCGCTGCACTTCGCGACGGTGCAGGGCGTCGCGCACCCCCTCACCGAGGAGGGCGTCGATGCGAGCGTGCTGCGTGGGGTCATCGAGGTCGAGTCCACGCAGGGCGAGGCGTCTTCTCAGCACGCCCTGCACCCGGCGCACGACGACGTGGCCGGCCACACCCGTACGCGTGTTGATCGCCCAGGCCATGCGTGACACCTCGGAGCCGCGCGAGTCGCGGCCGGGCTTCTCGGGAGGCCACGCAGGCCCGACCTCGATGAACTCCTGGCGGCAGGCGACGACCACTGCGACGACGAGGATCATCCACGCGAGCACGAACGGCACGGGGAAGCCCAGCTGCGCGAGCAGCAGGAGCACGGCCAGGGCGAGAACGCCGCCGATCCCCAGGATCAGCATCCGTCGCTTCATCGCCACCCCTCCTGGATGCCTCGGAGGCACTGGGAGGCGCGGGCTCGATCGCTCTCGTCGGCGTCATGACCGCCGAAGCGGACCTGCTCGTAGAGGGCGAGCAGGGTGACCACGTCGGCGGCGATTCCGGCGCGCCGACCGATGATACGCGCAGTGAACTCCGACGGGGTCTCATTGCGTCCTCGCCCGGCACCGGCGTCCGCCGCCGACTCCTCCAGGCCCACCCACGCTGCCACGATGCTGTCGCCGGGCACGGGGCGGTCGTCGATCGTCCGCAGGGCTTCCTCGATTCCTCGTCGGATCGTCGCCTCGTCAGGCTCGACATCCGTCACGGGCGCGGCCACGACCTGGATGGCGACCTGCGCCGCCTCTCGGCGCGCGAGCGGGCGGTCACGCCACAGCCCCACGAGGTAGCGGATCAGGAGCCGCATACCGAGGTAGGCCATCGCGAGCACAGCGGCGACGACGACCGCGGCGAGGATGGTGCCGATGATCGCGAGCAGCGGCGAATCCTCCGGAGGCTCCAACGGCGTGGGTGCGGTCTCCGTCGGCGCGGTCGGCAGGACATCCTCGCCAGTGCGCCCCTCGGTGTCGTCCAACCCTCCGCCGAACTGCGGAATCCCCTGCGTGGCCGCCGCGAACATGATCGTCGCGAAGAAACCTGTTATCGCGAGCAGCGGGAGCAGAAGCCTCGTTCGAGGCCGTTCTTCACCGGCACGCTGCCGCTCCGGGACCGAGGGCTCGGAGCGCGACATGCCTCCACCCTAGGGGGCTGCTCCCACGCCACGGGCCCGACCGCGCCGTGAGACGACTCGTCAGGCGAGGTCAGGGCGACGACCGGCGAAAGGGCCGAGACCGTCCCGAAGGGCCGCGATCTCGTCAACGCCCATGCCCACCGCCGCCATGACCTGGTGCGGAACGTCGATCGCCCGATCACGGAGGGCCGACCCCGCTGCGGTGAGCGTGATCTCCAGACGTCGTTCGTCCTCGCTGCTGCGCTGACGTGCGACCAGCCCCTCGGCTTCGAGCCGTTTCACCAGCGGCGATGCGGTCGCCGGCTCCATGGCGAGGTCGACCGCCAGATCGTTGAGCGTGCGCGGGGCCCTCTCCCACAGCGCCAGCATGACGAGGTACTGCGGATGCGTGAGGCCCAGCGGCTCGAGGATCGGGCGATACAGGGCGACGACGTTGCGCGCCGCTGTCACCAGGGCGAAGCAGAGCTGGTTCTCGAGCCGGAGCAGGTCGTCGGATGCCGTCACAAGGGAGACTATACATCTGCACTAATAGTTAGTACACTAACGAACATGGCAAAGGATTCCGACCGCCCACCCCTCCGCACTCGCATCCGCGACGCAGGAGGGTTGTACTCCTGGGTGAACACGAACCTCATCCGGTTCGCGGGGCCCGCATCCGTCGGCCCGTACGAGAAGACCCCGCCGCCCAGCGCTGCCGAACGCGCAGAGCGCGCCTGCCCGCTCTGCGGCGCCCCGATGACGAAGCACGAGATCGACCGCACCGGGCCCAAGACCCTGGTGCACTGCCCATAGCGTCAGTCCTGCTCCGGCGTCTCGACCGCCGAGCCCGTCGACTCGCGGGCGACATCGAGCCAGAACATGAGCTCCGTGTCGTCTTCGATGGCACCCGGCACCACGTCGATCCACCCCGAACCCATCGTGCGCGAACCCATCACCGCACGTGCGGCTCCGGGGTGCGTGAGCAGCGCCGCGCCGTTCTCGTCGTCGACGCGCACCAGGAGGACTCCACCGGGACGCGCTCCGACGAGGATGTGGCCGTCATCGAGGAACGCCCTGGTGCCGAACATGCGCCGCTCTTCGATCCAGGTGTCGGCCCCCAACAAGGCACGCACCCGGTCGGCCAGCTCGTTCCCCGCAGCGTCCATCGACCAGCCCCCGTCTACGCGTGTCCAGCGCGCTCCATGGCGCGGAGCTCCTTCTTGAGATCCTGCACCTCGTCACGCAGACGCCCGGCGAGTTCGAACTTCAGCTCGGCGGCCGCGGCGAGCATCTGGTCGGACAGGTCCTGGATCGTGGCCTCGAGCTGCTGCGCCCCCTCAGCTGCGATACCCGTGCGCCGCAGGTTGGGCGTCGGCGATTTGCCCTTGCCCGTCGCGCGGCCTCGACCCGACAGCATCTCCGCCGTGTCTGCACCCTCACGGGCGAGCACCTCGGTGATGTCGGCGATGCGCTTGCGGAGCGGCTGCGGGTCGATGCCGTGCTCCTTGTTGTACGCGACCTGCTTCTCGCGTCGCCGGTCGGTCTCCTCGATGGCCTTCGTCATCGAGTCGGTCATCTTGTCGGCGTACATGTGCACCTCGCCGGACACGTTTCGAGCGGCACGACCGATGGTCTGGATGAGGGAGGTGCCCGAACGCAGGAAGCCCTCCTTGTCGGCGTCGAGGATCGCGACGAGGGACACCTCTGGCAGGTCGAGACCCTCACGCAGGAGGTTGATGCCCACGAGGACGTCGTACACCCCGGCGCGCAGCTCGCTGAGCAGCTCGACGCGACGCAACGTGTCGACATCGGAATGCAGGTAACGCACCCGCACCCCGTGCTCGCCGAGGAAGTCGGTGAGCTCTTCTGCCATCTTCTTCGTGAGAGTCGTGACGAGCACGCGCTCGTCACGCTCGACTCGCAGGCGGATCTCCTCGAGCAGGTCGTCGATCTGACCCTTCGACGGCTTCACCACGATCTCCGGATCGACAAGGCCCGTCGGGCGGATGATCTGCTCCACGATGCCGTCGGCGATCCCCATCTCGTACTTCCCGGGGGTGGCCGAGAGGTAGACCGTCTGCCCGATGCGGTTCTTGAACTCGTCCCATCGCAGCGGCCGGTTGTCCATCGCGCTCGGCAGACGGAAGCCGTGGTCGACGAGCGTGCGCTTGCGAGAAGCATCGCCCTCGTACATGGCGCCGATCTGCGGCACAGTCACGTGCGACTCGTCGATCACCAGCAGGAAGTCATCCGGGAAGAAGTCGAGCAGGGTGTGCGGCGGCTCGCCGGGCGCGCGCCCATCCATATGCCGCGAGTAGTTCTCGATACCGGAGCAGAAGCCCAGCTGCTGAAGCATCTCGAGGTCGAAGGTGGTGCGCATACGCAGACGCTGCGCCTCGAGGAGCTTGCCCTGCCGCTCGAACTCGGCCAGACGCTCTTCCAGCTCCGCCTCGATCGTGCCGATCGAACGCTGGATGACGTCGGTGCCGGCCACGTAGTGCGAAGCCGGGAAGATCGGTACGGCGTCGAGCTTCTCGATCACCTCTCCGGTCAGCGGGTGGAGCGAGTACAGCGCCTCGATCTCGTCGCCGAACAGCTCGATGCGGATGGCGTGCTCTTCGTAGACGGGGATGATCTCGATGGTGTCGCCGCGCACACGGAAGTTGCCGCGCGAGAAGTCGACGTCGTTGCGGTTGTACTGCATCGCGATGAACTGCCGGATGAGCGCGTCACGGTCATACCGCTCCCCCACCTGCAGCGCGACCATGGCACGCAGGTACTCCTCCGGCGCCCCGAGCCCGTAGATGCACGACACTGTCGAGACGACGATGACGTCGCGGCGGCTCAGCAGAGAGTTCGTCGTGGAGTGGCGCAGTCGCTCGACCTCGGAGTTGATCGACGAGTCCTTCTCGATGAAGGTGTCGGTCTGGGGCACGTAGGCCTCGGGCTGGTAGTAGTCGTAGTACGACACGAAGTACTCGACCGCGTTGTTCGGCATGAGTTCGCGGAACTCGTTCGCGAGCTGAGCGGCCAGCGTCTTGTTGTGCGCGAGCACGAGCGTCGGGCGCTGGACCTGCTCGACCAGCCAGGCCGTCGTCGCGGACTTTCCGGTACCGGTCGCGCCGAGCAGGACGACGTCGGTCTCGCCCGCGTTGATGCGTGCCGCCAGGTCGGCGATGGCCTTGGGCTGGTCGCCTGCAGGCTCGTACTCGCTGATGACCTCGAAGGGTCGGACACTGCGCGTGGGTTGCATACCTCCAGCGTATGCCGCCCCTCCGACATCGAGGCCGTCGCCCGATGACGAGATGTGCTCAGGCAGATGACTGGCCGCTCGACGCACCACGCAGTGCCGAGAAGGCCGCGAGAGCGGCGGCCGCGCACATCCCGACGATGACGGCGACGAACCACCCCCAGCTCGCGGCCCCGAACACGAGACCGAGCATCCAGCCGAACAGACTCGATCCCGCGTAGTAGGCGAAGTAGTAGAGGGACGAAGCCTGCGCCCTGCTGGCAGGACCGGCAGCGACAGGTGTCCATCCGGAGGCGATGGCATGGGCTCCGAAGAATCCAGCGGTGAAGAGCACGAGCCCCGGCAGCACGATCGCCACCATCGGCACCAGCAGCAGAACCGCGCCCGCGGCCATCACACCGATCGAGGAGAGGAGTACAGGGAAGCGTCCGATCCGCGAGGCGAGCGCGCCGGCCCACGGAGAGGAGGCGGTGCCTGCCAGATAGGCCAGGAAGAGCAGCGGCACCAACCAGGCCGGCAGGGCGAACGGCTCGGCCGAGAGATGGAAGCCGAGGTAGTTGTACACCGCGACGAAGGCCCCCATGAGCAGGAAGCCCTGTGCATACAGCGCCCATTGCAGCGACGAGCGCAACGGCGCGCGGAGCTTCTCCAGGATGCCGGGACCGCGGTCCACCCGCAGGCGTCCGGGGACGAACCCTCTGGCGCGGGGCGTGAGCCAGAGGAACAGTGCAGCAGCCAGCGCGCACATCAGCGCGACGGAGAGGATTCCGGCACGCCATCCGCCCACTTCCCCGACGATCCCCGACGCGATGCGGCCGAGGAGTCCGCCCACTGTGGTTCCGGCGATGTAGCTCCCTGCGGCTGCGGCGGCGTGGCGTGCCTCGACCTCCTCGCTGAGGTAGGCCAGGGCCACAGCCGGCACAGCGCCCAGTGCCACTCCCTCCGCGAATCGGAGGGACAGCAGCGTGATGATCTCGCCGCTCAACGGCGCGGAGAGCCCCAGCACCGTCGCCGTGAGAACGCCCGTGGCCATCGCCGGCACCCGACCGATGCGATCGGCCACGACCGACCAGGGGATGACGGCCAGTGCCAGACCGAGGGTGGCCGCCGACACGCTCAGGGCCGCCGTGGCCGGGCTGACGGAGAGGTCGGACGAGATCTGCGGCAGGACGGCCTGGGCGGAGTACAGCTGCGCGAACGTCGCGATACCTGCGAAGAAGAGGCCGACGATCAGACGCCGATACTCGCGCGAACCCGGCGCGTGACCGGAGAAGGTCACTGTTCGCTGATCCGCTCCCAGAGGGCGTCCGTCTGCTCGAGCGTGCGCTCCAGGGTGTCGGAGGTATCGATCACGACATCGGCGATCGCGAGGCGGCGGTCATCGGAGACCTGGGCGTCGATCCGGTCCTGCGCCGCGTTCTCATCCATCCCGCGCAGGTCGACGAGCCGCTGCCGACGCACCGCTGCAGGCGCATGCGCGACCACGATGAGATCCCACGGGTCGTCCACTCGCGCCTCGACGAGAAGGGGCACGTCGTAGATGACGACGGCTTCCGCGTCGTCGGCGAGGGCGGCATCGAAACGTCGCTGCGATTCCTCGCGCACCGCAGGATGCACGATCGCGTTCAGCTGCGCGAGGAGGTCGGCATCGCCGAACACCTTCGCCCCCAGCGCGGCTCTGTCGAGGGCGCCGTCCGGTGCGATGACGGCAGTGCCGAAGGCCTCCGAGATCCTCGCGAGGACCGGCGATCCGGGCGACTGCACGTCCCGCACGATCTGATCTGCATCGATGATCACGGCACCGTGCTCTGCCAGGCGCCGGGCTATGGTCGACTTCCCGGAGGCGATGCCGCCGGTGAGGGCGATGAGGGGCATGTCGCCAGTCTAGGCGTCGTCGAGATCGTGTCTCATCGGGCGAGCAGCTGACGGCGCGAGCTGATCACGCCGGTGTCGAAGCCAGCCAGATGCAGTCCGCCGTGGAATCGCGCGTGCTCGATCTTGATGCAGCGGTCCATGACCACCGAGAGACCGGCACCCTCGGCGATCGCTGCCGCGTCCTCGTTCCACGACCCGAGCTGCAGCCACAGCGTCTGCGCCCCCACCTCGATGGCTTCCTGGGCGACGCCGGGAAGGTCGTCATGACGACGGAACACGTCGACGATGTCGGGCACCACTGGCAGGTCGCGCAAGGTCGCGTAGACGGGCTGTCCGAGGATCTCGGTCTCGCGCGGGTTCACCAGGTACACGTCGTAGGCCGTGCTGGAGAGCAGATACGTCGCCACGAAGTACGACGCGCGTGCGGGGTTGTTGGACGCTCCGACGATCGCGATCGACTTCGCGCGTCGCAGCAGTCCGAAGCGCTCCTGCTGGGTCGGCCCGATCCAGGTCCGCCCCGGCATCGTCGGCACCGCACCGGGGAGGGCGCAGGCCGCAGCATCATCCGTCACGGAGGGCAGCGCGCACGCATCGCCCGAGGTGGTCGCGCTCATCGGTTCGCTCCTGTCGCCGCGGTGAGGGCCTGATCGAGGTCCCAGACGATGTCCTCGGCATCTTCCAGTCCGACCGAGATGCGGATCAGGTCCGGACGCACACCCGCGGCGACGAGCTGCTCCTCGGTGAGCTGGCGGTGCGTCGTCGAGGCCGGGTGGATCACCAGGGTGCGGGCATCGCCGATGTTCGCGAGGTGTGAGGCGAGCTGCAGGTTCTCGATCAGGCTCTCCCCCGCCGCTCGACCCTCCGGCGACGCGACTCCGAAGGCGAAGACGGAACCGGGTCCGAGCGGCAGGTACTTGGCCGCGCGGTCATGATGCGGATGCCCTTCGAGCCCTGCCCAGGTCACGTACGCCACGCGCGGGTCGGAGGCGAGCCAATCGGCGACGATGCGAGCGTTCGCGAGGTGCGCGTCGATGCGCTGCGGAAGGGTCTCGATCCCCTGGAGCAGATTGAACGCCGACTGCGGACTGAGCGCGGGACCGATGTCACGCAGCTGTTCGGAGCGGAGCTTGGTGAGGAACCCGTACTCGCCGAAGTTGTCCCACCATTTGATGCCGCCGTACGAGTCGACGGGTTCGGTCATCTGCGGGAACTTGCCGTTGCCCCAGTCGAACGTGCCCTTCTCGATGACGACGCCGCCGAGCGTGGTGCCGTGCCCGCCGAGGAACTTCGTCACGGAATGGATGACGATGTCGGCGCCGTGTTCGAGAGGACGCGCGAGGTAGGGGGTCGCCAGCGTCGCATCGACCACGAGCGGCACACCCGCCGCGTGGGCGACGGCGGCGAGCCCCTCGATGTCGGCGATCTCACCCGACGGATTGCCGATCATCTCGACGTAGACGACCTTCGTCTCCGGGCGGATCGCGGCGGCGAAATCGGCCGGGTCCGTCGAGGCGACGAACGTGGTCTCCACGCCGAAGCGGCGCAGCGTGACATCCAGCTGAGTGATCGTTCCGCCGTACAGCTGCGCAGCGGCGACGACGTGATCGCCCGCGCCGACCAGAGCGGCGAACGTGATGAATTCCGCGCTCATGCCCGAGGCCGTGGCGACGGCGCCGATGCCGCCTTCGAGCGACGCGAGGCGCTCCTCCAGAGCGGCGACCGTGGGGTTCCCGATCCGGGAGTAGATGTTGCCGTACTTCTGCAGGGCGAAGAGGTTGCCGGCGTCCGCCGCGTCGTCGAAGACGAACGACGTCGTCTGGTAGATCGGCACGGCCCTCGCACCGGTGGAGGCGTCGGGGGTTCCACCGGCGTGAAGTGCTCTGGTGCGAAATCCGAAGCGATGTTCTTCCGTCATGATGTCCTCAGTTCAGCGGCGGCGAGCACGTCGGCGATCTCATCGACGGCCCAGGGGTTCTGCAGCGACGTCGTGTCTCCCAGCGGCTGGGCTTCGCGACCGGCCCGTCGATCCTGCTCGGCTTCCCACAACTGCGCCAGGAGTCGTCGCATGATCTTGCCCGACCGGGTCTTGGGCAGATCGGGCACGACCACGATGTGCTGGGGCTTTGCAACGGGACCGATCGACTGCGCGACCTGAGCGCGAAGGTCGGCCGGATTCACGTCGGCACGACCGGAAGGCGTCACGAAAGCCACGACGGCCTGACCGGTGACGGGGTCGGAGACCCCGGCGGAGCCCGCCTCGCCGACCGTGTCGTGTGCGACGAGGGCCGACTCGATCTCGATCGTGGAGAGCCGGTGTCCCGAGACGTTGACGACGTCGTCGAGGCGACCGAGGATCCAGATGTACCCGTCAGCGTCCCTGGTCGCGCCATCACCGGCGACGTAGAAGCCGCCGAAGCGTCCGTGACCGGAGAATGCCGACCAGTACGCGTCGCGATAGCGCACCGGGTCGCCCCAGACGGTGCGGGCCATCCCGGGCCACGGGCGGCGGATGACGAGTGTCCCCGAGCGACCGGGTGCCACCTCGATCCCGTCGGCGTCGACCACCGCGGCGTCGATCCCCGGCAGCGGCACCGAGGCCGAACCGGGCTTGAGCCGCGTGACGCCCGGCAGCGGGGCGATCATCGCGGCGCCGGTCTCCGACTGCCACCACGTATCGATCACCGGCAGCTCGTCACGGCCGAAGTTCTGCCGGAACCAGATCCAGGCCTCGGGGTTGATGGCCTCGCCGACCGTTCCGAGCAGTCGAAGGGTCGACAGGTCGTGGCCGCCCGGCAGCTCGGCGCCGAACCACGTCATGAAGGTGCGGATCAGCGTGGGTGCCGTGTAATACACGGTGACCCCGTACCGTTCGATGATCTCGAGATGGCGCTCCCGATGCGGCGAATCCGGCGTCCCCTCGTAGATGACCTGGGTGAGCCCGTTCGAGAGCGGGCCGTAGATCTCGTAGGTGTGCGCGGTGACCCAGGCGAGGTCTGCCGTGCACCAGTGCACGTCGTCCGGCTTCGCGTCGAAGTGCGCCCAGTGCGCCCAGCTCGCCTGCGTGAGATACCCTCCCGCGGTGTGCACGAGCCCCTTCGGCTTCCCGGTGGTGCCGGAGGTGTAGATGATGAAGAGGGGATGCTCGGCGTCGAACGCCTGGGCCTCGTGGGTAGACGGCGCGGTGTCGACCACGTCGTGCCACCAGAGATCGCGCCCGTCGGTCCACGGCACGTCCTGACCGGTGCGCCGAAGCACGAGCACGTGCTCGAGGTCGGGAAGACCGGCCGCCGCGACGTCGGCCGTGGTCTTGACCACGGTGGCGACGCCGCGACGATACTGCCCGTCGCTCGTCACCAGCAGCTTCGCGCCGGTGTCTTCGAGGCGGAAGCGTACGGCCTCGGCCGAGAATCCGCCGAACACCAGCGAATGCACGGCACCGATCCGGGCGCAGGCGAGCGTGATGACGATCGTCTCCACGAGAACGGGGAGATAGATCACGACGCGGTCGCCCGGTTCGATGCCGAGCGCGACGAGGGCGTTGGCGGCGCGGGAGACCCGCTGCTGCAGGTCGGAATAGGTCACCGCGACGCGGTCGCCCGGCTCGCCCTCGAAGTGCAGGGCCACCCTGTCTCCGTGGCCGGCATCGACGTGTCGATCGATGCAGTTCGCGGCTACGTTGAGCCTGCCGCCGACGAACCAGCGGGCTGCAGGAACCGCGTCGCCGATCGGCGGCTCCCACTCATGGGCGGTATGCCACGGCTCCGACCAGTCGAGGCGGCGGGCAGCATCCTCCCAGAACGCGACGGGATCTGCTGCCGCGCGCGCATAGGCTTCCCCCGTGACGTTCGCGTGCGGGAACTCGTTCGAGGGCTCGTAGACGCGTGTCTCGTGCAGCCGGGCCTCCGTCACGCTCACACCCATCGTCGGAGCAGGTACTTCTCCACCAGCACGAGGAGGCCGTTGGTGAGGGTGCCCAGCAGTGCCAGCAGAACGATCGAGAGCAGGATGCGGTCGACCCGGCCGCTGTTCTGGGAATCGGTCAGCAGGAAGCCGAGGCCCATGGACGACGCGATGAGCTCGGCGGCGACGAGGAACAGCCACGCCTGGGCGAGCGCGAGGCGAAGGCCGGAGATGACGGAGGGCACGACGGCGGGCAGTTGCACGATGCGGAACAGCGACCATCCGCGCAGGCTGAACGATCGTCCGGCCTCGACGAGCTGCGGATCGACATGACGCAGCGCCGAGGCGACCGTGGTGTAGACGGGGAAGAACGCCCCGATCACGATGAGCGTGACCTTGGACTCCTCGCCGATCTGCATCCAGAGGATCAGCAGCGGCACCCAGGCGAGCGAGGGCACCGCACGGACGGCGGCGAGCGTCGGGCTGAGCAGCACGTCTCCCAGCCGCGACAGCCCCACCACGCCGGCCACGGCGAGCCCGATCACGGATCCGATCGCGAATCCGAGCAGCACGCGCTGCACGGAGATGGCGATGTGCGTCCAGAGCTGCCCGCTCTGCGCCAGCTCGACACCGGCCTGGAAGACAGAGGCGGGTGTGGGAAGACGGTACGACGGAATCGCTCCGTTCGTCGTCACGACCTGCCAGACGATCACGATGATCGCCGGCAGTACGAGCCCGGCGATGATCCGCGCCGCGGGTCGATCCCACGTGCGCCGAACGACGGGGTCAGGGCGCCGGAGCTCTCCCCTGGCGAAGTCGAGGGCGTCTTGCGAGTCCGCAGGGACGATCACCCGCTGGTCGAGATCGCTCACTCGCCGTCGACCGCCTTCTTGGCGAACGTGTCGTTCACGATCGACGACAGTGCCTTGTCGACGGATTCCTTGCCGCCCTGCACGTCGCCGGACTCCACGAGCACGGGAGCGATCTTCTCGAGCACGGCGACCTGGTCGTCTCCGGGGATCCCGCTCACGTCGAGATTCGAGCGCTCCTCGATCACGGTGGTGGCGACCCCGATGTCGATGCCGGCGACCTCGGCGAGAAGCGCCGCGGTCTTGTCGGGGTTCTTGAGCGCCCACTCACGGGCCTGCTCGTACGCGTCGACGACGGCCTGCGCCAGGTCGGGGTGGTTCGTGATGAACTCCTCGGTCGCATTGAGGAAGCCGTACGTGTTGAAGTCGACGTTGCGGTAGATGAGCTTGTCGCCGGACTCCGCCTCGGCCGCGGCCATGATCGGATCGAGACCCGACCACGCGTCGACCGAACCACCGTCGAGAGCGGCACGGCCGTCGGCGTGCTGAAGGTTCTGCACCTCGACGTCGGACAGAGACAGACCGCCCTCTTCGAGCGCCTGCAGCAGGAAGAAGTACGGGTCGGTGCCCTTGGTGGCCGCGACGGAGGCGCCCTTGAGGTCTTCGATCGAGGTGATGTCGCTGTCGGGTCCGACGACGATCGCCGCCCACTCCGGCTGCGAGAAGATGTCGATGACCTGGATCGGCGAGCCGTTCGCCCGGGCCAGGAGCGCAGCCGATCCCGCCGTCGATCCGACATCGACCGACCCGGAGCGCAGCAGCTCGTTGGCCTTGTTCGAACCGGCGGACTGCACCCACTCGACGGTGACGTCGTCGCCGAGGATGTCTTCGAGGATGCCCTGGTCGCGGATCACGAGGCTCAGCGGGTTGTAGGTGGCGAAGTCGATCGAGAGCGTGTCGGATGACCATTCGGTTGCGCCGGACGTGGGCTTCGTGTCGGTGGCTGCGGCGTTCTCTCCGGCGACGCAGCCGGTGGCGACGAGCATCATCGTCCCGGCGATCGCGATCGCGGGGATGATTCGGCGGGTGGTGATGCTCATCGGTTCTCCTCGGCGGTGCTGTGGTGGGTGTCGACGCCGAGGCCTTCGAGGAGGTCGGCGCGCAGGTCGGCTAGGCCGCGATCGGCACGGTCTCGGGGGCGGAGGCCCGGCACGGTGATCGTGCGGGCGATGGAGGACTCGTCGGTGCCGGTTCCGTCCAGCGTGCGCAGCAGCAGCACACGGTCGGCGAGGTAGAGGGCCTCTTCCACGTCGTGGGTGACGAGGAGAACCGTGGTCGGCTCCGCGGCATGGATCTTCAGCAGCAGGTCGTGCATGCGCAGGCGGGTGAGTGCGTCGAGCGCTCCGAACGGCTCGTCGAGCAGGAGGACGCCGGGGTTGCGGGCGAGGGCTCTCGCGAGGGACGCGCGCTGCGCCATGCCGCCGGACACCTCGCGCGGGCGCTGGTCGGCCGCGTGGTCGAGGCCGACCAGGTGCAGCAGCTCGCGCACGCGTTCACGACCGGCACGACGGGCGGTGCCGCGTGGCAGGCCGAGCTCGACGTTCTGGGCGATCGTGCGCCACGGGAGCAGTCGGGGCTCCTGGAACGCGACGGCCGTGCGTTCGTCGACGTCGGCGACGAGCGTGTCATCGAGGCGGATGCTGCCCCGTGTCGGTGCGTCCAGGCCGCCGACGAGGCGAAGCAGGGTCGACTTTCCGCACCCGGAGGGTCCGACCACGGCGACGATCTCGCCCGCGGAGATGTCGAGATCTACAGTGCGCAGCACGTCGCGGCGTCCGCTCGCCAGCGGAAACGATCGTTCGATTCCGTCGAGCCGGACCGCCTGCGCGGTCCCCCACGCCGTCGGGACGGCTGTGGTGCGCGGCGCGGGGAGCAAGGCGGTCATGTGCCCATGCTGGCCGAGTGGATCGATTGCTACGAATACCGGCGTAATGCTGCGTCACGCAAGGGAGTCCGCCTCGCGGACATGCGAAACGGGCCGCCACACCCGCCCGAAGGCGAGGTGACGACCCGTTTCAGAATGCTGCTTACGCGTTGCCGCCCGAGAGCTTCTCGCGCAGAGCGGCGAGAGCCTCGTCGTCCGCGAGGGTGCCGGCGCCGGCAGCCTCGCTGGTGAAGGACTGGCCACCGAAGTCGTCTCCGGCCGCAGCCTCGGCCTCGGCCGCCTTGACGACCTGAGCCTTGTGCGCCTCCCAGCGAGCCTGGGCTGCAGCGTACTCCTGCTCCCATGCCTCGCGCTGGGCGTCGAAGCCTTCCTTCCACGCACCGGTCTCGGCGTCGAAGCCCTCCGGGTACTTGTACTCGCCGTTCTCGTCGTACTCGGCGAGCATGCCGTACAGGGCCGGGTCGAACTCGGTGCCGTTGGGGTCGACCGACTCGTTGGCCTGCTTCAGCGACAGCGAGATGCGACGACGCTCGAGGTCGATGTCGATGACCTTGACGAAGACCTCTTCGCCGACCGACACGACCTGCTCAGCCAGCTCGACGTGCTTGCTGGAGAGCTCGGAGATGTGGACGAGGCCCTCGATGCCGTCTGCGACGCGAACGAACGCACCGAACGGAACGAGCTTGGTGACCTTACCCGGCGTGACCTGACCGATCGCGTGGGTACGGGCGAAGACCTGCCACGGGTCCTCCTGCGTCGCCTTCAGCGACAGGGAGACGCGCTCGCGGTCGAGGTCGACCTCGAGGATCTCGACGGTGACCTCCTGGCCAACCTCGACGACCTCGGAGGCGTGCTCGATGTGCTTCCAGGACAGCTCGGAGACGTGCACGAGGCCGTCCACGCCACCCAGGTCGACGAACGCACCGAAGTTGACGATCGACGAGACGACACCCTTGCGGACCTGACCCTTGTGCAGGTTGTTCAGGAACGTGGTGCGCGACTCCGACTGCGTCTGCTCGAGCAGCGCGCGGCGGCTCAGGACGACGTTGTTGCGGTTCTTGTCGAGCTCGAGGATCTTCGCCTCGATCTCCTGGCCGAGGTACGGCGTGAGGTCGCGGACGCGGCGCAGCTCGATGAGCGAAGCCGGGAGGAAGCCACGGAGGCCGATGTCGACGATGAGTCCACCCTTGACGACCTCGATGACCGTACCGGTGACGACGCCGTCGTTCTCCTTGATCTTCTCGACGTCTCCCCAGGCACGCTCGTACTGTGCGCGCTTCTTGGAGAGGATCAGACGGCCTTCCTTGTCCTCCTTCTGGAGAACGAGGGCCTCGACCAGATCGCCGACAGCGACGACCTCGTTGGGGTCGACGTCGTGCTTGATCGAGAGCTCACGCGAGGGGATGACACCCTCGGTCTTGTAGCCGACATCGAGGAGGACCTCATCGCGGTCGATCTTGACGATCGTGCCTTCGATGATGTCGCCGTCGTTGAAGAACTTCAGGGTCTTCTCGACCGCGGCCAGGAAGTCCTCAGCAGATCCGATGTCGTTGATGGCGACCTGCTTGGTGGCCGGGGCGGTCGTTGCGGTAGTCATGTAGTGGGTTGTCCTTGTTGAATGGAGACTCGGGCTGGGAGGCAACGGCCGCGCACGGCCGACTGCATGCTTCACAGCAGTTGGATTTTGGTTTTCTCGCCACGAGGGCACGCGTATGCGCGCCACGAGTGACAGTTAACGCTATCAGAAGTTCCGACACTGCAGGAGTCGGATTCCCCCGAGCATCGCGCTGTGGATAACTCACACGGGCCGTCGACCCTCCGGGTTACCGTGACTGGGTGATCCCGCCGACAGCTTCCTCCGCCATTCCCCGTCGTTCCGGTGCGCTCATGATGGTCTCGATCGTCGTGATGCTCGCGGGCTGCGCGCCGACGCCCGAGCCGACGCCCACCCCCACCGCAGTCTTCGCCTCGGAGGAAGAAGCCTTCGCCGCCGCAGAAGAGACGTATCGGGCCTATACAGATGCTCTCAATGCCGTTGACCTCGACGACCCGGCCACTTTTGAGCCTGTGTTCGATCTCACAAGTGGTGACTTTGAGGCGGCGGATCGTCAGACGCTGTCCGAGCTCCATGCCGAGAAGTATGCGTTCACGGGACAGATGACCGTAGTCCGGTTCGACGGAATCAGCAGTCATTCATCATTTGAGCAGGTAGAGGCATCGGTCTGCGTTGATGTGAGTGGCTCCGACGTTGTCGATGAATCCGGCAACTCGGTAACTTCCCCCGACCGTCCCGACATGAACCCGCTCCGCGTCACGTTCGTCTTGTCAGACGGACGCCTGCGAGTGGACCGTGCGGACCGAGACCCTGGAACCGCATGCTCCGGATGAGAACAGCCGCCGTGATGGCTATTCTTGCCTCGCTGGCGGCTGGTAGCGATTGCGGGGGTGTTGGAGGAGCGGACGTTGCAGTCGGCAATGACGACCACGCAGTCGTCATCTCCGGCACGCAGACCCAGACCTCGTCCGACGGCCCCCGCGACAGCGCGCCGCGCCCCGACTCCCCGTCCTTTCCCGCCTTCCCCGTGCACGAGTTCGACTTCGACTCATGTCTCGACGACTGGAACAGCTCCCGCGGCTGCTTCCGCACCGTCATCGATGAGGAACCGTCGTCACCGGGCACCGACTCTCCTGCAGCCCCGGCGATCACGATCGACGACCTGGCGCAGTTCGCTCCGGATCCGGTCGCGAACGAGGGCGAGCCCGACAACGTCGGCGTGGCCGGGATGCCGACGAACTTCATCGCAGCGGCATCCGTGCACACGCGCTCTGGCACGCTTTTCGGCGCACCGCTCAGCGTGCGCTTCACGCCTGTCGGCTATGAGTTCGTGCACGGCGACGGCACGTCCGCCACTTCGAGCACAGGCGGACAGACGTGGTCGGCGCTCGGTCAATCACCGTTCACCCCCACTTCCACCAGCCATGTGTACAGCGAACGGGGCACCTACCAGGCGCACGTCACGGTCCGTTACGCCGCCGAAGTCGACCTCGGCGGCGGCTGGTTCCCGGTGGTCGGCGACCTCACGATCCGCGGCCCCGCGCGGGAGATACGCATCTTCGAGGCGCACACCGCGCTCGTGGCGTTCACCTGCGCGCAGCGACCGTCGGCACCCGGCTGCTGAGACGACGCACCCGGACTAGCGCACGGCGGTCACGACGACCGGAGCACCGTCCGCATCCACATAGCCTTCCAGCGTCAGCTTCGCATCCGCGGCGACGCCCTCCGCCTGCACGAACGTGACCTGCGGAACCAGATCCATCGTGCAGACCTGGTTCGCGCTCGGCTCCAGCCGGACGATCCCCTCCGTCTCGCTGACGACTTCGACGGTTCCGGCGGCCGGCATACACGTCGACGACCCCCATGTCAGGATCGCGAGCTCGCGCTCATCGATCCACGTCGCCGCCGGTGTCTGCGGAGACATCCTGTCCGCAGGGATGATCTCCCCGTCCGCGAGCCCGGGCAGAGTGAGCTCGCTCTTCACGCCTGCCGCGTCGGTCACCGTCAGCTCCACCGGGCGTGAGGAATCGAACCCGGCCGGCAAGCCCATGTAGGTTCCGTGCGCGGTCTGCACGTCCGCACACGCCTCGTCCTCCCCGTCGACGAGCACGATCTCGAGCGACTGATCCCCCGCGACGATGTCCCCGATCTGCGGCACGCACGCATCGCCCCATGTCTTCAACACAAATGACGTTCCATCGAGCCACGCCGCCTTCGGGGCATATGACGTGTCAGAGGTGTTCGGATCGGACGTCGACTCCGGAACCGGAGAAGTTCCCGCCGACGTCGCGCATCCGGTCAGTGCCGCGGCGAGCACCACCCCGCCCAGGACGAGAGACGAGAACGTGCGAAGAGGAGCTTTCATACCCGTGAGTGTCCCCACCGAGCGGATCGTCTCAGTCCGCGACCGACAAGCGCCGGCCCGCGCCACATGCCCGTGCCAGACTGTCGTTCGTGACCGATCGCCTCATGCTGCTCGACACCGCCAGCCTCTACTTCCGTGCCTTCTACGGCGTCCCCGACAAGGTGACCGCACCGGACGGCTCGCCGATCAACGCAGCACGCGGTCTGCTCGACATCATCGCCAAGCTCGTCACGTTCTACGAGCCCACTCATGTGGTCGCCTGCTGGGACGACGACTGGCGCCCGCAGTGGCGCGTCGACCTCATCCCCAGCTACAAGACGCACCGCGTCGTCGAAGTCGTCGAGAGCGGGCCAGACGTCGAAGAGGTTCCCGACCCTCTCGAAGCCCAGATCCCCCTCATCCGCGAGACGCTCGCGGCGATCGGGATCCCCATCGTCGGGGTCGCGGAGCACGAGGCCGACGACGTGATCGGCACGCTCGCGACCACCGCGACGATGCCGGTCGACATCGTCACGGGCGACCGTGACCTGTTCCAGCTCGTCGACGACGCCCGCGACGTGCGGGTCATCTACACCGCACGCGGCATGAGTAACCTCGAGATCGTGACCGATGCGACGGTGGTCGCGAAGTACGGCGTGCTCCCCTCGCAGTACGCCGACTTCGCCACCATGCGCGGCGATGCCTCAGACGGACTCCCCGGGGTGGCTGGCGTCGGCGAGAAGACCGCGGCGACCCTGCTCCAGGCTCACGCCGATCTCGAGGGCATCCGTGCCGCCGCGGAGGCAGGCGAGGGCATGAGCGCCGGAGTGCGTGCGAAGCTGCTCGCGGCATCCGCCTACCTCGATGTCGCGCCGACGGTGGTGGCCGTCGCCACCTCCCTCCCCCTCACCGCACCCGACGTTCCGCTTCGAGTGCTCGACCCCGCAGAGGTGGACGCGGCCACGGCACTCGCGGAGAAGTGGAACCTCGGCGGCTCCATGACGCGTGCGGTCGCCGCGGTGTCCAACGCCGCGCTCAAAGCCGGCTGACAGGGCGACGGAGCGGGTCTACTCCGCCCAGGCGAGCAGACGCGAGAGCCCCCAGGTCGTCACGATCCGCGACGCGGGGATCCCCGCCCGCTCCGCGCGCTCGGCGCCGTGGTCCAGCAGTGAGAGCTGGCCGGGAGCATGAGCATCCGAATCGATGGAGAACAGGCATCCCGCCTCCAGGGCGATCGCGATCAGCTCATCCGGCGGATCCTGACGCTCAGGCCGGGAATTGATCTCGACGGCCACTCCGTTGTCGGCGCAGGCGGAGAAGACCGCTGCCGCATCGAATGCCGACTGCGGGCGCGTGCCCCGCTCGCCCTGTACGAGTCGACCTGTGCAGTGTCCGAGCACGTTCACCCTCGGGTGTGACACCGCGGCGATCATCCGCGCGGTCATCGGACGCGAGTCCATGCGCAGCTTGGAATGGACCGATGCCACGACGATGTCGAGCTCGGCGAGCAGGTTGTCTTCCTGATCGAGCGCCCCGTCTTCGAGGATGTCGACCTCGATGCCGGTGAGAAGGGTGAAACCGTCGCCGGATTCCGCACGCACGAGGGGCATCTGCTCGCGCAGCCGCTCCGCAGAGAGCCCTCTGGCCACCCGAAGGCGTGGCGAGTGATCCGTGATCGCTTGATACTCGTGCCCGAGGGCGCGTGCAGCAGCAGCCATCACCGAGAGCGGAGTCGTTCCATCGGACCAGTCGGTATGCGCGTGCAGGTCGCCGCGGAGCTTCGCGCGAAGCTCGGAGACGCGCTCGGGTTCGACATCTCCCCGCAGCTCGACGAGATAGTCGGGAATCTGCCCCGCCTGGGCCTGACGGATCACCGCGAACGTCGACTCGCCGATGCCCCTCGCCGCACGCAGTCGGGTGGGATCGGCGCGGACGTCGTCGGGAAGGTCCTGCAGTGTCGCCGCGGCCTGACGAAATGCCTTCGCTCGATAGCGCGACGCCCGCTCGCGCTCCAGCAGAGAGGCGATCTCCAGCAGCGCGTCGACGGGGTCCACGGTCACTCCTTCGGAGCAGCCAGTTCGCGACTCACCGAGATCCACTGGTCGAGCTTCGCCAGGGCGCGACCGTCGTCGACCGCCGCCGACGCCTTGTCGTAGCCTTCACGCAGGCGCTCCAGGATCGGCCGCTGCACCTGAGTGGCATCCTGCGAGAGCTCGAAGGCGACGATGCCCGCCGCGGCGTTGAGCAGCACGATGTCACGCACGGCGCCGGTCTCCCCCGCCAAGGTGCGCCGGAGCACCTCCGCATTGTGCTGGGGCGAGCCGCCGATGAGGTCGGCGAGATCAGCGATCGGGATGCCGAGGTCGCGGGGGTCGAGGTCGTGCTCGTGGATGTCCCCGCGGGTGACCTCCCAGATGCGACTGTGTCCGGTGGTGGTGAGTTCGTCGAGTCCGTCATCGCCACGGAAGACGAGCGCCGTCGCACCACGAGTACGGAACACACCCGTGATCAGCGGGACGCGCTCGATCTGCGCGACGCCAACCGCGTTGGCCTCGGCACGAGCGGGGTTGCACAGCGGTCCGAGCATGTTGAAGACGGTCGGCACTCCCAGCTCCGCCCGCACGGGACCGGCGTGCTTGAAGCCCGGGTGGAAGGCTCCGGCCCAGGCGAAGGTGATGCCGGTGCGGTCGAGGATGGATGCGACGGCGGCAGGGTCGAGGGACAGCTCAAGCCCGAGGGCCCCCAGCACGTCGGAGGACCCGGAGGCGGAGCTCGCCGCGCGATTGCCGTGCTTGACCACGGGCACACCCGTCGCGCCGATGATGATCGCCGCCGTGGTCGAGACGTTCACCGTGCCGACTCGGTCACCACCGGTTCCGACGATGTCCAGCACGTCGGGTGAGACGGGAAGGGGAACCGCAGCCTCGAGGATCGCATCGCGGAAGCCGACGATCTCGTCGATCGTCTCCCCCTTCGCACGGAGGGCTACGAGGAAGCCCGCCAACTGCGCTTCGGTGACGCCTCCCTGCATGATCTGACGCATGGCCCACGTGGACTCCCACACACTGAGATCACGGCGCTCCAACAGAGTGGTGAGCACGTCGGACCAGGTCAGGGAATCAGCCATGTGTGCGATCCTATCGGCGCAGAGAAAACATGCAGATGCTTCCGAACACACGTGCACAGGGGCCTCACCCCTTGTTTCCCGCGGATTCACCGGGTATTCGCAGTGTTTTCTTAGGGTCCCCTAAGTCCAAGGCAGGCTATTCGAGGGCCGTCGGTGCAAGAATCACGCCCGCGGATCGGCCATAATGGAGGGGTGACGACCTCAGCGACGTATGCCCCGGCGGCGAGAACGATTAAGCGGCCCAACCCGGTAGCTGTCGGCACCATTGTGTGGCTCGGCAGTGAGGTGATGTTCTTCGCGGGACTCTTCGCGATCTACTTCACCCTCCGCAGCACCTCCCCGGAGCTGTGGGCAGACCGGACCGAGCTGCTGAACGTCCCGTTCGCCGCAGTGAACACTGCGATCCTCGTGCTCTCCTCGTTCACGTGCCAGATGGGCGTGTTCGCGGCGGAGGACCTGCAGCCCTACAAGATCGGCAAGGGACAGAAGAACGGCGCCGGACGCCGTCGCCTGTTCGGCTGGGGAATGGTCGAGTGGTTCTTCCTCACCTTCGCCCTCGGCGCGATCTTCGTCTCCGGCCAGGTCTGGGAGTACGCCCAGCTGGTCGCTGAAGGCATGCCGATCGGCGCCGACTCCTACGCTTCCGCGTTCTACCTGACGACCGGCTTCCACGCCCTGCACGTCACCGGTGGTCTGGTCGCGTTCCTGCTCGTCATCGGCCGTGCATACGCCGTCAAGAACTTCCGGCACAAGGAGGCGACCTCCTCGATCGTGGTGTCCTACTACTGGCACTTCGTCGACGTCGTCTGGATCGTGCTGTTCCTCGTTATCTACTTCCTGAAATGAGAGCGGAGCTGATCCCCGAGATGGCACGAGAGAAGAAGCGCCGTTCCGGCGGTCGTCGCAGCCCTTTGGCGGCAGCGGCGCTCATCGGAGCAGGCCTCATGATCACCGGCGCTGTGTACGCCGGAGCGACCGCCGCGTTCGCTGCATCCGACACCCAGTCGGCCGCGACCTCGCAGCTGACCGTTGAAGACGGCGAGAAGCTGTTCACGGCCAACTGCGCCACCTGCCACGGTCTCGACCTGGAGGGAACGGCCAACGGCCCCAGCCTCTACGGCGTGGGCGAACTGGCAACCGAGTTCCAGCTGTCGACCGGTCGCATGCCCCTGCAGATGCAGGGACCGCAGGCACCGCAGAAGGCACCGCAGTTCACGGAGGACCAGATCCTCGCGATCTCGTCCTTCGTCCAGTCCGAGGCACCCGGCCCGACGTTCCCGTCGGACCACATCCTCGACGGCAAGGGTGACGTGTCCAAGGGCGCGGAGCTGTTCCGCGTCAACTGCGCGATGTGCCACAACGTGGCCGCCGCCGGTGGAGCGCTCACCGAGGGCAAGTACGCCCCCGGACTCAGCGAGACCAGCGCACTGCACATGTACGCGGCCATGGTCACCGGCCCGCAGAACATGCCTGTCTTCGGCGACATGAACCTGTCCGACGAAGACAAGCGCGACATCATCTCGGCGCTGCTCTTCCAGCAGCAGTCCGTGCAGATCGGCGGATTCTCGCTCGGCTCGCTCGGACCGGTCTCCGAGGGCCTGTTCGTGTGGATCTTCGGTATCGGCGCACTCGTCGCCGTCACCGTGTGGATCACGGCGAAGTCCAACTGACGCTTAATCATCGAAGAGGAACGTACGAGGAGCACCATGGCACACGACGACGACTCGCAGGCTCTTGACAGGGCCTACCAGCCCTCTCCGGGGCTGGGTGTCGCAGTCAGCGATCCCGTGCAGAACCCCGGGCTTCCGCCGCACCGCGAGCGGATGACCGATAAGGACCCGCGCGCTGAGAAGGCCGCTGTCCGCACTGTCTACACGCTGTTCTACCTCTCGCTCGCCGGCAGCATCTGGGCGGTCGCCGCCTACATGCTGTTCCCGATCGAGAGCGGCGCGCTCATCGACATCCGGCAGAACAACCTCTTCATCGGTCTCGGCATCGCCCTCGCGTTGCTGGCCCTCGGTATCGGTGCGATCCACTGGTCCAAGGCGCTCATGTCCGACAAGGAGTTCATCGAGCACCGCCACCCCACCAGTGGCACGGATGCAACGCGCGAAGCTGCCATCAAGGCCTTCTCCGACGCGAACGAGGAGTCCGGCTTCGGTCGTCGCTCGATGATCCGCAACTCGCTGTTCGCAGCGATCGTCGCCTCGATCATCCCCGGCGTGACGCTGTTCCGTGGCCTGGCGCCGCACTCCACTCCGGAAGACCCCACGGCGGGCGACCCGGTCGTGCTGCTCAAGCACACGATGTGGGAAGAGGGAGCGCGCCTGGTGCGCGACCCCGACGGCACCCCGATCCGCGCCGCTGATGTCACGCTCGGCTCCGCGTTCCATGTGATCCCGGAAGAGCTCGCGACGCTGAGCCACCACGACGGCTACCTCGAGGAGAAGGCCAAGGCCATCGTGCTGATGATGCGTCTGCGCCCCGAGCAGCTGATCGAGGCCGAGGACCGCAAGGACTGGTCCTACGACGGCATCGTCGCCTACTCCAAGGTCTGCACGCACGTCGGTTGCCCCGTGGCACTGTACGAGCAGCAGACCCACCACCTGCTGTGCCCGTGCCACCAGTCGCAGTTCGACGTCACGGACCACGCAAAGGTCATCTTCGGCCCGGCGGCACGTCCGCTGCCGCAGCTGCCCATCACCGTCGATGACGAGGGCTACCTGATCGCACGCAGCGACTTCACGGAACCCGTCGGCCCGAGCTTCTGGGAGCGCCATTGAGCACCGCAACGCTGTCCAAAGACGACAACGACACCAAGGCACCTCTCGGCGGCCGCTTCGTCGGTGCCGCGTCGAACTACATCGATGAGCGCACCAGCCTCTCCGGCTTCGTCAAGGAGCTCGGACGCAAGATCTTCCCCGACCACTGGTCGTTCATGCTGGGCGAGATCGCGCTGTGGAGCTTCGTCGTCGTGTTCCTCTCCGGAACCTTCCTGACGTTCTTCTTCGACGCGTCGATGGTCGAGACCCACTACACCGGCGCCTACGCGCCGATGCGTGGAATCGAGATGTCCGCAGCGCTGGAATCGTCGCTGCACATCTCCTTCGACCTGCGAGGCGGTCTGCTGGTCCGTCAGATCCACCACTGGGCCGCGCTGGTGTTCATCGCCGGAATCGGCGTGCACATGCTCCGCGTGTTCTTCACCGGTGCGTTCCGCAAGCCGCGTGAGCTCAACTGGGTGATCGGCTTCATCCTCTTCATCCTCGCCATGGCAGAGGGCTTCACCGGCTACTCGCTTCCCGACGACCTGCTCTCGGGCAACGGTCTTCGCATCATCGACGGCATGATCAAGGGCCTCCCCCTGATCGGCACCTGGACCTCGTTCCTCCTCTTCGGCGGAGAGTTCCCCGGTACCGACATCGTCGGACGCCTGTACACGCTGCACATCCTGCTGCTGCCCATGCTCGTCATCGCACTGATCGTGGTGCACCTGATGCTCATGATCATCAACAAGCACACGCAGTTCGCCGGCCCCGGCCGCACGAACGACAACGTCGTGGGCTACCCGATGATGCCGGTGTACATGTCGAAGATGGGCGGATACCTGTTCATCGTCTTCGGCACCATCGTGCTGATCGCGACCTTCTTCCAGATCAACCCGATCTGGAACTACGGACCGTACGACCCGTCCCCCGTCTCCGCCGGCACGCAGCCGGACTGGTACATCGGCTTCGCCGACGGCGCCCTGCGTCTGGCACCGTCGAACTGGGACATCGTCTTCCTCGACCACACCTGGTCGTTCGGCATCATCGCGCCGGTCCTCGTGCTCGGTCTGTTCATCGTGCTCGTCGCGATCTACCCCTTCATCGAGGCGTGGGTCACGGGCGACAAGCGCGAGCACCACATCGCTCAGCGCCCGCGCAACGCCGCGACGCGCACGGCGATCGGTGTGGCCGGCGTCATCTTCTACGCGGTGCTGTGGGCTGCAGCCTCGTCCGACCTCATCGCGACGCACTTCATGCTCACGATGGAAGGCGTCATCCACACGCTGCAGGCGATGCTCTTCCTGGGCCCGATCCTCGGCTACTTCGTCACGAAGCGCATCTGCATCGCGCTGCAGAAGAAGGACCGCGAGATCGTGCTGCACGGCTTCGAGTCCGGTCGCATCGTCCGCCTTCCCGGCGGAGAGTTCATCGAGGTGCACCAGCCGGTCGACAAGTACGACCGTTGGAAGCTCATCGACGTCGACACGTACGAGCCCCTCGTGGTACGCCCGAACGCCAAGGGACGTATCCCGTGGACGGAGAACCTCCGCTCCTCGATCTCCCGCTGGTTCTTCGAAGACCGCCTGGCACCGCTCACGCAGGCCGAGGTCGAGGCAGCAGACGCTCACCAGCACCACGTCACGGCTCACAACGACGAGACCGAGGCCGCGGAGATCCAGGGCGCTCACGAGCGCGCAGGCTTCCCCGACGCCCCGCTCACGGTCGATGAGACGCACGTCGACGAGACGCCGAACACCCCCAGCACGGTCATCGCGACCGAGCCGGTGAAGAAGCCTCGCAAGAAGTCGGAGGACGGCGAGTAGTCGCCACTCCCCCATCTGATGAAGGCCTCGTCCATACGGACGGGGCCTTCATCGTTAGTACCCGAATGAGAGGATCCACCCATGTCATCCGCCGTCCAGCTGATCCGCGCCACCTCCCTCGCCGACACTCCTTACGCCTACGCCGCGACCGCACCGGCGGGATCCCGGCTCATCTTCCTCGCCGGAGCATGCCCCCTGAACGATGACGGCACGACCGCGGCACCGGGCGACTACGCGGCCCAGGCGGCGCGCTGTGTGGAGACCCTGCACGCGGCGCTCGACGTGGCCGGCGCCACGCTCACGGATGTCATCAGCACCCGGGTCCTGGTGGCCTCCTCCGCGCAAGCCGACCTCGTGACGGCATGGGACGTGGTCCATGCCGCTTTCGGCGCTCACGACGTCCCCAGCACCCTCCTGGGCGTCACCGTGCTCGGCTACGACCATCAGCTCGTGGAGATCGAAGCGATCGCCGCCGTCACCGACTGATCATGGACATCGTCATACGCCCTTCCACGCCGAGGGACGATGCTCTGACCGAACAGATCGAACGCGCCGCCGATGCCCTGCTCATCGACCTGTTCGGCGCGGTCACTTGGCCTCCCCCGACGCCGCCGCAGGATCGTACGGAGTCACCGGGGTTCGTCCTGGTCGCCGAGCTCACCGACGACGTCGCGGCACCGATCGTCGTCGGCTACGTCCATGTCCTCGAGATCGACGGACACGCCCATCTCGAGCAGCTCTCGGTACTCCCCTCGTTCGGACGTCGTGGCATCGGTCGTCAGCTCGTCACGGCCGCGCTGGCGGAGGCGCGGCGACGCGGCCACACCGACGTCACGCTGCGCACCTACACCGACGTGCCCTGGAACGCGCCGTTCTACGCTTCGTGCGGCTTTGTCGAGAGCGAACCGGACACGGCGCTGCTCCGAGAGCTCGTGGCCATCGAAGAGAGTCTGGGACTCTTCGAGCACGGACCTCGTGTGCAGATGACCGCCACGCTCTGACCAGTCGGCGCTCCGAGCACCATCACGCGCTCTGTCCGACTGTCGTTGACGGCAATCGGACGCCGGCCGACCGGAATCCGCTGGGGACGACGCCGCCGCCTCCCTAGGCTGAGGTCATGATCGATCGCACTGACTTCTTCGCTGCCAAGCTGGCCTATGAGACAGACCCCAGCGACGTGCATGCCGCCCTGGAGTCAGGCGAGAGCATCGTCGTCGTCGACGTCCGCTCCGACGCAGCCTGGGCGCAGGGCCGCGTCGCCGGCGCCGTGCACATGCACTACAGCGAGATTTCCGCTCGTGCACCCGCGGAGGTGCCGAAGGACGCTGACGTCGTCGTCTACTGCTGGAGTCCCGGATGCAACGCCGGCGCGAAGGGCGCGCTCGAGTTCGCCCGTCTCGGCTACCGAGTCCGCGAGATGATCGGCGGCTTCGAGTACTGGGTCAGAGAAGGGTACGCGGTCGAGGACTCGGATGGCGTCCACCACCGTCCGGTCGATCCGCTGACCGGCATCCCCCGCATCCGTGCCCGCGCCTGATCGCGGCGCCGTCCGCACACGAAGAAGGCCCCCGGAGGAATCCGGGGGCCTTCTTCGATGAGGAAGTATCAGCGGGCGAAGTTGCCGCGGTAGTACTCGTACACCCAGCCGACGATGGCGACCACGAAGATCGCGAGACCGATCGGCAGAAGGAAGTGTCCGACCGCGAGACCGACGACGAAGACTCCCGCCGAGGCCGCCAGCACGATCGGCCACCAGGACCACGGGCTGAACTCGCCCAGCTCCGGGTCACCGTCATCGATGTCGGACGTCAGGATGTCCTCGGGAAGCTCGCCCCGCTGAGCCTTGTGCGTGCGGTCGAGGTAGAACGCGATCATGGCTCCCATGAAGGCGCCGAAGAACAGGGCGACCGTTCCGACCCACTCGATCCGCATGGCGAAGTTGTCCGCCGGCGTGGCCAGGATGTGCCAGCCGGTGTAGACCACACCGACGAGGGCGAAGAACGCCGTCAGGATCCACCAGAGAATGACATTGTCGCGCATGACTTAGTGGGCCTCTCGCTCGCCGGGAGCCGTCGTAGCGAACTCGGCGGCTTCGGGGTGATTCAGATCGAACGCAGGACGCTCGCTGCGGATGCGCGGGATCGACGTGAAGTTGTGTCGCGGCGGCGGGCAGGAGGTCGCCCACTCGAGCGATCCGCCGTAGCCCCACGGGTCGTTGACCGTGACCTTCGGAGCCTTGCGCGCCGTGATCCAGACGTTCAGGAAGAAGGGCAGCATCGAGGCGCCGAGGATGATCGCACCGATCGTCGAGACCTGGTTCTGCCAGGTCCAGCCGTCCGCCTCCGAGTAGTCGGCGTAGCGACGCACCATGCCGTCAACGCCCAGCCAGTGCTGGATGAGGAAGGTCATGTGGAAGCCGATGAACAGCAGCCAGAAGTGCACGTAGCCGAGGCGCTCGTTCAGCATGCGTCCGGTCCACTTCGGCCACCAGAAGTAGAAGCCGGCGAACATGGCGAACACCACGGTTCCGAACACCACGTAGTGGAAGTGCGCGACGACGAAGTACGAGTCGGAGAGGGCGAAGTCCAGCGGCGGTGCTGCCAGGATGACGCCGGTCAGACCACCGAAGACGAAGGACACGAGGAAGCCGAGGGAGAAGACCATCGGAGTCTCGAATGTCACGGACCCTCGCCAGAGCGTGCCGATCCAGTTGAAGATCTTCACACCCGTCGGCACGGCGATCAGCATGGTCATCAGCGCGAAGAACGGAAGCAGGACCGAGCCCGTCACGTACATGTGGTGAGCCCACACCGCGACCGAGAGCGCCGCGATGGCGATCGTCGCGTAGACCAGGGTCTTGTATCCGAAGATCGGCTTGCGGCTGAAGACCGGGAAGATCTCGGAGACGATGCCGAAGAACGGCAGCGCGATGATGTACACCTCAGGGTGACCGAAGAACCAGAACAGGTGCTGCCAGAGCAGGACGCCACCGTTGGCCGGGTCGTAGATGTGAGCGCCCAGGATGCGGTCTGCCGCTGCAGCGAAGATCGCGGCTGCGAGAACGGGGAACGCCATCAGGATGAGCAGGCTCGTGATCAGCGTGTTCCACGAGAAGATCGGCATGCGCCACATCGTCATGCCGGGCGCACGCATCGTGATGATCGTCGTGATGAAGTTCACGGCACCGAGGATCGTTCCGAAACCGGAGATGCCGAGTCCGACCATCCACAGGTTTCCACCCGCCCCGGGCGAGAAGGATGCTCCTGCCAGCGGCTGATAGGCGAACCATCCGAAGGAGGCCGCGCCCTGCGGGGTGAGGAAGCCGGCGACCGCGATGGTGGAGCCGAAGAGGACGAGCCAGAACGCGAAGGCGTTCAGACGCGGGAAGGCGACGTCGGGAGCACCGATCTGCAGCGGCAGGATGGCGTTGGCGAAGCCGGCGAACAGCGGCGTCGCGAACATTAGCAGCATGATCGTGCCGTGCATCGTGAACAGCTGGTTGTACTGCTCCTTCGTCGGGATGATCTGCATGCCCGGCGCGAACAGTTCGGCACGGATGACGAGTGCCATCACGCCGCCGAGCAGGAAGAACATCACCGAGGCGATCAGGTACATGTACCCGATGGTCTTGTGGTCCGTGGAGGTGATCCACTTGACGACGATGTTGCCCTTCTGCTCCACACGCGAGGAGCTCATCAGAGCAGCCTGGCGTGCAGGCAGGGTGTTAGGACGCGAGCGGGGAGACTCGTCGGTACGGGGAGCTTCTGTGGTCGACATGGCTTACTCCCCTCCTTCCTCGGTGTCGGTCTTCGGGGTCGTCCCCGGGAGGTTCGAGAGACGGTCGTAGGCGCCGGTGATGTCACCGGTGTTGCCCTGCTCCTCGAGCGACGCGAGGTAGGAGTCGTACTCGCTCTGCGAGACGACCTTCACGTTGAAGAGCATCATCGAGTGGTACTCGCCGCAGAGCTCGGCGCACTTACCGGCGTACTCGCCCTCTCGCGTCGGGATGAACGACCAGGAGTTGTCCTTCCCGATGAACATGTCCTTCTTGTAGAGGAAGTCGATGATCCAGAAGGAGTGGATGACGTCACGGGACTGAAGGTTGATCGTCACCTTCTTGTCGACGGGCAGCACCAGCGTCGGCAGCTGCGCCTGGTCGATGTTGCCGTCCTTGTCGGGCTGGGCCTGGATGCCCATGGTCCACACGGCGTCGGAGTTGTCCTTCTCGTCGCCGTCGTACTGGAAGTCCCACGCCCACTGCTTCGCGATCGCGGTGACCTCGACGTCGGGCTGGTCCCACTTGGCTTCGATCTCGGTCTGATCACGAGCGGTGAAGAAGAACATTCCCAGCACGAGGATGAGCGGCACGATCGTGTAGAAGATCTCGATCGGCATGTTGTAGCGCATCTGCACCGGAAGACCGGTCTGGCCCTTGCGGCGGCGGTAGGCGATCGCAGCCCAGGCCATCAGGCCCCAGGTGATGATGCCGACGGCGAGAAGCACGATCCAGGAGTTCACCCAGAGCGAGGAGACGCGCTCGGTCTGGTTGGTGGCTGCGGGGCCACCCTCCACGAAGCCCGGAAGAAAGCCGTTCAGCTCGGTGGGAGAGCATCCCGCCAGGGCCAAGGCTGCCGCAACTCCCACAGGGAGGGCGGCCCAACGAAGGCTGCGTTTCGAGGGCACGATGCACCTTTCAGATCGCGAACAGAGCACACCCAAGTCTAGGGCAACCTCACACCTGATTCATGCCATCCACGCAGGTTCCGGAACCAGAACGGCCGTCGTCACCAGTGGTGACGACGGCCGAGTCGGCGAAGCGAGGGTCAGTGGAAGCTGTCGCCACAGGCGCAGCTGCCCGCTGCGTTGGGGTTGTCGATCGTGAACCCCTGCTCGGAGATGGTGTCCTTGAAGTCGATCGCCGCTCCGTCGAGGTACGGGACGCTCATGTTGTCGATGATGACCTCGACGCCGTCGAAGTCGACGGTCTCGTCGCCCTCGAGGTAGCGCTCGTCGAAGTAGAGCTGGTAGATCAGCCCCGAACACCCGCCCGGCTGCACCGCGACGCGCAGACGCAGGTCATCGCGGCCTTCCTGCTCGAGGAGGTTCTTCACCTTCGTGGCGGCAGCGTCGGTCAGGGTGACGCCGTGTGCGCGGGTGGTCTCTGGGGAGAGTGTGGTGTCGCTCATGTCGCTCCTTGTGACGGGCCGCAGGTGCACGGCTTCTCGGACGATTCTACCGCCGCAGATGCGGGGAGGCTCAGAGTTCTGCGGCATTCATGCGAGCGAGCAGCAGCGCCTCGGTCGCGACCGCGTGGCGGAAGGTGTCGAGGTGCAGCGACTCATTCGGGCTGTGCGCGCGCGAATGCGGGTCCTCGACACCCGTGACGAGGATCTGTGCGGCGGGGAATTCCCGCACCAGGTCGGCGATGAACGGGATCGATCCGCCCACGCCCAGGTCCACCGGAGGCACCCCGTACCCGTCGCGCATCGCGTCCCGGGTCAGCGCGACCGCCCAGCCGCTGGTGTCCACGAGGAAACCGTCGCCGAGGTCGACATCCGAGAAGGTGAGCTCGGCACCGAAAGGTGCGTGTGCGCGGAGGTGGCGCTCCAAGGCCTCGTATGCCTCCTGGCCGCTCTGGCCCGGAGCCACGCGAGCACTGATCACGACGGTGACCTCGGGGAGCAGCGTATTGGAGGCTGCCGCCACGCTGGTGGCGTCGATCCCGATCACCGTGACCGACGGCTTGTTCCAGATCCGGCTGAGGATGCTGCCGTCCCCGATAGGAGTGGTGCCGGGAAGGAGTCCTGCTTCGTCCCGCAGCGTCGCCTCGGTGTAGTCGGGGGTGGGGGCGTCGCGCTCGGTCATCCCCTCGACCGCCACCGAGCCGTCGGCGTTCCACAGCGTGGACAGCAGCGTGACGGTCGCCATCATCGCGTCGGGTACGGCGCCGCCGAACATTCCGGAGTGCGAGGCGTGGTCCAGGGTGCGCACGCGCATCGTGAACCGGGCGTTGCCACGGAGGGAGACGGTGAGACCGGGAGTCACGGAGTCCCAGTTGCCCGAGTCGGCCACGACGATGGCGTCGGCGCGGAGAGCATCCTTGTTGTCGGAGAGGAACTGGGCGAACGAACGGGACCCGTACTCCTCCTCCCCTTCGATGAACATCGCGATGCCGAGGTCGAGGTCATCGCCGAGCACCTCGCTCACCGCGCGGATCGAGGCGATATGCGACATGATGCCGGCCTTGTCGTCGGCCGCACCGCGCCCGTAGAGACGCCCGTCGCGCACCGTCGGCTCGAACGGCGGGGTCTCCCAGAGGGCATCGTCTCCCGGAGGCTGCACGTCGTGGTGCGCGTACAGAAGGATCGTGGGCTTGCCGTTGCGGGCCGCGCGCGCGGCGAGGACGGCCGGCTGCCCCTGCTCGTCGGTGCCGGGAATCGCGGCGCGGAGGACGCGCACCTCGTCGAAGACTCCGGTGCCCGACGCCAGCGCGGCCACGGCTTCCGCGCTGCGCTCCAGCTGGGTCTGATCGAACGCGGGCCAGGCCATCCCCGGAATGCGCACGAGGTGGCCGAGGTCCGACAGCGCTGACGGGATCCCGATCGCCACCGCCTCGAGGACGGCGGCATCGGACTCACGGGGAGGAACAGGAGAGGTCATGCGAGTAATCTTAAGGTGATCCCCCGCCGGCGAACCGAGGAACTCCGTGTCCACTACCCCTACCTCCCCTTCCACGAACGACGACACCCCCGAGACGACTGCCGTCGGCAAGGGGCGCGCGACGCCGACCCGTGCGGAGCAGGAGGCAGCTCGTCGCCGCCCCCTGGTCGCCAACACCAAGGAGGCGAAGGCGGCCGCGAAGGCGGAGCTCAACGAGCGTCGCGCACGAGCGCAGGCCGGCATGGCCGCCGGCGAGGAGAAGTACCTCCCGGTCCGTGACAAGGGCCCGCAGCGCCGCTGGGTCCGCGACTACGTGGATGCGGGCTGGCACCCGGCCGAGTTCGTGATGGGAGTGATGGTCCTGGTCATCCTCGCCTCGCTGGTGCCGGCGAACACGGTCATCTCGTTCTACGCGTACATCGTGATGATGGGTTACCTCGTCATCGCGATCGGCGGCATGATCCTGCTCGGCATGCGCGTCAAGCGCAAGGCCGCGGCGAAGTTCGGCAAGGAGCGTCTCGAGCGCGGTCTGGGCTGGTACGCCGCGATGCGCGCCCTGCAGATGCGATTCATGCGTCTGCCGAAGCCGCAGGTCAAGCGCGGCCAGTACCCCGACTGATCAGTCCCCTGTTGATCTCCCGGCCCCAGAACGGGCCGCGGTACAGGAAAGCGGTGTAGCCCTGCACGAGGGTCGCACCGGCCGCAAGGCGCTCCTGCACGTCGGATGGCGTCTCCACTCCCCCGACGGCGATCACGCAGAAGTCGGCGGGAACGGCTTCGCGCACGACCCGAAGGACTTCGAGCGAGCGCTTCTTCAGCGGTGCACCGGACAGTCCTCCCGCGCCTGCCGCCTCGACCGTCGCGGGATCCGTGAGCAGACCGTCTCGGCTGATGGTGGTGTTGTGCGCGATGATTCCCGCGAGTCCCTCGGCGACGGCCATCTGGGCGATCGCAGTGATCTCCTCGTCGGGAAGATCCGGTGCGATCTTGACGAGCAGCGGTGTGGCGCCGGAAGCCTCTCGAACGGCGCGCAGCAGCGGAGCCAGCGTCTCCACCGCTTGCAGTCCTCGCAGTCCCGGAGTGTTCGGCGACGACACGTTGACGGCCAGGTAGTCGGCGAGCGGAGCGAGCCGTGTCGCCGAGGCCACGTAGTCCGCCGTCGCATCCTCGACCTCGACCACACGGCTCTTGCCGATGTTGACCCCGATGATCGTGTCAGGCGCGCCGCGCCGCAGGCGGGCGAGCCTGCGCGCCGCCGCATCCGCTCCGGCGTTGTTGAAGCCCATCCGATTGATCACGGCGCGATCCGCGATGAGACGGAACAGCCGCGGCTTCGGGTTCCCCTCCTGGGCGATCGCGGTCACGGTGCCGACTTCCACATGTCCGAAGCCGAGAGCTGCGAGTCCTCGCACGCCGACCGCGTTCTTGTCGAAGCCCGCGGCGACGCCGAACGGCGAGGGGAAGGTGAGACCGAGCGCCTCGACGCGCAGCGACGGGTCAGGGCGGGTGATCGCGCGCGTGGCCCACGAGAACGGAGGCACACCGAGCACGCGGATCACCGCCATGCCGGCGTGGTGGGCGAACTCGGGATCGAAGCGCGAGAGGACAGCGCGGAAGAGCAGCGGATACATCCCTGCCAGATTACCGCTCCTCGGACTCCCGCTTCGTGTGGTCGGCGCGCAGATCTGTGATCGCGGCCTCGAAATCCTCGAGCGAATCGAAGGCCTGGTAGACACTGGCGAAGCGCAGGAACGCGACCTCATCGAGGTCACGCAGCGGACCGAGGATGGCGAGACCGATCTCGTTGGTGTCGAGCTGCGACACGCCTGTCTGTCGGACGGCCTCCTCCACGCGCTGTGCGAGCACCGCGAGGTCGCCCTCCGTCACCGGGCGCCCTTGGCAGGCCTTCCGCACACCCGTGATGACCTTCTCCCGACTGAACGGCTCCATCACGCCGGAACGCTTGATCACGTTGAGACTCGCGGTCTCGGTCGTCGTGAAACGGCCGCCGCACTCCGGGCACTGTCGACGACGCCTGATCGAGAGCCCGTCGTCGCTCGTGCGTGAATCGATGACGCGGGAGTCGGGGTGTCGACAGAAGGGGCAGTGCATCTGACCGATCCTACGCGGTGAAACGGGCCTCGATCGCTTCACCGTGCGCGGGAAGCACCTCGGTGTCGGCGAGGGCGACGACCCCGGCGCGCACGGCCGCCAGCGCAGCCCTGTCGTAGGAGATCACCTGCTGCGGTCGAAGGAAGGTGTACGAGCCGAGCCCGGGAGCATAGCGTGCCTGTCCCCCGGTCGGCAGCACGTGATTGCTGCCAGCCATGTAGTCACCGAGGCTCACCGGCGTCTGGTCGCCGACGAAGACGGCTCCGGCGCTGGTGAAGTCGGCGGCCGCCTCTTCGGCATCCACGAGGTGCAGTTCGAGGTGCTCCGGCGCATAGGCGTTGCTGAACGCCGTGGCCATGGCCCTGTCGTCGACGAGGACGATGGCGGACTGAGGCCCCGACAGCGCGGCGGCGACGCGTTCGCTGTGCCGGGTGATCGTGGCGATCCGCTGCACCTCGACGGCGACCTGTTCTGCGAGCTCGGCCGCGTCGGTGACAAGCACGGCGGACGCCTGCTCATCGTGCTCGGCCTGGCTCACGAGGTCGGCGGCGATGAGACGCGGATCCGCGTGTGCATCGGCGACCACGAGGATCTCCGTCGCCCCGGCTTCCGAGTCCGTGCCGACGACGCCGGCGACGGCACGTTTGGCCGACGCGACATAGTTGTTGCCCGGCCCGGACACGACATCGACCGGATCGAGGCCGAGCGACGGCACGCCGTACGCCAGGGCGCCGATCGCGCCGGCACCTCCCATCGCGTACACCTCGGTCACACCCAGCAGCGCCGCCGCCGCGAGGATGGTCGGGTGGATTCTTCCACCCTGATCTGCCTGCGGCGGCGAAGCCAGGGCGATCTCCTGGACGCCGGCGACCTGCGCGGGGACGACGTTCATGATCACGCTCGACGGGTAGACGGCCTTGCCGCCGGGAATGTACACGCCCACACGGTGGACCGGTTGCCAGCGCTGCGTGATGACAGCTCCCTCGCCGATCCTGGTGACCTGTGTGGCGGGGACCTGCGCGGCGGAGGCGAGACGGACTCGGCGGATGGCCTCCTCGAGCGCACTGCGCACCTCGGGAGCGAGCTCCGCGAGAGCCGTGGTGATGTGCTCGGCGGGCACGCGCACGGCGTGGTCCGTGACCGCGTCGAAACGCTCGGCCTGCTCGCGAAGAGCGGCCTCGCCGCGGTCACGCACGTCCTCGACGATGCGTGCGGCGGTGTCGAGTGCTTCGGCGCGTGCCTGGGTCGCCCGGGGTACTGCGGCGAGCATGCCTGCGGGCGAGAGCTCGCGCCCTCGCAGATCGATTGTGCGCATTTCAGCCCTTCGTGATGTCGGAGATGTCGTGGAGGTAGCCGATCCGTCCGTCGTCATGTCGGACGACGAACGCACCCCCACGGTCCTCGATCACGAGAGCCCAGGCGTTCGGACCGATACGGAAAAGCGGTTCGCCCCGCTCGTCGTGGACGTCGCGCTCAGAGGGCGCGAGGATCCAGAACGGCTGTGCCACGGCGGCGTTCTCACGCGGGTTCGTCGCCTCGAGATCGGCATCGGTCACGCCCTCGAGTAGCAGCGGCGCAGGCTCTTCCTCGACCGCGCCCGTCTCGTAGGTCGCGGCCGTCTCCAGCAGCGACTCGATGCTTCCGGTGTCCGAGACGATCTCCGGTTCCTGTCCACGCGAACGGCGCGAATAGGCCGGCACATACTCCTCGTCGGTGCTCGCCTGCTCGGTGCCGATGCCGCCGCCCGAGGCGTGCGCCGTCAGCGGCACCTGTGCAGCCAGGTCGAAACGAGCGATCTCGTCGGTCGCCTGCTGACCCGATGCCTCGTCGTCGAGCGCAACGACGAGGGGGGACGCGGAGCCGTCCGCGATGACGTCGGTCGGGCTCGCGGCGTGCGCCTCGAGTGCGGCGGAGGATGCCGCCGAGGCGGATGTGTCGACGGATTCTTCGGAGGCTTCCGGGACCGGCACGGGTTCGGGACGCGGTCTCGCGATGACGGGGCGCACCGGATTCGCATTGCGGTGGGCGAGAGTCACCAGGCGACCGTGGAAGTCTTCCTTCAATCCCGGGATGATCGGGGCGAAGACCGTGAGGACGACGAGAGCCAGGGAGGTGATGACCATGGCCACCCCGTTCCACGTGAGGCTCCAGTTCCCGGTGGACACCACAGCGGAGATCGCGAGCCAGAGGCTGCCGGCCCAGACCGTGGCCGACACGGAGAAGGCGACCGAGGCGAACTGATCGATGCCGAGCGAACCGACCCGGCGGATGCCCTCGGGCGAGAATCGGCGCAGCACCAGCAGGAAGACGGCGACCGTCGGGAGCGCGACCGGGAGGACCCATTGGATGCCGACACTCCACAGCGAGAGGTCGCCGATCAGCGGGAAGAACGAGAACACGAAGGACAGCAGCCAGACGCCGACGATGAGCAGCTCCCGCAGCGTGAATCCGAGGATGCCGAACTCAGGGGTGACCTCTTCGTCGTACAGGACACCGTCATCGTCGCCGAAAACCTCGTCCTCGGGTTCTGTTTCGGGGAGATCCGTGCTCATGCGTGGTCCTTTCGTCACAGGGCTCGACGGGGTGATTCGTCGTGCTGCCGACGGCTCACGATCCTACCCCGCTCACCCGAGGCAGGTGGGTCCGAGCAGTGACTTGAGGTCACCGAACAGATCCGCGGACACCTTGACCGGCATGGGCACTTCGAAGACCTTCGCCGTGCCGCCACGGTGCACGCGAAGGAGTACCTCGGTGTCGCCGTTGTGTCGTCGCAGCACTTCCGCGAGCTCCATCATCACGCGCTCGGTTGCTCTCTGCTCGGCCAGGACCAATGCCAGAGGGCCGGCAGCATCGAAGGAGCCCACATCGGGTGCGAATGCGGACTGCGCATGGAGGTTGAGCCCGTCGTCGCGCCGGGACACCCGCCCGCGGACAGCGAGGATCGCGTCCTGCTGCAGCGTGTGCTGGAACTCGGTGTAGGTCTTCCCCATGAACATCACGGTGACCTCGCCGTTGAAGTCCTCGACGGTGATCATGCCGTAGGGGTTTCCACTCGCCTTGGCGACACGATGCTGCACGCTGGTCACGAGGCCCGCCACCGTCACCTGGTCTCCGTCCTGCAGGTCTTCGGAGTTGTTGAGGTCATGGATCGAGATCGATGCGTGCTTCGCGAGCGGGACCTCGAGCCCCGCCAGAGGGTGGTCCGACACATAGAGGCCGAGCATCTCGCGCTCGAAGGCGAGCTTGTCCTTCTTGACCCACTCGGGACGCGCGGGGACCTTCGCCGGGGCCGCCTCGTCCATGCCGTCATAGAGACTGTCGAAGTCGAATCCGATCGCGCCCTGTGCTTCGTTGCGCTTGCGGTCGACTGCGGCCTCCACCGCATCTTCGTGCACCTCCATGAGCGCGCGACGGGAGTCACCCATCGAGTCGAAGGCGCCGGCCTTGATCAGCGATTCGATGGTGCGCTTGTTCGACACGTGCAGCGGCACTTTGTCGAGGAAGTGATGGAACGAGGTGAAGCGCTCATCCTTGCGGGCCTGCACGATGCCTTCGACGACGTTGCTGCCGACGTTGCGCACGGCACCCAGGCCGAAGCGGATGTCGTCGCCGACGGCGGCGAAGAAGTTGATCGAGTCGGACACATCCGGCGGGAGCACCTTGATGCCCATTCGGCGGCACTCGTTCAGGTACAGCGCCATCTTGTCCTTGGAGTCGCCGACGCTGGTGAGCAGCGCCGCCATGTACTCGGCGGGATAGTGCGCCTTGAGGTAGGCCGTCCAATACGACACGAGGCCGTATGCGGCGGAGTGCGCTTTGTTGAAGGCGTAGTCCGAGAACGGCAGCAGGATGTCCCACAGCGCCTTGATGGCCGCCTCACCGAAGCCGCGCTCTGTCATGCCGCCCGCGAAGCCCTCGTACTGCTTATCGAGCTCGGACTTCTTCTTCTTGCCCATCGCGCGGCGCAGGATGTCTGCCTGTCCGAGGCTGAACCCGGCGACCGCCTGGGCGATCGCCATGACCTGCTCCTGGTAGATGATGAGCCCGTAGGACTCCTCCAGGATCTCGGCGAGCGGCGCTTCCAGCTCGGGGTGGATCGGGGTGATCTCCTGCACCCCGTTCTTACGCAGCGCGTAGTTCGTGTGCGAGTTGGCACCCATGGGGCCTGGTCGATACAGGGCGATGAGTGCCGAGATGTCACCGAAGTTGTCGGGCTTCATCAGGCGCATGAGCGAACGCAGTGGCGGGCTGTCGAGCTGGAAGACACCTAGGGTGTCACCACGGGCGAGCAGCTGATACACGCCGGGGTCGTCGAGGCCGAGATGTTCGAGATCGAGCTCTTCGCCACGGTTCGTGCGGATGTTGTCGAGGGCATCCGAGATGATCGTGAGGTTGCGGAGCCCCAGGAAGTCCATCTTGATCAGGCCGAGAGATTCGCACGACGGGTAGTCGAACTGCGTGACGATCTGCCCGTCCTGCTCGCGTCGCATGATCGGGATGATGTCGAGCAGCGGATCCGACGACATGATCACGCCAGCGGCATGCACGCCCCACTGGCGCTTCAGACCCTCGAGCCCCAGCGCGCGGTCGAAGACCGTCTTCGCCTCGGGATCGGTATCGATCAGCGTGCGGAACTCGCTCGCCTCCTTGTACCGGGGGTGTGCCGAGTCGAACATGCCGTCGAGGGGCATGTCCTTGCCCATCACGGGCGGCGGCATCGCCTTCGTGAGCCGCTCCCCCATGCTGAACGGGAAGCCGAGCACACGACCGGCATCCTTCAACGCCTGCTTTGACTTGATCGTTCCGTACGTGACGATCTGCGCGACGCGCTCGGACCCGTACTTCTCCGTGACGTAGTCGATGACCTCGCCGCGGCGCCGGTCGTCGAAGTCGACGTCGAAGTCGGGCATGGAGACACGGTCGGGGTTGAGGAAGCGCTCGAAGATGAGTCCGTGCTCGAGCGGGTCGAGGTCGGTGATCTTCATCGCGTAAGCGACCATCGAGCCGGCACCGGAGCCACGACCCGGCCCCACGCGGATGCCGTTGTCCTTCGCCCAGTTGATGAAGTCGGCGACGACGAGGAAGTACCCGGGGAAGCCCATCTGCAGGATGATGCCGGTCTCGTACTCGGCCTGCTTGCGCACCTTGTCAGGGATGCCGCCGGGATACCGGTAGTGCAGGCCCGCCTCGACCTCCTTGATGAGCCAGCTGTCCTCGGTCTCGCCGTCGGGAACCGGGAAGCGCGGCATGTAGTTGGCCGACGTGTTGAACTCGACCTCGCAGCGCTCGGCGATCAGCAGCGTGTTGTCGCAGGCCTCGGGGTGGTCGCGGAACAGCTGGCGCATCTCGGCCGCGGTCTTGATGTAGTACCCGTCGCCGTCGAACTTGAACCGGTTCGGGTCGTCCATCGTCGAGCCCGACTGCACGCACAGGAGTGCCTCGTGCGCGTCGGCCTCGTGCTGATGCGTGTAGTGCGAGTCGTTGGTGGCGACCAACGGGATGTTGAGGTCTTTCGAGAGCCGCAGCAGATCGGTCATCACGCGCCGCTCGATCGACAGCCCGTGGTCCATGATCTCGGCGAAGTAGTTCTCCTTGCCGAAGAGGTCTTGGAACTCGGCCGCGGCGGCGCGCGCGGCGTCGTACTGCCCGAGACGCAGGCGTGTCTGGATCTCACCGGAAGGGCAGCCGGTGGTCGCGATCAGTCCCTTGGAGTAGGTCTGCAGCAGCTCGCGGTCCATGCGCGGCTTGAAGTAGTAGCCCTCCATGCTCGAGCGGGAGCTGAGCCGGAACAGGTTGTGCATGCCCTCGGTGCTCTGACTCCACATGGTCATGTGGGTGTACGCACCGGAGCCCGAGACGTCGTCGCTCTTCTGATCGGGCGAGCCCCACTGCACGCGCGTCTTGTCGCTGCGGTGGGTGCCGGGAGTGACATAGGCCTCGAGCCCGATGATCGGCTTGACACCCGCGGCATTGGCCGCCTTGTAGAACTCGAAAGCCGCGAAGGTGTTGCCGTGATCGGTCACCGCGATGGCCGGCATCTTGTAGTCGGCGGCCGCCTGGGTCATCGCGTTGATCTTCGCCGCACCGTCGAGCATCGAGTACTCGCTGTGCACGTGCAGGTGGACGAAAGAGTCGGATGCCATGCCTTCGATTCTACGGCGGAGCCCCGACACCGGAGGTCGGTGTCGGGGCTCTGGAAGTAGTCTGCACGCCTACATTCGCGAGTTCACCACTGACACCGAATAGGTCATCCGGATGTCCGGCACGCTGTTCGGCACGAGGTGGTTGGAGGTGGCGTCCGATTGCGTCCACCGCGCGGTGTACTCGCTCACCCACCCCGTGGTCATATCCACCGAGATGGTGTCCACGCGACGATCGAGATGCGCGTAGCTCATGCGGTATGTCACGACGCCATCGGCGCCCGCGGTCTGCTCGGCGAGCCCCGAGAGATCCAGTGCCGCCAGAAGCGACTGCCTGAGGCTAGCGGGGGCCACATTCGATCGGAGCGTGTCGAAGATGGTGCTGACCGCGGCCTCGCCTGCCTGCTCCGGGCTCTGCTCGTATCCTCGTTCGTGAGTTCGCGCGTAGTCGAGAAGGGCGGGTGGGTCGAGGGGGAATGCTGCGAACCACTCCGTCGAACCACGAAGCGGGTACTCCTCGCCCTCGAAACCACCGGGGCTCGTCCAATCCTTGGTTCCCGTCGACGGAGGCAGGAGTCTGTCCCACACAGACTTCCCTTCTGGCCCCTGGTCATCGGGGAAGTATGCGAGCCTCTCGCTATCGCCGTAGCGACCGGACCACTCGCCTGATCTGTCGGCAGGAACATACACCTGGCTCACTTCGCGAACCAGCAACGCCGAGATCGGCGGGCCGCTGCCGTATGCCGACCACTGCGTGAACATCTGCTGGTCATCTCGATACAGAAGAGACTCCGTTGAATTGACGATGCTCAGATACTGCCCTGACTGCGGGGTCGTGCCGGGGAACGGTTCTGTGACCGTCGTCCCCGAGGTGGGAGTGGGCTGCGGTGTCGGCGACGTCTGCGGCGTCGGTCGGACGCTCTCCCGCGGGATCGCCTCGACGCTCGGGGTCGGCGCCGTCTGCTGACTGACCACCGCGACACCGGCCGTCACCGCCGCCACTCCGGCCACGGCCCCGGCGATCACGAACATCGGACGCCGGGCGATCCGCTTCCGCTCCACGCTCCGTCCCTCGTCGATTCCGGTGAGAAGCCGCGCTCTCGCCGCAGTGATCTGCTCCTCTGGCAAGCCAGCCCCCCGGTTGACCTCACGCACGCGCTCGAAAACGTCCATCGACCTCTCCTTCCTTCTCATTCACGACTCGTTCCCGGCCGCTCACGCGCGCCGGGTTCAACCGCGTCCGCACCCGGTTGATGCGCGATCGGACTGTCCCCACCGGAACGCCGAGAGCGATGGCGATCTCCTCATAGGTGAGGTCTCCCCATGCGTACAGCAGCAACGTCTCGCGATCCTTCGCCGAGAGCGACGCGATCAGCGGCGCCAGCTCGCGGGTGGAGATCTCCGCATCGAGTCGGGCGATCGTCATGTCGAGATCGCCGTGGGAGATGTGCTCGTCCCGCGCGGCCGATGCCGCGCTCGATCGCAGATGCTTGGCCTCGCGCGCCCGATGCTTCTTGATCAACCGGGACGCGATCCCGTACAACCACGGAAGCGCCGAGTCCCAGGCCGTGTCGAACGACTTCCGCCGTGCGAACGCGACCAGGAACGTCTCACTGAGGATGTCCTCGCCCGCATCGGCACCGAGACGGCGGGCGGCGTAACCGCCCACCGTCCTGGCATGCCGATCGAACAGCTCAGCGAAGGCTCGGGGTTGCCCGAGCGAGCGCTGAATGATCTCGCTGTCTGTGCTCACACTATGTATTGCCCCAGAACGCGAGGACGGTTCGAAATTGGTCACGGCAGGGAATCGACGACACTCATTTGGAAGGTCATCCGGGAGTCGGGAATGCCACCGGGGATCAGCCCCTCGCCCACTTCGCTGGTCTCTGTGGTCTCCGTCACGATCCCTGTCCCCATGTCAATCGTCAACGTGTACCTCTTCAGCGACGTCTCCGCGTTCTCAGAGGAGGCGAGATGAGAATCGAATGTGACAGTGCGTTCTCCGTCGTGTTCGGCCCCCACCGTCGAGCCGGGAAGCAGACTGAGCGCCCGATACATCGAGGCACGCATCTCCGGATCACCGACGTTGTGCGAGAGCAAGCCGATGAGCAGCCACCCGACCTTTCCGTCGGCCCACCCCTGCACGTCGGGGCCAAGGTAGTCGTGTATCCACGCGATCATCGCGCCTGGATCGCGTGGCATCGTTTCGAAGAACCACAGGACGTCTTCGGCGCCACCCTCGGGAAGCCGCGGAGCCTCCGACGGGGACAGTTCCTGTCCTTGTCCAAAGCCCTGGATGGCAGCTTCCTGCTGAGCGCGAGCTTCTGCCAGGTCGCCGAAGATGTCGCCGGCATCCAGCGCTCCCGATTCCTGGTACCACTGCGCCTTCAGATCAGCGGGCGCATAATCCACACCACTGCGATGGAGCACCCAGCCGCTCGTCGCGGTCGAGCGCGATGCGTTGTATCCCGGCGCCCCTCCGTAGCCGAGCGCGGCGTCATAGACGCCGAGGAACTCCTGTGTCCACGCGCGCCGAAGATACTGCCCGGGAGCGAGCACAGGCGGGGTGAACCCGGCCGCCGCGTTCGCTGCCCCCATCAATACCTCCGGTCCCGTCATCGGCGTGGCCGTCGGTGACGGCAGCGGACTCGGAACGAGCACCGGACCCGGCTCACGCGTCGGCACCGCCTCTGCCGTGGGTGCGGGGGTCGGCGCGGTGATCCCGCTCACCACGAGCACGCCGGCAGTGACCGCAGCTGCTGCGCCGAGAGCACCGGCGGCGATGAACCACGGCCGCCGTGCCGCCCGCGAACGGGCCGGCCTCCGCTCGCCCTGGATCTCCATCAGGAGGAGCGCACGCGCAGCGACGAGGTTCTCCTCCTCGCCCTCGATCTCGGGCCTGGTCTGCTGAACCTTCTCAAACACGTCCAAGGGTCTCTCCCTTCTTCTGCTGCTGCTCGAATGCCTGAATCCTGCGGGTCGGGTCCAACCGTCTGCGGACCCGGTTCAAACGTGATCGCACGGTGCCCACGGGAACGCCGAGAGCCGCCGCGACTTCGTCGTAGCTCATCCCTTGCCAGGCATAGAGCAGGAGCGTCTCCCGGTCTCTCGGCGCGAGCGCTGCGATACGTGCTCTCAGCATTTCGACCTCGCGTTCGGCATCGACGCGAGACATCGCGTCCTCCAGGCCGCCGAGCGATGAGTGCTCCTGCTGCGAGATGGACGCCGCGAACGACCTCCACTGTCTGGCCTCCATCGCACGGTGCCGCCGGATCAGACGCGAGGCGATGCCGAGAAGCCACGGCGCGGCCGATTCGACGTCCGTGTCGAAGTCGGCGCGTCTGCGGAACGCGACGAGGAAGGTCTCGCTCAGCACGTCTTCCGCCGCATGCCGGCCGACGCGATACGTCGCGAACGCGTTGACCGCGCGCGCATGTCTGTCGAAGAGGTCGGCGAACGCCGCCGGCTGCTGGAGAGACCGTTGGATGATCTCGCTGTCTGTGGTCACGCTATGTATTGGCCGTGCGCCGTCGAGCGGTTCACGCTTTCTTCGACGACTTCTCAGATGCACCCAGATCGAGCCTCATGAGCACTCGAGGGAACCCGTCGAGCACAGACCCGGTGTCTGCCGCCTTCACAAAGCCCGCGCTCTCGAACAGGGTTCGCGTGCCGACGTACGCCATCGTCAGGTTCACCTTCTCCCCGCCGTTGTCCACCGGATAGCCCTCGATGGCGGGCGCGCCGCGCTCCTTCGCGTATGCGACCGCACCGTCGATCAGGGCGTGGGAGATGCCCTGCTTGCGGTACCCCGGACGCACGCGGAAGCACCACAGCGACCACACATCGAGGTCGTCGATGTGCGGGATCAGCCGATTTCGAGCGAAGCTCGTCTCCCGTCGGGGATGCACGGCGGCCCACCCGACCGGTTCGTCGTCGAGATACGCGACCACGCCGGGCGGAGGGTCCTGATGGCACAGCTCGCGCACGCGGGCGGCGCGAGCGCTCCCCTTCAGCGCCACGTTCTCTTTGCTGCCGATGCGATAGCTGAGGCAGAAGCAGACGTTCGACGTCGGGTTCTTCGGCCCGACGAGCGTGGCGACGTCGTCGAACACCGTCGCCGGTCGAACCTCGATGGTCATGCGCCCAGTGTTGCGCACATCACGGACATCGTGTCGGCGCAGCGCGGTCTACTCGCCTCGAAGCACATCCAATGCGTGGCGGAAGTCCTCGGGGTACGGGGACTCGAACTGTACCCAGTCCCCCGTCGTCGGGTGGGCGAAGGCGAGCTGGTGCGCGTGCAGCCATTGACGGGTGAGCCCTAGCCGCGCCGACATCGTCGGGTCGGCTCCGTAGAGCGGGTCGCCGACGCAGGGGTGACGGTGCGCCGCCATGTGCACGCGGATCTGGTGGGTGCGTCCTGTCTCGAGGTGGATCTCGAGCAGCGAAGCGCCGGGAAAAGCCTCCAGCGTCTCGTAGTGCGTGACCGAGGGTTTGCCTTCAGGGACCACCGCGAACTTCCAGGAGTGATTCGGGTGACGTCCGATGGGTGCATCGATCGTCCCCGCGAGCGGGTCGGGATGCCCCTGGACGACTGCGTGGTAGATCTTCTCGACGGTGCGGTCCTTGAAGGCCTGCTTCAAGACGGTGTACGCGTGCTCGGACTTCGCCACGACCATCAGACCGCTGGTGCCGACATCGAGTCGGTGCACGACACCCTGACGTTCCTGGGCACCGCTGGTTGCGACGCGGAAGCCTGCGGCGGCCAGAGCGCCGACGACCGTGGGACCTTCCCATCCGACTGACGGATGGGCGGCGACGCCCGTCGGCTTGTCGACCACGATGATGTCTTCGTCGTCGTAGACGATGCCGAGTTCGGGCACCGCGATGGGAACGATCTTCGGCGCCTCCTTCGGCTGCCACTCGATGTCGAGCCAGCCGCCACCGCGTAGACGGTCCGACTTGTCGAGCGTCACGCCGTCGAGTCTGACTCCGCCGGCCGCGGCGACGTCAGCGGCGAAGGTGCGGGAGAACCCCATCAGCTTCGCCAGCGCCGCGTCGACGCGCGCACCGTCCAAACCGTCGGGGACGGGAAGCGACCGCGACTCCACGGTCAGCGCCCTTCGGGTGCGGGAGTCGCACCCTCCGAAGGCGCATCGTCATCGGACGCACGCAGCGGCACGGAATCGCCTGCGTCGACCATCTCGTCGTCGGTCTCGGTTCCCGTGACAGCGGCCGCGGCAGCCGCCTCGGCTTCTGCCTCGGTCTCGACGATCTCGTGATCGCGCTCCCGCGTGCCGTCGAAACGGAGGCCGAAGACGACCAGCAAAGCCACGGAGATCATGCCCGTGACGATGAAGATGTCGGCGACGTTGAAGATCGCCGGCATCATCCACGGCATCGAGATCATGTCGACCACATGCCCCACCGGGAAGCCGGGCTCACGGAGGAGACGGTCGCTCAGATTGCCGAGCACCCCGCCCAGAAGACAGCCGAGGACGACCGCCCACAGCCGCGACTTGAGTCCGAACGCCTTCCAGACGATCACGCAGGCCACGACGGCGAGGGCGATCGTGAAGATCCAGGTGACCTCGGACCCGAGGGAGAACGCCGCTCCGGGATTGCGGACGTAGTACAGCTGAAGGAACTCCCCCAGGACCGGAACCGGCTCCTGATACGGAAGGTTCTCGATCGTGAGGTGCTTCACAAACTGGTCGGCGGCCAGTACGAGCGCTGCGAGAATCGCAACGACCGCACCGGCCGCCGACCGACGAAGGGGACGGCGTCCTGACAAGAGGGCGCCTTACAGACCGATCGCGGAAACGGGCGTCGAGTCCGTGGAGGTCGACTTCTCGTCGAGCTCGCGGAGCTGACCCTCGATGTAGCCGCGCAGCTGCGAGCGGTAGTCGCGCTCGAAGTTGCGGAGTTCGGTGATACGAGCCTCGAGCGTGTTGCGCTCGCGCTCGAGTCGGGCCGACTCCTCGCGCTGCTTGGCCTCGGCCTCGGTGCGGATGCGGGCGACCTCGGTCTCGGCCTCGGCGATGAGCGCGTTGCGCTTCGCCTCACCCTCGGCGACGTGCTCGTCGTGCAGACGCTGTGCGAGTTCGATGATGCCGGCGGTCGCGGTGGCGGAGCCGGTCGGAGCGGGCTCAGCAGGAACCTCGGCGACAGGGGCGGCGGCGGCCGGAGCCTCGGCGGCAGCGGGAGCGGCGGCTTCAGGAGCAGCACCGGACTCGTATGCGGCCAGCTTGGCCTTCAGCTCGACGTTCTCCTCGAGGGCCTTGCGCCACTCGATGACGATCTCGTCGAGGAAGTCGTCGACCTCGTCCGGGTCGAAGCCGTCCTTGAAGCGGACGTGCTGGAACTGCTTGGTGACGACGTCATCCGGGGTAAGTGCCATGGGTGGCTCCTCTTTCGATGAGTTCGATTGCCAGTATCGATGTATGGCGTGGTCGTGATGTGGCGCGAACCCGGGGCGCGCACCTGGGTGCCAGCATAGCCCCCGCGCATTGGCGCCGCGATGTCACGACACCCAGAGTGGGCGAAGTGGTCGAGGTCCGATCGGGAGACACGCCTGGATTTCAGCGGATGAACAGCCCGACGACGTTCATCAGAATCAGAACGATCAGAAGGGTGAGCGTGAACCCGAAATCAAGAGAGAGCGAACCGATCCGCAGCGGCGGAATGATCCGCCGGAAGAACCGGATGGGCGGATCGGTGAGCGTGTAGACCGCCTCGGCAGCCACCAATCCGAAACCCTTGGGACGCCACTCCCGATTGAACATCGGGATGTAGTCCAGGATCAGGCGCGCGAAAAGCACGAAGACGTACAGGAGGAGCACCAGATGGACGATGCTCGCGAGAACGGAGACCAGCTGCACGGGCTACGACTGGTCGAAGCCCGCAGACTCGGCGTCTGCGTGTGCGATGCCCCCGTGACCCGAGACGGCGATGTTCTCCGGCGACAGCAGGAACACCTTCGAGGTCACGCGCTCGATACGGCCGTAGAGACCGAGAGAGAGCCCGCTCGCGAAATCGATGAGGCGACGCGCGTCGGCGTCGCTCATCTGGGAGAGGTTGATGATGACCGGGACGCCCTCGCGGAAGCTCTCCGCGATCAGCTGGGCGTCGCGGTACTGCTTCGGGTGGACGGTGAGAATCTCGTTCACGGCTCCTGCAGACGGCTGGCGGACGGCGACGGGGCGACGAAGCGGCGTGACGGGGGCCGGTGCCGGCTCCTCGCGGTCACGGTCACGTTCGCGGTGAGCGCGGGCGGGTGCCTGCGTCTCCTCCTCGTAGACCTCTTCTTCATCGGCGAGGCCGAGATACACCATGGTCTTCTTCAGCGGGTTACCCATCGTGTCCTCCGGTTCGAACGTGTCGGGCTGGTCTTTTCACAGGTTAACCCCGGTCTGGTCGGGGGCCGGTGATTGCGGAGCCGATCCGCAGGTGTGTCGCGCCGGCGGCGATCGCCTCGACGAAGTCTCCGGTCATCCCGGCAGAGATCCAGGAGGCGGAAGGGTCCACTGCGCGGACGCCGTCGGCGACATCACGCAGACGGGCGAAGGCCGACGCGGGCTCCTCGTCGAGGGGCGCCACGGCCATGACGCCGCGCAGACGCAACGACGGCAGCGCCAGGACGTGCTCGGCGAGTGCGACCGCCTGAGCGGGCGTCGCTCCCCCGCGACCGGGATCATCGGTGAGGTTGATCTGCACGAGCACGTCGAGCCGATCGTCGCCGTCCGCCGCCCGGTGGAGGGCATCGGCGAATCGATCGCGATCGACCGAATGCACGACGCCCGCACTCCTGCGGATCGCGGCAGCCTTGTTCGTCTGCCCCTGCCCGATGAAATGCCAGCGCAGATCCAGAGCCGCGAGTTCGTCCTGCTTGGCCGACAGCTCTTGCTGGCGATTCTCGCCGACATCGCGCACACCGAGCTCGTGCAGGTCGCGCACCAGGGATGCCGGGTGGAACTTCGTCACCACGATGCGGGTGATCTCCTCGGCGCTGCGCCCTGCAGCGTGCGCGGCCATGGCGATCTTCTCGTCGATCGCCGACAGCCGCGCCGCCAGGAGGGACGACCCCGAGGCGTCGACCGGCGGGGTCACTTCAGGAATTCGGGGATGTCGATGTCGTCATCCGCGAAGGCCGGCTCGATGCTGGTCGCCGGCACACGCTGCTGCACGGGCTCGGGCTTGACCGTCTCGGTCTTGCTCTCGGTCTCTTCGGTGAGCGCGACCTCGGGAAGCGTCGTCGCGGCCGGCCGAGACACGACCATCGGGTCCAGACGCAGAGAGGGCTCGCCGCCGTCGAAGCCTGCCGCGATGACCGTCACCCGCACCTCGTCGCCGAGCGTGTCGTCGATGACGGTACCGAAGATGATGTTCGCCTCCGGGTGAGCGGCTTCCTTGACGAGGTCGGCCGCATCGTGGATCTCGAAGATGCCGAGGTTCGAGCCACCCTGGATCGAGAGGAGCACGCCGTGCGCGCCCTCGATGCTCGCTTCCAGGAGCGGAGACTCCACAGCCAGCTCGGCGGCCTTGATCGCACGGTCGGCACCGCGCGCCGATCCGATGCCCATGAGCGCGGATCCCGCGCCCTGCATGACCGACTTCACGTCGGCGAAGTCGAGGTTGATGAGACCCGGGGTCGTGATGAGGTCGGTGATTCCCTGCACACCGGCGAGGAGAACCTGGTCAGCGGTGGCGAAGGCCTCGATCATCGAGATGCCGCGGTCGCTGATCTCGAGGAGACGATCGTTCGGCACCACGATGAGGGTGTCGACCTCTTCCTTGAGCTTGGACACGCCGGCCTCGGCCTGGCTCTGGCGACGACGACCCTCGAACGAGAACGGCTTGGTCACGACACCGATGGTGAGGGCACCGATGGACTTCGCGATGCGAGCCACGACGGGCGCGCCACCGGTTCCGGTGCCACCGCCCTCGCCGGCCGTGACGAAGACCATGTCGGCACCGGTCAGCGCCTGCTCGATCTCCTCGGCGTGGTCCTCGGCGGCACGACGACCCACCTCGGGGTCGGCACCGGCACCGAGGCCGCGGGTGAGTTCGCGACCCACGTCGAGCTTGACGTCGGCGTCGCTCATCAGCAGCGCCTGGGCGTCGGTGTTCACGGCGATGAACTCGACTCCGCGGAGGCCGAGATCGATCATGCGGTTGACGGCGTTGACGCCGCCACCGCCGACGCCGACGACCTTGATCACGGCGAGGTAGTTCTGGTTCTGGCTCATGGCCGGCCTCCGATTATTCGAGCCTGGAAGTGGGTGAACCTTAAACCTCAAGTAGAGGTGTAAAGTATTTCCCGGTATTGCGTTCTCTTTGATCGAAGGTAAGCGCCGCCCGGCCGCGTGCGCGCGAAGACACGGGCGTGTCGCGCCATTGCCCCGCGAAAGCGATCAGCCCGCGACCGCGACCTCGGGAGAAGTGACATCGATCGAGGCGGCATCCGGCTTCGCCGCCATGGTCTTCGAGAGGACGATGGCCTTCAGCGCGGACTTCTCGGCGCTCCCCCAGACGACCGTCAGCCCGCTGCTGAGGGTCAGGGTCACGTCATCGGCCGTCGTGGCCCTGATGCCGGTCAAGGCGGCGCGCACGTCGGAAGGCAGAGAGCGGACGACGAGACCGGCGCTGCGGAACGCCGCGGAATCGACACCACCCGCCACATCGATCACCGGCTGCCCCGCCGGCTGATCCGAGGTGGTGGAGAGGGCGACACCGGCGGCATCCACCAGCGTGTACCCGGCCTCCGAACGGATGACGCCCACCGGGGTGCGTTCCACGATGCGCACCGTGAGGTCGTGCGGCGGGCGCGCTTCGAGGGCATACGTCTCGATGAGCGGGAAGGCGAGCAGCGCCGCTTTCACCTTGCTCGAATCGACGAGCGCGAGGGGGGTTCCGAGCTGGTCGCCGAGGGCGGCCTCGATCGCTGCGGGGTCGAGGCTCGTGGCACCGTCGACGGTGATCTTCTGCACGGCGAAGAGCGGACTGTAGGCCGCCGCGACGCTGCCCCCGACGAGCAGGAGCGCGGCGCCGATGCTGCTCAACCAGATGATCCTGCGCCGTCGGGATCGCTGGGTGAAGCGTCGGATCTCGGCGCGAAGGGCCTTGCGTCGCGCACGCGCCGCACGCCAGACATCTCGCGTCGATGTCGGCTGCGGGTCATCGCCCGAGTCATCGTCCGCGCTGTCGCCGGGAGTCATCGCGTCGATCGAGGCGAGCTCTTCCTCCACTCCGGCGTCGCGACGTCGTCGGCGAGACGTCGCCGCCGGCGCGGCGGCCTCCTCCCCCGGGCGCCCCGGGGTGGTCGGAAGCGGTGCGGGCCGACGCATCGACTACGCCTCGTCGGTCCGACGCAGCGAATCCAGGACCTGCGGGATGATCTGGTAGACGTTTCCGCAGCCGAGCGTGACGACGAAGTCGCCGTCTCGTGCGACCGTCGCCGTGTAGTCGGCCGCCTGCTGCCAGTCCGCGACGTAGTTCACGTGCGCCGGGTCGCGGAAGGCTCCGCTCACCAGCTCACCGGTGACTCCGGGCACAGGGTCTTCCCTGGCTCCGTACACGTCGAGCATCACCGTGTGATCAGCGAACTCCTCGAGTACGTCGGCGAACTCCTGGTACATGTGCTGCGTGCGGGAGTACGTGTGGGGCTGCTGGATCGCGATGATCCGCCCCTCCCCGGCGATGCTGCGCATCGCCTCGAGAGCCGCGCGGACCTCGGTGGGGTGGTGCGAGTAGTCGTCGTACACCGTGACGCCGCGCTCGACGCCGTGCTGCTCCAGGCGACGCACGGTGCCCGCGAACCCCTCGACCGCGCGAACGGCGTCGGCGAGCGGGTAGCCGAGCGCGCGCAGAACCGTGACGGCTCCCGCCGCGTTGATGGCGTTGTGCACACCGGGAACGGCGAGCTGCATGCGCGCCTGCTCCTCGCCATGCGTCAGCGTCGCAGCGACGGGACCTGCGGCGACGATGTCGGTGACCCGCACATTCGCACCCTCGGCCTGACCGAAGGTGAGGATGTTCGGATGCGAGAGCCCGGCGCCGACCCGCAGCGCCCCGGCGTCGTCGCTGGAGATCACGACAGCCTCGGTGGCGGCGTCAGCGAACTGCACGAACGCCTGGTGGAACGCCTCGTCCGAACCGTAGTGATCCAGGTGGTCGGGATCCACGTTGGTGATCAGCGCGACCGCGGTGTCGTACAGCAGGAAGGTGCCATCGGATTCGTCGGCCTCGATGACGAAGAGGTCGCCGGAACCCGTCGCGCTCGACGCACCGAGCTGCTCGATCACACCGCCGTTGACGAAGTGCGGGTCGGCGCCGAGCTCACGCAGCGCGGTGACGATCATGCCCGTCGACGTCGTCTTTCCGTGCGCACCCGCGACCGAGACGAGGCGACGGGAGCCGATCAGCCAGTGCAGTGCCTGCGAACGATGGATGACGTGGAGTCCGCGGGCCTTCGCCGTCACGAACTCGGGATTCTCGGGCCAGATCGCGCCGGTGTGCACGACCGTGTCGGCGTCGCCGAGATGGGCGGCGTCGTGACCGACGTGAACAGTCGCTCCCGCGGCAGCCAGTGCCCGCAGGTTGTCGCTGTCGGCACGGTCGCTGCCGGAGACCCGGATACCGGCGTCGAGGAACATCTTCGCGAGACCGCTCATGCCGGAACCGCCGATGCCGATGAAGTGCGCGGCGGTGATCGTGTCGGGAATGGGGAGGGAGAGGTCGGGTCTGATCATGTCCGCTTCAGTCTACTTTTCTTCGGTCTCACCGACCGCGTCAGGCGGCGACGAGTGCGCGATCGATGAGAGTGATGACGTTCTCGGTGCCCGTGCGGGTGCCGGCCGACTCCGCGGCCGCCGCCATCCGCGCGATCCGCGCCGAGTCCCCGAGCAGCGGAACCACGATGCGCCGAACCGCGTCACCGTCGAACGTGGCATCGTCGAGGAGTTCGGCGGCCCCGGCCGCGACAGCGGAGGCGGCGTTCAGACGCTGCTCGCCGTTGCCCACGGAATAGGGCACGTAGAGTGCGGGGATACCCAGGGCGCTGATCTCGCTCACGGTCGCCGCCCCGGACCGGGAGACGATCAGATCGGCCAGCGCGAAGGCGAGATCCATGCGGTCGACGTAACGGCGCAGGGCGTAGCCGGTGACGCCGGGGTCGGGGAGGTCGCTGCGCTCTCCCGTGACGTGCAGCAGCTGCCACCCGGTGTCCAGGATGTCGCGCCACGAGTCCTCGAGCGCCTCGTTGAGACGCTGGGCGCCCAGCGACCCCCCGAAGACGAGGAGCACGGGCCGCTCGACGTCGAGGCCGAAGTACTCCGCGGCCTCCGCGCGAGAAGCCGCGCGGTCGAGGGCGATCACTTCCTGGCGCAGCGGCATGCCGACGACCTCGCCGCCGCGCAGCGGGGTGCCCTCGAAGGCGACGCCCACTGCGGCCGCGCGGCGGGCACCGAGCACGTTCGCCAGCCCCGGCTTGGCATTGGCCTCGTGCACCACGAAGGGCACACCCTCCCGACGGGCGGCGACGTACGCCGGGGCCGAGGCGTACCCGCCGAAGCCGACCACCACGTCGATGCCGTGCCGACGGATGTGGGCGCGCACCTGGGCGATGGCCCGGCGGAAGCGCCCGGGGAAGGACAGGGCCTGCCGGTTGGGGCGCCGGGGGAACGGGACCTTGTCGACGATCAGGAGCTCGTAGCCGCGGGCGGGGACGAGACGGGACTCCAGCCCCTCGGCCGTGCCGAGCACGAGGACGGACGCGTCGGCATCGCGCGCGCGAAGACCATCCGCGACCGCAAGCAGGGGATTGACATGACCGGCGGTGCCACCGCCGGCGAGGAGATACGAAGTCACCTGGTGACCCTACCCCGCTCGGCTGACTGCTTCTCGGTCACGGGGATCGTGCGCGCGAACGCGAGCAGCACACCGCACGCGATCAGCACCGCGAGCAGGGCTGTGCCGCCCTGGGACATGAACGGGAGCGGGACACCCATCACCGGGAAGACGCCGATGACGACACCGACGTTCATGACGGCCTGGCCGACGATCCACACCGTGATGCCGCCGGCCGCCACCCGGATGAACGGGTCCGGGGTCTTGCGGATGATATGGAAGGCGCCGATCGTGAAGAACGTGAACAGGGCGAGCACGACGATGCAGCCGATCAGGCCGAGCTCCTCACCGACGATGGCGAAGATGAAGTCGTTGCCCGCGGCCGGGAGCCACCCGTACTTCTCCTGCGAGTTCCCGAGTCCGAGACCGAAGATGCCACCGGTGGCCATCCCCCAGATCCCGTGGATCGACTGGTAGCAGTCCGTGTAGTAGAGCGCCATGTTGTCGCAGGTCGCCGTGATGCGCCGCATGCGGTCTTCGCTCGACAGCGCGTAGGCGAGCACGGCGATGATGCCGAGGATCAGCGGAATGATGAACAGCCGGAGCTTGACCCCGGAGAAGAAGAGGCACCCGAGCAGGATGAGCACCAGCACCATGGCGGTACCGAGGTCCTTACCCGCGAGCACCGTGCCGATCGCGAGTGCACCGACCGGGATCACCGGGATGAACACGTGATGCCAGGTGCCGAGCATCGTGCGTTTACGCAGGAGGACGGCCGCGATCCACAGGACGAGGGCGAGTTTGAGGAACTCGGAAGGCTGCAGCGTGAAGCCCGCGATCTTCACCCAGTTCCGGTTTCCGCCGTCTTCGATGCCCAGGGGCGTGAACACGAGCATCTGCAGCGCCACGGCGCCGAACAGCGCCGGCCATGCCATCCTCTTGAGGAAGTCGACGGGCAGGCGGCTGATCAGGAACATCAGCGGGATACCGAGGAGCGCGAACACTCCCTGGCGCAGCACGCCGTCCATGGGGTTGACGCCCTTGGAGACGGCGGTCGCGCTCGTCGCCGAGAGCACCATGACGAGACCGAAGAGCGTGAGCAGAAGCGCGGTCGAAGCGATGAGCAGGAACTCGGTGGACACCGGGGTGAACCGGCGCCCGAGCGACACCCGGGCTGCGAGTCCGCCCGACTCAGAGCGCGGAGGGCGAGATACCTGTGTCATCGGCGCTCCCCCGGTCGATCCAGTCCCGCACCGCCTCGGCGAAGCGATGGCCTCGTTCCGCGTAGCCGGAGAACTGATCGAAGGATGCCGCCGCCGGGGCCAGCAGGACTGTTCCCTCGTCGTCGACGATTCCCGCGGCGATCTCCACGACACGGTTCATGACCTGTCCAGTCTCGCCAGCATCCACCTCGAACACCGGCACCCCGGGCGCGTGTCGCCGGAATGCCGTGACCACGGCGGAGCGCTCGACCCCGATAACGACGGCAGCACGTGCCGTCGAGCCGACCTCGGAGACGAGGTCGGAGATGTCTACGCCCTTCAGATCCCCGCCGAGCACCCACACCGCTCCGGGGTACGCGCGCAGCGACGACGCCGCGGCGTGCGGATTCGTCGCCTTGGAGTCATCGATCCAGGTGATGCCACGATGCCGGGCGATCACCTGGATGCGGTGCGCATCGAGCTGGAAGGCCTGCAGGGCGGTGTGGATGGCCTCCGGCTCGACGCCGAGCGAACGCGCCAGGGCGCTCGCGGCGAGGATGTTCTGCACGACGTGGGGGGCGGCGAGGCCCGCGGCGTCGAGATCGGCGACGGTCGTCAGCTCGAGGGCGCTGCGCGAGCGATCGTCCAGGAACGCTCTGTCGACGAGCAGTCCCTCCACCACGCCGAGATCGCTCGGTCCGGGGATGCCCAGATCGAAGCCGATCGCCCGAGCGCCTTCGACGACCTCCGCCTCCTCGACCATCCGCCGAGTGGCCTCGTCGGCCTTGTTGTAGACGCACGCGACCCTGGTGTTGCGGTACACCACAGCCTTCGCGTCGCGGTACGCCTCTGCGCTCCCGTGCCAGACGAGGTGGTCGTCTGCGAGGTTGAGGCACACCGATGCGTAGGGGAACAGCTCTCCCTCGGGACTCGACTGCCCCAGATACCAGAGTTGGTGGCTGGAGAGCTCGACCACGAGCACGTCGAAGCCGGCAGGGTCGCGGACGGCGTCGAGCACCGGAACCCCGATGTTGCCGCACGGAGCCGCTCGCAGTCCACCCGCGACGAGCAGCGTGGCCGTCAGCTGGGTCGTCGTCGTCTTGCCGTTGGTGCCGGTGATGAGCACCCAGTCCGCCGGCGTGCCGTCGGGTCGGACGACCTTGTCCCGCACGCGCCAGGCGAGTTCGACGTCGCCCCAGATCGCGATGCCGGATTCCTGCGCCCAGCGGATGAGCGGATGAGCGGGCGAGAACCCCGGCGAGGCGATGATCACCTCGGGGGCGAACTCGACGAGGACGCCGGGAACCTCAGCGAGCGGACCCAGCTCGAGCCGCGCGCCGATGACCGGAAGCAGACGCTCGTACTCCTCTTCGGCGGACTCGCTCAGCACGAGCACGTCGGCGCCGAGCTCGGCCAACGTGTCCGCCACCGAGAAGCCCGTCATCGAGAGACCGAGCACGGCGACGCGCAGACCGCGCCAGTCGGCGTTCCAGCTCGTCAGCCCTGCGAGACGATCAGTCGACACGGGTCAGCCATTCCACATAGAAGAGTCCGACGGCCGAGACGGCGAGCAGCCCGGCGATGATCCACATCCGCACCACGATCGTGACCTCGGACCACCCGCGCATCTCGAGGTGGTGATGGAACGGACTCATCAGGAAGAGACGCTTGCCACGCGTGAGCTTGAAGTACGTGCGCTGGAGGATCACCGACCCGGAGGACAGGACGAAGACGCCGGCGATCACGAGCAGGAGGAGCTCGGTGCGGGTCAGGATCGCCATCGCGGTGATGACGCCGCCGATCGCCATCGAGCCGACGTCGCCCATGAAGACCTTCGCCTTGGGCGCGTTCCACCAGAGGAATCCGATGAGGCTCGCGGCGAACGAGGCGGCGATGATCGCCAGGTTGAACGGGTCGCGCACCTCGTAGCACCCGCCGAGGGCGTCGAGATCGCCGCCGATGCACGGCTGCTTGAACTGCCAGAAGGCGATGACGCTATAGGCGCCGACGACGATGACGCCGGCGCCGGCGGCGAGCCCGTCGAGACCGTCCGTCAGGTTCACGCTGTTCGAGGTCGCGACGCCGATGATCGAGATCCACACGAGGTAGAGGATCCAGCCGAGCACCACGCCGAACGCGAAGAGATTGAGCCAGGTGATGTCACGGAACAGCGAGATGGCAGAGCTCGCCGGTGTCTGACCCCACTTGTTGGGGAAGTTCAGCGCGACGATGCCGAAGGGGATGATGACCAGCAGCTGGCCGATCACTTTGCGCCAGCCCGAGAGCCCGAGGCTGCGCTGGCTGCGCACCTTCATGTAGTCGTCGATGAATCCGACGGCACCGAATCCGACCATCAGCCAGATCACCAGCAGCGCGGAGAGGGCGGGGACTTCCCCGCTCACCAGCACGCCGGTGAAGTAGCCGACCATCGAACCGACGATGAAGATGACACCGCCCATAGTGGGGGTGCCGCGCTTGGCCTCATGGCTCGGGTTGTGGACGGACTCCGGGGTGCGGATGACCTGCCCCCAGCCCCACTTCCGGAAGAGCCGCAGGAAGACGGGAGTCAAGAACAGGGTGAAGGCGAGCGAGATCGCCGCCGACATGATGAGAGACCTCACGAGAACAATTCTCCCAGACGATCGCCGAGATGCCGGAGGCCCACGGAGTTGGATGACTTCACGAGCACGCGGTCGCCGTCGCGGAGCTCGGTGCGGAGGTATTCGAACGCCGCGTCCTGGTCGGGCAGGTGAACGGCCTCGCTGTCCCAGGAACCCTCACCGACCGCGGCGAGGTACAGCCGCCGCGCCTCGGGTCCGACGACCACGATACGGCGGATGTTGAGGCGCACCGCGAGCAGCCCGATGCGGTCGTGCTCCTCCCCTGCGCTCTCGCCGAGCTCGCTCATGGCACCGAGCACCGCGACCGTGCGCTCGTCGGGGCGGGTGATCTGCGCGAGTGTGCGCAGGGCGGCCGCCATGGAGTCGGGGCTGGCGTTGTAGGCGTCGTTGATGATCCGCACCCGGTCGCTGCCCAGGGGCTGCATGCGCCACCGCTCGGCGATCTCGACCGTCTCGAGGCGGGCGACCGCGTCGGCGGGGGCGACACCGAGCACGTGCGCGGCGGCGATCGCGGCCAGGGCGTTGGAGACGTGATGCGCACCGAGCACGCGAAGCCGCAGGGGCAGTCGTTCGCCGTCGACCTCGACGACGCATGCGGTCCCGGCGGCAGACACCTGGATGTCGTGCGCGCGCACGTCGGCTGCGGGGCCCTGGCCGAAGCCGACCGTGCGCAGCCCTCGGGAGTCCGCGAGGTCGCGCATGGCGGCGACCCTGGCATCGTCGACGTTGAGCACTGCGGTTCCGGGCACGCGGGCGGCGGCGACCAGTTCGGCCTTCGCCTTCGCCGTCGCCTCGATCCCGCCGAATCCCCCGGCATGCGCCATACCGACCATCAGCACGACGGCGACATCGGGCTCCACGAGGCCTGCGAGGTGAGCGATGCTCCCCGGTGCCGCCGCTCCGAACTCGCTCACGAGGAAGCGGGTGCTCTCGGTGACCCGGAGCATGGTGACGGGAGCGCCGACCTCGTTGTTGAACGACTTCACGGGGGCGACGGTCTCGCCCTCGGCTTCGAGGATGCGCGCGAGGAAGTTCTTGGTGGTGGTCTTGCCGTTCGATCCGGTGATGCCGACGATGCGAAGGTCTCCGCCGGCACGGACGCGCGCGACGACCTCCTTCGCGAGGGCGCCGAGAGCTGCGACCGCATCCGGTACGACGATCTGGCTGACGGCGACGTCGACGGGGTGCTCGACGATCGCCAGCACGGCGCCTGCCTCGGCGGCAGCACCGACGAAGCGGTGGCCGTCGGTCTCGGCTCCGGGCTTGGCCACGAAGATCGACCCGGGGCCCATCGTGCGTGAATCGGTGTCGACGAGTCCGTCGACCACGGTCTCGGTCGTGTCTTCTCCGGCCACGCGCAGATCACCGCCGACAGCAGCGGTGATCTCAGCGAGCGTCAGGGCGATCATGTCATCTCCATGCGCGGCTCTCGCCGACTATCCGAACTTGGGAAGGAGCTCGTCCATCGGGACAGAGGACGGCATCACGCGATAGGTCTTCATCACCTGCGTCATCGCCTTCTGGAAGGCGGATGCGGTGGCCGCGGACGATACAACCTTAGTCGGCTCGTCCAGGGTGACCACGACGACGTACTGCGGATCGTCGACCGGCGCGAAGCCCACCATGCTGGTGTAGTAGACCCCGGCCTTGTAGCCGCCGTTCCCGTCGGAGACCTGCGCGGTACCGGTCTTGCTGGTCACACGGTAGCCGGGAACCTGGATGCGCTCGGCGTTGCCGCCCTGCACCGCGACGTTCTCGAGCATCCGGGTGAGCTCGGCGGCCGTCTGCTCCTGGATGATCTGCTCGTGCTTCGGATCCGCCGCCTCGGTGACGGTGCCGTCGGCTCCAGTGCACGACTCGACGAGCGAGAGATCGATCTTCTCGCCGCCGTTCGCGATCGCCTGGTAGGCGCCGGCGAGCTGGGCGGCCGTCACGGTGAAGTACTGCCCGAATGTCGTCGTGTAGAGCGACTGGTTGTCCCAGTCGCTGACTGGGTGCAGGATCCCCCCGACCTCGGACGGGAAGTCGAGCGTCTTCTCGCCCACGCCGAACCGCTCGAGGTAGTCGTACCGCACCTCGGGGCTCACCATGGTGCCGAACTTCGACAGCGCGACGTTCGACGAGTCGATGAGCCCACCGGCGAGGGTGTAGTTGTAGGCGGGGTGGCTGAACGCGTCGTTGACGACGGCGCCGTTCGGGAACTTCTCGCGAGAGGAAGCGCTCACCGTGCTGAGGGGCGTCAGACCAGCGCCCTCGATGGCTGCAGCCGCGGTGACGGCCTTGAAGGTCGATCCCGGCTCGAAGTCGCGGTGGAAGATCTGGCTCGCCCTGGTCTCCGGTGTCGAGGCGTCGAGGTCGTTCGGGTCCAGCGCCGGCCACTCGGCCGCGGCGCGGATCTTCCCCGTCTTCACCTCGACAACTGTCGCGGTGGCACCCTTGGCGCCCTGTATCTGGGCCTCTTCGGCGATCATCTGCTGCAGGTACCAGTTGAGGTCGCTGTTGATGGTCAGTTGCACGGAACCGCCGTTCACGGCGTCGATGGTGCGCTCGCTCCCGGGGATCACGACGCCGTCCTTGCCCTTGCGGTACGTCTCCTCCCCGTCGATGGGAGCCAGGCACGAGTCGTCCAGCTTCTCGACGCCGGCCTGCGCCTCGCCCGAGTTGTCGAGGAAGCCGAGGAGGTTGCCGGCGACCGCGCCGTTCGGGTACACCCGCGTCTCGCGTGGCGGCATGCTCAAGTAGGAGGAGATGCCCAGCGCCTTGAGCTTCATGAACTGGTCGGTGTTGAGTCCGCGCTTGAGGGCCACGTACTGGCTGTTGGGGTTCTCGGCGAGAGCGTTCGACACCAACGCGCGAACCTCCTCGCCGGTCTGTCCGGTGATGGCCGCGATCTTGTCCGAGGCCTCGGCCCAGGGCAGCTTCGGGTCCTTCTCCTCCACCAGCATGATGACCTGCGGGCTGAGCTGCGCGTCGTAGACCATCACGCTCGACGCCAGGACCGTGCCGTCGGCGTCGAGGATCGAACCGCGCTGCCCGGGGATGGCCGAGCTCGCGCCCAGATGCTCGAGCGACTCGGAGACGTGCTCGTCGGCGCTGACCACCTGGATATCGACCAGCCGCACCACGAAGGCGACCAGCACCGAGAGGATCACGGCGAGGGCGACGACGGTGCGTCGCCGCGGTCCGCGGGTGGCTCGTGTCGTCATAGGATCTCTCCGTCGATCGTGGGTGTCAGTGCGTCGTGGGGCTGGGGAGGCCGTCGGTGATCGACGGCGGGAGTTCCTGCGCCGGCTGCTCGGTCGTGGCCGTCCCGTCCTCGGTCTCCGCGGGAGGCGGCGGCGGCTCCACGATGAGCGAGTTGCTCACGGCTCCGATGCCGGCGGGGTTGACCGTGGATGTCCAGTCGGCGCCGACCCCGGTGCCGAAGACGGCTCCGTCGCTGAGGCGCAGGTAGGACGGCGAGCCCGCCACGACCATGCCGAGTCCGGCGGCATTGCCCGCCAGTACCTGCGGCGAGCTGACGCCGGTGAGCTCCTCCTGGAGCGCCTGGGCCTTGAGGTTCAATTCGCGCTGCTGCGACGAGAGGCTGGCAAGGGTGAACGAGTCCTGGGTGATGGCGAGCGACAGCGCGATCTGCGCGGCACCGATCGCGAGCGCTCCACCGAGTGCGACGAGGGCGTAGGCGAGCTTCGGCTTGCGACGGACGGCCGGCCGGGTGACCGGCTGCAGCTTCCGCTGCGGGGTCCGCTCCGGTGCGACCGGCTGCACCGGTTTGCGGACGACGGCATTCAGGCTCATACGCTCTCCCGCAGCTTCTCGGCGGCGCGCAGGCGCACCGGGATCGCCCGCGGGTTGCGCGCGCGCTCGTCATCGTCTGCGAGTTCTGCGCCCTTGGTCAGGATGCGGAAGCGCGGAGCATGTTCGGGGAGCTCGACCGGGAGCCCGGCGGGTGCGGTCGAGGAGGAAGCGGCGGCGAACGCCTGCTTCACGAGGCGATCTTCGAGCGACTGGTACGACATCACGACGATGCGTCCTCCGACGCCGAGCGCGTCCATGGCCGACGGAATCGCGTCTGCGAGCACGTTGAGCTCCGCATTCACCTCGATGCGCAGCGCCTGGAACACGCGCTTGGCCGGGTGACCGGCGCGTTGCGCCGCTGCGGGTGTCGCCGCGATCAGGATCTCGACGAGCTCGCCGGAGCGCGTGATCGGCTGCTTCTGACGCGCGTCGATGATGAAGCGGGCGTAGCGGCCGGCGAGCTTCTCCTCGCCGTAGCGTTCGAAGATGCGGCGGAGGTTGCCCTCGCTGTAGGTGGCGATCACGTCGGCGGCGGTGACACCCTTCGTCTGATCCATCCGCATGTCGAGCGGGGCGTCCTTCGAATACGCGAACCCGCGCTCGGCCTCGTCGAGTTGCAGGGAAGAGACGCCGAGATCGAACAGGATCCCCGAAGCTCCCTGCGCGTGCAGCCCGATCTCGTCGTACACCGTGTGCACGAGAGTGACGCGATCACGGAAGCGAGCGAGCCTCTCCCCCGCGATGCGCAGCGCGTCGGTGTCGCGGTCGAGTCCGACCAGACGGATGTTCGGGAAGCGTTCGAGCAGCGCCTCGGAGTGGCCTCCCATGCCGAGGGTGGCATCGACGAGCACCGCTCCGTCCGCCTGGAGGGCGGGAGCGAGCAGCTCGACACAGCGGTCGAGCAGGACGGGGGTGTGTATGTCTCGGAGGTTCATGATCTTTCTCGGGGTGACCTTCGGCTCTGATCCCCCTCCGCTTCTCGACCCGGCACCGGGGAAGTGTGTCGGGGCGGGAGCGGCGGGGCATCACAGCCGTGGTCAGAAGAGTCCCGGAATCACCTCCTGCTCGAGGTCGGAGTAGGTCTCCTCGCCGGCGGCGAGGTAGGCGTTCCAGCTCTCGGCATCCCAGATCTCGGCGTGGGCGCCGACTCCGGTGACGATGAGTTCCTTCTGCAGGCCTGCGTACTGACGCAGGTGCGCCGGGATGGTGATGCGGTTCTGGCTGTCTGGCATCTCCGCGCTGGCTCCGGAGAGGAACAGTCGCATGAAGTCACGCGCCTGCTTGTTGGCGAGCGGGGCCTGACGGATCCGCTCGTGCATCGCCTCGAACTCGGCCGTGCTGAACACGTAGAGGCACCGCTCCTGGCCTCGGGTGACGACGATGCCGCCGCCGAGGTCTTCGCGGAACTTCGCAGGAAGGATGACCCGTCCTTTGTCGTCCAGCTTCGGTGAGTGCGTACCCAGCAACATCGGCCATCACCCCCTCTGCGTCCGGCCAACTCGAGGTGCGCCCCACTTTACTCCACTTTCCTCCACATACCTACGACCAATCCGCAGGCAACGCATGACGACGACGATCGGCGCGCTGAAGAGCCGCGGAATTACGCGGTGGAGGAAGGTGGAGGGCTAGTGGAGGGTTTTCCCACCCATCGAGATGGCCCGTTTCCCGCGGGGGTTAACGGCAGAAGCCCGGATGCTCAGCATCCGGGCTTCTGTCGTGAAGTATCGAGGTCGGTCAGTGACCGTCCTGGCGGCGATCCCACCGGTCATTCATTCGATCCATGAACGAGGCGGATTCCTGCCGCTTGGGAGCGGAACGCTCTCGGGGTTCAGCCGGGCTCGTTCGCCTCACGGGAGTGACGGCGACCATGACGCCGGCGAGCATCGCGGCGAAACCGACGACGCCGACGACGATGCCCCAGACGCCGCTGAGGATGACTCCGGCGACCAGACCGCCGACGCCGGCGAGCAGGAGGAGTGCACCGTAGACGAGATTTCGGTAGCTCAATGCTCGATCGCCGGACGGCGCGGTCACCACGTCGGCATCGTTGTGAAGGAGATGGCGTTCCATCTCGTCGAGCAGACGCTGCTCCTGTTCGGAGAGTGGCATTTCGTCCCCCTCGGGTATCGTGCCTTCCATTCTACGCGCGACGAGGCGTCCGGGGCTAGCAGTTCGGCGTCCCCTTGCTTTACGTATGCTGGGAGTCGTGTCGTCCTCCTCCCCTGTACCCGACGCCGTCGCCGCACATCTCGACCGCTTCCTCGCGCGGATGCGCGACGAAGCGATGGAGTACGGCCCCGATGCGGCATCCTTCCTCTCCGCCGCCGCCGCCACGCTGGACGGAGGCAAGCGGCTTCGTGCGCGGTTCTGCCATGCAGGTTGGCGCGCCGTGGCCAGGTTCCACGACCGAGATGCGACGGAGTCCGATGCTCTGTGGGACATCTGCACCGCACTGGAGATCTTCCAGTCGGCCGCGCTCGTCCACGACGATCTGATCGACAACTCCGACACCCGCCGTGGTCGCCCCGCAGCGCACCGTGCGCTCGAGGCATCGCACCGCGCCGCCGGATGGTCGGGAGATGCGGGGGCGTTCGGTCGGGCATCCGCCATCCTCCTGGGAGATCTCCTGGTCGCGTGGAGCGATGACCTGCTGGAGTCGGCGCTGGAGGGGCAGCCGCAGGCACTCACCGTGCGTTCCGAGTACGCCAGGATGCGAAGAGACGTCACCACTGGCCAGTTCCTCGACATCGCCGAGGAATCGGCGTGGAGCGTCAACGACGGCGGCCTCCATGCGGAACGGGCTCTTCGTGTGGCATCGCTCAAGTCCGCCAGGTACAGCATCGAGCAGCCGCTGGTCCTCGGAGGAGCCTTCGGCGGGGCCGACGCGGATCAGATGGCGGCGCTGCGCCGCTTCGGGCACCCGGTCGGCATGGCCTTCCAGCTCCGGGACGACGTGCTCGGCGTGTTCGGCGACGCATCCGTCACGGGGAAACCGGCCGGAGACGATCTGCGCGAGGGCAAGCGCACAGTGCTGATCGCCCTCACACGGCAGACCCTCGACGCTTCCGCGCGCAATCTCCTGGACGAGATGCTCGGAGACACGGAACTGACGCCGCAGCAGGTGTCGTTCCTGCAGGCGACCATCACCGATTCCGGCGCGCTGGAACAGGTCGAGGCGATGATCGGCGACTATGCGCGCGAGGCTGATCGCGCACTGTCGGGCGCCCGGCTCGACAACGCGGCCGTCGGCGAACTGCGCGAGCTCGCGCGGGCGGCGACGGTGCGTTCCTCCTGAGCGATCCTGCGGTCAGGCGAGGGTACGAGCGAGGCGTCGGACCGCGCTCTTGTGCCCGGCCAGCAGGGCGTCGATCGGCGAGCGACCGAGACTCTCCTCGTCGGCGAGGAGCCAGTCGATCAGCTCGTCGTCCGTGAAGCCGGCATCCTGCAGGACGATCACCGTTCCGCGCAGAGAACTCAGCGGGTGTCCATCGACGATGAACACCGACGGCACCGCGAAGACTCCGCTGCGAGTGGATCCGACCAGGTAGTGCTCGTCGATCAGACGGCGCACACGGCCGAGGGGCTCGTCGAGCACCTCGACGAGGTCGGGCATCGTCAACCACTCGATGGCGGCAGCGGCAGGGGTTCCAGCAACGTTCTCAGACACGTTGCCCACTATCTCACCTCTGCGTGACCGTCGCATGTCGACCCTCCAGTCACATCCTTCACTTGCGTCACTTCAGTTGACTTCTGTTTACATCCGTGTCAGCGTGAAAAACTCGAAAAGGGGGCAAGCCTTGACATTCAAGACCGCCACGCGTCGAACGCGACATCTGCAGATCGGAGTGCCTGCGGCCGTGCTCGGCGCCCTCGCGACCACGCTCACCGCCGCACCGGCCAGCGCGGCTTCCCCCGTGGGCACCGCCACCGTCGAACGCGAGCGCCTCCTCCCCGTACGGGTGGCTCCCACCGAAGCGGCACCACCGAGCTACGTCGTCCAGCCAGGTGACACGGTCTCGGCGATCGCGACGCGCTTCGGGCTGCGCACCGTCGACGTCCTGACCTGGAACGGCCTCTCCTGGCGCTCCGTGATCCACCCCGGCCAGAGTCTGACGCTCCAGCCCGGAGCGGTCGCAGCCGCCGCTCCAGCACCCGCCGCCGCGGCCACGCACCAGGTCGTCGCCGGCGACACCGTGTACGCCATCGCTCAGAGATACGGCACGACCGTCGACGCCGTGCTCTCGGCGAACGGCCTCGACCGCGCGTCGATCATCTTCCCCGGTCAGAGCCTCGTCGTCTCCGGGAGCAGTGCGGCGGCCGCACCGGCAGTTGCTCCGGCTCAGACCCCCGCTCCGGCATCCGCCGCCACGCACACCGTCGCCGCAGGAGACACCCTGTTCGGCATCGCGCAGAGATACGGCACGACGACCCAGACGCTGTATGCCGCCAACGGGCTCGGCCCCTCGTCGATCATCTATCCCGGCCAGACGCTCTCTCTGCAGGGGGCACCGACCCCCGCCCCCGCGACGACTGCTCCCGCCTCCACGGGCGGACAGCAGGCGACGACGCTCTCCGCGGAGCAAGCGGCGAACGCGGCGCTCATCATCCGCATCGGTCGCGAGATCGGCGTCAACGACCGGGCCATCGCCATCGCCCTCGCGACCGGGATGGTCGAGTCGGGGCTGCGCAACCTCGACTGGGGCGACCGCGATTCGCTCGGCATCTTCCAGCAGCGTCCGAGCACAGGGTGGGGAACCCCGGCGCAGATCATGGACGCGGACCGGAGCACACGCGTGTTCTACGGCGGTCAGAGCGACCCGAACGGACAGGCGACCCGCGGGCTCCTGGACATCCCCGGCTGGGACAGCATGCCGTTCACAGCGGCGGCGCAGGCGGTGCAGATCTCGGCGTATCCGGACAGGTACGGCCAGTGGGAGGCCCAAGCATATGCCTGGCTCGCTCTCTACAGCTGACGACATCCGGGAAAACCCGCAGGCCCGAGGGGTGAGGCGCTCCCCTGTCTTTCAGGCAGTTCTCCATAGAATTCTGACGTGACGACCAATCAGCAAGCCGACCCCCTCATCGGGCGGCTTGTCGACGGCCGCTATCGTGTGCGCGCCCGCATCGCCCGCGGAGGCATGGCGACGGTCTATGTCGCGACCGACCTCCGTCTCGAACGGCGCATCGCCCTCAAGGTGATGCACGCGCACCTCAGCGACGACTCGGCCTTCCAGAGCCGCTTCATCCAGGAGGCGAGGGCCGCGGCCCGCCTGGCGGATCCGCACGTCGTCAACGTGTTCGATCAGGGGCAGGACGGCGAGCTGGCGTACCTCGTCATGGAGTACCTGCCCGGAATCACGCTGCGCGAGCTCCTCCGAGAACAGAAGCGCCTCACGCTCCCGCAGACCATCACGATCATGGACGCGATCCTGGCCGGGCTCTCGGCCGCACACCGCGCCGGAATCGTGCATCGCGACGTGAAGCCGGAGAACGTCCTCCTCGCGGAGGACGGCCGCATCAAGATCGGCGACTTCGGACTCGCACGAGCGACGACCGCGAACACCGCGACCGGACAGCAGCTGCTGGGGACGATCGCCTACCTCGCCCCCGAACTCGTCACCCGAGGCACCGCCGACGCCCGCAGCGACATCTACGCGCTCGGCATCATGCTGTACGAGATGCTGGTCGGTGAGCAGCCCTACAAGGGCGAGCAGCCGATGCAGATCGCCTTCCAGCACGCCACGGAGTCTGTCCCGCGGCCGAGCGTTCGCAACCCCGCCGTGCCGGAGCAGCTCGACGAGCTCGTGCTCTGGGCCACGGAGAAGTCCCCGGACGACCGACCGGACGATGCTCAGCAGATGCTCGAGCGCCTGCGGGAGATCGAACGCGACCTCGGCGTCACGCCGACGGCGGCCAGAGCCACGGCTGCGCAGCACAGCCACGGCGACTCCGGCGACCTCACCAAGGTGATGCCGGGAACCATGGTGATCGCCGACCCCACGGCTCCCGTCCCCGCCGCGCTCGACAATGCGACCCTCCTGCGGCGACGCGCGTCCAAGCGCCGCGCGCGCGGAGCGTTCCTCCTCACTCTCGTGCTCCTGCTGGCGGTGCTCGCCGGTGGTGTGGGCTGGTGGTTCGGTTCCGGCCCCGGCTCGCTGATCGCGGTGCCTGCCGTTGCAGGAGGCACCTACGACGCGGCCGCCTCCACGCTGACCGAGGCCGGCTTCGTCCCCGCGCAGAAAGACGAGTTCTCCATCGACATCCCCGCCGGAACCGTGATCGAGACCGACCCTGCCGAGGGTTCGCGACTCGACAAGGGTGCTTCGGTCACGGTGATCGTCTCTGCAGGACCCGCCGCGCACACTCTCGACCCCCTGAACGGACGCGCCGAGCAAGACGCCCGCGACTACCTCGACGGCCTCAACGTCAACGTCACGGACACGTCGCTGATGATGTTCTCCGACGCCGACGCCGGCATCGTCATCAACGCCTACGTCACCCCGAGAGCCGGCGGAGAGGCATACATCTGCGGCGACGGCTGCGAGGTCTTCGAAGACGACACGGTGGAGCTGTACGTCTCGTCCGGCGAGTTCCCCGATGTCGCGGGCATGTCGATCGGCGAGGCGACCTCCACCCTCTCGGACAAGGGCCTCACCGTCACCGCCGAGCCGCAGTACACGTTCAGCGACAGCGTCGCCAAGGATGTCGTCATCGGTGTGGCCGACCGTGCGGAAGAAGGCAACTGGCGGCCCGGCGACAACGTGCAGCTCATCGTCTCGAAGGGGCCGGAGCTGTTCCCCGTGCCCGACGTCTCGGGGAAGACCCTGAACGAGGCCAAGAAGATCCTCGCCGACAAGGGGTTCAAATCGACCTACGCCGCCTGGGGCGACCTGCCGGGCTTCGCCGAGATGGCGAGAGTCACCGGCCAGGATCCCGGTACGGACAAGTCCCTCCCCCGCGGCGGCACCGTGAACCTCTCGATCCAGCTGAGCGGCTGAGCGCTCCCGCGTCGGTTGCTGCAAGAGCACGAACCCACCGACGAAGGAAGCCGCCCTCCCCGATGATTCCGGGAGGGCGGCTTCTTTCGTCTTCGCGACGGGAGCGTCAGCGCTTCTCGAGCTCCTCAGCGACGAGGAAGGCGAGCTCCAGAGACTGCATGTGGTTCAGTCGCGGGTCGCACAGGCTCTCGTAGCGCGTGGCCAGGGCCGCTTCGTCGATCCGCTCCGACCCACCGAGGCACTCGGTGACGTCGTCACCGGTGAGCTCGACGTGGATGCCGCCGGGGAACGTACCCACGGCACGGTGCGCTTCGAAGAAGCCTCGCACCTCGTCGACCACGTCGTCGAAGCGACGAGTCTTGTAGCCGGTCGGCGTGGTGATGCCGTTGCCGTGCATCGGGTCGGTGACCCACAGGGGCTGCGCGCCGGAGTCGCGAACTGCTTCGAGCAGGGGCGGAAGAGCATCGCGGATCTTGCCCGCTCCCATGCGGGTGATGAACGTCAGTCGGCCGGGCTCGCGCTCGGGATCCAGCTTGTCGATCAGAGCGAGGGCGGTGTCCGGCGACGTGGTCGGTCCGAGCTTCACGCCGATGGGATTGCGGATCTTGGAGAAGTAGTCGACGTGCGCGCCGTCGAGCTCGCGCGTGCGCTCTCCGATCCAGAGGAAGTGCGCAGACGTGTTGTACGGGGTGTCCGTTCGCGAGTCGATACGCGTCATCGGGCGCTCGTAGTCCATGAGCAGGCCCTCGTGCCCGGTGAAGAACTCGACGCGCTTCAGCTCGTCGAAGTCCGCGCCCGCGGCCTCCATGAACTTGATCGCGCGGTCGATCTCGGCGGCCATGCGCTCGTAGCGCTGATTGGCCGGGTTCTGCGCGAAGCCCTTGTTCCACGAGTGCACCTCGCGGAGGTCGGCGAAACCACCCTGCGTGAACGCGCGGATCAGGTTCAGCGTGGACGCCGCCGTGTGGTAGCCCTGGAGCAGGCGACCGGGGTCGGCCGTGCGGGACCCCTCGGTGAAGTCGTAGCCGTTCACGATGTCGCCGCGGTAAGCCGGCAGCGTGACATCGCCACGGGTCTCGGAGTCGCTCGAACGCGGCTTCGCGAACTGTCCCGCCATGCGGCCCATCTTGACGATGGGCATCGAGGCGCCGTAGGTCAGCACGACGGCCATCTGCAGCACCGTCTTGATGCGGTTGCGGATCTGTTCGGCGGTCGCCCCTGCGAAGGTCTCGGCACAGTCGCCACCCTGGAGCAGGAATGCCTGACCGGATGCGGCGCGCGCGAGCCGGTCGCGAAGGTTGTCGACCTCGCCGGCGAAGACCAGAGGCGGAAGGGTCGCGATCTGCTGGGAGACGTCGGCGACGCGGTCCGCGTCGGGCCACTGCGGCTGCTGCTTGATGGGAAGCGAGCGCCATGCATCAAGGGCTTCGATGTGGTGCGGGAGCATGCGTTCCAGCCTAGTGGTCGCTGGTGCCGCCCAGATCCGCGCGAGGCCTATGTGACGCGACTCGGGAGCCGCTCCTTGACCGTCGAGGCGTAGACGTCTTCGTACTTCTGCTCACCGAGCCTCTGCAGGGCCACCATGATCTCATCGGTGACCGATCGCAGGATGTAGCGATCGTTCTCCATCCCCGCGTAACGGGAGAAGTCGAGAGGCTCCCCGATCACGATGCCGACGCGCACGATGCGCGGCAGCCGCCGGCCGATGGGCATCGCCGTGTCGGTGTCGACCATGATCACCGGCACGACAGGGACCTTCGCCTCGAGCGCCATCCTGGCGATGCCGGTGCGCCCTCGGTAGAGCTTGCCGTCCGGGCTGCGCGTGCCCTCGGGGTAGATCCCGAGCAGGTCGCCTCCGCCGAGAACCTGGAGCCCCGTGTTCAGCGAGGCCTCGGAGGCCTTGCCACCCGATCTGTCGATGGGGATCTGCCCTGTGGCCTTCATGAAGAACTTCGTCGCCCAGCCTTTGATGCCGCGGCCGGTGAAGTAGTCGCTCTTCGCGAGGAAGGACATCGACCGGTCGATCACCAGGGGAAGGAAGATCGAATCGGCGAAGGAGAGGTGATTGCTCGCGAGGATCGCCGCGCCGTTCGCGGGCACGTTGTTCCGCCCCACGATCCAGGGGCGGAATACCGCCTTGACCACGGGGCCGATCACCACGTACTTCATCAGCCAGTAGAACATCGTGGTGAAGTCTAGCGCCGCGCCCGGCGTCTGTCGGAAGCCTCTTCCCGCGTCGAGCCCGCGCGCGACCCAGTTTCACCCAAGGCGCGACTCGGTTCCATGCCCTAGACTCGTAGCCAAGTCCGTGCCCGACCGGTACCGAAGGAGCTGCCGTGGTCCAGTTTGAAGTCCCTGCGATCGTCCCCGCCGATCCCGACGCGAACGTCGCCGACCTTCTGGTGAAGCGTGTCGAAGCCACCCCTGATCGTGCGTTGTTCTCGGTCCCCGAGGGAGACGGCTGGCGCGACATCTCCGCCGCGGACTTCCAGACGGCCGTGATCGCGCTCGCGAAGGGCTTCGCCGCTGCGGGCATCCGGCCGGGCGAGAAGGTCGGCTTCCTCGCACGCACCACGTACGAATGGACGCTCGTCGACTTCGCGCTCTTCTACGCCGGTGCCGTGATGGTGCCGATCTACGAGACCAGTTCGCCCTCCCAGATCCAGTGGATCCTCGAGGATTCCGGAGCGATCGCGCTCATGGTGGAGTCGCCGGAGCATTTCGCCCGTGTCGACGAGGTCCGCGGCGACCTTCCCCTGATCCGTGAGGTGTGGCAGCTGCACCTCGGAGCCATCGACACCCTGACCGCACAGGGCGCCTCGGTGACCGACGCCGAGATCGAGCGCCGGCGCAGTCTGGCGGTCGGGTCCGACATCGCGACCCTCATCTACACGTCGGGCTCCACCGGGCGCCCGAAGGGATGCGTGCTCACGCACAGCAACTTCGTCGAGTTGTCCCGCAACTCGGCCAAGGCCCTTGATGAGGTCGTCCAGACACCCGGAGCCTCCACTCTCCTCTTCATCACGACCGCGCACGTGTTCGCCCGGTTCATCTCGATCCTCGACGTCCACGCGGGAGTGCGCACGGGTCACCAGCCCGACACCCGCCAGCTCCTGCCGGCACTCGGATCGTTCAAGCCCACCTTCCTCCTCGCGGTCCCCCGCGTGTTCGAGAAGGTCTACAACTCCGCGGAGCAGAAGGCCGAGGCCGGCGGCAAGGGCAAGATCTTCCGCGCCGCGGCCGATGTCGCCATCGAGCATTCCAAGCTGCTCGAGGCGGGCAAGCCGATCCCCTTCGGGATGAAGCTCAAGTTCGCCCTGTTCAACAAGCTCGTCTACAGCAAGCTCCGCGAGGCCATGGGTGGCAACGTCGTCTACGCCGTCTCGGGCTCCGCTCCCCTCGGCTCGCGGCTCGGGCACTTCTTCCACAGCCTCGGCGTGGTGATCCTTGAGGGCTACGGCCTGACCGAGACCACCGCTCCCGCCACCGTGAACCTGGCCGACAAGTCGAAGATCGGCACCGTCGGTCCCGCGCTCCCCGGCGTCGGCGTGCGTCTCGCAGACGATGGCGAGATCGAGGTCCGCGGCATCAACGTGTTCAAGGAGTACTGGAACAACCCCGAGGCGACAGCTGAGGCCTTCAGCGAAGGCGGCTGGTTCCACACCGGCGACATCGGCAGCTTCGACTCCGAGGGCTTCCTGACGATCACGGGGCGCAAGAAGGAGATCATCGTCACGGCCGGCGGCAAGAACGTCGCCCCCGCGGCGCTCGAGGACCCGATCCGCGCGAACCCGATCATCGGCCAGGTGGTCGTCGTCGGCGATCAGCGTCCGTTCATCTCGGCGCTCGTGACGCTCGACCCCGAGATGCTCCCGACGTGGCTGGCGAACAACGGCCTCGACGCGAAGATGTCGCTCGTCGACGCCTCCAAGAACGAGGGTGTGCGCGCCGAAGTGCAGCGTGCCGTCGATGCCGCGAATGCTCGCGTCTCGCGTGCGGAGTCGATCCGCAAGTTCACGATCCTCGACTCCGAATGGACAGAGGCCTCCGGACATCTGACCCCGAAGCTCTCGATCAAGCGGAACATCATCATGAACGACTTCGCCGACGAGATCGCCGCGATCTACGACGAGCCCGTCGCGACCACGAACGTCCCGATCGGCGGCTGACGCGCCGAGATCGAAGAAGGGCCCCGCAGCTGCGGGGCCCTTCTTCATGCTCTGAGGATCAGAACCAGGCGCTTTCGCGCACCTCACGCATGGCGACCTTGCGCGTCTGCGGATCGAGACGGGTCAGGAAGAGCTTGCCGTCGAGGTGATCGGTCTCGTGCTGCAGCGCCTGTGCGAGCAGGCCGTCGCCCTCGAGGACGACGGGATTGCCATCGAGGTCGATCCCCTCGACACGAGCCCAGGGATGACGCTGCGCGTCGTGCCAGAGTCCGGGGACCGAGAGGCAGCCCTCCCCCGTCGGCTCGGGCTCTCCGCGCACCTCGGTCAGGACCGGGTTGATCACGTAGCCGATGTCGCCGTCGATGTTGTAGCTGAAGGCGCGCAGAGCGACACCGATCTGGGGCGCAGCGACTCCGGCGCGACCGGGCAGCTCCACGGTGTCTACCAGGTCTGCCACCAGCGCACGCACTCCGTCATCGATCTCCTCGACCGGCGCACAGACCGCCCGCAGGACGGGGTCTCCGAAGATGCGGATCTCGCGGACGGCCATCAGGCGGCCTTGGCCCGCAGGCCCTCGACGAGCAGCGCGGCAAGTTCACGGGCTGCGATCCGCGTCTCCGGCAGGAGATTCGCGAACACGATGGTCCCTCCCCCGGCGATCTGCGGGTCGTAGGGCACGCGGACGACGCTCCGCGCCCGAGTGGCGAAGTGCGCCTGCAACTCGTTCAGGCGCACGAGCGGCGTCCCCGGCGTCGACTGGTTGAGGACGACGATCGCCTCGCGCGCCTGCTCCTCATACCCGTTGGTCTCCAACCACGTGAGCGTCTCGGAGGCGAGCCGGGCTTCGTCGACGCTGAGACCGGAGACGATGACGATCTGATCGGCGAGATCGAGAGTCGCCGACATCACCGAGTGCACGATGCCCGTGCCCGTGTCGGTGAGGACGAGCGAGTAGTAGTGTGCGGCGACGCCGGCAACATCCCGGTAGTCGCTGTCGCTGAAGGCCTCGGCGATGCGAGGGTCGGCATCGGAGGCGAGGACGTCGAGGCGGGTCGCATCCCGGGCCACGATCGCGGAGATGTCGTGGTATCCCTTGACGTCGTCGTGGATCCGGACGAGATCGCGCACGGACTTGCTGTGGTGCGGGCGCACGATGCGCTCCGCGAGCGTTCCGCGGTCGGGGTTGGCGTCGACCGCGATCACACGATCCTCGCGGGCGTCGGCGAGAGCCATGCCCAGCAGCGCGGTGATCGTCGTCTTGCCCACCCCGCCCTTGCGGGACAGCACGGGGACGAACCGCGCTCCCCCGGCCAGTGGTGCCGCGATCCTCGCCGAGAGCGCCTTCCGCTCCCGCGCACGGCGACCGTCGCCGATGTTGATGCGCCGACCGGAGACGGCGTAGAGGAAATGACTCCATGCCCCCTCGGGCTCCGGCTTCGTGATGCGGTGCGGGTCGAGCAGCCGGTCGGCGGTGAGCAGATCGGCGGACTCGCGCGAGGACTCGCCCAGATCGTCCAGGCGCTTCGAGGTCAGCGTCACATCCGCTCGCGCTGCCGCCCGAGCGGGCTGCGGCACGACGGACCTCTCTTCAGGAGTGGACACGGTGGTCTCCTTCTCGGTGGCCGCCTGCACGGCGGATGCCGGTGCAGGCGGAGCCGTCTCGATCTCGGACCGAGCTTTGGCGAGGAACTGGGCGGCGGCGACTTCCTCCGCTGCGTGCTGGTCGGCGGTGTCTCGATCGTCGGCGATCGTCTCGGACACCTGGTCATCGACGACGACCGCATCGACGACGGCATCCGCGACGGGGGCCGATTCGATTGCCGTCACCTCGATCACGATCGGTTCGATGACGAGCGGCTCGTCGATCACGCCCGTGACGACAGCCGGTTCCGCAGGAGGCTCGACCTCTGACGCCGCCTCGACGACCTGCGCTTCGTCCGGCTCCGCATCCTGCGCGACGGCGGCTGCGGCTGCGGGCACGAGGTCGGGACGGGGTGCTTTCGGAAGCGACTTCGTCTTCGTCGTCGATCCCACGGCGGGGGGCGGATCGATCACGAGGTCGCCGATGACCTCGCCGTCGACCACACCGTCGTCGGCGAGGTCATCGTCGTCGTCGCTCCTGGGCAGGGTCACGCTGACCTGGGCCGTCCCGCCGAGGATGCCGATCACTGCCGTGTCGAGAGACGCGGCTTCGTCGAGCACCCCCAGCGAGTTCTCCTCGGGGTCAGTGGTGTTCTTCGGTGTCACGATGTCGCTCCAAGCCTGCGCGGGCCTCGGGTGCACACGAATGCGCGGCCCTCGCCCGCACAAGATTAGTGCGCCGGGCGGATCACGACCAAAAGATCTCCTGCATCCACCTGCTGGGTCTCGGCGATCGCGTGCCGCTCGATGACGCCGTCGACGGGGGCGGTGATGGCCGCCTCCATCTTCATCGCCTCGATGGATGCGACGGGTTCACCGGCCCGGACAGTGGCCCCGACCTCGGCCTTCAGAGTGACGACACCGGAGAACGGAGCGGCCACCTGACCCGGAACGGAGGTGTCGGCCTTCTCGACCTCGAGAGCGTCGACCTTGATCGAGCGGTCGCGGACGAACACCGGACGCAGCTGCCCGTTCAGAGTCGTCATGACGGTGCGCATGCCCTTGTCGTCGGCATCGCCGATGGCTTCGAGCCCGACGTACAGGCGCACACCGCGATCGATCTCGATCTGGTGCTCCTGTCCCGCGACGAGACCGTAGAGGTAGTCACTGGTGTCGAGCACCGAGAGGTCGCCGAACAGTTCCCGACGCTCGGCGAACTCCGCGGTGGGCGCGGGGAACAGCAGCGTGTTGAGGCGTGTCCGCCGCTCGGCGCTGGTTCCGGCGAGTGCTGCTTCGTCGTCTGCCGTGATCGCGGTGAGGCCGGTGCGCACGGAGCGCCCGGCGAGGACCTTGGTGCGGAAAGGCTCCGGCCATCCCCCGGGCAGGTCGCCGAGCTCGCCCGCCATGAAGCCGACGACGGAGTCCGGAACGTCGTACTTCTCGGGGTTCGCCTCGAAGTCGGCAGGGTCGGCCTTCACTGCCGCGAGGTGGAGGGCGAGATCGCCGACGACCTTCGAAGACGGCGTCACCTTGGGCACGCGACCGAGGATGCGGTCGGCCGCGGCGTACATGTCCTCGATGAGTTCGAAGTCGTCGGCGAGGCCGAGCGCCTTCGCCTGCTGCCGCAGGTTCGACAGCTGGCCGCCGGGGATCTCGTGGTGGTAGACGCGCCCGGTGGGGCCGGGAAGACCCGACTCGAACGGCGCGTACTGGCGACGGACCGCCTCCCAGTAGGGCTCGAGATCCGAGACGGCGTCGAGCGAGATCCCGCTGTCGCGCTCGGTGTGCGCGAGCGCGGCGACGAGAGACGACAGCGACGGCTGGCTCGTGGTTCCCGAGAGCGGCGCAGACGCGGCGTCCACGGCATCGACGCCGGCGGCACTGGCTGCGAGGAGCGTCGCGAGCTGACCGCCGGGGGTGTCATGCGTGTGCAGATGGACAGGAAGGTCGAATCGCTCGCGCAGTGCCGTGACCAGCTTGGCGGCGGCGGCGGGACGCAGCAGACCCGCCATGTCCTTGATCGCGATGATGTGCGCGCCCGCGTCGACGATCTGGTCCGCGAGGCCCAGGTAGTAGTCGAGGGTGTAGAGGTCTTCCGCCGGATCCAGCAGATCGCCGGTGTAGCAGAGCGCCACTTCGGCGACGGCGGTCCCCGTGTTGCGGACCGCCTCGATCGCCGGACGCATCTGCTCCACGTCGTTGAGCGCGTCGAAGATGCGGAAGATGTCGACGCCACTGGCAGCGGCCTCCGCGACGAATGCCTCGGTCACAGCCGTGGGGTACGGCGTGTAGCCGACCGTGTTGCGACCGCGCAGCAGCATCTGGATCGCCACGTTGGGCAGCGCCGCACGGAGTTTGTCGAGGCGCTCCCAGGGGTCCTCGCCGAGGAAGCGCAGCGCGACGTCGTAGGTGGCACCGCCCCATGCCTCGACCGAGAGCAGACCGGGAGTGAGCCTCGCCAGGTACGGCGCCGCGGCGACCAGGTCCTTCGTGCGCACACGCGTGGCCAGGAGCGACTGGTGCGCGTCGCGGAACGTGGTGTCGGTCACCGCCAGGGCCGTCTGCGCACGGAGGCTGCGGGCGAAGCCCTCAGGTCCCAGTTCGAGCAGGCGCTGGCGCGAACCCGGCGCCGGCTCGGAAGTCAGGTCGACGGCAGGCAGCTTGGTGACCGCGTCGACGACGCCGGGGTGGACGCCATGCGGCTTGTTCACCGTGACGTCGACCAGCCAGTTGAGGAGCTTCGTCCCGCGGTCCTTGGAGACACGGCCGCGCAGCAGCTCGGGGCGTTCGTCGATGAACGACGTGCTGACATCGCCCGCGATGAAGGCCTCATCTTCCAGGAGCGCCTGCAGGAACGGGATGTTGGTCGAGACGCCGCGGATGCGGAACTCCGCGAGAGCACGACGTGCGCGGGCGACCGCGGCCGGGAAGTCGCGCCCACGGCAGGTGAGCTTGGCCAGCATGGAGTCGAAGTGGGGACTGATCTGGGCCCCCTGGTGGACCGTGCCGCCGTCGAGGCGGATGCCGGCACCGCCGGGGGAACGGTACGTGGTGATCTTGCCGGTGTCGGGGCGGAATCCCTGCGTCGGGTCCTCCGTGGTGATGCGGCACTGCAGTGCGGCGCCGCGCAGATGCAGGTTCTCCTGCTGCAGGCCGAGGTCGGCGAGGCTCTGGCCGGAGGCGATCCGCATCTGGCTCTGCACCAGGTCGACATCGGTCACCTCTTCCGTGACCGTGTGCTCGACCTGGATGCGCGGATTCATCTCGATGAAGACGACCTCGCCGGTGCGCTCCCCCGCCGTCTCAAGCAGGAACTCGACCGTTCCGGCGTTCTCGTAGCCGATGGAGCGGGCGAAGGCGACAGCGTACCCGTGCAGGGCAGTGCGCACGCTGTCGTCGAGGTTCGGCGCCGGAGCGATCTCCACCACCTTCTGGTGGCGTCGCTGCACCGAGCAGTCACGCTCGAAGAGGTGCACGGTCTCGCCGGTCTTGTCGGCGAGGATCTGCACCTCGATGTGCCGAGGGCGAACGACCGCCTGCTCGAGGAACATCCGCGCGTCGCCGAAGGCGCTCGCGGCTTCCCGCATCGCCTCGGCGAGAGCGGGAGCGAGGTCGCCTGCGGTCTCGACCCGACGCATCCCGCGCCCTCCGCCGCCGGCCACGGCCTTGGCGAACAGCGGGAATCCGATGTCCTCGGCCTGCGCCACCAGAGCCTCGACGTCGTCCGATGCCTCGGTGGAGCGGAGGACGGGGACCCCGGCCTCGATCGCGTGACGCTTCGCCTCGACCTTGTTGCCGGCCATCTCGAGAACGTGGGCAGGAGGTCCGATGAACACGATGCCGTTCGCCGCGGCCTTCTCCGCGAGCTCCGGGTTCTCGGAGAGGAACCCGTAACCGGGGTAGATCGCATCCGCACCGGACTCGAGCGCGACGCGGATGATCTCGTCGACGTTCAGGTATGCGCGCACAGGATGCCCGCGCTCGCCGATCTCGTAGGCCTCATCGGCCTTGAGCCGGTGCACGGAGCCGCGGTCTTCATGCGGGAACACCGCGACGGTGCGCGCCCCCACCTCGACCGCCGCACGGAAGGCACGGATCGCGATCTCGCCGCGATTCGCCACAAGGATCTTCTGGAACATGCACACCTCTGGGAGCTCGATGCGCAGCGTTTTCGATGCGCATGGGGCGGGGCTGAGTGTTCCCCCAGCCTAGGGGAAGGTAACGTGGTGTCCGTGCACGTACTCAGCGTCAGCTCTCTCAAGGGAGGCGTCGGCAAGACGACCGTGACACTCGGGCTGGCCTCAGCGGCTTTCGCCCGAGGAGTCCGGACTCTCGTCGTCGACCTCGACCCGCAGTCCGACGTCTCCACCGGGATGGACATCCAGGTGGCCGGACGTCTCAACATCGCCGACGTCCTGGCGAACCCAAAGGAGAAGGTCGTCCGCCAGGCGATCACCTCCAGCGGCTGGGCGAAGGTGCACCCCGGAACGATCGATGTCCTCATCGGCAGCCCCTCCGCAATCAACTTCGACGGTCCGCACCCGAGCGTGCGCGACGTGTGGAAGCTCGAAGAGGCGCTCGCATCCGTCGAGGCCGACTACGACCTCGTGCTCGTCGACTGCGCACCGTCTCTGAACGCGTTGACCCGCACGGCATGGGCGGCGAGTGACCGCGTCATGGTCGTCACCGAGCCCGGCCTGTTCTCCGTCGCCGCGGCCGACCGTGCCCTTCGCGCGATCGAGGAGATCCGCCGCGGCCTCTCCCCTCGTCTGCAGCCTCTCGGCATCGTCGTGAACCGCGTGCGCCCCCAGTCCATCGAGCACCAGTTCCGCATCAAGGAGCTGCGCGACATGTTCGGGCCCCTCGTGCTCTCCCCGCAGCTGCCGGAGCGCACCTCGCTGCAGCAGGCGCAGGGTGCCGCCAAGCCGCTGCACATCTGGCCGGGAGATTCCGCGCAGGAGCTCGCGGCCGACTTCGACCAGCTGCTCGACCGGATCATCCGCACCGGACGCATCGCCGTCCCCGAGAGCGGTCAGCAGAGCTGACCCTCCCGGGCGCACACAGCGAAACGGCCATCCTCTTCGAGGACGGCCGTTTTCTGTATGACGCGAGAGGTCAGGCGGTGCGCTTGGTGCGACGCGCCGACAGTTCGTCGACGGGGTCGGGAGCGGTCGCATCGAAGGCGACGAGCGTCGACTCGACCTCGCGGAGCACCTTGCCGACGGCGATGCCGAACACTCCCTGACCACGGCTGACGAGGTCGATGACCTCGTCGTTCGAGGTGCACAGGTAGACCGAGGCGCCATCGCTCATGAGCGTGGTGCCTGCGAGGTCACGGATGCCGGCGCGGCGGAGCTCGTCCACGGCCGTGCGGATCTGCTGCAGCGAGATGCCGGTGTCGAGAAGGCTCTTCACGAGCTTGAGGACGAGGATGTCCCGGAAGCCGTAGAGCCGCTGCGAACCGGAACCGCTCGCTCCGCGGACAGTGGGCTCCACCAGCTCGGTGCGTGCCCAGTAGTCCAGCTGTCGGTAGGTGATGCCGGCGGCACGAGCAGCGACAGCGCCGCGGTATCCGACCTCATCATCCATCGCGGGAAGACCGTCGGTGAAGAGGAGTTCGGGTACGAACCGCGGGTCGCCTGTGAGCTCATCCGCATTCATCTGAAATCCTCCCTGGAACGGTTATCTTCCACGGTAGAGCAGTGCCTGGGCACCGGCAATCACATCCGTGGGACGGCGAAGGTGTGTCGCAATCAGTTCGTTACGAAAGCACTCGCGAGAGCGCGTCCTTGACGAAGAGCGAGCGCACTTCGTCGATGCGCGAGGCGAGCTCGGGGGCGAGCTCGCTGGCCTTCGCACGGGAGGCGGCGTCGGTCCGGCGCAGCAGCGCGGACATGGCCGATTCGATGAGGGCGACCTCGCGTTCGGCGCCCTGGCGCAGCGAGCGGAGGTGCCGCGGCTCGATGCCGTGACGATCCAGTCCGACGAGACCGCGCAGCAGCGTGACCGTCGCCTCGGGGTAGCTCTCCTGAGCGGTGATGACGCCGGTGCTGATCGCGTCGTTGAGAAGCTGGGGCCCGGCTCCGGCAGCAGCCAGGAGCTCGTCGCGGCGGTAGCGGCGCGGGGTCGGAGCGATAGACGGCGGCGGCACGAGCGCGGTCGCATCCCCGCCGGCGTCGGCTTCATCGAGCTGTTCGCGGATCACGCTCAGCGGCAGGTAGTGGTCGCGCTGCAGCGTGAGCCCGAGACGCAGCCGCTCGATGTCGGAGGCCGAGAACTTGCGGTAGCCGGACTCCGTGCGAGACGGGGTGACGATCCCCTGCACCTCGAGGAAGCGCAGCTTGCTGGAGGTCAGGTCGGGAAACTCCGGGGTGAGCCGTGCGAGCACCTGGCCGATACTCAGCAGGCCCGCGGACGCAGAGCGTTCGCGGGCGGGAGAGGCCGCCATCAGGCGTTCGCCGCCAGGCGGTCGTGCGGAGAGGCGAAGAAGTTCAGTCGGAACTTGCCGACACGGAGTTCGGAACCGTCCACCAGCGCGCTGCGGTCGACGCGCTCACCGTTGACGTACGTGCCGTTGAGCGAACGCTGATCGATGATCTCGAACGTCGACCCGGTGCGAGTGATCTCCGCGTGACGACGCGAGACCGTCACGTCGTCGAAGAAGATGTCGGCCTCGGGGTGACGGCCGACGGTCGTCACGTCGGTGTCGAGAAGGTATCGCGCTCCGGCGAGAGCGCCGGAACGGACCAGCAGAAGCGCCGATCCCGCGGGCAGAGCGGCGATCGCCGTCTGCTCGACGTCGGTGAGTTCCACTCCGAACGGCACGAACGACAGATCGGAATCATGTCCGAACGTCTGCGTAACGTCGTGTCTCTGCTCACCGGAACGGTGGATCGCGGCTTCTCCGGCCGGTCGGCTGTCGCTGTCAGTCACTGTGCCCTCCTGATTGTCCAGACTAACGGATGCCGAGCCGCTCGCGGGAGGCCGCTTTCACACTCAGCGGTCCCATACCGAGGATTCATAGGCTGTACTCGTGAAGACCAAAGCTCTGAGCCGCTCGGCTGCCCCGATCGCCCTCGCCGCGACACTGCTCGCCGCCTTTCTCGTTCTCCTCTCCCCGGTTTCGGCTTCGGCGCACGACGCGCTCGTCTCGTCGTCGCCGGCGGCTGATGAGTCGGTCGATGTCGTGCCCGCCACGCTGACGCTCACCTTCAGCGCGAAACTGATCGGCGGTGAAGGCTCCACCGAGGTGGTCGTGACCGACCCCGACGGCAACCAGGTCACCGACGGCCCGGCGGCCGTCGACGGCGCGATCGTCACCCAGCCGCTGAAGGGATCGGGACCGGCCGGCGCCTACCACGTGATCTGGAAGGTCGTCTCCAGCGACGGGCACCCCACGTCGGGCGAGTACTTCTTCACGGTGACGGTCGGCGACGCAGCGACCACGGATGAACCCACCGCGGCACCGACGACGGCCGCGCCCACCGCGGAGCAGACCGCCGCTCCCGAGGTCACCAGCGCGCCGAGCACGGACGCAGACGACTCCGCCGGCACCTCCGCGGCGATCTGGATCGTCTCGATCGTCGCCGTCCTTGTCGTCGCCGGCGTGGTCGTCTGGATCGTCATGAGCCGCCGTCGCGGCACGGCTCCGACCGATTCCGACCCGTCCTCCGAGCGATAGGCTTAAGGCATGCCACACTACGACGTCGTCATCCTTGGTGCAGGTCCTGGCGGATACGTCGCTGCGGTTCGCAGCGCGCAGCTCGGTCTCTCCACCGCCATCATCGAGGAGAAGTACTGGGGCGGTGTCTGCCTCAACGTCGGCTGCATCCCCTCCAAGGCGCTCCTGAAGAACGCGGAGCTCGCACACACCCTGAACCACAAGGCGGAGTTCTTCGGTATCTCCGGCGAGTTCACGATCGACTTCGGCAAGGCCTTCGACCGCAGCCGTGAGGTCGCAGAGGGCCGTGTCAAGGGCATCCACTTCCTGATGAAGAAGAACAAGGTGACCGAGTACAACGGTCGCGGCACCTTCACCGGTCCCAAGGCGATCTCGGTCGCCAAGGCCGACGGCCAGGTCGAAGAGGTCACCTTCGACAACGTCATCATCGCCACCGGCTCCAAGGTCCGTCTGCTGCCGGGTGTCACGCTCAGCGAGAACGTCGTGACGTACGAAGAGCAGATCATGACCCGTGAGCTGCCCGAGTCGATCGTCATCGTCGGCGCCGGCGCCATCGGCATGGAGTTCGCCTACGTCCTGACGAACTACGGCGTCAAGGTCACGATCATCGAGTTCCTCGACCGTGCGCTGCCCAACGAGGACGCCGATGTGTCGAAGGAGATCACGAAGCAGTACAAGAACTACGGCGTCGACATCCTCACGTCGACCAAGGTCGAGTCGGTCGTCGACAACGGCTCCTCCGTCACCGTCACCTACACCGGCAAGGACGGGCAGCAGAGCTCGATCGAGGCCGGCAAGGTGCTCATGTCGGTCGGATTCGCCCCGAACATCGAGGGCTTCGGCCTCGAGAACACCGGAGTGAAGCTGACCGAGCGCGGCGCCATCGACATCGACGACCACATGCGCACCAATGTCGAGGGCATCTACGCCATCGGCGACGTGACCGCCAAGCTGCAGCTCGCCCACGTGGCCGAGGCTCAGGGCGTCGTCGCTGCCGAGACGATCGGCGGCGCGGAGACCCAGACGCTGGGCGACTACCGCATGATGCCGCGTGCGACGTTCTGCTCTCCGCAGGTCGCGTCGTTCGGTCTCACCGAGCAGCAGGCCAAGGACGAGGGGCGCGAGATCAAGGTCGCCACCTTCCCGTTCATGGCGAACGGCAAGGCGCACGGCCTCGGCGAGCCGGTCGGCTTCGTCAAGCTGATCGCCGACGCAGAGCACCTCGAGCTCATCGGCGCCCACATGATCGGCCCGGACGTGTCGGAGCTCCTGCCCGAGCTGACGCTGGCTCAGAAGTGGGATCTGACGGCATTGGAGCTGGCCCGCAACGTGCACACGCACCCGACGCTGTCGGAGGCGCTGCAGGAGGGCTTCCACGGCCTCGCCGGCCACATGATCAACTTCTGATCTCTTCCTCCCGAAGGCCCGGTCCGCGATACGCGGACCGGGCCTTCGTGCGTCCAGGAACCTGGGTCAGAGACCGCGCATCGTGAGCAGCCCCGCCGTCCACCCGCGCAGCGGCGCGGATCCGAGTGCGCGCATCAGCAGTTCCCTGCCGCGCACGATCGTGGCGGATGCCGGAGCACCCATCGACATGTAGAACGACGAGCGGCGCTGCGCCCGCGCCGCCGATCGGTGCGCCTCTCGCGCGAACGCCGAGAAGTCGGGGGTCCGGCTCGGCAGCACCCGTGCGAGCTCTGCGGCGAGACGGACGGCATCCACCCATCCGAGGTTCATCCCCTGCCCGCCGATCGGGCTGACCTCGTGCGCGGCGTCGCCGAGGAGCACGATCCTCCCCCGATGCAGCCTCGTCGCCGTGTGCTGCGCGGCGACGAACGACGCGGGCTTCAGGTCGGGCGCGAGTTCGAGGTCGATTCCCGTGCGCATCTGGATCGCCGCCCGGAAGTCCTCGATGCTGCCGAGGACACCGCTCCCCGTATCCCGCACCACCCATCGCCGGCGCCCGCCCGGGAGGGGGAACGACTCGACGAGACCCTCCGGTTCGCAGTGCAGCACGGCACGTGCGTCCGGTCTCGCATCGACCGCGTCTGCCATGGCATAGGAGGCGCGTCCCGCGCGGGGGCGCCACCCGGCACCCACCTCGTCGCGGAATCGACTGCGCACGCCGTCCGCGACGACGACGACGCTGGCCGAGATCTCGTGCGGCCCCTCGGCGGAGTCGGCCGTGACCCGCACGGCATCCGCGCTCTGGCAGATGCTGCGCACGGTGCATCCGCAGATCAATGCGTCCGCGGAGAGCGAGTGCAGCCGGGCCCGCAGCAGGGCGTCCGTTCGCGGCTGCGGAAGGATCAGGACCGGGCGATCAGGGGCGAAGGTCAGCGACGCCAGACTCCGTCGACGGCTGCGCACCTCGCCGCCCTCGAGCCGCAGCGCCTCCGCCCGCACCGCGGTGCCGATGCCTGCGGCATCCAACGCTTCGAGCCCCGGGCGGTGGATGCCGATGGCCCTGGTCCGATCGTCGGCGTGCGTCCGGCGTTCGCAGACCGCGACCCGCATCCCGTCCCGCACCAGCAGACAGGCCAGCAGCAGGCCGACCGGCCCCGCGCCGACGATCAGCACGTCATGGTCGGGCATGATCACCCTCCCACCGCAGTTCCAGGCGAGAGGGCACACCCCCGCGGACGGTCCACCCGGCAGGGGCGATCGCGGCGAGCTCGGCGGCTGTGTACGAGCGGCGGATGCTGAGGAGGCCGTCCTCGCGGATGAACGAGTCCGCCAGCAGCGTGGTCGAGATGGTCCAGGTGGCCGCGGCGAACAGCGCGTAGGCGGTGCGGCTGCGTGCGATGTCATGATGCGACACCAGCCCGCCCGGAGTGACGAGCTGCACGGAATCGCTGAGCACGGTCGTGAGTTCGGCGTCATCGAGATGGTGCAGCACGTGATTGGACAGCACCACGTCGTAGGTCTCGCCCGCGGCCACGAGTTCGGTCGTCAGGGCGCGGCGATACCGGATGCCCGCGCCGCCGTCGTGCGCCGACGCCCAGCGGATCGCCCGCTCGTCCGCGTCGAGAGCGGTGATCTCGGAGTCGAGACCGTCCTGACGCAACCGCCAGGCGAGCAGCCGGCAGAGGTCTCCCCCGCCCGCCCCGACGTCGAGGATCCGCAACGGCCGGGAGCGCTGCGCGCGCGGTCGGATGTCGCGTCGGTACAGGGCCCCCGGCCGGGAGACCAGGGCGTTCACGAACCCGAACCGTCCGTAGGTCCGCGCCAGCATCCGTGCGTCGGCGTGCGGATCGTCCATCAGCTCGCGAGCCTCGGCGTCCCGCGTCGTGAGGTCCGGCCTCATGACCCGGGCGAGGCGACGACGGTCATCAGCGCGCTCTCCGCCGTCAGACCGGGACCGAACGCCATCGCGGAGACCCGGTCGCCGTCGCTCGCCCCCTCCACCTCCAGGATGCGCTTGAGGACGAACAGCACGGTCGCACTGGACATGTTGCCGTTCTCCCGCAGCACGTCCCTGGCCGGGCGCAGCTGCGCATCGCTGAGGCGTAGCCGCTCCTGCACCTTGTCGAGGATGCTCCGCCCGCCGGGATGGATGGCCCAGTGCTGGACCGCATCCCCCACGCTGCCGGCCTCGAAGGCCTCGCCGAGGCCCTCCTCGGCGCCGTACAACGGCCGGAGCGCACCGATGATCGTCTCTCCGATGATCTGCGGGACGGCCGTGGAGAGGATCATCTCGAAACCGGTGTCGCCGATCGTCCAGGCCATGTCCTTCTCCCCCTCCGGCGCGATGGCGGTGTGGAAGCGGTCCAGGCGCAACCCGGTCGACGCGGACGGGAGATCGCGCGCGGTGACGATCCCGGCGGCCGCACCGTCGGCGAACAGGGACGACGCGACGATCGTGTCGGGATTCTCCGAGGAACGCAGGTGCAGAGTGCACAGCTCGACGCTCACGACCAGGACCACGGCGTTCTCATCCGCGGCGCAGAACTGACTCGCCGCCCGGAGCGCAGGCATCGAGGCGTAGCAGCCCATGAAGCCGAGGTGGAAACGCTGCACCGCATCGGACAGCCCGAGCGCACGCACGATCTCGTACTCCGGCCCCGGGGCATGGAACCCGGTGCAGGAGACCGTGATGACGTGGGTCACATCGGCCGGCTCGAGGTCGGGGTCGGAGTCGATCGCCCGCCGGGCGGCCTCGACGAAGAGCTTCGTGGCCTCTCGGGCGTAGAAGTCGTTGCGCGCCTTGGTGCCGGGGGCGAGCAGCATCCCCGATCCGCGGTCGAAGAACACGGGGTCTGTCGCTTCGGAATCCAGCGACAGCTCGTCGATCACGGTGTGCCGGGTGTCGATGCCCGAGACGTTGAACGACGTCGTGACGATGCGCTGCGCCAGCCGCCCGAGGCCGGGCTGCTGCGCGAAGACGTCACGCACCTGATCCTGGACGAGAACGGTATCGGGGACGATCGTCTGCAGCGATCGAAGCACAGGCGGTCGGCTCATGGTGCCACTCAAGCACTGCGCACCGCCCGGGGGGAAGGGGTTGCGCGCGACCGCGGTCTGCCCTAGAAGCCGAGCGCCCTGGCGAGCTTGGAGTCGGATGCCGATTCGCGGCCTCCGGCAGCCAGCACCGCCTGCTCCACCGCCGCGAAGAACGCGGTGCGTCCCGCCTCATCAGCCGGCGCCGCGGGCCCCAGCTCCATCTCCCACTCACGCCATTCGCGTTTCACGTTCTGGCGCAGGTCGCTCGCTCGCACCCGGTCGTCGACGAACTCGGCGACGACGCCGTCCGGGCCGGTGAGCAGATAGGCGGTGCGGTCGTTCTCGATGCGGGCGAGTGGGGTGAGCGGTGCGCTCGTCCACTCCGACACGGTCGTGGCGACCGCAGAGGGGAGCGCGTCGCCCTCCCCTAGAGGCCAGCCGAGCTCGAGTCGACCGTCTCCCTGTCGGGGACCTTTCACATGCCAGCCCTCGTCGGGCCCGCCGGTGCGACGACGCAATGCCACGCCGGCGCGCGAGAGCGTGCCGTCAGCGGTGTCGAAGTACTGGGCGTCCAGGGTGCGCAGCACACCGGGGCTGACCGCGTCGACGCCCGGGAGCGCCTCCCATCGCGGCAACGGGGTCTCCGGATCGACGTCGTACTTGCGCTCGACCTCGACCGTGCGGGAGGGCTCAGTCATCGTCGAGCGTGAGGTCCTCGAGAGACTCTTCGAACCAGTAGTCGATCTCCGTGGGGCCGTCGGCGGGGCCGGTGTTCTGCGGCTCGCCGCGGCGGTTGTACACCACCTGCGTCTCGCTGTAGGGAACGATCAGCTTGTCGTCCGCGTCGCCGAGGGGGATGATCTGCCCGTCGAGCGGGCCGCCGTGAAGTCGTGCGAGTGCCATGTGCTCAGGGTAGCGCCGTCGTCGCGGTATCGGTGCGAGGCAGGCGGAATCAACCGAGGACGACACCGAGAAGGGCGCCGGCGATCATCCAGGGACCGAAGGCGATGCGGGTGGAGCCGTTCGCTCTCCGCAGCAGGATGAGCACGAGCGCGTAGAGCGCTCCCAGCACGAAGGCCGCGGCCGCCCCGATCGCGAGTGCCTCCCAGCCGTGCCAGGCCAGCACCAGCCCGATGACGGCGGCGAGCTTCACGTCTCCGCCTCCCATCCCCGCACGGCTGAGCGCCCGCAGCACCGCATAGAAGCTCCCGAGGATCACCATTCCCAGGAGGGCACGAACGAGCGGCGCCCCCTGCCCCGTGGCCAGGGCGTCGACGGCGACGAGCGCGAGCAGGCAGCCGAGCGTCGACAGCACGATCCTGTTCGGGAGGCGATGCGTGCGGGCGTCGATCACGATGAGCCACGCGCCGACGCCGATCAGTGCGGCGTGCACGAGGGCGATGAGGGCGAGCCGGATGTCCATCCCCGCAGGTTAGGAGATCGGCGGACCTCGCTCCGACTCCCTGTGGAGAACCCCTGGCCGATGTCCGATGTACGAACTATCGTCATTCACACGGGTTGTTATATTAGAATATATCTTCGAGAAAGGATGCAGGTGATCGGGCTCGATGCAATCGCCTCGCTCTCTCCGGCGGGCGACTCCCGCGCGGGAGAAGTGCTGCGCCTGCGTCGCGAGATCAACCGGATGCAACGACGGCGCAGCGAACATGCGCTGCTCCCCCTCGACCCCGCCTTCGCCGCGCTCCTTCCGGAGGAGGGACTGCAGACCGGCACCTCCTACACCGTCTCCCCCTCGCCGAGCCTCGTCCTCGCACTGCTCAGCGCCGCATCGCAGAAGGGGCTGTGGTGCGCCGTGGTGGGCATGCCGACCCTCGGCGTCGAAGCCGCCGCCGCTTTCGGCATCGACCTCGCACGCCTGATCCTCGTCCCCACCCCCGGAGACCGCTGGTTGGCGGCGACCTCCGCCCTGGCCGAGGTCGTGCCCCTGATCGTCGTGGCCCCCGGCGCCCGCGCACGAGACGCGGATGTCGCTCGGCTGAGCGCGCGCCTGCGCGACCGCGGGTGCACGCTCCTGGTCACCGAGTCTCCCGTCACCGAACGCTGGCCGCAGAGCGAGGGGACGATACGCCTGCACGATCCGCACTGGCACGGCCTCGGCGCCGGCTGGGGGCTGCTCTCCGACTGCACGGTGACGGTGACGGCGCAGACGCGGCACAGCCCCCGCCCGTCGAGCGTGCGGGTGCAGCTGCCGGGAGGACACGGGGCCGTCGAGGCCGTCGGGGTCGAGCTCGCTGCACTGCCCGCACGACCGGCGGAGTCCGTCGCCTCACGCGAATCCGCACCACTGGAGCTCCTGCGATGGGCGGAAGCCGGATGAGCAGCCCGCTCCGCGTGCTCGTGCTGTGGTTCCCGGATTGGCCGATGCGGGCCGTCCTCGGCAGCGCGCCCCCGCATCCGCCCACCGCCCTGGTGCAGGCCAACACGATCGTCGCCTGCACCGCCTCCGCCAGAGAGCATGGTGTGCGCACCGGTCAGCGCCGCCGGGTCGCGCAGGGCCACCTCTCCTCGCTGCGTGTGCTCTCCCACGACCCCGATCGAGACGAACGCGCCTTCCTGCCGGTGCTGCACCTGATCGAGAAGCACGCCCCCGGGGTCACGCTGCTGCGCCCCGGGCTCGCGATCCTCCGCGCCAGGGGCATCTCCCGCTATCACGGAGGAGAGGCGGAGGCCGCGGAAGCACTCACCGCCGTCCTGACGGAGGCCGGCTTCCCCGAGGTGCGCGTGGGTGTGGCCGATGGCCCGTTCACGGCCGAGATCGCCGCACGGGGCCCCGTGCCCTGCACGGTCGTGCCGCCAGGGGGCTCACGGGAGTTCCTGGCGCCGTACCCCGTGCAGGTGCTGCGCGACGAGCAGGTCACCGGCCTCCTCGTGCGGCTCGGAGTGCGCACTCTCGGCGAGTTCACCGCCCTCGCACCACTCGATGTGCGCGATCGTTTCGGCGAGCACGGTGCGCGCCTGCAGGCACTCGCCGCCGGCGCCGACTCCCGGCCGCTGACACCGCGCCCTCCCGACCCTGAGCTGGTGCGCAGCATCGAGTTCGACTCCCCGCTGGGCGGAACCGATCAGGTGGCGTTCGCTGTGCGTCAGACGGCGGATGCGGTGCTGCTCGCTCTCGGCGACGCCTCGCTCGTCTGCACGGAGGTGCGGATCGACCTGACCGACGACAACGGGGCGGTCTTCTCGCGGTCCTGGCTGCATCCGACCTGCTTCGACGCCTCCGACCTCGTCGACCGGGTGCGCTGGCAGCTGGAGGCGCTGGCCGCGCAGTCCGCGAAGGATCCGGTCGACGAGGCGCGAGCGTTCGGCGGCATCGTGGCGGTGCGCATCGTCCCGGCCGCCGTCGATGATGCCGCGCACCACCAGCCCGGTCTCTTCGGATCCGGCACCGATGAACGCCTGCACCATGCGGTCTCGCGCGTGCAGACCATGCTCGGTCACCAGGGCGTGGTCACAGCCGCTGTGGCGGGCGGCCGCTGGCTCGCCGATCGCCAGGTGCTCACGCCCTGGGGCGAGCGCACGGTACCCCCGCGCGACCCCGGATCCCCATGGCCGGGCAGCCTTCCCGACCCGCTGCCCGCCGAGGTGTTCCTGCCCCCGCGCCCCATCGGGGTGCTCGCCGCGGATGAGAGCACCATCAGCGTCGATGAGCGCGGGGCTCTCTCGGGCGAGCCCGCCCGCATCGACGGGGCCGCCGTGCAGGCCTGGGCCGGCCCCTGGCCGGTGCATGAGAGGCGCTGGACCTCCGGCGGCGGGAAGCGAGGGCATCGCCTCCAGATCATCGACGCCCACGACCGCGCATGGCTGGTCTTCCACACCGGCGAGCGCTGGTGGGCCGAGGGGAGGTATCGCTGATGGGCTGGCACAATCCGCCCCTGTCCTGGAACGACCTGGAGCGCGCCCTCAGTGGCGAGGAGTCACCCCCGTCGCCTCCTCCCGCCGCCGAGCCCCGGGGGCAGCGGACGGATGCAGGGCCGGTGAGCCATCGCCGCAAGCGCACCCCTCCCGTCGCCGTCCCCCGTCCCGAGAGCGCGGTCCCCTATGCCGAGCTGCACGCTCATTCGTCGTACTCGTTCCTCGACGGTGCCTCCTCCCCCGAAGACCTCCTCGCCGAGGCCGATCGCCTCGGACTGACCGCTCTCGCCCTCACCGATCACGACGGCTTCTACGGCGCCGCGCGCTTCGCCGAGGTGGCTGATCTCATGGAGAGCCCGCTGCAGACGGTGTTCGGGGCAGAGCTGTCGCTCGACCTGCCCGCGCCGCAACGAGGCTCCGCCGACCCCGCCGGCGAGCATCTGCTGGTCCTCGCCCGAGGCATGGAGGGCTATCACCGGCTCTCGGGGGCCATCACCGCGGCACAGCTGCGCGGCGGTGAGAAGGGACGCCCGGTGTACGACCTCGACGATCTCGCCGCGCGTGCAGACGGGCACTGGACGATCCTGACCGGATGCCGCAAAGGTGCCGTGCGCCGCGGGCTCGAGGCGGGAGACGCGCGCGCCCCGTTGCGGTCGCTCGTCGATCTGTTCGGGAGCGACCACGTCGTCGTCGAGCTCTTCGACCATGGTGATCCCCTGGACACCCGTCGCAACGACGCCCTCGCCGAGCTCGCCGGTCGGATGCGGCTGCCGATGGTCGCGACCAACAACGTGCATTACGCCACCCCTGCGCAGGCGTCGCTCGCCGAAGCCGTGGCCGCGGTCCGCGCGGTGCGCAGCATGGACGAGCTCGACGGCTGGCTGCCTGCGCACGGGGGCGCGCATCTGCGCAGCGGTGCCGAGATGTCGGCGCGCTTCTCCCGCCACCCCGGAGCGATCTCGTACGGGCTCGAGCTGGCCGCGGCGTCCGCCTTCCCCCTGCGCCTGGCGCGACCGGCACTGCCTCAGCAGAAGGTGCCGGCGGGGCACACACCCATGACGTGGCTGCGCCACCTGGTCTGGGAGGCCGTGCCGTCGAAGTACCCGCGACTGGACGACGACGGTCGCCACCGGATCGCCCGCGAGCTCGACGTGATCGAGGAGAAGGACTTCCCCGGGTACTTCCTCATCGTGCACGGCATCGTCACCGAGGCGCGCAGACGCGGCATCCTCTGCCAGGGGCGGGGGTCGGCTGCGGCGAGCGCGGTCTGCTACCTGCTGGGGATCACCGCGGTCGACCCGATCCTCTACCGCCTGCCGTTCGAGAGGTTCCTCGCGACCACGCGGACCGAGGAGCCCGACATCGACGTCGACTTCGACTCCGATCGCCGCGAGGAGATCATCCAGTGGGTGTATGCCGAGTACGGCAGGGAACGTGCGGCCCAGGTGGCCAACGTCATCCAGTACCGCCCGAAGAACGCGGTGCGCGACATGGCAAGAGCGCTCGGCCACTCCCCCGGTCAGCAGGACGCCTGGTCCCGTCAGGTCGATGGCTGGGGCGCAGGACTGGAACCCGTCGAGGGGCACGACATCCCCGAGAAGGTGCTCGCCTATGCCGGTGAACTGTTGAAGGCCCCCCGGCATCTCGGCATCCACTCCGGCGGCATGGTGCTCACCGCCCGTCCCGTCGGCGAGGTCGTGCCTGTGGAGCACGCCCGTATGGAGAACCGCACGGTCATCCAGTGGGACAAGGACGACTCGGCCTTCATGGGCCTGGTGAAGTTCGATCTGCTGGGGCTCGGGATGCTCGCCGCCCTTCAGCACTGCTTCGATCTGATCCGGGAGAGCACGGGCGAGGAGTGGACGCTCGAGACCATCCCCAAGGAGGAGCCCGCGGTCTACGACATGCTCTGCCGTGCGGATTCGATCGGGGTCTTCCAGGTGGAGTCGCGCGCGCAGATCGGGCTGCTCCCCCGCCTGCAGCCCCGGGCCTTCTACGACCTCGCCATCCAGATCGCCCTCATCCGCCCTGGCCCCATCCAGGGCGGCGCGGTGCATCCGTTCGTACGGCGGAAGATGGCCAAGGATCGCATCGACGAGGAGAACCGGGAACGGGCGACTCGCGGCGAGGCGCCGGTGGAGTTCGCGATCCCCTACCCGCACAGCGATCTGGAGGACATCCTCAAGCGCACGCTGGGCATTCCGATCTTCCAGGAGCAGCTCATCCAGATGGCGACGGCGATCGGCGATTGCACGGCCGATGAGGCCGACCTGCTGCGTCGTGCCATGGGATCCAAACGCGGCCTGGAGAAGATCGAGAAAGTCAGGGACAAGCTGTACGCGGGGATGGCCAGGCGCGGCCTGGTGGATGAGGCCGCCGATCGCATCTACGCGCAGATCCAGGCGTTCTCCAATTTCGGATTCGCCGAATCGCACTCCCTGTCGTTCGCTCTCCTCGTCTACGCCAGCTCCTGGGTGAAGCTGCACTACCCCGCAGCGTTCCTCGCCGGCCTCCTGCGCTCACAGCCGATGGGCTTCTACTCCGCAGCGACCCTCACCGCGGATGCGCGGCGGCATGGGGTCGAGGTCCGACGTCCCGATCTGCACGTCTCGGGGGCGACGGAGACCCTGGAGCCGCTCGTCGACGGCGCCCCGCGAAGGCCGACGGGTCGGGACGGGTGCACCGCCGACCTGCAGCCGCCCGCGCTCCGCTTCGATCGGGATGCGCCGGACGAATCGGCCGCGCACCGCAGGGACGGGAACTCCGCGGTACGGCTGGGGCTCAGCGGCATCCGTGGGATCGGTGTGCCGATGGCGGAGAGGATCGTCGCCGAACGCGACGCGAACGGCCGGTACCGGGATCTGAACGACCTGGTGCGGCGAACGGATGCCACCGCCGCACACGTGGAGGCTCTGGCCACCGCCGGCGCTTTCGACTGTCTGGGCCTGGAGCGTCGCGAGGCCATCTGGCTGGCCGGTGCGGCGGCAGACGACCGCTCCCGGTTCCTGCCGGGGACGACGGTCGCCGTGCAGCCTCCGCTGTTCGCCGACCAGACCAGCTACGAGCGCCTCTCCGCCGACCTGTGGGCGACCGGTGTGTCGACCGACGATCATCCGATGGCGCACTTCCGCGAACAGCTGCGCGCCCGCGGTGTGCTGACGGCAGTCGACCTGCGCGGGCACGAGGTGGGTCGACGCATCGAGGTCGCCGGTCTCGTCACCCATCGTCAGCGACCGGCGACGGCCGCCGGGATCACCTTCGTGAACCTCGAGGACGAGAGCGGCCTGGTGAACATCGTCTGCTCCGCCGGGGTGTGGAACCGCTACCGCCGCGTCGCCAGGGATTCACCGGCGCTCATCATCCGCGGCATCCTGGAGCGATCCACCGAGGGCGTGATCAACGTGCTCGCCGATGGCTTCGAGGACCTGCGCACCGGTCTCACGCACCACTCCAGGGACTTCCGTTGAGAAGGACCCCCGACTCACCAGAAGCGCTCTGACTCCTCCATCGGAGGACGGTCGACTCCACCCCATCTGTCGGCTTCGGCCTTCGCGGCATCGGCAGCCGCGTCGGCTTCGCGCAGAGCGACCTTGGCGCCGGTCGGACCGGGCCCGAGGGGATCGACGAGCAGCGTGGTGTGCGCGCCTGCGTCCCCCATCGTCACGGTGCACCGCAGGACTCGCCCGATCCAGCGGGAGAAGTCGCCGCTCGGGTCTTCTGCACGTCGGTAGCGGATCCCCGTGTCGAGGTCGACGAGGGTGAGGACCACCGGTTCATCGGTGAGCGGATCGGCCTGCTCCGTCACCTCGATGCGGTGTCCGTGAGCGATGGCGACCTGAGCGGAGAGCACGAGCAGTCTGTCCATGAGTCCACCCTAGGCACGCCCGTCAGGAAGACAACAGGGAGTCCACGCGAGTAACATTCGTAGATTTCTTTGTCCCCCGAATGGCGGACAAGGGGATTAAGCGATATTCTGCTCGGGTAGCGGGGGCTACGAGGCTGATGCACTGGGGAATCAGCCGTGAGCGCAGCGAGATCTTCGCCGCCTCCCCTACCGTCCGGGAAGGGCGGTGAGCCCTCTCGACGACACCGTCTGGGGCGGGTCATCGAGAGGGCCATTCTCCCCGGTGGGCCTGTCGGGCCACGACCCGCCGAGCAGAGCCCCGTCGAGCAGAGCCCTGTCGCGCAGAGTTCCGATTCAGTCGAGCGGGATGACCTCGAGCGTGTTGGACCGCACCGGCTCCTGACCCATCTCGGGAGCGTACGGGCTGGGCGTGTACTTGCGGAGATACTCGGCATCGATCGCGGAGTTGATCGCCTCGTCGGTGATCCGCTCGAAGCGGACGTCCTTGGTGACGCCACCCGCCGATACGCGGCCGCGCAGACTGGCGAGAGCCGGGGCGTACCACTTTCCCTCGAGCCCCGTGTAGGAGCGGACGAAGAGTCGCCCGTCGACGGCGACCGCCCAGATCCCGACCGTCTTCGGCGTCGTCCCGTCTTCGAGCTGCGCGGAGAGATCGAACATCTCCGGCTCGGCGATGCGCGCGAGCTCCTCAGTGTTCCAGGTCGTCATGAGTCCTCCTCGGTCGATACGGCAGAGTGCATGCTACGTCAGATCGCGCCCGGCCTGACGATCGACCGCGGGTGGGGCATCGATGAGACGCATGCGCAGCGAATCGAGGAGAAGACCGACGCCGAGTTCGAACGTGCGATCCGACCGGGCGGTCCCCCGTTCCGCGCCGTCGATGAGGCGACCGAGCGTGCGTGTCGGCCCGCCGGGCTGCCAGACCTCGTCGGGAGATGCGAGATCGAGACCGAATCCGATCGCGAAGGCGTCGATCACCGCGATGACCGAGAGCACCTCGTCATCGGCGAATCCTCCGTCGACGAGCACGGAGGCGAGGTCGTCGTATGCGGCGATGACCGCCGGGTGCGTGATCGTCTTGCCCACGAGCAGCGGCACGAGCTGCGGATGATCCGCGTACATCCGACGCTGGGTGCGCAGCACGGTGAGCACGAACTCCTCCCAGTGCTCCCCCTGCCATTGGATGCGGTAGCCCTCCATGAGCTGTCCGCGCATGAGTTCGAGGATCCCCTCCATGCCGTCGACATGGTTGTAGAGCGACGACGGCCGCACCCCGAGCTCGCGAGCGATGGCGTTGACCCCGAACGGCTCGCCTGCTCTGGCCAGCGCGAGGCCCGCGGAGCCGATGATCTCCGGGGAAAGAAGCGGTGAGGAGGGCCTCGGCATCGGAAGCTCGCTTTCTCCGGATGACCGGATCGTGAAATTCGGGGTTCCGCGGAAACCCTCTCCTGTGCATAATAATGAACACCATTCGTTTACGAACACCATTCGTTTACGACGTCGTGCCCCATCCGATGCACGTCCGCCGACTTCCCCTCCGCGCACAATGCCGTGCCGACTCCCTGGAGCCCCATGACAACTCTCGATCTCCGCACGCGAATCCCCCTCCGATTCCCGACAGCGACGGCGACCTTCGCCGTCGGAATCGCGGGATACCTCGGCGTCAACCTGTCGCCCTACATGATCACCGCCGCGCAGACGGGGCTGGGCCTCGACATCCTCGCCGCCAGCTGGCTCGTCACCGCGACGCTCCTGCTCACGGCGGTGACGGGCTTGGCGATCGCCCCCCTGTGCGCCGGCGTGCATCGCCGGGCCGTCGCACGCGCGGGCCTCGGTCTCGCCGTGGTGGGCTTCACGATCGCGGCCCTCGTGCCCGCCGCCATGCTTCCGGGACTCCTCCTCGGCGGGGCCGGAGCCGGTGGCGCGGTCGCCGCGTCCGGCGCGGCGCTCGCCGCCTTCCGCAACCCGGACAGGGTCGCCGGCTTCAACGGGCTCGCGAACCGCGGCATCATCACGGTGGTACTCGCCGTGATCCCCCTGATCGGCCTCGCTCCGATCGATGTCTTCGGCGCCCTCGCGCTGTTCAACCTGATCGGACTCGTCGCCTCGGCGTGGCTCCCCGCCGCGCCGGTCGTCGCTCCGCAGGCGGGAGCGGCCGTCGCCGAGGCGATGCCGATCGAGATCCCCCCGACCGGGACGATCCGCACCTCTCCCGCCCGTTCGCGCACCGTCACCCTCGCCGGCTTCGGGCTCCTTCTCGTGTTCGCACTCTGGGCGGCCAGCGAGGATTCGCTCTGGGCGATGGCAGGCATCATGGGCGCGGAGCAGGCCGGTTTGACACCCGAGGGACTCGGCATCGCGCTCAGCGGCGCCACGGCCGGCGGACTGCTCGGCTCACTGCTGCTGATGATCGTCGGAGCGCGCTTCGGGCGTGCCGTCCCCCTCGTGATCCTGCTGATCGCCGGCGGCGCACTCAAGATCGTGGAAGGGTTCGTGACCGACCCCACCACCTTCATCGTGGTGTTCATCGTCTGGAACTCCGTGTACGCGATCGCGTTCATGTACTTCGTGTCGACATCGGCGGCGCTCGACGCCGACGGCCGCTGGTCGGGCCCTCTGCTCGCCGTCTACCTCGTCGGTTCGGCACTCACTCCCGTCATCGGCGCCGCGCTCGTCGGCGCTCTCGGATACCAGGGCTTCGCGATCGCTCTCGGCGTCGCGAGTTTCGTCCTGGCCGTGCCCGCCGGGGCGATCGCCCTCGTATCGACGCGTCTGGAACGCATAACCGCACAGGAGATCGACGCATGACCCGCACCCTTTACCGCAACGGCCGCATCTTCACCGGCGACGAGTCGCGCTGGGCGGACTCCCTCGTCGTCGACGGCGAGGAGTTCATCCACGTCGGCACCGAGGACTCCGCGCCGCCCGCCGACGCCGCGGTCGACCTGGGAGGTCGTATCGTCCTTCCCGGCTTCACCGACGCGCACACCCACCTGCTCATGATGGGCGAGGCGCTCGGACAGGTCGGACTCACCGATGCGCACTCGCTCGAAGAGATCCAGCACCGACTGCTCGCCGCGCGACGCACAGCGCCCGGCGTGCTGCGCGGACGCGGCTGGCTGTTCGACGCGATCCCCGGGGGTGAGCCGACCGCGGCCATGATCGATGAGGTCGTCGCCGACATCCCGGTCTACCTCGATGCGAACGACTACCACTCCTGCTGGGTGAACACGGCGGCCCTCGCCGAGCTGGGGATCACACGCGACACCCCCGACCCGATCGGTGGACGCATCGCGCGCGACGCGCTCGGCGAGCCGACGGGGATGCTGTACGAGACGGCCGCGCAGCTGCACGCGTGGGCTCATCGTGACGCGACCACGACCGATGCCCAGCGGGACGCGGCGGTCGAGCGGGTCGTGTCCGCCTATCTCGCCGCCGGTGTGACCGGCGCTGTGGACATGGCCTTCGACGAGCTCGGGCTCGCCGCGCTCGGTCGAGCGGCCGAGCGCGATCGGCTCCCGCTGCGCATCGCCGCGCACTGGTTCGTCGCGAACACCGGAGACGACGCCGCGAACCTCGCACAGGTCAGACAGGCATCAGCCCACGCTTCGGGAACGACGGCGGGGGTACGGGTGCTCGGGATCAAGCTCGTGCTCGACGGCACGATCGACGCGTGCACGGCGGCCATGGGCGCCCCCTATGCCGATGGCACCAACGCCGAGCCGATCTGGCCCGCCGAACGACTGCTGCCGGTCGTCGCGGCGGCCGATGCCGCGGGACTGCAGATCGCGATGCACGCGATCGGCGACGCGGCGAGCGCGCTCGCCCTCGATGCGATCGAGCATGCCATCTCCGTGAACGGCGAGCGCGCGCGCCGTCACCGGATCGAGCACCTCGAGTTCGCGGCGGCAGGGACGGCGGAGCGGATGGCGCGGCTGGGGGTGACGGCATCCATGCAACCCGTGCACGCCGACCCCGCGATCTTCGCCAACTGGGCGGCACAGGTCGGCGACGAGCGCGCTGACCGCGCCTTCGCCTGGTCGGAATACGAGGAAGCCGGTGCGCTCCTCGCCTTCTCGACCGATGCACCGACAGCGCCGCACGAGGCCCTCGCCAACATGTACGTCGCGGCCACCCGTGCCTCGGCTCTGGCTCCGGGTACACCGGCGGTTCACCCGGAACAGGCCCTCCCGCTCGAGCGAGCCATCGCGCACGCCACTCGGGATGCGGCGGCGTCGATCGGCGATGGGAGCTGGCGCGGTCGCATCGCGGTCGGCCACGCGGCAGACTTCGCCGTTCTCGACGTCGACCCGTTCGCGGCGGATCCGGCGACCCTGCTCACGACGCGAGTGGTCCGGACCGTGATCGCGGGCCGGACGGTGCACGAGGCCTAGTGCTCGGCAGCCCCTCACACTCCGGCGGCGCGTTACGCCAGCGCGTCACGCAGGGCGAGGAGATGAGCGCGGCTGCGCGCTGATGCGGCTGATTCATCACGGTCGGCGATCGCTTCCACCTGCTCGGCATGGGCGTCGTGGTCGGCATCGTCGCCGAACTCGCGACGGAGGCGGAGCATCTCGATCATGGACTCGCGCAGCCGGGGGGTGAAGCTGTCGAACAGATCGAGGAGTACCGGGTTGTGCGAGGCGGCGACGATCGTCCGATGAAACGCGGTGTCGGCATCGACATGGCTTTCGATGTCGGACCGCTGCGCTCCACGATCGGCGAGGGCGCGACGGATGCCGTGCAGGTCTGCGGGGGTACGTCGCACGGCGGCGAGCGCCGCGGCTTCGGTCTCGATCGCGATACGCGCCTCGATCACGGCGGCGATGCCGGCCTTGCGCAGAACTGCGTCCCAGTCTTCCGGGGCGTCGAGCGCCGTCACGAACACGCCAGCACCCTGTCGCGAGGCCAGCACCCCGCGCCCGGCGAGCTGGCGGATCGCCTCGCGCACGGTGGAGCGGCCGACGCCGAGCTGCGGGGCGAGCGTCGTCTCGCCAGGGAGCTTCTCTCCCAATGCCCATTCCCCGGCGCGGACGCGCTCCAGCAGAAGCTCCGCAGCCTGGTCCGCCAAGGGTGCACGTCTGACCTGTGCCATGCGTCGACTCCGCTCTCTCCACCTCAGATCATCTCATCCGACTAAATTTGTCTACTTGTCTGAGGAGTTGTGTTACAGTCTAGCCATGTTCTCGTCAGAGCACCTTCTTCTTCGCCGCCACGGCGGGGCGTAGCCGGACCGGCTCCCCGTCGTGGGGTCGAACGTGTGCCGGTCGCAACTCCCGACGAAGGACCCGCACCGCCATGACCACGACATCGTTCCCCCGCATCTGCACCCCCACGGGCTCCGTTCCCCTCCAGGCTCCCTCCTGGAACCGGCAACGGCACTCCTCGATGCCGTCGCACCGCTATCGCGACGTCCACTCCCGGGTGGAGGTGCCCCAGACCGAGCGGGACTGGCCCGCGAATCGGCTGACCGCAGCTCCCCTGTGGGTGCCAGTCGATCTGCGCGACGGCAACCAGGCGCTCGCCGAGCCGATGGACCCTGCACGCAAGCGTCGCTTCTTCGAGCTGATGGTGACGATGGGCTACAAGGAGATCGAAGTCGGATACCCCTCGGCATCGCAGACCGACTACGACTTCGTCCGGCTGATCGCCGAGGGCGACATCGCCCCCGATGACGTCACGGTCGTGGTGTTCACTCCCGCGCGCCGGGACCTCATCGAACGCACCGTCGCGTCCATCCAGGGCATCGCCAATCCCGTCGTGATCCACATGTACACCGCGACCGCACCGACCTGGCGCAGCGTAGTGCTCGGCCGCGAGCGCGAAGACCTGAAGCAGCTGATCCTGGCAGGCGGACGCGATGTGTGGGAGCTCGCCGGAGACATGCCGAACGTGCGATTCGAGTTCTCCCCCGAGGTGTTCAACCTGACCGAGCCCGACTACGTGATCGAGATCTGCGACGCGATGACCGACCTCTGGCACGCCACGCCGGAGCGTCCGGTGATCCTCAACCTCCCGGCGACGGTCGAGGTCGCCACCCCGAATGTGTACGCCGACCAGATCGAGTACATGCACAAGAACCTCGCGCGCCGCGATGCCGTGATCCTCTCGGTGCACCCCCACAACGACCGCGGCACCGGCATCGCGTGCGCCGAGCTCGCGGTGCTGGCCGGAGCACAGCGGGTCGAAGGCTGCATCTTCGGCAACGGCGAGCGCACCGGCAACGTCGACATCGCCACTCTGGCCCTGAACCTGCATGCGCAGGGTGTGGATCCGATGATCGACTTCTCCGACATCGACGAGATCCGCCGCACGGTGGAGCACTGCAACCGGATCGAGGTGCATGCCCGTCACCCGTACGTCGGCGATCTGGTGCACACGGCGTTCAGCGGCACCCACCAGGACGCGATCAAGAAGGGCTTCGCCGAACACCGCACCCGCGCGGCAGCCGAGGGACGCGAGGAGAGCGAGATCGAGTGGCGGGTCCCCTACCTGCCGATCGACCCCGCCGACATCGGCCGTGACTACGACGCGGTGATCCGCGTGAACTCGCAGTCGGGCAAGGGCGGCATCGCCTACCTGTTGGAGACCGAGTTCGGGATCGAACTGCCTCGTCGGCTGCAGATCGACTTCGCCCGACATGTGCAGCAGCACACGGACACGACCGGCACGGAGGTCACGGCGACAGAACTGTGGAGAGTGTTCGAAGAGGCCTACCTCCGCGCTGATGTCGACGCCGGCATCGCGATCACCTCGTACGATACCGCCGAAACCGACGGGGATTCCCGCACGCGGATCACCCTGCGCATCGACGGGCGCGAGCACACGACCACTCATCGGGGCGGCGGTCCGGTCGAGGCGCTCACCGCGGCGCTCGACGCTCAGAGCATCTGGATCGACGTCGTCAGCCTGCACCAGACCAGCGTGGGATCCGGCGCCGACAGCGAGGCGCTGACCCTCCTCGAACACCGCACTGCCGACGGTGGCGCCTGGTCGGCGGGACGGGACCGGTCGGTCCTCTCCTCGACTTTGTCCGCGGTGATCGCGGCCGCCAACCGCATCAGGGCGGACCAGACGGCCTGACGCGTCGCGCCCGGCTCAGTGCACGAGGGCCTTGAGGACCACGAACACGAGCCCGAAAGACGCCGTGCCCAGCGCGCCGAGAATGCGCGTGAGGAAGGGGCTGCCCCGACGGAGGAAGGCCACGTAGCCGAGGAAGGCGAGGATGACGACGCCCGACCAGAGGGCGAGATCGTTCGCGAGCCCATCGGGCATGGCGCGGGTCGTGCCGGCCAGGAGGAACACCGCCGGCACCGTGGCGGAGCTGAGCATGCCCAGGGAGTGCTTCACCGAGGCCGCGAACGCCGCGCGCACGCCCACGGTCTCGCCCTGTTCGCGCTCGTCCCGATCGCTGACCCTGGCCACGGTGCCGGCATAGACATGTGCGCCCCAGAACACCAGCACGGTGACGGCGACGGTCACGAGCACCACCAGTGATGTCTCCCCGTGCGCCGAGGACACCGCCACCAGACCGCTCACGAGAATCGTGCCGTAGACGGCCGCCTCCGTGCCGAATCCCGACCGCAGTGCCTGATGCACCCGGAGGATCCCGTCGTCCGCAGCCGTTCTCCGCCTGTCCGTCACCGCCGTCCCTCCCGATCCTCGGCGCCGTCGCCGCATCCGAGTCCCCTCATCCCTCGACGCGCAGCGGGACCTTCACGTCGCCTCCTGCCTCCTCGGTGATCCGCTCCCCCATCTGCACGAAGGTCGGGGCCGCGATGAAGCCCCCGGCGAACAGGGCCTGCCCCTGCACGAAGTCCGCCGACCTGCGGATGGCGTCCTCAGAGGCGAAGCCGAAGACCTCGGCCAGCTCGGCGAGGTCCCGCGGTGCGTTGACGCGCATCAGCGCGAGGTTGTCGCACTGCGAGAGCACATTGGGGTGGATCTTCGTCGGTCGCTGCGTGGAGAGCAGCAACCAGAGCCCGAACTTGCGTCCCTCGGCGGCGATCTGCACGAGTTGCTCGGTGAGAGCGCGCTCGACTGCCGTCTCCGGGTTCGGCGAGCACAGGTTGTGAGCCTCATCGATGACGATCAGGACGGGTCGACGCTCCTCCCGATGCGCCCAGAGGTGCTCGAGCACGGCGAGGGCGGCGACTTTCGGCTCCGCGGGGTGTTCGAATCCGCCGAGATCGAGCACGGTCGCCCGCGGGCGCTCTTCGATCACGTCGACGACCGATCCTGCACCGCGCGACCACAGTGCCCACTCCAGCACCTGCAGGTTCTCCATCCGGTTCGCGAGCCGCACCCGTGCGGGGTCTCCCGATGCGCGCAGCCCCGGGAGCATGTTCCGTCCGTCGAAGGTACGAGCGTCTCGCTCCTCGTGCAGAAGGGCGTTGTACTCCTCCGCATCCGCGATCGGGTCCATCTGCAGAACGGCCGCTTTCGACGCCGGGGCGAGATCGACGTAGCGCACGTGCAGACGCTCGCCCTCGCCGGCACCGGAGCGGAAGACGCGGATGTCGAGTTCCGCCATCCGGTCCGCATCCACCACGCCTGCAGAAGCACGCGTCTCCGGCAGGCGTGTGAAGTCGCCGTTCGGGTCGAGGATGAGCATCGGCAGCTCGGTGTGCAGCAGGAGCTGCTCGAGCACGACACCGAGCGCATAGGTCTTGCCGCTGCCGCTCTGCCCGACCCAGAAGGTGTGCCGGTTGAAGCGTCGGGCATCGAGATCGACCGACGCGTCGGGGTCCTCGAGCGCCGCTCCGATGGTGAGGTTCGTCATCACTCCGATAGGCCTTTCACTGTCGTCATCGTTCTGCCCGGCCGAGGCGCCTCCTCCTCCGAGGCCGGTGGACGACATCATCCTCGGTCGCGCTCGTGCGCACCAGTGCGAACATGCGACGCCGCGGATTCCCGCAGGGCGGCCGCACGCCCGGAAACCGACCGGTTTCTCGCATTTCGACCATGATCGGCGCGCCCGCGCTCCACTACAGTGACAACGTGGGCGCGGAGTGGAGACGACGGGTGCTCGTCGTCGAGGATCAGGGCGCCCTGCGCATGCTGGTGTGCGACCTGCTCGAGCGCCACGGCTTCCAGACCGCCGCAGCCTCCGATGCCGCAGAGGCGACACGGCTGTTCACCGAATTCGACCCGGACGCGCTACTGACCGACATCGACCTGGGCTCCCGCCCGTCCGGAGCCGACCTGGCCGCCATGCTGGTCGAGCTCGCACCGCACATCGCGGTCGTCTTCCTCAGCAGCTACCCGCGCGCCGCCGCGGGGGCCACGGCGATGGGCATCGAGCACGCCGTGTTCGTCGCGAAGCAGGACCTCGACTCACCAGAGACTCTCCTCTCCGCGTTGGAGCGCGCCCTGTCGACGCATCCGACGCCGGCACCTCCCGAAGCCGACTCGGTCGACGCCCTCGGCGCCCTCACTCGGCATCAGCTGGAGATCCTCGCGATGATCGCCCGCGGATGGTCGAATGAGCGCATCGCCGTCGAGACCGGCGGCACGGTGCGTGCGGTCGAACGGTCCATCAGCCGACTGTTCGCGCGGCTCGAGGTGACACGCGATCCCACCGTGAACGCGCGCGTGGCGGCGGCGGGGCTGTATCTCGCCGCATTCGGTCCCGCTCGATGAGGAATCTCCTCCGCGCCGCCGGTCGCGCGGTCGGCAGCGGCCGCTTCCTCACCCCCTGGTCGATCGCCGCCTCGCTCCCGCTCTCGTTGACCGTCATGGCCCCGACAGGAGACGGCGTCGATCCGCTGAACGCGCTCGCGGCGACGGGCGCGACCTGGCTCTGCTTCGGCGCCGCACTCGCCGTCGTCGCCGTGCTGGAACGGTGGAGCCGCACGAGGCGGGCGCGCACCGCCATCGTGATCGCCGGGATCATCGTCTGCGCGGCACTGCGTCCTGTTGTGCAGGACGGCTGGCTCCACCTCAGCGGCCTTCCCACCCCGCCGACAGATCAGCTGCCGTTCCGCATCGCGACGAACATCGTCGTCTGGGCGGTCGTGCTGAGCATCCTCGCCGTGCTCGAATCCTCGCTCCGATCGCTGCGTCGAGCGAACGCCCTGCTGCGATCCGTCGCCCAGGAGCTCGCTCGGGCGAAAGACGAAGCGCAGGTGTTCGCCACCGACGCCGGCCACCTCGTCGACCGGGCGCGAGCGACTCTCGATGCGGCGATCGTCGATCTGGAACCGACATCCGCAGGCGTCCGCCGTCTCGGCGGCGAGCAGATCCGCGAATGGAGCCACCGCCTCGCCGAGCTCTCCGCGGCGAAGGGTACGGCAGGCCCGCGCAGCGCCGACGACGCTCTCTCCGACGACGGTGTCCCCCTCGCCCGACCCGCACGGCGACGCCTCCCGTTCCGTGGGCCGCCACCGGGCACGGTCACCCTCGTCTACGCGGCGTGCCTGTTACCCTACGCGGCACGGACGCAGACACCGCTCGACCTGCTCATCGGGATCGCCGCGCTCGCCGCGGGGGGCGTGCTGGCCGATCTGCTGCCCCGTCACCGCACGATCACCCGAATCCCCCACGGAGCCTCCTGGCTCTTCGCGCTCCTCTCCCTCGCCGTCGGCGTCGCGCTCGCGGCCCTCGCGGTCGCGCAAGGGGTGACACCGCTCCTGGCTGCCGTGTCCGCGATCGCGTACGTCGGTTTCGCGCTCGCCGCCGCGTCGTGCGCCGGCGTCCTGCACAGCCTCCGCCGTGAGCAGCACCGACTCTCCAGCGCTGTCTCCGCCGCCCAGGACCTCGCCCGTGCCGGTACACGCCCCACTCGCGAAGGCCTCCGCGCCGCTGCCGATCTTCTGCACGCCGAGGCCCAGGGAGCCTGCTTCGTGTTCGCGCTCGCTCACCCGACACCCACCCTGGACGAGGTGCAGCTCCTGCAGGACGACCTCGCCGCGGTGGTGGGACGCCTGCCCGATGCCTTCACCGCGGCACCCGGTCCCTCAGCCCACGTCTCTCTGACCGCGCTGTTCGACACCTGGGCGCACGTCATCGACCTTCGCCTCGACATCGACGAGGCGGCCCGCTCGGCGCTGCAGCATGCGCCGTGGGTGGCGAGAGACTGCTACGACGTCATCGCCGAGGGGCTCCTGAACTCCGCCAAACACGCGAGCGAGCGACGGGCGGCGGTGTCCCTCCACCGCGTCACGACCGGCGCCGGGCCCCGGCTTCGTGTTCGCGTCTCCTCGGCCGGTGCGGCAGCTCCCGGGGCACGACTTCGAGCCTCTTCCCGGATGCAGGAACTCGGCGCCCGCCTCATCCGCATCCCCGACGGAGTCACCCTCGAGGCCTCCTTCGCCCTCTCCTCCGTTCCGGCTGTCGTGTCAGCCGAACATCGCGTTCAGACGCGCACCCCGCAGCCGTAACGTCGTCTTCGCCCCGCTCCGCAGGGCACACGAAGACGAACGGATGCGAAGTGAACCAGCTGCACGATCTCCTCCCACTGGCGGTGGGCATGCTCATCTCGCCGCTGCCCATCGTGGCCATCGTGGCGATCATCCTCGCTCCGCGCGGACGCACGGCGGCACCCGCCTATGCGTCGGTGTTCATCGGCGTCTCCCTCGTGTTCATCGTCGTCGGTGCCCTCACCTCCGCCGGCTCCTCCTCGGCCTCCCCGTCCGGTACCGCGAAGACCGTGTCGTTCATCCTCGCGATCGTGCTCACGCTCGGTTTCGCGGCCCTCGCCATCGCGAGCTGGCTCTCGCGTCCGCGCCACGGGCAAGCGCCGAAGGCCCCGGCCTGGCTCGCGGCTCTCGACTCCGTCACCCCGGCCAAGGCAGCGGCTCTGGGCCTGATCATGGCGGTCACCAACACGAAGAACATCCCGCTCGCGCTGAAGGGCGGTGCCCTGATCGGTGAAGCGCATCTCCCGCTGCTCGCGGCAGGAGGGCTGTGCCTCGCACTGGTCGTCGTCGGTTCGCTGCCGCTCATCGTCGCGGCCAGCGTCGCGACCAGCGGTTCAGCAGCCGCCACGAAGGCACTCGAACGGGTGAAGACCGAGATGATCGCCCACAACGCGATCATCATGACGGTGCTGTTCGCGATCCTCGCCGCGAACGAAGCCGCCCAGGTCATCCGTCATCTGATCTGAACCCCGACCATGTCAGGAGCAGCGCACATGTCAGACGAGTCCCTCCCCCTCGACGACACGCAGGTGGTCACGGCTCCGGCCGGAGCCTTCCGCGGCACGGCAACCGGCGCCGTGCGCTCGTGGCGCGGAATCCGCTACGCTCAAGCGCCCGTCGGCCGGCTGCGCTGGCGTGATCCCGTCGCTGCGCCGGCTGCCGCGGGCGAGGTCGATGCCACCGCGTACGGCAACGTGTGCCCGCAGAAGCCCAACCCCGCAGTGCCCCTGGGCGATGATGCGGTGATGGACGAGGACTGCCTCGTGCTGAACGTATGGGCGCCGTCGGAGCCACGCGAGACCCCGCTGCCGGTGATGGTGTGGCTGCACGGAGGTGCCTACACCTTCGGATCGTCGAGCCAGCCGCTGTTCGATGCGACCTCGTTCGTGACGCGCGGCGAAGTCGTGGTCGTGACGGTCAACTACCGACTCGGCGCTTTCGGTTTTCTGGATCTCGCCGGGCTCCTGCCCGAAGGGGGTTTCGATCGCAACCTGGCCGTGAAGGACGCGCTGCTCGCGTTGCGCTGGGTGCAGGCGAACATCTCCGCGTTCGGGGGCGACGCAGGCAGGGTCACGGTGTTCGGGGAGTCCGCGGGAGGGGGGCTCGTGACGACGCTGCTGGCGACGCCTTCTGCTGAAGGCCTGTTCACGCGCGCGATCGCGCAGTCCTCCCCCGCCTCGAGCATGTACGGCACCGAGCGAGCACGTGACGTCGCCGCCCGGTTCGTGCATGAGTTGGGCATCGATTCGACGGATGCTGCGGCAGTCGCGGGGGCACTGCGCGCGGCATCCGTCGATGACATCGTGGCGGCGAGCATGAGCGTGTACGCGGCCGTGCCGGACGAGGCCCCGGGAACCCTCGCCTTCGCGCCCGTCATCGACGGCGAGCTGATTCCGGAGACGCCGGTCACGGTCCTGCGCGAGGGACGCGGGATCCGGGTTCCTCTCCTGATCGGGACGAACAAGGACGAGGCGTCGCTGTTCAAGTTCATGAAGTCACCTCTCATCCCGATCACCGACGATCGCATCAGGCAGATGTTCACCGACATGGCCGAGGACAATCCGACGATCACCCTCCCCGCCGTCGCCCAGGTGCAGACGGCGTATGAGAACGTGCGGCAGCGCGCCGTCGGTCTCGGCATCGCCCGCGACATCGGCTTCCGCATGCCCACTCTGTGGATCGCGGAAGGACACAGCACGGTCGCCGATGTGTGGCTGTACCGGTTCGATCACGCCGCACCTTTCCTGCGGTTGCTCGGCCTCGGGGCGACGCACGCGACCGAGCTGCCGTACCTATGGGGCAACCTCTCGAGCGGACCGAAGGATCCGACGTTCCGGTTGGGCGGTCGACGAGCAGCCGAGGAGATCTCGGTGCGGATGCAGGAGCGCTGGACGGCCTTCGCTCACGGACGCAGCCCTGATTCCCCGACGGCGAAGGACGCGCCTGCGTGGGCCCCCTATTCCCCAGGCGAAACGGACAGCAGCCGACAGACTCTCGTGATCGAGCGGCAGGACACCCTCGTCGCCGACCTCGATGCACCTTTGCGAGCAGCCTGGGGCGACGAGGTGCTCGACTTCCGCTGAGCGCGCTCAGGACACGAGCCGTGGCAGCAGTCCTCTTTCTTTCTTCACCGCGCGTCAGTATGGTGACCGCATAGCCGTTGAGTCATCGCGGCCAACGGGCCTGCGGAGTCCCCCAACTTAGCGGGCCCGGGCGGTCCCTCTAGGTCTCCCCAGGGCCAGAGAGGGACCGCCGCCGCCTCGTTCTCGCACATCGGTCCGGAGCGACTGAAATGCGGCTCACAGCAGCGCGACGACGGCCCCGCGCCGGTCTTGCCGGCACGAGAATCACCCCTTGCCGCGCCACAGTCGATCGATATACTGGCGCAAAACGGGTGCGAGATCATCTCTCGCCCGCGCCAGGGGGATCGGCGGCGGAGCTGAGGTTCCGCCCCGGCCAGGGGAGGAAAAATGAACAACGATCGTCGCGCCCTCGCTGCGCACACCGGCGAGTCTCCAGGAAAGCGCCGAGCGGCCGTCATCGCTGTGCTCGCGATGATCTTCGCGATGCTGACCACGATCAACGTCATCGGGTCCCCGCAGGCCGCTCAGGCCGCGGCGGTATGCACGCCAGGGAACATCTACGCCAACACCGGTGGCGCCGTCAACGAGCTCAACAAGTACTCGACGACCGGTGACCTCGTGTCGAGCGTCCCGCTTGCGCGCTCCTACACAGACATCGCGTTCCTGGGCGATGGTGTCACGCTTTATGGCATCGCTCCGGGAACCCCGACGGTCCTGTACACGATCAATCCCGACACCGGAGCCGAGATCGCATCGGTTCCCGTCACCGGCTTGCCCGCCACTGCCTACTTCGCGAATGCCTTGAGTGCACTGCCGGACGGGTCTCTTCTCGTCGGTGCCGCACCGAATGGGGAAACCGGCCGCATGATCTTCGAGATCAACCCGACGACGGGTGTCGCCACACCGTTCCAGGCCATGTTCCCGACGGGCTTCGGTTCAGCCGGCGACTTCCTCTCCCTCGCGGATGGAGACATCCTCGCTGTCGGTTCCACTGGGTCCGGAGGTTCGCTGTTCCGCATCGCCCCCGACTTCTCGGTGACTGAAGTCGGCACCGTGCCACAGTCGTTCGGTGCCGCCCAGAGCGGCGGCAACATCTACCTCGCCGGCTCCAACGGTGACGTGTATGAGATCGCCTCCGTACCCGTCGTGCCCTCCACCTCGCCTGTGCCGCTCACCACGATCGCGGCGACGGGACTGCCGTTCTTCGGTGCGACCTCACCCCAGGACAGCGGATTGTGCTCGGAGCTCACCCTGGTGAAGTCGGTCGACCCGGCGGATGCAGCAACCTATGAGGTCGGCCAGGAGCTGACGTACTCGTTCGTCGTGACCAACACGGGAAACACCACGCTCACGAACATCTCGGTCACGGAAGGCGCGTTCACGGGTTCGGGCCAGCTGGGACCGATCACCCCGGCATCCGTCCCCTCGCTGGCGCCGGGAGCGGTGACGACGTTCACCGCGACCTACACGCTGACTCAGGCGGATGTCGACCGCGGAACCACCAGCAACACCGCGACCGCGACCGGTGTCCCGCCCACGGGCCCCCCGATCGAGTCCCCGCCCTCCACGGTCGAGGTCCCCTCGATCCCCGCGCCGGGACTGTCCCTGGTGAAGTCTGCTGACCGCAACAGCGTCTCGGCCGCCGGTCAGACACTGACGTATTCCTTCTTGGTGACGAACACGGGCAACAGAACCCTCACCGACGTCACCGTCGAAGAAGGCGCGTTCACCGGTTCCGGCGCCCTCGGGGCGATCACCCCGGCGTCCGTCGCCACTCTCGCACCGGGAGCATCCACGACGTTCACCGCGACCTACACGCTGACCCAGGCCGACATCGACCGCGGAACCACCAGCAACACCGCGACCGCGACCGGTGTCCCGCCCACGGGCCCCCCGATCGAGTCCCCGCCCTCCACGGTCGAGATCCCCTCGATCCCCGCCCCCGGACTCTCCCTCGTGAAGTCCGTGACCCCGTCGGATGAGGCGTCCTACGAAGTCGGTCAGGAACTGACCTACTCGTTCCTGGTCACCAACACCGGAAACACCACCCTCACCGACGTCACCGTCGAAGAAGGCGCGTTCACCGGTTCCGGCACCCTCGGGGCGATCACCCCGGCGTCCGTCGCCACTCTCGCACCGGGAGCATCCACGACGTTCACCGCGACCTACACGCTGACCCAGGCCGACATCGACCGCGGAACCACGAGCAACACCGCGACCGCGACCGGCGTCCCGCCCACGGGCCCCCCGATCGAGTCCCCGCCCTCCACGGTCGAGATCCCCTCGATCCCCGCCCCCGGACTCTCCCTCGTGAAGTCCGTGACCCCGTCGGATGAGGCGTCCTACGAAGTCGGTCAGGAACTGACCTACTCGTTCCTGGTCACCAACACCGGAAACACCACCCTCACCGACGTCACCGTCGAAGAAGGCGCGTTCACCGGTTCCGGCACCCTCGGGGCGATCACCCCGGCGTCCGTCGCCACTCTCGCACCGGGAGCATCCACGACGTTCACCGCGACCTACACGCTGACCCAGGCCGACATCGACCGCGGAACCACGAGCAACACCGCGACCGCGACCGGCGTCCCGCCCACGGGCCCCCCGATCGAGTCCCCGCCCTCCACGGTCGAGATCCCCTCGATCCCCGCCCCCGGACTCTCCCTCGTGAAGTCCGTCGACCGCCCCAGCGTGTCCACTGTCGGTCAGACCATCACCTATTCGTTCTTGGTGACCAACACCGGCAACACGACGCTCACCGGCGTCACGGTCAAGGAAGGCGCGTTCACCGGTTCCGGTCAGCTGGGACCGATCACGCCGGCGTCCGTAGCCACTCTGGCCCCGGGAGCGTCGACCACGTTCACCGCGACCTACGTCGTCACGCGCGCTGATCTGCAGTCCGGAAGCCTGTCGAACACGGCGACGGCCACCGGCGTCCCGCCCACGGGCCCGCCGATCGAATCGCCGCCCTCCACGGTCAAGGTTCCCGCGGCTCCTCCGTTCCCCGGGCTGGCGACCACGGGATCGGAGCCCCTGTGGGCTGCGCTTCTTGCAGCCGCCTTCCTCCTCGTGCTCGGAGGAGCGCTCAAGGTGAGGTCGGGATCGAGATTCTCCCGATCGTGAGTGAGGGCAGGATCCTCTAGCAGAAGGGAGGGAGTGGGAGTCGATCCCACTCCCTCCCTTCTTTGCTGTTCATGAGAGGTCGCAGCTGCGAATCGGCATCGTCTGCTGCCGCTCCCCCGCACCCCCAGCGACCGACGACCTCTGGGCTGTCGGAAGAGGCGTGCACAACGCATCGACAAGCCCGCTCCGCCCATGGCGTCGGGCAGATGATCCAGCGCTCAGGCGAAGTCGAGCTCACCGCGCACGATCGAATCACCGGAGTGCGCCGGATCACCGTCGACCGGCTCGAACGAGATGTCGACGACGCGGTACTCGTCGAGGTCGACGCCGTCCGGCACGAGGAATGTCCCTGACGCGTTCTCGAGCACACCGAGACTGATCAGGGCCTCACCGTCGGCACGGATCAACCACACCTCGCGGTAGTCGCCGTCGAGTCCCTCGTCTCCTTCGAGAGTCACGGTGAGGGTGCGTCGTCCGTCGCCGTCGTCGTCGACTTCGGCTTGCCCTGTCGCCTGCGGGTGGTCGGGGAAGGCTGCGAGCTCGGCGGACGCGATCACCGCAGACGACGGCGTGAGCGTGCGCGTGATCCAGATGCCGGCGCCGATCGCGGCGACGAGTGCCATCGAAGCCGCGAGCACCCAGATGGTCGACCGCGAGCGACGCGTGCGTCCGGCACGCGGAGGTGTCGGCGCAGCGACACGCATCGGGTGCTCATGCGCCTCGGAGACTTCGGGTGCGCCCGAAGACGCCGGATCCGAAGCCAGCGCTGGACTCAGACGGAGCTCCTCGTGAATCCTCGACCACACATCCGTGGAGGGACTCTCCAGCTCCCCCTCTACGACGCTGGATCGAGCCACGAGTGCCACGCGCGACATCTCGGCCACCTCAGCGGCACAGGCATCGCATTCGGTCAGGTGCTGCGTGTCTGCGTCGGAGTCGACCGGTTCACCCATCGCGATCAGAGCGATCGTCTCGTCATCAAGATGCGACATGGTTCACCTCCAATCGATCACGCATTCGGGCAAGACTTCGGCGGATGTGACTCTTCACCGTGCCGAGCGGCATCCCCATTCTCCGGGAGATCTCGTCATGCGTGAGGTCATCGTAGAAGGCCAATCGCATCACGGCCTGAGCGTCCGGTGCGAGCTGCTGCAGCTCGCTCGAGAGCAGAAGCGTCTCCGAGAGATCGATGGCATCCGAGACGAGTGCGTCCGGCGGGGTGAGGCGTTCCATCTCGGCCTGCAGCTGCTGCACCTTGGCCCTCGCTTCGAAGGTGTCGGCGATGCGCCGTCGGGCGATCGTGATCAACCAGGTCGAGAGGCGCGCCTTCGACGAGTCATAACCCGCGCGCGAGTTCCACGCCGAGACGAAAGTGCGCTGCGTCACGTCCTCCGCATCGCCTCGATCGCCGAGCGATCGCAGCGCGAGCGTGAAGACGACCGGAGACCATCGCCGGTACAGCTCAGCGAGGGCTTGTTCATCGCCCGCGACGAAGCGTCGATCGAGCGCCGCTTCGGCTTCGGTGGTCTCATCCACCCGGAGTCTCCTCTCCATGGTGATCACCCCGACTCACTGCGGGACGGCCACGGCCACCACGTTATCGCGGTAATGGCCGGTGGTGCTGTCGAAAGGGCCACCGCAGGTGACGATCACCAGGGCGGACGATCCACCTCGGGCGAAGAGTTCATCGGAGGGCAACGCGGACTTCTCGTAGTAGGTCAGCGACTGGATCACGAAGTCGCGAGTCGTCCCGTCCGCCGCGGTGACGCTGACGGTCTCGCCTGCGGGCACGTCCCGCAGGCGAGCGAGCGGTCCGATCGGATAGTCGATCGCGTCGACGTGCGCTGCGATCAGGATCCGGCCACTCGTGCTCGTGGCATCCGCCCCGTACCGGTACCACCCGGCCACGGCCGGGTCGACGGGAAGCTCCATCTGTCCCGACTCCTCCACCCCGACATCCGTCACCGGCATGTCGACGTCGAGAGATGGGATGGCAAGACGCGTGGGGGCGACGGGTGCGACCGGGGCGGGGAGGGAGCCCGGTCGCACCTCCACGTCTCGCGTGGGTGTGGGAGGGACGGGGGTCGGAGTCGTGGGGGTCGGCTCCGACGACGGAGGGGAGCCATCACCCGCCCCTCCCGGTGTGCATGCCACGAGGCACGCCGCGGCGACCACTGCACCCAACGCCGCGATGGCGCGGTGCCGACCGGGGATCCGCGACGTGCCTGCGGGCATCAGCGCACCGACTGGCGCCGACGCACGACCAGGCCTGCGCCCACCGCGGCCGCGATGGCCATCGCGATGACGCCGACCGAGAGGATCGTCGTCACCGACGCGTCCTGCTGTGCGAGATAGCCGGCGGTACCCGAGGGCACACCGTCGGGGTTCGTGTGCAGCCCGCCGATCGTCTGCGCCGCGATGGCGAGGTTTCCGTCTTCGGCGCTGCCCCAGGCATAGAGGATCGTGTTGACGCCCTCCTGGATGGCGACGTCGGTCGGGCCGATGACAGGGTCGGTCGTTCCGGCCAGAGCCACGGCCGCCGACACCGTTCCCGCGGCGAGGTCGAGCTTCGCCTCATTGGGATTGGCGAGGTTCTGGATGACGGGCGATCCGCCCGCCAGGATGTCGACAGCGGGTGCCGCCGCCGTGTGACGGACAGTGAGCCGGCCCTGACCCGGTGCCGTCTGAGAGATGTCGTTCGTGAACAGGTTGAGGCCTGGATCTCCCGCCGCCGTCAGGTGTGCGACGGCCGTGTAGTTCGCGCCGCCCTCGAGGGTGAGAGTGGCCGGACCGAGGATCGGGGCGCTCGCGTCGGCGGCATCAGGAGCGGTGAGAGCGACCTCGTAGTCACCGGCAGGCAATGCGAGCGGGCCTGCCAGGTCTCCCGGGGCGAAGTTGTCGAGGGTCAGCTCGCCGTTCACATACACGTCGACCGGCGTGTCAGGGATCGCGTGGAGCACGGAGAGCTGAGCCTCCTGGGCCGTAGCGGCGCCGGCCGGCAATGCCAGGCCGAGAGCGGTGATCATTCCGACGGCGAGGCCGGCGGCGACTGTCTTGCGCATCTGTTCCTCCTGAACGCGGACCGCCCTGCGCGGCCCTTCATAGGAGTTGTTCTCCGAGAAGTCGGAGTTTGGATGCACCTGGATCGGGATTATTTCGAATCAGGGGTCTGCTCGGGCGGGAGATGCGCGCGCCCCGCCCTCGTCGGGGTCAGAAATGCCAGATGAGCGGCACGTAGAGCACGGCGACGGCGATGAACAGGAGCGCGAGCGGGAGTCCGAGCTTCCAGTAGTCCCCGAATCGGTAACCGCCGGGCTCGAAGACCATGAGATTCGCGGGTGTGGCGATCGGCGTGAGGAAAGATGCGGCGCCGGCAACCGTGAGCGCCATCATGAACGGCTGCACGGACAGGTCAAGCGCTGACGCCAAGGACACCGCGATGGGGGCGACGATGAGCACAGTGGCCGTGTTGCTGATCATCTGACCGAGGACCACGGTGAGGACGACGAGTGCGAACAGTGCGACCTGCGGGCCCGCATCCCCGATGAGGGTGAGCAGCCAGCGCGCGACGAGATCTGCGGTTCCGGTCTCGATGAAGGCGGTCGACAGCGGAATCATCCCCGCGATCAGGACGACGGTGGTCCATGAGATGGAGTGATACGCCTGTGGGACGCTCACCGTGCGGCTGAGCACGAGCGCGGATGCCGCGAGGAGTGCTGCGACCGCCGGCGGGACGATACCTGTCGCGAGAAGCAGGACCATCAGAGCGAGGATGACGATCGCGCGCTTGGCTCCTCTGCCCAGAGGTATCGCTCTGCGCAACTGCGCGGGCGCATCGACGACCAGCACATCGGAGCTCGCGGTCTGCTTCGTGAGGTCGTCCCACGTGCCGCGAAGCAGGAGCACGTCTCCCATCGCGACGCTGAATTCTCCGCTTTTCAGCTGGTCCTCGCCGCGCCGGGCGGCGAGGAGGACCAGGTCCCCGCTGGGGGTCGCCATGCCCGGGCTGAGCTTCTGCCCGATCAGGGGCGACCGCGGCGGAACGAGCACTTCGGTGATCCCGTTCGCAGGGCCAAGGATCGCAGACGTCTCGATGGTCAGAGCGTATTGCTGCCGGAGGATCCGTGCGTGACGGACCAGGTCCGTCGGCATCAGAGCGCCGTTCCTCTCCGGCAGGAGCTTCTTCCCGAAGAGCACGAGGATGATGACGACCCCGAGGAGGAGCGGTATGCCGACCAGCGCGAACTCGAAAAAGCCGAAGGCTCGTCCGCCGTTCTCCGCCGCGATCTCCGACACGATGATGTTCACCGGTGTCCCCGTGAGCAGGAGCAGCGAGCCCGCATGAGCGGCGAACGCGAGGGGCAGGAGCAACTGCGAGGTCGCGATGCGCGCACGGGATGCCACCACCACGACGAGCGGCAGGAGCGCCGCGACCGCGCCGTTCACGCTGATGAGCGCCGTGACGCCGGCCACGAGGAGGCTGATCACGACGAGCAGGACGGTGCGCCGTGTTCCGGCTCGGGCGATGACCTGCTGGCCGGCCCACGCCGTCACCCCTGTCGCGTCGAGCGACTCACTCACCACGAACAGCGCAGCGATGAACAGCACTGTCGGGTCACCGAACCCCGACAACGCCTGCGGCAGAGTCAAAACTCCCGTGAAGTAAAGAGACAGCGACACCCCGATGGCGACGATTCCCAGAGGCACACGATTGCTGACGAACGCGACGATCGCGAACGCCAGGATCATCAAGGTCGCGACGATGGGATCCATGGTCAGTGTCAGGGTCAGGGTCTGGCTCAGGAGGGGATGCTGAATCGTTTGGCGGCTTCCAGGATCAGCCGTGCCCCGAATCCCGTCGCACCCGACGAACGCCACGAGTCATCCTTCTCGGATTGCATCGTTCCGGCGATATCGAGGTGCGCCCACGGTGTCTCTCCGACGAAGTGGGCGAGAAAGAGGGCGGCGGTGGTGGCTCCGGCGAACGGTCCGCCGAGGTTGGAGATGTCGGCGATATCCGAATCCAGCTGCCTGCGATACTTCGTCTCCAGAGGGAGCTCCCACAGGGGTTCATCGGTTGCGGCTGCCGCGTCGAGGGCGAGTCGCGCCATCCACCTCTCGTTCGCGAAGACCGGGGCGGTCGCACCGCCGAGCGCCACGAGGGCGGCACCGGTGAGCGTGGCGATATCGATGATGGCGTCGACCTCGTCTTCGTTCGCGAGGACGAGGGCGTCCATCATCACCAGGCGCCCTTCCGCGTCCGTGTTCTTCACCTCCACCGTCGTGCCGCCGCGGGCGGTGAGGACGTCACCGAGTTTGTAGGAGGTTCCCGAGGGCATGTTGTCGGTCGCCATCAGCCACCCGGTGACCTGTGCGCCTACACCGGCATCCCGGAGGCCTGTGAAGGCACCGAGCACCGCCGCCGCCCCACCCATGTCCATCTTCATCAGCAGATGCATCGGGTCGGAGGGCTTCAGGCTGATTCCTCCGGAGTCGTACATGATGCCTTTTCCGACCAGGCCCAAGTGGCCGGTAGCGCGTCCTTCGGGCCGGTACTGCAGCTTGATCATGCGGGGCTCCTCGGCAGACCCCTGGTTGACTCCCAGGAGACCACCACAGCCGAGTCCGATGAGATCTGCCTTGTCGAACAGCTCGACGCTGAAGCCGAACTCCTCCCCGAGCGCGACGGCAATGTCGCCGAGGTTCGTCGCCGTGAGGTGGCCGGGAGGGGTGTTCGCGAGGTCGCGAGCAACGATCGTGGCACGCACCGCGATCGTTGCGGCGGACGCTGCACGCTGGATCGCTTCCTTGACCCCTCCGTCGATCGTTACGTCGAACGAGTGCAGCGGGACGTGCGTTGACGTGGTCTTCAACGCCGTGTACTTGTAGCGGCCGAGTACCGCGCCTTCGAAGAGCGCCCGCGCAGCCGTTTCGGCGTCGACTTCTGTGGCGCCGAGCTCGAGGACGAGGTCACCGTGCGTGGAAGCGGCTCGAACGAACGCCGCCGCGATGTCACGGAGATTCGTTTCCGTCTGCTCCTCCGATGCGCCCGCACCGACGGCGATGAGCGCGGGCCCCTCGGCGGTTGGGATGGTGAGCGTCTGACCGACCTTCGACTCGAACCCGGCGCGCGCGAGCGCGTCTCGGTCCAGGCCGAGAGCCGCCGGGACATCGCCGTCGACGGTGATGACGTACCCGACAGCATCAGCAGCGCCATGGTCGCTGCTGCTACCGAGTGCGACCTCGGCGAGAGCGTCGAGACCTGGAAGAGGGGGGAACGTCTCAGGGATCAGCGCGTTCGCGTTCGGGCTCATGCCAGTTTCTCCTCAGCAGCAGGGTTGAGAGGGACGCTCTCGTCGATGTTGTCGGGATCATCCGGCTCGAGCTGGTCGGGAAGCTCGCCGCGGATACGTCCAGGCATCCGGGTGGCCGGAACAATGGCCAACAGCGCAAGTCCCGCAAGTCCCAGGAGGGAGATCTTCAGCGACAGCAGTCGTGCGTCTTCGTTGATCGAGATAGCCGCCGTCGTCTCCTCCTCGCTGGCACTGGTGCCCGCGAGGACTTCCTCGAGCTGGGAGTTGGTCAGGAAGTCAGCGTCGTTGATGTTCACTTCGCTGATGAGTTGGTCGGAGATCTCGGGATGCTGCTCGGCGGACATCTGCAATGTGGATGCGAGGATTCCGACCGCGAACGCGCTGGCCACGGCGATACCCACCGACCCGCTCAGGTTGTGAACGAGACCACGCCACGCTCCGACATCGCCGGCGAGCTGCTTCGGCGCAGCGGAGAGGAGCGTGTTGAAGACGAGCGCGACGATGGACCCTTGGCCGATGCCGAGGAGAACCAGGCCGACGACGATGAAGAACTGACCCCATTCACCTCGCACGGTGAATGCGATGAGGGTGAGCGCGGCCGCGACGACAACGAACCCGATGGATCCGATGACACGCGGCGGGGCGATCTTGTACAGGTATGCGACGAACGTCGAAGCGAGGAAGATGGAGATCGTGTAGGGGATGATGGAGAAAGACGTCTGAATTCCGCTGAGGCCCTGCACGACCTGCATGTAGAGCGGGATGAGGAAGTTCGCGGCCGTGCCGACGAACAGCATCGTCGCCATACACGCGGTGATGGCAAGCTCGCTTCCGGACGCGAGAACGCGCAGGTCGAAGATGCGGGATTTTTGCTCTCGTTGGCGCTTCGAGACCCAGAGGAAGAAGAGCTGGCCGCCGATGAGGCCGATGATGATGAGCAGCGGTGCTGGGGAAACACCGAGGATGTCGAACGGCGCCTGCGGAGTTGCGAACCACACGCCCCAGGCGTTCAAGCCGGAGAAGCCGAAGCTGAGAAGAATGATCGATACGGCAGCGAGAATCGCGCCGGTCCAGTCGATGGCGAGGTGTGGCTGAGCGGGCACCTTCTTGAGCCGGAAGCTGAGAAGCAGATTGATGGCTCCGAGCGCGACCATGAGTCCGAACGACCACCGCCATCCGATGGTCTCCGCGAACCACCCGGCGAGCAGGAGGGCCATGACGCCCGCGAGAGGGATCGCCGCCGCAAGGAACCCGATGGCTTTCGCCTGCTTGTCGCCGTCGTAGTTCGTGGCGATGAACACGGTCAGCGCAGGAGCGATGAGTGCGATGACGGCGCCGGAGGACGCCTGGGCGATGAAAAGCATGGCCGGGCTCAGGCTGAGCGCGACTCCTGCCATAGCTGTGGCGTGCACCGCGACGGCGATCTGGAACACCTTGCGCGTTCCGAAGCGGGCGCCGATCTTCGCTCCGAGGAGGATGAACGCGGCCATCGCGAAGGTGCCTGCAGTGATGGCTGTGCCGACAGACGTCGCCGGAGTGTTCAGATCCGTAGTGATGCCCGCCATAGAGACGGTAAGTGCATTCACGGCGAACGACGCCTGCACCTGGGTGAGGACCACCACGATAAGGGGCAACCAGGAGGCGTTTCTCGACGCTACGTTCGTCGGGGCGACTGTCGACATGGAGTTCTCATCCGGTTGGGGCCAGTGGGCGATCTGTTGAGAGGGATGAGAGGACCCACCGTGCATGTCGCCGGTGGGTCCTCGTGGCTATGAGGTCAGGGCCTTCGCCTTCAGGCCCTCGTACTCCGCCTGGCTGATGGCACCGGCATCTAGCAGGTTCTTCGCCTTCGCGATCTCGTCGGCCGGGCTCGGCGCAGCTCCCTGACCTGCCAGGCCCTTGACGTACTCGGCCTGCGCATCTCGAAGCGCCTGCGCCTGCGCCTGGCTCCGCTCGCCCATGCTGCGACCGCGCGCGATGAGGTAGATCAGCGCAGTGATGAGCGGGAAGAACAACAGGGCGACGACCCAAATGGCCTTCAGCCAGCCGTTGAGCTTATGGTCGCGGAACAGGTCGCCGATGATGGCGAACAGCACGAAGAGATAACTGACAAAGATGAAGATGGTGAGGAACCACCAGATCAGATCCCAGAAGGACCCCCAGAATCCTTGATACTCATACATGATGGGGGTTGCTGTTTCAAAGAATCTCACGGCAGCGCCTTTCAAAGAGTGACGAGGACAGCTCAATCTACCGCCACGCACCCTCTTTCTGAACAACGTTTCGGTGTACTTTGAATCCCATCTGGGGAGCCGTTCGACACCCCCGCTCGGCAAACCTCTCGTCCCGGAATTCCGCGGGTCTCGTCGCTCTTCCTCTGTTCCCGCTTCCTCAGACAGGCACGTAATGATGGCGCGTTTCAATCTGCTCTCCGCCGGCCCCTTTCGATTCGGGTTCGTGGCGACCCTGGGCGTGCTACTCGCCCTGCTGCTCGGTGCGGCTGTCGCCTCGCTGAGCACGGCCCTCACCTTGATCTTCGTGGCGTTCTTCATCTGCCTCGGCCTCTACCCGACGGTCCGGCGGTTGGAGACATGGAAGCTGTCCCGTGCAGGCGCGGTGCTCGTCGTCATCGCAGCGTTCTCAGTCGTCGTAGCGCTTCTGCTTTTCCTCGTCGTACCGATAGTCGTCGAGCAGTCCGCTCAGCTGCTCCGCTACCTCCCGCAGGCGTTCGATGATCTGGAAGGCCAGGCATGGTTCATCGATCTGAACAGCACGTTCGGCGGTATCCTCACTCCTGCTGTCGCGTGGATCATCGACACGGTCGAGAACCCGACAACATGGGTTGTCGTCGGCGGCGGCGCGCTCCGGTTCGGCGCCGGCGTCCTCAACGGGCTCTTCGGCGCGATGTTCGTCATCGCGTTGACCATCTACTTCGTCGCGGGTCTCGAGCCGATGAAAGCGAGCCTCTACAGTCTCGTTCCCGCCTCCCGCCGGGTCCGCGTCATGGAGCTGGGCGAGACGATCATGGACTCCGTAGGCAAGTACCTCGGCGGGATGGTCACACTCGCCGCGATGAACTCCATCTTCACGCTGATCCTGCTCACCGTTGCCGGCGTCCCTTTCGCGCCTGTTCTCGCAGCGCTCGCATTCCCGATCACACTGATCCCTCTCGTCGGCAGTGTCATCAATCTCATCGTCGTCACGTTCGTGTCCCTTTTCGCCGGTCCTCAGACGGCGCTGTTCGTCGGGCTGGTGATGCTTGTCTACGTACAGCTGGAGGCGTACATCCTCACCCCCCGCATCGTCGGAAAGGCCATCAGCATTCCCGGATCGCTCGTCCTGATCGGTGCGATGGTCGGCGGCACGCTGCTGGGCCTCCTCGGCGCGCTCATCGCCTGTCCTACGACGGCATCGATCCTTCTGATCATCAAGAAGGTCGTCGTCCCCCGTCAGAACCTCGCATGACCGGGATCGAGTTCGGCGCGCTTGCCCTGATCGCCGCGCACGTGGTCCTCGGTTTCATCGCAACCGTTCTCGTCTCGGCGAACCGGCGACCTTCTGCCGCCATCGCCTGGGTGCTGACCATCATCTTCATCCCGTTCCTCGGAGCCATCGCCTTCCTCCTCGTCGGGCGGAGTCGTCTTCCCGCACACCGGCGAACACAGCAACGCATGATGAATACGATGCTGCTCACCCAGACCTCCCCCGCGGCACTACCCCCGGACCCGTCTTCGGAGCCGGAGTGGATCGCCTCCATCACCAAGATGAATGAAGCCCTCGGTGCACTGCCCAACGTCGGAGGGAACACCGCCGAGCTCATAGAGGGGTATACCGAGTCGTTCGACGCGATGATCCGAGCCATAGACGTCGCGCAACACCGCGTGCACGTCGAGTTCTACATCGCCGTGCTCGACGACATGACTCGCCCCTTCTTCGACGCCCTCGCGCGAGCATCGGCTCGCGGTGTCGAGGTAAGAGTCCTCTCCGACCATCTGTCCGGTTTCCTCTACCCGCACCGGACTTCAACGCAGGCGTTCCTGCGCGACGCCGGAGTCTCGTGGCACGCCATGCTGCCTCTGCGACCGCTACGAGGCCAATGGCAGCGACCCGACCTTCGCAACCACCGCAAGATCGTCGTCGTCGACGGCGCGGTCGCCTTCACAGGGTCGCAGAATCTGATCGACGAGACGTATTTGAAAGCAAAGAACATCGCCCGGGGGTTGCACTGGGTGGAGTTGATGGTTCGAATCTCGGGGCCTGGTGCCCGCGAACTCGATGCCGTGTTCATCACCGATTGGGCCGCGGAGAGCGGAGAAGTGCTCCCCTTCCTCGATATCGACAGCACAGCGCCCGGGAACATCGCCGTCCAGACGGTGCCGAGCGGTCCGAGCTTCGACAACGACAACAACCTGAAGCTGTTCGCCGCGCTCATCCACAAGGCGGAGCGCCGAATCAGTATCACCAGCCCCTACTTCGTCCCGGACGAGTCCATTCAGCTCGCTCTGCTGACGGCGGCGGCACGCGATGTGTCCGTCGAGCTGTTCGTCTCGGAGATCGGCGACCAGAAGCTCGTGCATCACGCGCAACGCTCGTACTATCAGGCGCTACTCAAAGCCGGCGTGCGGATCTACCTGTACCAGCCACCTGCAGTGCTGCATTCCAAGCACTTCTCGGTCGACGACGACGTCGTGGTCCTCGGCTCAAGCAACATGGACATCCGATCCTTCAGCCTCAACGCCGAAGTCTCCCTCCTCCTCCATTCTCGAGAGTTCGCCAAACGGGTACACGGTGTCGAAGATCGCTACCGTGCGTCGAGCCGGGAGCTGACGCTGGTCGAGTGGGAACAGCGTCCCTGGGGCGAAAAGACCTGGGACAACCTTGCCCGGCTGACCTCATCCTTGCAATGAGATCGAGCTGATGACCCCCCTCGTGCTCGCAGAGATCATCGGACTGGCTATCGTCGTCGCGGCGAACCCCGTACCCGTCATCAGTCTGCTCTCCCTCGTCGTGCGTCCCGAGGGCCTACACATGGCGATGTCCTTCGCGGCCGGGTGGGCTGGGGCAGTTCTTCTCTCGCTCACGCTCCTGACCTTCGGTACGACTGCGCTGTTCCCCAGCACGTCGGCGCTCACGGAGCGGCACACAACCGGTGTCGTACTGCCCCTCATCATCGGAATCGCACTCGTCGTGCTGGGCCTGGCCTTCGTCCGCCGCCCGCCGCCCGCCGCGGACGCGCCCCCCTCGCGGATCTCGAGGCTGTTCAGCACACTCACCCCGTCAAGAGCTGTGCTCGTCGGCGCGGGGTTGGCAGTGGTGAAACCCAAAACGCTCGTCGCCCTCGTCGCAGCATCCACGGTTATCGGGGCAGAAGGAACGGGACCTACTCAGACCCTTATCCTCCTGGCGGTGTTCACCGCAGTCGGGTCCGCGACAGTCATCACGCCCATTGTGCTGCGTGCCACAGGCGGTCCGAAGATGGTCAACGGTCTACAACGAACTCAGCAGCAGATCTCACGCTACTTCTCGCGAGCACTGGGAGCGCTTCTGCTCATCATCGGCATCGTTCTGGCGGCGTCGAGCATGGTCACATCCTTGTCAGCGTGAGGCCGTGATCAACTCAAGATGCGGGCTTCTCGCTCCGCGAACTCGCGCGATGGCCTCACCTGTGCGGGCCTATACGACAGAGGCTCGGAACCTCGCGACTTCCGCGTGATTCCGAGCCTCTCTGTGGTCGGGCTGACAGGATTTGAACCTGCGACCCCTTGACCCCCAGTCAAGTGCGCTACCAAGCTGCGCCACAGCCCGTTGTTCTGCACTCTCGCGCAGGCAACTCCACTATCTTAGCCGCATCCTCGGCCCCTCCGCGAACCGAGGCGTTACGAGTGTCGGATGCCCGACGTAGCGTCGCGGCATGGCGACGATCACGACCACGCGAGGGGATGACGTGCAGCATGCGCTCACCGACGGCGGCGTGGCCAGTCGCCAGTGCCTCCGGCCGGTGCTGAGCGACCGGGGCTGGAACACGACCGCCGGCACAGAGCTGAAGCCGGGTCGCACTCTCGTCGTCCTCGGTCTCGCCGCATGATCGTGACCATCGAGAAGCCGCTAGCGTGAAGGCATGAGCGACGAGACTTCGACCATCGACGATCCAGAGCTCGGCACGTTCGCGCGCGCCCGTTCGGAGCTCACGGACGGCACGGTCCTGACGCACGATTGGTTCGTCGGCACGATCTCCGTCGAGGGCACCGAGCTCGAACTCATGCTCGAGGGCACGACGTCCGACGAGGTCGCCCCGCTCCTCCCCCGACTGCGCGACACGGTGAAGCGACTGCCCATCATGAAGCGGATCGCGACCGATGCGGTCGTCACGAACTTCAGCACGGGCGCCCCCGAAGCCCACGAGCTCGACGACGCCGCGTCCGACCTCACCATCGAAGCGATCGAGGCGGCCGCAGACGGCACCGTCGTCCTGCACCTCATCGACAGCTGCGGCGAGCACTTCCCCGAGGGATACTGGCCCGCCGTGCATCTCGGCGTGGACGACGGCGTCGTTCAGGTCACCGTCGAATCGTGAACAGCGCGGCCCCCGAGAGCCCGTCACGGGCGTCATCCTACGATGGGGGGATGCAGCGTCGCGCCCCGTCCCTCTCACTCACGTGGGCCTTCCTCCCGTTCGTCGTGATCTCGATCGTCCACGTCGTCCTGCTGGCCACGGACAACCCGTTCGCCGCACCCACGAAGCTGCTCCTGATGCCGATGCTCGCCATTCCGGTGCTGGTCGTCGCGCGACATCTCACTCCGCGTATCACGATGTTCCTGTTGCTCGCGGCGTTGCTGTTCTCCTGGCTCGGCGACGGTGCAGGGGCGTTCTTCCCCGCCGGTCCCGAGCTGCCCCTGATGCTGCTGTTCTTCGGCATCGCGCACGTGGCATACATCCTCCTGTTCATGCGACACCTGTCGACGCGTCGGATGCCCTGGTGGGCTCTCGCATACGCCGCCTGGTGGGTCGCGATGATCGCTGTCCTCGGTCCGCACACCGGCGGCCTGCTCGTGGCGGTCGCCCTCTACGGACTCGTCCTCGGCAGCACCGCAGCCTTCTCGGCGCGCTGCCATCCCCTCGTCGCGGTCGGCGGGGCCTTCTTCCTCGCGAGCGACACGATCCTCGCCTTCCGCCTCTTCCTCCCCGATTCCCTACCGTCGTGGAGCAGCCCCGCGGTGATGCTCACCTACGTGATCGGTCAGGGCCTGATCATCGCGGGCGCACTCGTATCCCTGCGGAGGACGAGTTCCTGATGGATGCCGCACGTGTGGACAGCTGGCTCTGGGCGATCCGTGTCTACAAGACCCGCTCGGCCGCGACGACAGCATGCCGCGCAGGGCATGTAAGGGTGAACGGCGACAAGGTGAAGGCGGCGCAGCAGATTCGTGTGGGCGACGAGTTGCGCATCCGCATCGCGGGATTCGATCGGATCCTCATCGTTCGTCAGCTCCTCGTCAAGCGCGTCGGAGCGCCGGTGGCGGCGCTCGCCTACGAAGACCGCACGCCCGAGCGCGAGCCTCAAGCCGCCCTGGGCCTTCGTGATCGTGGGGCCGGGCGTCCGACGAAGCGAGAGCGTCGCGACATCGACAAGCTTCGTGGACGCAACGACGACCGCCTGACCTGATATCTCGGCATTCATGCCCCCTCTCGCCTTCCTTCATTCGAACCTATGTTCTAAAATGAGGGTATGGCAAACACGACCGATCTCGACCTCGAACTCGAGGAGCGACGTCGCGTCCTGGATGCCTGGGTCGCGACGAGGCGTCGAATCGCCGCGCTCGAGGCGGAAGCCGCAGAGCTGCTGACCGAGCAGATCGCCCTGCAAGATGCCGAAGTAACCGTGAGCCCCTTCCATCGAGAGGCGATCTACCGTTCCATGATCGCGGAGTTCTCCGCCGCCGGCCACGTGTCGAAAGGCTCGGTGGAGTTCGCCTTCGCCGATGCCCAGGCGCTGCACACCTCTCTCCCCGCCGTCCGCGCCGCGTTCTCGAAAGGCGCCGTGAGCGCCGGGCACGTGCGCGAGATCGCCAGGGCGAGCGCGATCGTCGCCGAAGCCGTCCGCAACAAGAAGGTCGACGCCGCGGTCATGAGCCTGTTCGAGACGGCGGTGCTTGTGGTCGCCGAACAGGACACGGCAGCGCGCACGAAGGCTCATGCGCGCCAGATCGCAGCCGCGCTCGTCGGCGAGACCGTCGTGCAGAGGCACCGACGTGCTGCGGAAGAGCGCTGCGTCACGGTGAAGTCCCTCGACGACGGGCTGGCCCTGCTCACCGCAGTGCTCCCCGAGTGGATCGCCACCGCGATCTCCGACAGGCTGAACCGTATGACGCGCGAGGTCGTGCGCGCTCGAAGCGACCGCGATATCGTGCCGCTGTCCTGGTGGTTCGAGGAAGTCGACGGCATCAGCCCCGAAGATCTCTCGCTCGACGACCCCGCGTTCGACCTGCTCGACGACGGGGTGATCCCGAGCACCGGGGGCGACACGTTCGCCACCGATCCCGAGGTCGACCACTTCCCCACCGACACTCGAACGTGGGCGCAGACGGAAGCCGACCTCTTCACGGATCTCCTCCTCACCGCAGACCCCAGCGTCGCGCACGGCGACGGCCTCGACGGCATCCAGGCCCGTATCCAGGTCACCGTCGCGGCGACCACGCTCGCCGGCGCCGACGACAAGATTGCGGAACTCGAGGGACACGGCCCACTTCACCCCGACATCGCCCGCGATCTCGCGGGTCGCAACACCGGCTGGAGCCGCCTGTTCCTCGACCCGACAGGCATGGTGGTCGAGACCGACACCTACACGCCGACCGAGGGGATGCGACGGTTCCTCCGTGCGCGCGACCAGCATTGCCGGTTCCCCGGGTGTCGCATGCCGGTGCACCGCTGCGAGATCGACCACAATCACGATCACGCGAAGGGCGGGAAGACCAGAATCGACAACCTCGGTCACTTCTGCCGTGGCCACCACACGCTCAAGCATCCGGACATGCCCGACCCGCATCGTTGGACCGCCCAGCAGGAGAAAGACGGCAGCGTCACGTGGCACAGCCCCCTGGGTCGCGACTACGTCGACCCACCACCCCGACGCGTGATGTTCGTCTGAATCAGATGCTCACAGAGCGGGAGACGAAGTCAGCCGTGCGCCGCGAGATTTTCGAGAAGCCATCCTGCGGATCGGACCTGACCGGCACCGGCGCGCTCCACTCGTTCGCGGAGTTCCCGGTCGCTTGTCACCGCGATGACCGTCTCCGCACCGGCGACGCGGCGCTCGACCTCGGCGACGATCGCGTCGTCGCCCGCGGCCTCCGCCCGGATGATGGCGACTGCGCTCGCATCGTCATCGATTCCTCGGGCCTGCCCTTCGACCACCATCGACACCTCGGGGAACCACTCGTCACCCCCGAGCTCCAGGTCGTCCGCAGAGACCGCCAGTCCCTCCAGCCGAGCCCTCAGACGAGCCGCCACCCCTGCGCGATCCTTCCACCAGCCGTCAGGAACGGATCCGACGACATTCGCGGCATCCACGACGACGGCCGGACGCACGGTGAGCAGCGCCCTCAACGCCGACCACGACGCTCCGAAGCCGGGGTGCAACGGTCGAGAATCGACCTGATCGACCGGCACCCATTCCAAGGCGACGCTCTCCGGGTCGCTGATCACCGGCTCGAAAGGAACCCGCACGTCGGCGACGACGGTCGTGTACGCCCAGATCCCCAGGTCGAGAACGCTCGTGAACCGGGCTCGCACCGCCCCGTCCGGGACGCCTGCCTCTTCCTGAGCTTCGCGGATGGCTCCGGCGATCGCGCTCTCCCCCTCGTGCAGCGCGCCTCCCGGCAGCCCCCAGGTGCCCCCGAAGTGGCTCCACGAGACGCGATGCTGCAGCAGGATCCCCCGGGCAGGGTCGTAGGTGAGAAGACCGGCGGCGCCGAAGCGCCCCCAGTACTTCTCCCCCGACTCCGCGATCACCCAGGCATCGCCGGGATTCCGCGGCCCCTCAGGGCGACGCGGTTCACCGGAGGCAGGAGGTACGACAGTCACCCCCTCAGCCTTTCACAGCATCGGGGTCACGGCACCACGGCGCGACACGCGCCGGAACAGATCAGCGCTGACGCTTCTCGCGCACCCGCATGTTGATCACGATCGGCGTGCCCTCGAACGAATAGAGCTCGCGCAGACGCCGCTGGATGAATCGGCGGTATCCCGGGTCGAGGAACCCCGTCGTGAACAGCACGAACGTCGGCGGACGCGTCGACGCCTGGGTGCCGAACAGGATGCGCGGCTGCTTTCCACCACGCAGCGGGTGCGGGTGCTCGGCCACGAGTTCCGCCAGGAAGGCGTTGAACTTGCCCGTGGGGATACGACGATCCCAGTTCTCCAGCGCCGTCTCCAGCGCCGGCACGAGCTTGTCGAGGTGACGACCGGTCTTCGCCGAGATGTTCACGCGCGGGGCCCAGGCGACGTGCGCCAGGTCCTGCTCGATCTCACGCTCGAGGTAGCGACGGCGGTCGGCGTTCTCGAGGTCGTCGTCGTTCAGACGATCCCACTTGTTGAACGCGAGCACGAGCGCGCGGCCCGACTCGAGCACGAGGTCGATGATGCGCACATCCTGCTCGCTGATCGTCTCGGAGACGTCGAGCACGACGACCGCGACCTCGGCCTTCTCCAGCGCGGCAGAAGTGCGCAGTGAGGCGTAGAAGTCCGCGCCCTGGGCCATGTGCACGCGGCGGCGGATGCCGGCGGTGTCGACCAGTCGCCACATCTTCCCGCCGAGCTCCACGACCTCATCCACAGGGTCGCGGGTGGTGCCGGCCAGGTCGTTCACGACCACGCGCTCCTCGCCGGCCGCCTTGTTCAGCAGCGACGACTTGCCCACGTTCGGGCGACCGAGGATCGCCACTCGACGCGGCCCCCCGATCTCCTGCTTCGCGACGGCCGAGACCTCGGGAAGCTTCTTCAGCACGGCGTCCAGCAGGTCGGCGACGCCACGTCCGTGGATGGCGGACACGGGGTGGGGCTCACCGAGGCCCAGGCTCCACAGGGCCGCGGTCTCCGGCTCCTGGCGGGCATCGTCGATCTTGTTGGCGACGAGGAACACCGGCTTGCCGCTCTTGCGCAGCAGCTTCACGACGTGCTCGTCTGTCGACGTCGCACCCACCATCGCGTCGACCACGAACAGCACCATGTCGGCGAGGTCGATCGCGACCTCGGCCTGCATCGCGACGGAGCGGTCGATGCCGCGGGCGTCAGGCTCCCATCCGCCGGTGTCGACGAGCGAGAAGCGACGATCGGCCCACTCGGCCTTGTACGTCACGCGGTCGCGGGTCACGCCCGGGGTGTCCTCGACGACGGCCTCGCGGCGGCCGAGGATGCGGTTCACGAGCGCGGACTTGCCCACGTTCGGTCGTCCGACGATCGCCACCACGGGCAGCGCCGGGCTGTAGTGGATGCCGTCCTCGCCGAGCGTGATGCCCGCGAGGAGTTCCGCATCCTCGTCGTCCAGCTCGTAGTCGGAGAGCCCGGCGCGAAGTGTCTCCGCGCGCTGCTCGGCGAGATGCTCGTCGAGCTGGTCCATCTTCTCGGCGAGCTGGTCGGGGCCGCCTTCGTATTCGTCGTCAGCCACGGTGTGCTCCTTGGATTCGTTCGATCACCGTGAGGACGGCATCGATGGTCTGGGGGAAATCGAGTTCCGTCGAATCGACGACCTCGACGCCTTCTGCGGCGTTGAGGAAGTCGACGACGGCGCTGTCTGAGGCATCGCGCTTGTGCAGCGCCGCGGCGACAGCAGCCGCGTTCTCGCCGGCGAGTTCGCCGGCACGTCGGGCGGCCCGTACCTCGGGGGCCGCGGTGAGAAGGATCCGCACCGGGGCGTCGGGGGCGACAACGGTCGTGATGTCCCGCCCTTCGACCACGACGGCGGGGTACGACGACTCGGCGACGAGTCGCCGGAACATCTCGTTGACCTGTGCCCGCACCTCGGGCACGCGCGCCACGCCGCTCACGGCCCCGGAGACCCGCGGGTCGCGGATCGCCTCGGTGACATCGACGTCGCCGACGAGCACCGTCCGCTCGTCGGGGTCGAGCCCGAGCGTGAGCGGGAACGCGGATGCCGCGGCGCGAACAGTCTCGGGATCCTCGGTGTCGGCACCCTGATCGAGTACATGCCAGGCCAGCGCGCGGTAGGCGGCGCCGGTGTCGAGGTAGCCGAAGCCGAGCGTGCGGGCGACGGCCTTCGACACACTGGACTTGCCGGAGCCGGCCGGACCGTCGATCGCGATGAACTTGTGGGCGTCGGTCACGTGCGCCTCCGCGGCAGAGGTCGAGATGTCAGTCATTGGTGCTCCCTGCGATGCGCCAGCCGCGCTCCTGCAGTCCGGTGATCGCACCGTGCAGCGCTGCCGGATCGACGCTGATCTCAGCGAGACCGAACTGCGCGCCGGGGGAGTGCTCGAGACGGAGATCCTCGACGTTGACGCCGAGCTCGCCGAGCTCGCCGAACAGCCTTCCGAGCTGCCCGGCGGTGTCGTCGACCATGACGACGAGCGATTCGAAGCGCTGGTTCTGTCCGTGCTTGCCGGGAAGACGTTCGACGCCGTCGTTGCCCTGACGGATCGTCTCGGCCACGATGCGGCGGGCGCCAGGAGCCCCGGGCTGGCGAAGGGCGTCGGAGATCTCCCCGAGGTCGGACGCGAGCGCGTCGAGGATCTCGACCACCGGTGCGGCGTTCGCCCCGAGGATCTGCACCCAGAGTTCAGGGGCGGATGCCGCGATCCGCGTCGTGTCGCGGACGCCCTGGCCCGCGAGACGGAGCGCCCCCTCCTCTGCTTCGGCGAGGCGACCCGCAAGCAGACTCGCCACGACCTGGGGCACGTGCGAGGTCAGTGCGACCGAACGGTCGTGCTCCTCCGGAGTCATCTCGAGCGGCATCGCTCCCACATCGAGCGCCAGAGCCTCGACGAGGGCGAGGTCGGAAGCCTTGGTCTCCTCGTCACGGCACACCACCCACGGCCGACCGATGAAGAGGTCTGCGCGGGCCGAGATCGCCCCACCGCGCTCACGACCGGCGAGCGGGTGCGAGCCGATGTAGCGGGCGAGGTCGACGCCGCGGGCCCGGAGCGTGCGGAACGGCTCGAGCTTCACGCTGGCGACGTCGGTGACGACGGCGTGCGGGAACTGTTCGAGCTCTACCTGGATCACGTCGGCCGTGACATCGGGCGGGACGGCGACCACGATCAGGGATGGTGAGTCGTCCTCCGCAGGGAGGCGGCCTGCACCGTAGTCGACGGCGAGGCGGAGCTGTGCGGGCGAGGCATCGGTCAGCACGACGTCGACGCCCTTCGTGCGGAGCGCATGCCCGATGCTCGCGCCGAGGAGTCCGGCGCCGACGATGCGGACGGTGCCGGAGAGGCGCGGCGCGACAAAGCCCGCTCTCCGCCCCGTGGGCGCACTCGTCGTATCGGTCATTCGTTCTCCTGCTCGCCTGGCGCCTCGGCGACACCGGAATCACGGCGCGACAGGGTCAAAAGCGCGCCGAGTTCGATTTTACTCAGTTCCCGCGTCTTCCCGGCCGGGAGGGTTCCCAGGTGGAGCGGACCGAACTGGCGACGCACGAGCTCTGTGACGGGGTGGCCGACCGCGGCGAGCATCCGACGCACGATCCGGTTGCGACCGGAATGCAGCGTCAGCTCCACCAGGCTCGACCCGCGAGACGTGTCCAGCAGCCGCGCCTTGTCCGCCGCGATCGGACCGTCTTCGAGCTCGATGCCCTTGGTGAGCTTCGAGATCGTCTGCGGCAGCACGGTGCCCTCGACCTTCGCGATGTACACCTTGGTCACGCCGAAGGAGGGGTGCGCCAGCACGTGCGCGAGGGCGCCGTCATTGGTGAGGATCAGCAGTCCGCTGGTCTCGGCATCGAGGCGGCCGACGTTGTACAGACGCTCCTCGTAGTCGGCGGTGAAGCGACGGAGGTCGGGACGGCCGCTCTCGTCCTTCATGCTGCTGACGACGCCGGTGGGCTTGTTGAGCATGACGTAGCGCTTCGAGACGTCGAGCTGCACGGCGGTGCCGTCGACATCGACGAGGTCGTTCTCCGGGTCGATCCGCCTGCCGAGCTCGGCGACGACGATGCCGTTGACGCGGATGCGCCCCTCGGTGATGTACTGCTCGACGACGCGTCGCGAGGCCACCCCCGCGCCGGCGAGGACCTTCTGCAGGCGCACGCCCTCGGGTGCGGTCTCGGAGTCTGTCGAGGCGTCGAAGCCGGTCATCGGATGGTCCCTTCGTCGAATCCGTCTGCCCCGTCATCGAGCAGCGGGGAGATCGGGGGCAGCTCGTCGAGCGAGTTGATGCCCAGGTGCTGGAGGAGCGCGTCGGTCGTGCCGTAGTTGAGTGCGCCCGTCTCGGAGTCTGCGAACAGCTCGGTGATCAGGCCTCGGGCGAGGAGGGTGCGGACGACCGAGTCGACGTTCACCGCGCGGATGGAGGCGACCTGGCTGCGCGTCACCGGCTGCTTGTAGGCGATCACGGCCAGAGTCTCGAGAGCGGCCTGCGAAAGACGAGCGGGGGCCTGTCCTCCGACGAACTCGGCCACCACGGCGTCGAGGTCCTCACGCACGTACAGTCGCCACCCGCCGCCGACCTCCCGCAGCTCGAAGCCGCGTCGAGGACCAGTGCCCACACCGTCGTAGTCCTCGACGAGCGCCTCGAGCGTCTGACGCACGGCGGGCACGGGCGATCCCACGGCGGCGGCCAGTGCGACGAGACCGATCGGCTCGTCCACGATGAACAGGATCGCCTCGATCCGCTCGGAGAGGGGGATCTCCGGCACCGCGTCCGTGCTTTCCGGGGTCACGCTCTCGTCGGTCACGTCATCGGTCATAGTCGGCTCCCAGGGTCGCCAGCGTCTCATCCGACCAGGAGTCGGCTGCCCAGCGCAGCGTCAGCTCGCCGAGCGGTTCCAGTTGTTCGAAGGACAGTGCCGCATGCCGGTACAGCTCCAGCACCGAGATGAAGCGCGCGACGACGATACCCGGCTCGGTCACGCCGGCGACGAGCTCGCGGAAGCTCAGCGACTCGGCGCCGCGCAGCAGCGTCACCACGATCGCCGCCTGTTCGCGGATGCTGACCAGCGGCGCGTGCAGATGGTCGAGCCCGACGTGTGGGATCTCCTTGGGCGCGAAGGCCAGCAGTGCGAGCGCCGCGAAGTCGTCGGCGGTCAGCGACCAGACGAGCTCCGGCGTCTGGCGGCGGTGCTTCTCCTCGAGGCGGACGGCACGCACATGACGACGGTCTTCGCGCTGCAGGCAGCGGGCGAACCACGTCGAGACCTCCTTGAAGGCCCGGTACTGCAGCAACCGGGCGAACAGCAGATCGCGCGCCTCGAGAAGAGCCACGGCCTCGGCATCCACCAGCTCGCCCTGCGGCAGAAGCCCTGCCACCTTCATGTCGAGCAGTGTCGCAGCCACGACCAGGAACTCGGAAGCCTGATCGAGGTCGTCGTCGTCGTCGAGCGCACCCAAGTACGCGATGAACTCGTTGGTGACCGCGCTCAGAGACACCTCGGTGATGTCCATCTCGTGCTTCGAGATGAGGTTCAGCAGCAGGTCGAAGGGGCCGTCGAAGTTCGACAGCGAGACCCGGAAGCCTGCGGTGTCGGCAGACGCGGAATCGTCTGCGCCCTCCTCGGGCGACGCGTCGACAGGTCTTTCGCTAGGCGACGGCGCCACGGGCGACCAGCTCCCGCGCCAGCCGCAGGTACGCCTGAGCGGCGGCGTGCTCGGGGGCGAACTCGGTGATGGGCACACCTGAGACCGAGGCATCCGGGAACTTCACGGTGCGGCCGATCACGGTCTCCAGCACGTCGTCGCCGAAAGCTTCGACGACGCGCTCGAGCACCTCGCGAGAGTGCAGCGTGCGCGGGTCGTACATCGTCGCCAGCAGGCCGTCCATCGTGATCGACGGGTTCAACCGATCGCGCACCTTGTCGATGGTCTCGATCAGCAGCGCCACACCACGCAGCGCGAAGAACTCGCACTCGAGCGGGATGATCACGCCGTGAGCGGCCGTCAGTGCGTTGACGGTGAGGATGCCGAGCGAGGGCTGGCAGTCGATGAGGATGACGTCGTACTCCCCCGCCACCTGGCGGAGGACACGGGCGAGGATCGTCTCACGCGCCACCTCGTTGACGAGGTGCACCTCGGCGGCGGAGAGATCGATGTTGGCCGGCATGACGTCGAGACCCTCGACGCTCGAGTGCACGATCGCGTCGTGCGCGTCGCGCTTGGTGTCCAGCAGCAGGTCGTAGATCGTCGGCACATCGTGCGTCGGGATGCCGAGGCCTGCCGAGAGCGCACCCTGCGGGTCGAAGTCGACGGCGAGGACCTTCCGGCCGTACTCCGCAAGAGCCGCGGCCAGGTTGATCGAGGTCGTCGTCTTGCCGACGCCGCCCTTCTGATTGCACAGCGCGATGATGCGCGCAGGACCGTGCGACTTCAACGGCCCGGGGATCGGGAACCCGTGATAGGGGCGGCCGGTGGGTCCCATGGGGGTCTCGTCGGCCTTCTGCGCCTTCGCCCTGGACTTCGCCACTTTCTCAGCCACCCGTTCTCCTGCTCCTTCGTGCTTGGTCGATTGTACCGGCCGGGCCCCCTCTCACACGCCGCGCAACGCGGCGACCGGCTCGATGCGGGCTGCACGACGTGCCGGGTACCATCCGGACGCCCATCCGACCAGCGCACCCAGGAGGGTCCCGGCGACGGCGACCAGAGGATCGGTCACGGGCGACCACCCCTGCACCGCCGCGACGGCGATCACCGCGACCACGCCGAGTGCCGACCCGATGATGCCGCCGATGAACCCGATGACGATGGACTCCACCATGAACTGCGCGCCGATCTGTCGCCGGGTCGCGCCGAGCGCACGCCGCAGCCCGATCTCGCCGATGCGCTCCATCACCGAGAGCAGGGTGACGTTGGCGATGCCGAGACCGCCGGCGAGCAGAGCGATGACGCCCAGGATGAGGAACACGACGTTCACGTCGGCCTGCACGTTCTGGCTGAGGTCGGACGATGCCGCCGGTGACCGCGCCTCGAGCGAGTCGGGGTCGTCGGGCTGGAGGGCCAGCACCGCCTGCTTCGCGACCTGCGGCCCCGCCCCCAGCGCGATGTGGATCGTCAACTCGGAAGGCGCGGTCAGTCCGAAGTCGGCGCGAGCGGACCCTTGAGGGATGATGACCCCGTCCACGAACTCGGAACGGCGATCCATGCCCTCGATGATGCCGATGACGGAATATGAGACACCTGCGATGAAGATCGAGGGCTGCGAATCGACGCGGTTGATCCCCATCCGCTCGGCCGCGCGCTGTCCCAGAACCGCGACGCGGTCGCCACGGGCGTCGTGTCCGTCATCGAAGAAGCGACCGGTCACGAGGTCGCCGTCCACCGTCTCCGGAAGGTCCTGCGTGGTGGCGAAGAGCTTCGGGGATGCCGTGATCGGTGCCGAGGGATCGTTCACCGGCACGGCCGTGATGGTCTCGCCGTCCGCGAGCTCGACCGGGGCGATCAGTGCGGCGCTGTCCACACCGGCCAACAGCTTCACGCGCTCGGGAGAGTCCCACGGCAGCCGCCCGGTCGCGACCGTCGTGTTCCCCTTGCCCGATTGCGCCTTGGCCGGGGTGACGACCACCTGAGTCGCAGCGACGCCGTCGAACTGCCTCGCGATCTGCGCGGCGGCGGTCTGCGCGAATCCGAGCGTCGCGACCAGCGAAGCGATACCGAGGACCGTGCCGAGGATGGTCATGACGAGCCGTGCCGGACGCGAGCCGATGTCGGCCGTGGCCTCGGCCACGAGGTCCTGAAACGTGAACCGATCGGCATGCTTCACCGCCGGGAGCAGCGCGGCCGCCGAGTTCTTCGGCTCCACGACCTCATCGCCGGGGTTCTCGGCGCTGGTTTCCTCGACGTTCCTGCGACGCCGCAGCACGCGTTTCACAGTTCCGTCAATCGGCCGTCGGCGATGCGTATGCTGCGGCCGGCACGCCGTGCCACCGCATCGTCGTGGGTGATGACGATGAGCGTGAGTCCATCGGCGTTCAGCTCCTCGAACAGCTCCATCACCTCGCCCGAGGTGCGCTGGTCGAGGTTTCCTGTCGGCTCGTCCGCGAGCAGCAGTCGCGGGCTGCTGACGACCGCTCGCGCCACGGCGACGCGCTGGCGCTCACCGCCCGAGAGCGAGTTGGGGAAAAAGTCGATGCGGTGTCCGAGGCCCACGCGGGTCAACGCCGCCCGCGCACGTGCCTCGCGCTCCTGTCGGGGCACGCCGCTGTACAGCATGGGCATCAGCACGTTGTCGAGCACGCTGCGCCGCGGGAGCAGGTGGAACGACTGGAACACGAAGCCGATGAACCGCGCGCGCACCGCCGCCCGCTCGTCCTCGGTGAGGTCACCGGTGAGCGAGCCCGCAAGCCGGTACTCCCCCACACTCGGACGATCGAGGAGGCCGAGAAGGTTGAGCATGGTCGATTTGCCCGATCCACTGGGTCCGACGATGGAGATATAGTCTCCCGCTTCCACGGTGAGCGTCGCGGCCTTGAGCGCCTGTACCTCGGGCGGGCCGGGGAACGAGCGCGTGACATCGCGGAACTCGACGAGCGGAGGTGCAGGCGTCACCGCCCGACCACCACCAGGTCGTTCTCCTCGAGCCCGCCATCGACGGCCGTCACCTCGACAGCGCCCTTTGCGGCGAGCCCTGTCTCGACGACGACGAGCCTCGTCTTCGCATCCTTGCCTTCACGGGGATCGGACTCGACGACCTCCACACGGGATTCGCCGCCCGGCCCGGCAGTGAGTGCGGCGAGAGGAACGGAGAGCACGTCTCCGTCTGTCGCGCCGATCGCGAGCTTCACCCGCACGTTCTTCCCCTGCAGCTGCGTGATCTGCTCGGGCGTGAGCGGATCGGGATCGAGGAGCACCTCCCACCGCGCCTTGTTGTCCTTGCCCGCCTTCAGCTCCGAGATCACGGCACGATGCGCCGTCCCGTCTGGGAGTTCGAACGACCCTTCCGCTCCCGCGCTGAGAAGGGCGGCGTCCGCCTCGGCTGCGGCACCGGTCAGACGCACCGTCGCTCCCGAGACGGTCATGGCCGAGCCCGACAGGACCGATCCGCGCTCGACGCCGACGGCGTCCACCCGGCGCGGGAGCTCAGTGAGGTAGAGCACCTCGCTCGCCGGCAGGTAGGGAAGCGCCTTCTGACGAGCCTCTTCGAGAGCCTGATTGGCAGAGGTCACCTGAGCGCGAGCCGAGTCGAGTGCCGAGCGCTGGGCGCTGGTGTCCCTGCCCTTGCGGAGCTCGTCTCGTTCGAGCTGGGCGGTCTGCAGATCCCATTGCGCCTGTTGCACGTCTCCATCGCCGCCCTGTGCCTTGGCGAGAGCCTGCTGGGCCGCGGCGACCTTCACATCGGCCTGCCAGGTCTCGACGGCGCTGGGTCCGGCTCCTGCCTCGTTCAGCGCCTTCTGGGCCTCCGTGACTCCGGTCTGCGCCGCGCGGACCCCCTCCTCGGCGGCCCGCACGCCGTCGGACGCGCCGTCCTCGGGCGAGGGCACGGGATATCCCGCCTGCGCGTACAGCTGCGCGACCGCATCAGCCGTGGCCCGATCGAACACGTTCGAGTTCACGTCGCCGACGCCGATCCCGACGCTCGTGAGTGCCTGCTTCAGCTGGAGCACGTCCGGGCCGGAGACCCCGAACCGCAGCGTGCGGTACGAGGGGAGCTCACCCGGAAGCACGATGACCGGCCTCCCGACCACCTCGAGGGCGATCGAGAGCGGGGTGAGAGTGGCTCCGACCTCAGGGACCTGACCCGTGACCACCGCCGCGCCGGAGAACGCCGACGTGTCGAGCTTCACCTCGACCGCGTCCGCGTATCCGACATCCGCACGCAGCGTCACGTCGTTGCTGAGCGGGCCGAAATCGACCGGTGCCGTGACGAGGCCGGGTTCGGGTGCATCGGCACTGGAGGCGTCCGGCGACATCAGGAAGCGGCCGACGAGCAGCCCCGCGACCAGGCACACCACGGCGATGAGCGCCACGATCCAGAGTGCACGATTCCCCCGCAGCACCCGGCCCCACCCGCTTACGCGAGAGGTGTCCGCCTCCGTCGCCTTCTCCTCGGCATCGGGATCAGGCTCGGCGCCGTCGATGAGTTCGGAGAACGCCGTCGTCTCGGCCGTGGATGCGGCCGTGGATTCGGGTTCGGATTCGGTGGGGAGCTTCGTGGTCGGGGTATCGTCCTCGCGCATCACTTGCTCTGCTCTGCAGCGGCCTTGAACGCCTCGAGCTCCGTCTTGTTCTCGGCGATGAACTTCTCCTCGAGCGCGAACTGGATCTCCAGGGACTTCGTCGCGAAGGAGGTCTTCTCGCGGCAGTCGAGATCGATGAGGGCCAGCTTCAGCTCCCGCTCCCCGAGCGCCTTCATCTCCGGGCTCTTGCTCGGGTCCTCGAAATCGGCGGCTTCGGTGTCGACAGGCTCCGAGCCGTCGCCGTAGGCCGTCTCATAGATCTTGTTCTGCTCCTCCATGATCGACTCCGCCGCCTCGGCCTGCTTCGTGAAGCCGGGCTCACCCTTGTCTGCCATGCACGACGCCCACTCCGCGTTGAGGTCGGCCAGCTCCGGGGACTCCTGCGACGCCGTCGTCAGCTCCTCCATCTTCGTGCGCAGGGCGCTGAACTCCTCGGACTGCGTGATGTCGTCGCCCTGGACCTCATGCTGCGCCCATCCCTGGCAGCCGGCGTCCTCCCAGCTGTACTCGTAGCTGCCGTCCTCGGCCATCTCGTCCTCCGCCGGGCTCGGGCCGTAGAGCGTCTCATAGAACGCGGTCTGCTCGGACTCCGAGAGCGAGGAGACGTAGTCGGCGTTGGGGTCGGAGTTCTCCTCCTCCGACGGGTTCTCCTCGACCTGCTCCGCGAACGGGCTGTTGACGTACCCGTAGCCGTACTTCTCGACCCACTCCCGCTTCTCGGGCTCCCACTCGCCGCCATCCGAGATGACGGTGCCGTTGCTGGCGTTCGGCGTGTACTCGAACCCTTCGTCGGCCATGCACTGCGCGACCAGTTCCTCGACCTGGGCCTGCTCCTTTTCCATCTTCTTCTGCTGCTCCTCCTGCGAGAGATCTCCGCCCCACGCCGCAGAGAGGTACTGGCTCAGCGGCGAGTCCTCGTAGCTGAGCTTGTCGTCGGAGGACGCGCCTCCGCAGCCCGTGAGGATGAACACCATGGCGGACGCCGCGAGCGCGGCGAGAGGAACGGTGGAACGCATGCGAAAGACTCCTTTGTACGACCGAAGATGGCCGGAGCCCTCCACGCTAAATCGTCAGACGCGGGCCCCGCATCCACCTGTGGGATGATAAATCACGCGTCGTGAAGAATCGGGGCGATACCCCTGGCGCGTCCGATAACGGACCTCTCCCCTCAGCGCGCGCGGGGATGCGAGGTCGCGTAGATGTCGCGGAGGGCGTCGACCGAGACGTGGGTGTAGATCTGCGTGGTCGCGACGGAGGAATGGCCGAGCAGCTCCTGCACCACGCGCACGTCGGCACCTCCTTGCAGGAGATGCGTCGCGAACGAGTGCCGCAGGGTGTGCGGCGAGACATCGGTGGTGATCTGGGCGCGCTCGGCGGCGGCTCGGATGACCAGCCACGCGCTCTGGCGGGAAAGCGGGGCTCCACGAGCACCGAGGAAGAGTCGGGCCGATGCCCGTCCCTTCATGGCGAGCCCCGGGCGCACGCGCGTCAGATAGGCGTCCACGGCGGTGCGCGCGTAAGACCCCAGGGGCACGATGCGCTCCTTCGACCCTTTGCCCCTCAGCCGCAGGACATCGCCGTGAGCCAGATCGTCCACATCGAGGTCGATCGCCTCCGACACGCGCGCGCCGGTCGCGTAGAGGAGTTCGAGCAGAGCACGATCACGGATGCCGAGAGGTTCTTCGCCTGAGGGCGCCGAGAGAAGGCGCTCGACCTGTTCTATGGTCAGCGCCTTGGGAAGCCGTTGCGGCGCCTTCGGCGGACGGAGACGGGCGCTCGGGTCATCGACCTCGATGCCCTCCCGCGCCAGGAAGCGATGCCACCCTCGCACCGAGGACTGCAGTCTGGCCAGGCTCGTCGAGGCCGGGGGCGGCTCCGCCGAGGCCCGCTCACCGATGAACCGATCGATCACCGCGGGTGTCACCTCCGCGGTGTCACCGATCCCGTCGGCGACCAGCCACTCACGGTATGTCCCGAGGTCACGTCGGTACGCCGCGATCGTGTGCGCGCTCAGGCCGCGCTCGACTGTGACATGACGCAGGTAGGCGTCGAGGGCGCGCTCGAGCAGCATCGTCAGCTCCGGTCGCGGAGCCTCTGTGCGGCTGCGAGCACACCGATCGCGAGGATGCCGTTGCGCATCCGCCCCTCGAGCACGGCGGAGACGGCCTCGGCCAGCGGCACCCACTCCACACGGATGTCCGCTTCCTCGTCTTCGCGATCGTGTGGCGATCCGGCCGATGCGACCCCGGTCGCGAGGAACAGGTGGATGATCTCGTCGTTCCCGCCGGGAGTCGTCCATGAGGAGACCAGCGGCTCCCAGTGCGCGGCGACCAGGTCGGCCTCCTCGGCGAGCTCGCGTCGGGCGGCAGCGAGAGGCTCCTCCCCCTCCACGTCGAGCAGCCCGGCTGGAAGCTCCCAGTCACGGTGCCGGATCGGATGGCGATACTGCTGGATCAGCAGCACGCGCCCCTCGTCGTCGAGCGCGACGATCGCCACCGCGCCGGTGTGATCGACGTACTGCCGAACGATCTCGCCCTCGCCGTAGCGCACGCGGTCGGAGCGCACGTCCCAGACGCTGCCCCGGTAGACGAGGTCGCTGTGGAGAACCTCCGGCTCGAAGGGCTCGTCCCGGAGGTTCTCCGTCGGCTCAGTCATCCGCGCTGACGTCGAACAGCTCGCTTGCACGGTGCCGCTCGATCGCCGCGCCGACCAGGCCGCGGAACAGCGGGTGCGGGGCAGTCGGACGCGAACGCAGCTCGGGGTGCGCCTGGGTGGCGATGTAGTACGGGTGCACGTCGCGCGGCAGCTCGACGTACTCGACCAGGTCGAGTTCAGGGTTGAGGCCTGAGAACACCAGTCCTGCTGCCGAGAGACGGTCACGGTAGGCGTTGTTCACCTCGTAGCGGTGACGGTGACGCTCGGATGCCTCGGGCGCGCCGTAGAGTTCACGGGCGAGCGATCCCTCGGCGAGTGCAGCCTGGTACAGACCGAGGCGCATGGTGCCACCCAGGTCGCCGCCGTCGAGGATGTCGACCTGCTCGGCCATCGTCGCGATCACGGGCTCTGCGGTGTCCGGGTCGAACTCGCTCGACGAGGCACCGACGATTCCCGCCACGTCACGGGCGTACTCGATGACCATGCACTGCAGTCCGAGGCAGAGGCCGAGCGTCGGGATGCCCTGCTCGCGCGCGAACTTCAGCGCGCCGAGCTTGCCTTCGATGCCGCGGATACCGAATCCGCCGGGCACGCAGATGCCGTCGAGCTCGGCCAGCTGCTCCTGGGCGCCTTCCGGCGTCTCGCAGAGGTCGGACGGAATCCAGCGGATGTTGACCTTGGTCTCCTGCGCGAAGCCGCCGGCCTTGAGCGCCTCGGTCACCGAGAGGTAGGCGTCCGGCAGGTCGATGTACTTGCCGACCAGACCGATCGTCACCTCGTGCTTGGGGTTGTGCACCGCGTGCAGCACCTTGTTCCAGCGGGTCCAGTCGACGTCGGCCGCCTTCTGGTCCAGGCCCAGGCGGCGCACGATGTACGAGTCGAGACCCTGGTCGTTCAGCGTCGAGGGGATGTCGTAGATGCTCGGCAGATCGACGGTGTTGATGACACCCTCGACGTCGACGTCGCACATCAGCGCGATCTTGTTGCGGTTGCTCGCGCTCACCGGACGGTCGCTGCGCAGCACCAGCGCATCCGGCTGGATGCCGACCTGGCGGAGGGCTGCGACCGAGTGCTGGGTCGGCTTGGTCTTCTGCTCCCCCGACGCGCCCATGAACGGCACGAGCGACACGTGCACGAAGAAGACGCTGTCGCGGCCGAGCTCGTGGCGCAGCTGGCGGGCGGACTCGAGGAACGGCTGGGACTCGATGTCGCCGACGGTGCCGCCGACCTCGGTGATGATCACGTCGGGGCGCGGCTCCTCAGAGGCCTGCAGCCGCATGCGGCGCTTGATCTCGTCGGTGATGTGCGGGATGACCTGCACGGTGTCGCCGAGGTACTCGCCGCGGCGCTCGCGCGCGATGACCTGCGAGTAGATCTGACCGGTGGTGACGTTGGCCGCCTCGGACAGGTTGATGTCGAGGAAGCGCTCGTAGTGTCCGATGTCGAGATCGGTCTCGGCCCCGTCATCCGTCACGAAAACCTCGCCGTGCTGGAAGGGGTTCATCGTGCCCGGATCGACGTTCAGGTACGGGTCGAGCTTCTGCATCACGACGCGCAGACCGCGAGCAGTGAGGAGGTTGCCGAGGCTGGCAGCCGTCAGTCCCTTACCCAAAGACGAAACGACACCACCAGTCACGAAGATGTGCTTGGTCGTGTCGTTCTTGGGTCCCGCAGAAGAAGAGTTCATCACGGGCTTCGATCCTATCAGGCAGTGGGGACGCGGAGGCTGAGAAGTTCGCGGGCATGGGTCAGAGCGGCATCGGAATCGGCGAGTCCCGACAGCAGACGCGCCATCTCGGCTTCCCGCTCCTCCCCCTCCAGACGCCGCACACTGGAGGCCGTGACCGCGCCGTCATTGGCTTTGACGACCGAGAGATGGTTGTTCGCGAAGGCAGCGACCTGTGCGAGATGCGTCACCGCGATGACCTGCGACTTCTCGGCGAGCCGGGCGAGTCGCCGCCCGACTTCGATGGCCGCCGCTCCGCCGATGCCCGCATCGACCTCGTCGAAGACGAAAGTCGGAACCGGGTCCGTCGCGGCGATCACCACTTCGATGGCCAGCATCACGCGCGAGAGCTCGCCACCGGACGCACCTTTCGAGACGGAGCGCGGCTCCGCACCGGGGTGAGGAGCGAGGAGGATCGCGACATCGTCGCGACCGTGCGCGCTCTCCGCTCCTTCGGAGACCACGACCTCCAGGCGCGCGTCCGGCATCGCGAGTGCGTGCAGCTCTTCGGTCACGGCCGCACCGAGCCGGGACGCGGCCTCGGTGCGCGCTGCCGTCAGGGCGTCGGCGTGTGCGTCGAGCTCGCTCCGCGCCGCATCCCGCTCGGCGATGAGGCGTTCGATGCGATCTCCGTCGTCATCGAGCTCGGCCAATCGAGCGGATCCGGTCTGCCAGAGGGCCAGGGCTTCGTCGAGAGATCCGTGCGCACGGATCAGGGTGCCGAGGGCGGCACGGCGTTCCTCGACGGCGGCGAGCTCATGCGGACCGGTCTCATCGAGGTCTGCGAGATAGGCGGAGAGGAGGCCGGCGGTGTCGGCGATCCGGTAGCCGATGTCGGCGAGGTTCTCCCCGATCGCGGTCAGCTGGGCATCGGACGCCCTCTCCAGCACGCGACGCGCCTCAGCGACGAGTGCCGAGGCATCGGGCTCGCCCTCTTCGTTCGAGAGCGCGCCGTGGGCGAGGGAGGCCGCGAGACGCAGCTCTTCGGCATTGGCGAGACGCTCCGCGCGCGCAGTGAGCTCCTCGTCCTCCCCCGGCTCGGGCGCCGTCGCCTCGATGAGGGCGATGGCCTCCCGAAGACGCGCGGCCTCTTCGGCTCGACGGTCCCGGTTCTCGGTGATCTCCGTGATCTCGGTGTCGAGGGTCCGCCAGTGTGCGAAGGCCTGGGCGTAACGGTCCACGGCGTCCGCGATCGGAGAGCCGCCGAAACGGTCGAGGGCATCGCGTTGAGCCGCGGCCGAGCGCAGACGCAGCTGCTCGGACTGGCCATGGACGACGACGAGCTCTTCCGCGAGCGACGAGAGCACACCGGCGGGGGCGGCGCGTCCCCCCACGCTCGCACGACTGCGGCCCTCCGCGCTGAGCGTGCGCGACACGTAGAGCTCTGCGCTCCCGGCTCCGACGGGCTCGAGCTCGCCACCGGCATCGGCGACGATCTCCGCGACGATGCCGGCGGCGGGGACGATCCAGACGCCGGCCACAGATGCCTGTGCGGCGCCGGCACGCACCGCTCCGGAATCGGCACGCTGACCCAGCAGCAGTCCGAGGCCGGTGACGACCATGGTCTTGCCCGCACCCGTCTCGCCGGTGATCGCGGTGAATCCGGGGCCGAGCGGCAACACGGCATCGGCGATGACGCCGAGTCCCTGCATCCGCATCTCCTCGATCATGACGTCTCCTCGATCACGACGATGCCCCCGGGGCTTGGCCACGCCATCCTTCGACGGGCAACTGGAACTTGCGCACGAGGCGATCGGTGAACGCCGTCGGATGCAGACGCGCGAGCCTGACCGGACGCGACGACCGACGCACCACGACGCGAGCGCCCGGCGGCAGGTCGTGCGAGCGCCGGCCGTCGCACCACAGAATGCCCGAGCCGTCGGTGCGCTCGAGCATCTCGATCGCGACGGAGGCATCGGGACTGACGACGAGCGGCTTGGCGAACAGAGCGTGGGCGGACAACGGCACCACGGCGATCGCCTCGACGCTGGGCCAGATGACCGGGCCCCCGGCCGAGAAGTTGTAGGCGGTCGAGCCCGTGGGGGTGGACACGACCATGCCGTCGCAGCCGAAGCTCGACAGCGGTCGGCCGTCGATCTCGAGGACGACCTCGATCATCCGCTCTCGGCTCGCCTTCTCGACGGTGGCCTCGTTGAGGGCCCAGGTCTCGTAGACCACGGTGCCGTCGGCATCCTTCACACGCACCGACAGCGCCAGTCGCTCCTCGACCTCGTAGTCACGGTCGATGACACGACGCACGGCTTTGTCCATGTCGTCACGATCGATCTCGGCGAGGAAGCCGACGTGCCCCATGTTGATGCCGAGCACCGGTGCACCGCTGTCTCGCACGAGTTCCGCCGCACGCAGGATCGTCCCGTCACCGCCGAGCACGATGGCCAGTTCGAGGTCGGACGGGTCGACGGAGACGCCGAGCACCTCGGTCTCGGCGAAGAACGGGTCGACGGCGACGAGGGCCTCGTGATCATCGGCGGCGAGGACGGGCCGTGCGTCCGCGTCTCTCAGCGCATCGATCACCCGGCGGGCGGCCTCGACGGTGTCCACACGGCCCGCGTGGGCGACGACCAGGATGCTGCGCTCGTTCATCGTCCTCCTGCCAGTCGGTTGATGCTGTCCAGCCATTCTGTCGGATTGCTTCCCCGGCCCGGCGCGAGATGCACGAGATACTCGGCGTTGCCGTGCGTTCCGAGGATCGGGGAGGGAAGGATGCCGAGCATTCCGAGCCCTGCGTCCCAGGCGCTCCAGACCGTTCGCGCCACCGCATCCGCGCGCGTGGCGGGATCCGTGACCAGTCCCCCGCGGACGGCGGTGCGCCCGACCTCGAACTGGGGCTTCACGAGCAGCAGGATGTCGGATTCCGCTGTGCCGACGGCGGCGAGGGCGGGGAGGACGAGTTCGAGGGAGATGAACGAGAGGTCTCCGACGATGAGGTCGGGCGCCTCAGCCTCCCCCGTCGCAGCGGTGAGGTTCTCGCGAGTCATGTGACGCACGTTGTAGCCCTCGACGGCCACCACTCCCGGGTCGGCGGCGATGGTCGGGGCGAGCTGCCCGTGCCCGACGTCGACGGCGAGAACTCTGCGTGCTCCGCGTTCCCGCAGCACCTGGGTGAAGCCCCCGGTGGATGCGCCCATGTCGAGCGCGAGCCGCCCCTGGACCGGGATCGCGAAGCCGTCGAGACCGGCGATGAGCTTGTGGGCTGCGCGCCCGACGTAGTGGTCGGCCCCGGCGATCGTGATCTCCGCCGCGTCGTCGACAGCAGTGGACGCCTTCACGACGGGGCGGCCGTCCACGCTCACGAGCCCCTCGGAGATGAGGGTGGCCGCGTGGCTGCGCGAACGGGCGAGTCCTCGGGCTGCGAGGGCGGCGTCGAGTCGCGTCATCGGGATCCCGAAGTCTCCCGCTGCTCGAGCTTCGCGCCGCTGTCGAGGCGACGTGAAAGCTCGTCGTGGAGGGCTGAGTACGCATCGGCTCGCGCCGGAAGCGGCTGCCCCTCGATCAGGCGCAGTCGACTCCACAGACCATCGGTCGGCGCGCTCGTCGTCTCATCGCTCACGGTTCTACTGTACGCGGCGCCTCCGACGCCGGAGGGAGCCACGCGAGCCGCCTCAGGGGCGATGGAACGGATCGTCGTACAGGCGCTCGGGTACCCGCAGCACGAACACCGGGGTCCCGGATGCCCAGATGGCGGCAGCGCCCGCGCGCAGCAGATCGATCTGCTCACCGGACTCCGCGACGATCTCGACATCCGCTCCCGAGACGCGCACGGCGGCGCCGTTCACGTGGAACACACCGCCCTGCTCGATCACCTCGGGGTACGGGGCATGGAGCTCACGGAGGTCGCCGAGGATGTACGTGGGACGCGAACCCTCCGGCGCGGCCAGCACATGCTTCGGACGATCGATGCCCGTGAGCACCAGCACCGAGTCGATCCCGACACGACTCGCGCCCATGATGTCGGTGTCGAGGCGGTCCCCGATGAAGAGCGCCTTCTTCGCGCCGAAGCGCGCGAGGGCCTCACGGAAGATCGGCTCCTCCGGCTTCCCCGCGACCGTCGCGAGCCTGCCGATGGCCGTGTGCACGGCGGAGACGAGCGTCCCGTTGCCCGGCGCGACGCCGCGTTCGCGCGGAATCGTCCAGTCCGTGTTGGTGGCGATCCACGGGATGCCCCCTTCGTCCTCGGGAACCTTGAGCGCGTAGGCCGCCTCGGCGAGATCCGTCCATGCCACCTCGGGAGCGAACCCCTGCACGACAGCGCTCGGCGAGTCCTCGGCGCTTCGCGTGACCGTGTAGCCGGCCTTCTGCACCTCGTCGACCAGGCCGTCGCCGCCGATGACGAGGATCGTCGCCGGCGCGGGGACGATCTGCGCCATCAGTCGCATCGCGGCCTGCGGGCTGGTGACGACATCGGATGCCTGGACGCGCAGCCCGAGACTGCTCAAGTGCGCTGCGACCGAGGCATCCGTGCGTGCCGCGTTGTTCGTGATGTAGCCGAGCCGGGCCGACTTCGCCGCCTCGTTGAGGCTGTCCACCGCGAACGGCAGCGCGCCAGGCCCTGCGTACACCACACCATCGAGATCAGCGAGAACCGTGTCGACCCCGTCGAGCGGAGTGCGCGGGGATCGCTTCCGAGAGAACAGCGCCACTACGCCTCCGGGTCCGAGTCTTCGACCTCGTCTTCGCCGAGAAGCTCGCGCACCTCGTCTTCGACTGTCGGGTCCGCTTCCGCAGACGCGTCGTCGTCGGAAGCGCTCTCCTCTTCGACATCCGACTCTTCCTCTGCACCCTCAGGAGCGAGATCGTCAGAGGTCGCCGCGGCGACGCTCTGTGCGCCGTCCTCGTCGTCCGGGAACTCGCCTTCGATGAGGCTATCTTCGATGAAGATCTCCTCGTCGCCGGCTTCATCGACGCCCAGCGCCTCGGCGGCCACCTCGGCGCGATGAGCCCAGAACTCCGCCTCGTCCGTGCGTCCGAGATCTTCGAGGACAGCGGCACGAGCGGCGAACAGAGCCGGGCTCCATTCGAATGCGCGATCGGGGTCGAGCTCGGGGATCTCGAGCTCGCCCAGTGCGAGTTCGAGATCGCCCTGGTCGAGGCGAGCGCCCGACATCGCGATCGCCAGCGCGACGCGGACAGGCGTGTCGAGCGCGGAGCGATCGACGGCTCGTCCGGTCTCGAGAGCACGGTCGGAACGACCGATGCCGCGCTCGCTGTCGACCATCAGAGCGATCTGATCGTCCTTGCCCGAGATACGACGGTAGGTGCGCAGCTCGCGCAGAGCGAGGGCGAAGTCCCCCGTGGCGTATGCGGTGATGCCGAGAGTCTCCCGGACGATCGCGATACGGCCGGCACGTCGCGACGCAGCCAGCGCGTGTTCGTGAGCCAGTGCGGGGTCCTCGTCGATGAGGCGGGAGGCCATCGCCAGGTGACGGGCGACGTGCTCGGCGTTCTCCTTGCTCAGAGTCTTCAGCTCGTTGCGAGCTGCCCCGTTGAGGTCACGTGCCGTGACGTCATCGGGGATCTGCGGCTCATCGAACCGCGGACGCTCGTTGGCCGCCTGAGCCGGACGCTCCCTACCCGCTCCCCCACGCTGCGGGAAGGACCGGGACTTGTCGCGGTCGCCGCCTTCGCGGCGAGGGGCTGCGCCGTCACGGTTGTAGCCGCCCTCGCGGCGCGGAGCTGCGCCGTCCCGGTTGTAGCCACCCTCGCGGCGCGGAGCTGCGCCGTCACGGTTGTACCCGCCTTCGCGACGGGGAGCTGCGCCGTCACGGTTGTAGCCGCCGCCCTCGCGGCGCGGAGCTGCACCGTCACGGTTGTAGCCACCCTCGCGACGGGGAGCTGCGCCGTCACGGTTGTAGCCGCCTTCGCGGCGCGGGGCACCACCGTCACGGTTGTACCCGCCTTCGCGGCGTGGGGCACCACCGTCACGGTTGTAGCCGCCTTCGCGGCGCGGGGCACCACCATCACGGTTGTACCCGCCCTCGCGACGGGGAGCTGCACCATCACGGTTATAGCCACCCTCGCGACGGGGAGCTGCACCATCACGGTTATAGCCACCCTCGCGGCGGGGAGCACCACCATCACGGTTGTAGCCGCCCTCGCGGCGCGGGGCACCACCATCACGGTTGTACCCGCCACCCTCGCGACGCGGAGCTGCACCGTCACGGTTGTAGCCGCCCTCGCGGCGCGGGGCACCACCATCACGGTTGTACCCGCCACCCTCGCGGCGCGGAGCACCACCATCACGGTTGTAGCCACCTTCACGGCGCGGAGCACCACCATCACGGTTGTACCCGCCACCCTCGCGACGGGGAGCCGCGCCGTCACGGTTGTAGCCACCTTCACGACGGGGAGCTGCGCCGTCCCGGTTGTAGCCACCCTCGCGACGGGGAGCTGCGCCGTCCCGGTTGTAGCCACCCTCACGGCGCGGAGCACCACCATCACGGTTGTACCCGCCACCCTCACGGCGCGGAGCTGCGGCGTCTCGGCTGTTGCCGGAGCGTCCGCCAGAAGCCCGGTTCCCGCGCGATCCACTGTCGTCGTTGCGACGCGGACGGCGCTCTTCCTCTTCTGGCATGATGCTCCCTGTTCTCTTCGTTTAAACGCAAAATGGCCACCCAACGATGGGTGGCCATTTTGACTAAAAGGAGTCCGGCGGTGTCCTACTCTCCCACAGGGTCCCCCCTGCAGTACCATCGGCGCTGTGAGGC